>JBKQRV010000108.1:0-22251 GCA_052143835.1 Alphaproteobacteria bacterium
GCTCCAGCTCGTGCCGCTCTGCGTCGAGCTGCCGGTGACGCTGTGCGTCGAGGTGCTCCAGCTCGTGCCGCTCTGCGTCGAGCTGGCGGTGACGCTGTGCGTCGAGGTGCTCCAGCTCGTGCCGCTCTGCGTCGCGGCGGCGGTCGCGGTGACGCTGTGCGTTGAGGTGCTGTAGGTCGTGCTGCTCGGATCCGCGGTGGCGGTGGCGGTCACGATGTGCGTCGAGGCGCTATAGCTGCTCTTCGTCGCGGTGGCGGTGACGCTGTGCGTCGAGGTGCTCCAGCTCGTCCTGCTGTGCGTCGAGCTGCCGCTGGCGCTGTGCGTCGAGGTGCTCCAACTCGTGCCGCTCTGCGTCGCGGCGGCGGTCGCGGTGACACTGTGCGTCGAGGTGGTGTAGCTCGTGCTGCTCGGATCCGCGGTGGCCGTGGCGGTGACCCTGTGCGTCGAGGTGCTCCAGCTCGTGCTGCTGTGCGTCGAGCTGCCGGTGGCGCTGCGCGTGGAGGTGCTATAGCTGCTGCTGCTCTGCGTCGCGGTGGCGGTCGCGGTGACAGTGTGGGTCGAGGTGCTATAGGTCGTGCTGCTCGGATCTGCGGTGGCGGTGGCGGTGACGATGTGCGTCGAGGTGCTAAAGCTCGTGCTGCTCTGCGTCGCGGTGGCGGTGACGATGACGCTGTCCGTCGAGGTGATTACGCTGATGCTGCTCTGAGTCGCGGTGGCGATAACGGTGACGCTGTGCGTCGAGGTGCTATAGCTACTGCTGCTCTGCGTCGCGGTGGCGGTGGCGGCAACGCTGTGGGTCGAGGTGCTATAGCTGCTGCTGCTCTGCGTCGCGCTGGCGCTGACGGTGACGCTGTAGGTTGAGGTGCTATAGCTCCTGCTGCTCTGCGTCGCGCTGGCGGTGGCGGCGACGCTGTGGGTCGAGGTGCTAGAGCTGCTGCTGCTCTGCGTCGCGGCAGCGGTGGCGGTGACGCTGTAGGTCGAGGTGCTATAGCTGCTGCTGCTCTGCGTCGCGCTGGCGGTGGCGATAACGGTGTGCGTATGGGTGTCATGGCCATTGCCCGATGCAGTGGCGGTGGCGACGGCGGTGGCGCTGGCGGTGACGCTGTGGGTCGAGGTGCTATAGCTGCTGCTGCTCTGCGTCGCGGTGGCGGTCGCGGCGACGCTGTACGTCGAGGTGCTATAGCTGCTGCTGCTCTGCGTCGCGGTGGCGGTGGCGACAACGGTGTGCGTATGGGTGTCATTGCCATTGCCCGACGCAGTGGCGGTGGCGATGGCGGTGGCGCTGGCGGTGACGCTGTAGGTCGAGGTGCTATAGCTGCTGTTGCTCTGCGTCGCGGTGGTGGTCGCGATGACGCTGTGCGTCGAGGTGCTATAGCTGCTGCTGCTCTGCGTCGCGGTGGCGCTGACCGTAACGGTGTGCGTATGGGTGTCTTGGCCGTGGCCCGACGCGGTGGCGCTAGCGGTGACGCTGTACGTCGAGGTGCTATAGCTGCTGCTGCTCTGCGTCGCGGTGGCGGTGACGATGACGGTGGCCGTGGCGGCCACGCTGTACGTCGAGGTGCTATAGCTGCTGCTGCTCTGCGTGGCGGTGGCGCTGGCGGTGACGCTGTACGTCGAGGTGCTGTAGCTGCTGCTGCTCTGCGTCGCGGTCGCGCTGATGGTGGCGGTGACGGTGGCGGCGACGCTGTAGGTCGAGGTGCTATAGCTGCTGCTGCTCTGCGTCGCGCTGGCGCTGGCGGTGACGCTGTACGTCGAGGTGCTATAGCTGCTGCTGCTCTGCGTCGCGCTGGCGGTGACGACGGCGGTGACGGTGACGGTGCGGCCGCCCTCGCCGCCGCTGACCGCGGTGGCAGTGGCGGTGGCGATGACGCTGTGCGTCGAGGTGCTATAGCTGCTGCTGCTCCGCGTCGCAGTGGCGGTCGCGATGACGCTGTACGTCGAGGTGCTATAGCTGCTGCTGCTCTGCGTCGCGCTGGCGGTGACGATGGTCGTGATGGTACCGCGACCCTCGCCGCCGCTGACCCCGTGGCTGGTGGCGGTGGCGGTGGCGATGACGCTGTAGGTCGAGGTACTATAGCTGCTGCTGCTCCGCGTCGCGGTGGCGCTAGCGGTGACGCTGTACGTCGAAGTGCTATAGCTGCCGCTGCTCTGCGTCGCGCTGGCGGTGGCGGTGACGCTCTGCGTAGAGGTGCTAAAGCTCGTACTGCTCTGCGTCGCAGTGGCGGTGGCGATAACGGTGTGCGTCGCGGTGGCGGTGCCGCTGCTGCTGCTCCCGCGGCTGCCGTTGACAAAGGCGCTGTTGCCCTCGTTATTGGGATCGGTGAAACCGCCGCCCGTGCCCTGGTTGCCCTGCCCGCCCTGATCCTGGTTGCCGCCGGCCTGGGGGTTGATGGACTGAAGGGCTAAGGCGAGCGCCTCCAAATTGCTGCCCTGGAGATCGCTCAGCCATTTGTCCAGCTCCGCTTCGGGGCAGTTGGCGGGGAGGTTTATCTGGCCGTTGGTGACTTTGAGACAGGTGTTGTAGCTCGTCGTGCAGCTCTTGTGGTTTCCATCGGTGCTGACGCACATCTGGTCGCCATACACGAAGGCCGCGGTGACGCCGGTCTTGTTGGCATCGATGATGAGCTCGCCGCCGCGCACGGTGATCGCGGCCGAAGGCGTGTTGAAGGTGACGTCCTTCTCATGGCTCACCTTGCCGCCCACGTAGCGCAACAGGCCGCTGGTGACGCTCGCCACCATGTTGCCGGTGTGCTGCTTGGGGTCGTAGATGAACTCGTCGATCACCAGCTCCGAGTTGGGCGCCACGGTGAGCGACGACTGGTCGGCGAAGAGGATCTGGGCCTGGCCGGTGCCCTTGGTCGAGATGCGCTCGTCGCGCAGGATGTCGTGGCCGACGAGGAGCGTGCGCTCCGGCTGGTTGGGCGGCTGGCCGGTCGTGTCGGGATTGACCGCTGAGGTGATGCCGATGGGGGCCGGATCCGCCGAGGCCAGCGTCGCCACGCCGGTCAAGCCGAATGCCGCGCACAAGATCGGAAGCGCGGTCCCGTTTAAGAGCCGGTCCCGAAACGAGGCTCGAAAACTTATCCCACTCAAATCAGCCCCCCGTAAGCGAGCGCTTATCCGGGATCCGCCTACGCGATATCCCGCTCCTCCGGCCATGCTGGCGCTTCGCCCAAGCGCCTACGCTCGGGCTTGCCGGGGAGGCTTTGTGCCCGCCCCGAAACGCCCACTCTTCGGGAGCCCACGCCGTGCGCCTTTTTGTCGTCTCCCGCCGGCTTTCCCCAGCAAGGGTAATGCCATACTCTCGGCACCATCCCTTGACCTTCTGGGCGGCCTAGACTAGCTCTAGATCCACCACCCTAACCACTTGGGCGGCCCAGAGAATTTCTAGACCCGGCCAGCCCGCACCACTTTACGCTGGCGCAGGCTTCGCCGACGGTCGTCGCAATTTTGCTCAAATTTATTCGCAATTTAGGAGAGGTGCAAGGCAAATTGTATAGAGTTCGCGGGCGCCTCGCCCGCGTGGCATCTCGATCACAGACGGCTGCCCCGCTCATTCCATCGCAGCGTCGGCACTCTCGCTTACGGCACGCGAACGCGCGTGCTCCTCTGGCAGGAAGTAGCTGGCAGGAAGTAACCTGAGGGCGCCAGCGCCACGCAGGGCTAAGTGCGGCGCGGCGACCGCGTCGGGCGATGAGGGCAATGCCTGACGGGGGTCGAGAGCCGCCGAATCATGCGCTTTCCGGCCGAGCGCGGCGGCCCGCGCCCTCGCCGCACCGTCCTCCCGGCCCTGATCCTCAATAGGTGAGGAGCAGGCCCATGATCACCTCGGTGTTGGTGTATTTGGCGGAGACAATGTTGGCGCCGACGTATTCATGCACGAGATGCAGGCTGGCGGCGACGTTGTCGAAGAGGCCGAGCTGCCCCGTGACGCCGTAGCGCCATTCCCGGGTAACCTGGGTTACGAGCGGAAGGACAGTGGGGTTCGCCGCATCGTAATCGGTGTAGATGCGATAGAGCTCGGGCGTGATCACCAACGGTCCCTGCGGGAACGTCTTGAAGCTCAACGGGATGGTCTGCGCGTAGCTGAGGCGGAACTCGAGCGCGCGGTTGGCATTGAAGCTGAGATTCGCGTCGTCGAGCGAATAGCTCGTCTCGAAGCCGAGGCTGCCGTTCTCGATGAGCTGGTAGGCGAGGTCGAGCGAGAAAGTGTGGACCGGGCCGCTCAAGCCCGGGGCGCTCGGGACCGTATCGTTATGTGAGAAGTGCTGGGAGCGGAACTCGTAGTCCCCGGTCGCCCTGAGCTGATCGGTGATGGGTCGATTGAGCTCGAGCCCGCCGCCGACCGTCCAGAAATAATGCGCGTTGCCGAGCAGCACCTCGTTGCCGAGCAGATAGGGACGCATGTTGAAGAACGTCGTGTCCTCGTCGCCGACATCGAAGCGCGGGCCGGAATTGACCTCGACCGCCGCCGAGTCCAAGGTGCCCTGGTCGAACTGCTTGGAGTAATAGACAAGCGCGTTGGTTTCGATCTTGGCCTTGGTCTTCGGCCCGAGATCGTAGTTGTTCTGCGCGTTGCCGTCGAAGAAGAAGTTCCAGTCCGGCACGCGCTTGAAGACGCTGCTGAGGGTGGACGGCACGCCGCCGACGATGATTTGGGCCCCTGCCGGCGCGGCATTGGCATTGGTCTGATAGCGCAGCCCGACAAGCGCGCTCGCCGTCCATTTCGAAGGGGCCCCTCCGCTCGCGATCCCGTCGGCAAGCGTCTTCTCGCGCTGGGCCACCTCCGGCGAGGGGTTGGGCTCCTGCTTCTTCGCCTGGTCGAGGTAGGCCTTGGCCATCTCGTACGAGCCCATGTGGTAATAAATCTCGGCGAGCTCGAGCTTTACGTCCGGGAAGTTGGGATCGTAGAGCAGCAGGCGCTCGAGTGCGGAGACCGCGGACTCGTAGTTGCCGAGCCTGGTGGCGACATGGGCGAAGCGGAAGGTCAGGTCGATGTTGGTGGGGTCCTTCAGCAACTGCTGAAAGAGGGCGTCATACTGCTTCTGCAGATCGCCTTTCGAAGCACCCGCGGGGGGGTTCGCCTGGGCCAGCGCCGCACCTGGGCCAAGGGGAGAGGCAACCGCCAACGCAAGGCCGACGAGAAGGACGACACCGGCGAGGGTGCGACGACGGCAAGGGGGCAAAGGTCGACGAGCGCTCGGCTCCCGGCCCAAGCCAGGAAGCAGCCCCCGCGCCGTCCCTCGTGGCATGCCCCTGTCCGCCACTGTTTTCCCCTGTTGCCCGCGCTTCCCCTCCGCGGACCTTAACGGCCCGCGCCACGCCCCGGACCGGCACTATGCCGATTTTTCCCCAAATATCAAAGCCTATAGAGGGCGCACGCAGCGCGGCAACAGGGCTTTGTGACCTTGTTGCAACACCTCTTGCGGCTGGAAGCCTGGGCCCACGCCGCCCTTCCGATTCGCGGCGATGGGCGCACCCGTCCCCGGGTCAGGGGCCGGCAGTCAATTGCAGCCGCACCAGCGGCTGGTAACGGTAGTGCGGCTGCTGCCTCATGTCGGAGGGCCAGCCCGCGACGGAGCCCGCGGCTCCGGCCGGCCGGGCCGCGTCCGCGTGAAGGACGGCGGCGGCGGTCCGATAGTTCGGCTTCTCGCAGACGACGAGGATGTCGTCCTGGCTCGGCGTCACCTCGATCTGGCCCGGAGTGCTTAGCTTGCCAAGGTCCTCGCTACCCCGCATCAGGCGGCATTCGGCTCCCGGCGGATCGGTCTCGAGCGACAGCGTCTCCCTCGGGTTGAGCACGGCGCTGGTCACGCCGGAGACGCGCTCAGCCATGTCCGTGCAGGCGGTGAGCGCGACCGAGCCCATGAAAAAGCCGGTGAGTGCGCCGATGCGCATTCCGCATGCTCCTCTCGCCCGCGGAACCACAGCACTCGCCCAAGCGGGTTCCGCGCGGCAGAGCCTCTCGCCGCAGCGGCTCGACGGAGCAAAATTTAACCGTGCCGCCGCAAAAGACAACCTGTATTTTGACGCGGGTGCAGCGCGCGGAGTATTGCGGGGCGCGGAGGCGGCTTATGCGGCGCATCGCACTGGGCCTCGTCATTGCCGTAACGGCTTTGAGCGTTGCCCACGCACAGCACAAGGCGGGCGGCGCCTGGATCGCCGATGCGAGCGGCTGCCGCATTTGGCGCGAGGAGGCGCGCCCCGCGCTGAGCGTCACGTGGAGCGGCCCCTGCGCGCGCGGCCGCGCAGCCGGCAAGGGCGTGCTCGAATGGTACGAGGCGGGCCGCCTGGAAGGCCGCTACGAAGGCGAGATGAGAGGCGGCCACTATTTCGGGCAAGGCGTCTACACCTGGCCGAACGGCGACCGCTACTGGGGCGAAATCAGGAACGACCGACGCGAGGGACGCGGCTTCTTCCTGTGGGCCAACGGCGATCGCTACGACGGCGAATGGAAGGGCGGGCGCCGCAACGGCTACGGCGTCTATTTATGGGCACAGGGCGGTCGCTACGAAGGTGCCTGGAAGGACGACCGCGCGCACGGAGAGGGCACCTACCGCGAGGCCGACGGGAACGTCTACCAGGGCAATTGGGTGCGAGGCTGTTTCAGGGACGGCGATCGTCGCGCCTGGGTCGGCGCCGATAGCTCCGCCTGCAAGTGAGAGCGGCGCGCGCCGAGCGCCGATGATCCGCGCCCGCCCGGGTCCCGGCACCGGTCGATCCGGCACGCCCTTCGCTAGCTGTGTTGCGCACAAAAAAGGGGCCGGACGATGTCCGGCCCAAGGCGACCACAGGAGGATGGACGGTTCCAGATCGCTCCATCACATGGAGCCGCAACAGATACGGCCGGCGACGAGCAATCCTACGCAAAGACATACAAGGGCCCGGAGCCAGGGTCAGTGATCGCGGTCACAGCGGGTGCCCCCGCCTGGAGCCGCGTTATCGATTGCGCCCCGAGCGCGCCAGCGGCAACGCCACGACGACGCGGAAGCCGCCCTGCGCGCGGTTCTCGGCGGCCACCACGCCTCCCATCGCCTCGACGTTGCGGCGCACGATCCAGAGCCCCAAGCCGAAATGGGCGGGGCGGTCGGTAGCACCCTTTTTGTCGCCTTGCGCCGGCTTCTGAGCGCTCTCGCTTGCCCTGAGCGAAACGAAGCGCTCGAAGATGCGCTCGATGTTCTCGGTCGGCACGCCGGGGCCTTGATCGGCGACCGCGAGCTCCGCGACATCGCCCCGCGCGCGCAGGCTCACCACGATCTCGCCCCCGGCCGGAGAGAAGCTCAAGGCGTTGTCGAGCAGGTTCTGCATCACGCCCTCGAGAAGCGCCGGCGCGCCGAAGACGGCGAGCCTCGCCTCGACATCGGCGACGAAGCGCGCCCGCGACTCTGCATGCGCCTCGCGGTATTCGCCGACGATCTCCTCGACCAGATCGGAAAGCGGCACGCGCTCGCGCGGCGGGTTGATCGAATCCGCGATCGTCTCGTCCAGCTTGCGGGCGGTGGCGACGAGTCCGTCGAGGCGGCCGAGCGAGCGGTCGATCAGCTCGAGCGCGCGCCGCGCGCGCACGTCGTCGGCACGAACGCTCCGCCGCAGCGGCTCGAGGCTCTGCGCGATGATGCCGAGCGGAGTCTTGAAGGCGTGAGCCATCTCCTGGGCCGCGAAGCGCAGCGCCTGCGCCGAGGACCTGAGGGCCGCGACGAGGCGGTCGAATTCCTCGGCGACCCCCGAAAGCTCGGGAATGCGGTTGAGGGAGGCAAAGGAGCCGCGTTGCTCCCGGCGGGTGCGCAAATTGTGCGCGAGGCGGCCGAAGCGCTTGAGGTTCAATCCTACCTGCACGAAGAGAACGGTGATGATGGCCGCCATCACGAGATAGATAGCACCGGCGAATTTCACGGCGTCCGTCTGCCAATAGGATTGGCCCAGCGAGGAGACGAGGAATTCGGCCGTCCGATTGGAGGTGATCACCGCCCAGCAGCCCGTGTCCGCCTGGATCGGCGTGATCGAGGTGAGAAGCTCCTGCCCTCCCGCCGGGTTGGTGTAGCGGACGGCGAGCGCGCGCACCTCCGCGCAGGAGTCCCCGAGACGGTCGAGCACGCCGGCGTTGAGCAGATCCTGGCGCTCCTGCTCGAGGTATTGGGCGGAGACGGCGGGCGAGGAGGCCACGTAGTAGAAGGACTGGTTCGAGGGGGCGTTGTGCGGGCGAAAGAGGAGCTTGATGTTGGCGCCGGCATCGCCGAGGTGCTGCACGGTTTGGGCGATCGTGCGCATGGCTTGGCCGTCGACGCTCCCGACGAGGGGGCGAAGCGTCTCGGCGGCAAGCCGTCCTTGCACCTCGACGCTTTCGAGCAGAAGACGGTTCTTCTCCGCGTCGGCCGCCCTGAACTGATCGTAGAGGATGAGGGGCACGGCGAAGAAGATTACGACAAGGGCAAAAATCTTGGCAGCGAACGAGCGCCGAACCTGTTCGAGCCGACCCACAGCACTACGAACCTTCGCTCGCCGCCTCGCTCCAGCGGTACCCGAAGCCGGAATAGTTCTCGATCTCGTCGAAGGCGGGATCCACCTCGCGGAACTTCTGGCGAATGCGCTTCACGAAGGCGCGCACGTTCGAGCGGTAGCCCTCGATGCCGTAGCCCGCGACGAAACCCGATCCATGCACGAGATCGTAGAGATCGCGGTAGCGCACGTCCTGGCCGGCGCGCGCGGCGAGGAGGGCCACCATCTTGAATTCGGTGACCGAGAGCGGCACCTCCTTGCCCTTCCAGAATACCCGGCTCGTCTCGCCCCTGAGCTCGAGCTCCCCTCGATGGAAGAGGCCCGCGGGCACGCTCGCCTCGCCGCCAAGTGCTGGGTCGCCCCCCTTGCGCCCGGCGAGGATCAGGTTCATTCGCTTCAAGAGGATGGAGAAGCTGCGCGATTTCTCGACGAAATCGACCGCACCGCCCTGCAGCGCCGCCTCTTCGTAGATCTGGTCGTTGAGCACGGTGAGGAAGATCACCGGAGCCTCTAGACCCGCCTGGCGGATGCGGCGCAAGAGCTCGATGCCGTTCATCCCCGGCATCTTCCAGTCGAGCAGCACGATATCGTCGCCTTTTTTGTCCGCGAGGAGATGCTCGAGGGCGCTTTCGCCCGAGCCGAAGTCGCGCACGTCGAAGCCGGCATCGCTGAGGTTCTGGCCGAGCGATTCCCGGAACAGGTCGTCGTCGTCCACCAAGACCACGCGGGCGCGCGCGGCGGGCGCTTGCTCGGTGTCAGTCATGGGAGGCGGGGCGCAAGGAGGCCAGGCAAGCGCCGCCGACAAGCCCGTCGGGCGGCTTGGGCTTCAGCTCGTACGTCAGCACGCGGAAGGTTTGACTCGCCAGATCCATGTAGAAGGAGACACTGAGCCCGCAGCCCGCAGAGCTATAACTCCAAACGACCGCCGGCGGTTCCTCCCGCACGTTGACGGGCTCGCCGATGAGGCGTCGGATGTCGTCCTCGGTTTTCCCAACCAGACGCTCGGGCGCCATCGACTGGTCCAGCCGATCGCGCGGCGGGGGTACTGGAATGGGGGGCAGGGCCGCCTCTTGCGTGGCCGCGGGGGCCGCGGGCGAGGTGTCGGCTTGCCGCGGCGGCGGGGCGAGCGGCGGCGCAACCGCCTTGGGCCCCTCTGCCGGAGCGGGGGGCGCACAAGCGGCGAGGGCAAGGACCATGAGCATTAAAGCTGTCGCGCGCAGCGGTCGCCTCGTCGTTGCGTCGATTGGCCGGAGCTGCGTTCAAGCCTACGCCGTCAGCGCCGACAAGGCAAACTCTGAGCCCGCACGCCCGCCCGAGGCGCCTGGCCGACCCGCGCGGGATCAGCCGTTCTTCTGCTTGTAGGCGTTTTCGATGCAAGCCGCTCTGTTAGTGGTTCCCTTGACCTTGGCGCACTGCGGGTAGACCTGCGAGAGGTTCCTCTGCCAAAGCTGGATGCATTGGTCCTTCACGGTCTTGCTGCAGGGCGGGTAGTCGAGGCCCGCGACCGGGGCGCTTTCCTCGGGTGCGGCCTTGGGCTTGGCCGCCGCGTGCGACTTGACGGTCGCCTTGGGCTTGGCCGGGGCCTCGGTTTGGGCCGGCTGAGCGCTCGATGTCTGTGCAGACGCCTCGAACGCCAGCGCTCCCGCGAACAGCAGGCTGACGAGGGCTGTGCCGATCATCTTCCTGATCATCTCGTCCTCCATAATGTCTGGGCAACAGGGCCGCAGCCCACCACAAGCCGTCCAACATCATAGGCCGCATTTGGCTCTTCGCAAGAGGCCCAACGAGGGAACCCCCGACGCGCAACCCGCCGCCAGGGGCAGGCGCTCGCCGTCGTGATGCCAGCGGTCGTTGGGGAAATGGCGTCGAGCTCGCCGCCTCGGCCGCAGAAAGCCACCCATTTAATGTCCCAATAATGTCGCCTTACCGCGCCGTGCGCATCGATTACATAAAAAGAGCGGCACATCGAAGCGCGGCGCCGAAGCACGGGCCGGCCGCGCGCCGCGCGCATTTCGCGAGGGAGCAAAGAAGCGGCATGTCGCCATTGTTCAGGACGGGCGCCACAAGAAGAGAGGACGACCAGGCCGTTGCCGACGAAGCCCGTCATTTGCTTCCGCGCCAGGCGTTTGCCGCAGCCATCGCCCACAGCCTCCGGCTGCTGCGGAGCATCCATGTTCCGGTGACGCTCTTCGCGGTCCGTCTGCCGGCGCCCGGGCACGGCGCAGCGGACGAGAGCGTCAGCGCCGCGCTCCTGCCCTTCGGCGTGGTCGGTCGGCTGCCGGATGGCCGCATCGGCCTTCTCTATCTCGGGCCGCACACCCTCGGCGAGGCCGGCGACCGCGCCCTCTCGACGCATCTCCTCGACAAGATCGAGGGCCGGCTACGCGATCACGGCTGGGGCTCCCTCTGTCCCGGCGTGAAACTCACGGCCGTCCACGCCTGGACCGATGCGATCGCCCATCCCTCGCACCTCCTGCAGGCCCTCGACGATCGCCGGGCCGTGAGCACCACGATCGGCGAGGCGGATGACGCCCACGCCTCCCCCCATGCGGGGCGGCATTCGCGCGCTTAGAACGCGCTCGCCCCCGGGGCGGCATGCGCGTATGCGGGTGTGAGCGATCGGGCAGGTGCCGGGTCGGGCGTCTGCTCGCCGCGGAGGCGCCTCAGAGATAATAGGCCTTAAGGGGAGCGAAGCCGTTGAAGCCGATCGACGAGTAGGTCGTCGTGTAGGCGCCGCAGGAGAGCAGGCGCACCTTGTCGCCCTCCTTGAGGGCCAGAGGCAGGCGATAGCCCGCTTTCTCATAAAGAATGTCGACGCTGTCGCAGGTCGGGCCGGCGAGCACCACGGGCCCGGTCGGCCCGCCGTCGTAGGGCGTGGTGAGCCGGTACTTGATCGCCTCGTCCATGGTCTCGGCGAGGCCCGAGAACTTGCCGACGTCGAGGTAGACCCATCTCGTCTGCTCGCCCACGTCCTTGGTCGAGATCAGCACCACCTCGCTCTCGATGACGCCGGCATCGCCCACCACGCCGCGGCCGGGCTCGACGATGAGCTCGGGCAGCGGTTCGCCGAAATACTTGCGCACGGCGGCGATGACCGCAGCACCATAGGCCTCGACCGAGGGCACCTCCTGATGATAGCGGCTCGGGAAGCCGCCGCCGAGATTGATCAGCCGCAGATCGATCCCGCGCGCCCTCGCCTCATGGGTGAGGCGCGCGATCTGCTCGATCACCTTGTCCCACTGGGAGAGGTCGGTCTGCTGGGAGCCGATGTGGAAGGAGAAGCCGCAGGCATCGAGCCCGAGCTCCTTGGCGGCCAGCATCAGCTCGATCGCCATGGCGGGCGAGCAGCCGAACTTGCGCGAAAGCGGCCACTCGGCCCCTTCGTTGTCGACCAGCACGCGGCAGATGACCCGGCTGGCGGGAGCGGCGACGGCCAACTTGCGAACATCGCTCTCCGCATCGAAGGCAAAAAGGCGCACGCCTTTCGCGTAGGCCGCGGCGATGTCCGCCTGCTTCTTGATCGTGTTGCCGTAGGAGAGCCGGGATGGCTCGATGCCTTGGGCAAGGCAGAGCTCGACTTCCCCCATGCTCGCCACGTCGAAGGCGGAGCCCAGCCGCGCCAAGAGGCGCAGGATCTCGGGCGCCGGATTGGCCTTGACCGAATAGAACATCTGCGCCGGCTCGAGCGAGCGGGCGAGTGCCAGGTAGCTCTGCTCGACCACATCGAGATCGACGACGAGGCACGGCGTTGCCGGTTGCGCGCTCGAGAGGAACTCGGCGATCTTGGGCGTGATGTCGCCGCGCGCGACCTCCGGGGCCACCACGCGCAGACGGGGCTTCGCCCGGCGACGCTGCTGCGGACGAGCGCGGGAAGGCTCCGGCGGCGGCAAGAGCGCCTCGCGCGCACGCGCACTCGGCTCGAGCGCCACGCCCGTCTCTTGAGCGATACGTCCGGATGAGCTTGCGGCGGAATTGGAAATCCGACGGCGGGTGGCCGGGCCACCCTTATTGGCTACGAACATCGATTGCTCCCTCTCGGATCCGGCGTCCCGCCGGGGTTGCCAAAAGAGACGCGACCGTCGTTGCATAACCACAGAGGGCCAGCGGCACGTGCGTATGCGTCGTCTTCCCTTCTACGCCGATTTTGCCGTCGCGCAAGGATTAATTTCGGCGCAAATAAAATTCGCATAAAACTTCCCGCGCCTGACCTTGGCACGGCACGAGCTCCGAAGCTCCCCCGCGCGGCCGCGCCGATGCGACTCGATGCTTGATCTCCGCCGCGATGTGCGGCATGCTCGCAAAAAAGCGGAAGCGACGTAACAAACAAACCGACAGGGGGCAGCATGACGGGGCGAATCCTTGCCGGTGTTTTCATTGGCGTCGTCCTCTCGGCATTCGTTATCTCAAACCCAGCATCGGCCATTCAGTGCGCACCCTATGCGCGCTCCGTCTCGGGCTTCGATCTCTACGGCGCCGCCTGGACTTGGTGGCGCTCGGCCGATGGCCAGTACGATCGCGGCAAGGAGCCCGCGCCCGGAGCGGCACTCGTCTTCAAGAAGAGCCGCGGCATGCCCTCCGGTCACGTGGCGATCGTCACACAGGTGGTGAATTCCCGCACCATCATGGTCGAGCACGCCAACTGGTCGCGCATCGGCGGGAAGAAGGGCCGCGTGGAAAAGCATATCGCCGTGGTCGACGAATCGCCCGCGAACGACTGGAGCGAGGTGCGGGTCTGGTACGGGCCGGTGCACGACTACGGCACGCGGATCTACCCGGTCTACGGCTTCATCTATCGCTGAGCGGCGAAGCGAGCCGAGGCTCGGGACGTGACCGACGTGCTTCTTGGCTGCGCGTGCGGGTCGCGTCAGATCACCTCTTTGGCCTTGTCGTCCGTCTCGCCGTAGCGACGCAGCGTGGCCGGCTTCGTGCCGGCGTAGAGCTTCTCGATCGCAGGCGCGATCTTGGCGTTTTCGCGCTCGAACAGGCTGTTGCCCTCGAGATCGCTTTCGACGATGAATGGCCCGAAGTTCTCCACCTCGAGCACCCATACGGCTTGCGCGAGGCCGAGTTCCTCGAGCCAATACACGTCGACCACCCGCTTGATGCCGCGGCCGAGCAGAGCGCCCGTTCCGTAGCCGACTGTCGTCAGATAGATGGCCTTGTTCGGCACGAAAAACCGGCGATAATGCTCGGCGCTCATGCCGCCTTTGCCGATGATGATGTTGCAACCCGATAATTTGAACCAGCCGTCGAGCCACGTGGCGAAACGGAACGAGGCCGTCGCGCTCACGGCCCCGACGGTATAGGCGTTGTCCGTTGCGGTCTCTGCGGCATAGGGAAAGGGGGGACGCCCGCCATAGACCTTGTCTACGGTATAGCTGCCGTCGGCATTGACCCTCGCCGCCGGGGAGCAATGAAAGTTCACGCTCCCGAGCACTTCTTTGGGAGCGGGCATCCCCGCGCCGTCCTCGATCGCCCGCTTGTAAGCGCCTTCGCGCGCCGTGAAGACACGGCCCGTCAGGTAGAGAACCGTGCCGAGCTCGAGCTGACGGAGTTCATCCGTGCGGGCCGGAAGATCGAGACGGACCGTCTTGAGCATGGTGCTGGCCATATCCGTCACTCCGCTGCCTGGGCGGCGGGCCGTTCCCATTCGACGGTCGCCCGGCGCATATAATCCGTGAACCACATGGGGTCGGTGCGGAATACGGCCTTCCCGTCGGCGGCGATGCGCGCGCATGCCCGCCGCGAGGACAGGCAGAACATGTGCACGCTCATCGGCATGGCGCCGGTGTGGCAGTATCCGACCTCGATATGGCAGTCGACGACCATCGAGCTTCCCATGAAACCCATGGCGCCCATGCCGATATTGTTGCCGAGCTCCTTGAGCTCCTCCTCGAGCGCGGCGATCTTCGCATCCGGATTGCGCGATCCGACGATGCGCAGGCAGGCCGCCTGTTTGCCGAGCACCATGGAGATGTCCTTGGAGCCGCCGAGACCGATGCCGACGATCGCCGGCTGACAGGCAAGGCCGCGCTTGCCGAAAGCGATCAGCGTGTCCAGGAAGAAGCGCTTAATGCCCGCGATGCCGTCGGCGGGGAACAGCATGCGGTAGTCGGTGCCGAACAGGCCGCCCTTGTGCACCGTGGTGAGCTCGATCCAGTCGGCGTCGGGGTGAAAGGCGTACTCGATCTCCGGGGCGCCGATGCCGCAATTGTTGTTGTGGTCGGTGCGCCACAGCGGATGAACGCGATTGGGGCGCAGCGGGACGCTGGAGGTCGCATTCGCGGTCGCCCGCCGGAGTGCTGCCTCGAGCGCGACCGGCCCGCCCTCGACGCGCGCTTCGTTACCGATTTTGACGTACCAGCGCGGCACGCCGGTATCGCCGCACATGGGACGCCGGTCCTCTTTTGCGGCCTCGTAGTTTTCGAGCATCGCCCGGAGGACGAACGCCGAGAGCTCGCCCTTTTCGGTATCGGCACATCGGCGCACGCCGTCGAGATAATCATCCGGTATCTCGATTGCGGCCTTTGCCATCAGGTCCTCGGCGGTGCGTTCGACCGACGATAAGGGAATCATCAGAGCCTCCATTTCACTCGGCCGCCACTCGATCTTTGAGCAGTGTTTCGCCCGGCTTGACGCGCGTGAACTGAACCGGTTCGTCGGTGATCTCCAGCGTGCCGGCCTTCTGTCGCGCCGCGGTGAAACGCGAGCCATGAAGGTCGCCCGGTTCAGGGAAATCGGAGCGGAAGTGCGCCCCTCGCGAATTTTCCCGGCGCTTCGCCGCCAGCGCGATCACCCGACTCGTCTCGCAGAGGGAGCGCAGATTGAGCCAGTCGTGCCAGGTCAGATTGAAGGCTCGATTATCATCGGGAACACCGGTGGCCAGGAGTTCCGCCTCAATGCTCGCGAGCTTCGCGAGGGCTCGATCGAGCCCGCCCGCGTCGCGGACGACGCCGACGTCCTCCCACATGAGATCGAGCAGCTCTTCGCGCAGGCGGTTCACGTTTCCGGGCTTCTGCGTGAAAGGATGCGCCGCCCGTGCCTCTTCCGCGTCCAGGATGTCCGCGTCGGGCGGGCGGTGTCCGCCTTCCGTCGCCAGCCACATTACCATCACGTCGCCGGCGATCCCGCCGAATACCGTCGAATTGGCGACCCCGTTGCCGCCGAGCCTGTTCGCGCCATGCATTCCGCTGGCATCTTCGCCCGCGACGAAGAGACCCGGAAGCTCCGTCGACGTGTCGGGTTTGCACACGAGTCCGCCCATGAAGTAATGCGCGGTCGGCACGACCTCGACGAGGCCGCCTGCGAGATCGAAACCGCAGTCGCGGCAGCGCTCCACCATTCCCTTGAACTCCTTGGCGACCCTCTCGGGCCCAAGGTGGCTCA
This sequence comes from Alphaproteobacteria bacterium, assembly GCA_052143835.1. Classification (GTDB taxonomy): domain Bacteria; phylum Pseudomonadota; class Alphaproteobacteria; order JACZXZ01; family JACZXZ01; genus DASPPM01. Next base: position 15,883 of record JBKQRV010000108.1, read on the forward strand.
TGGTGATGTAGACACCGCCGTTCGGCGTGGTGCGCCCGGCCTTCATCTCCGAATAGATCGATCGGCTGACCACATCGCGCGTGGCGCGCTCGAGCTTCGGGTCATAGGCTTCCATAAAGCGTCGCTTCGAGCCATTGAGCAGATATCCGCCCGCCCCGCGCAGACCCTCCTCCAGCACCGTGCCCGTCATACGCGTCTCGGGGCCGGCAAGCAGCCCGGTCGGGTGGAATTGCACCATCTCCATGTCGCGCAACGGCAAGCCGACGCGCAATGCCATCGCGATCCCGTCCATGCTCTTGTCGCCGGACGGCGTGTGATAACGGTACATCGTCGGCCCGCCGCCGGTCGCCAGCAGCACGGCCCTCGCCTCGACGAAGCGCAATTCGCCGGTTCTCACGTCGATCAGCAAGGCGCCGGAGAGCGATCCTCCGTCCTTTGCGGGAATGAGAGCAACCGCGCGATGCTCTTCCAAACGGCGCACGCCCGGGCGTGCCCACACCTGTTCCATAAGCCGGTTGATGATCTCGATGCCGGTCAGGTCGCCCTTGTGCACCGTCCGATCGAAGGTCTGGCCCGCGAATGCCTTGCCGTGCAGGGTCCCGTCCGGATTGCGATCGAAGAAGCAGCCGATCTCGTTCTCGAGCTCGCGGACGCGCTCGACGGCCTTGCTGACGAGCGTCCAAGCGAGCTCCTGGTGAGGCAGCCATTTACCGCCTTCGATCGTGTCCATGAAGTGGCGCTCTATCGAGTCGCCCTCGTGCAGCGCCACGTTGTAGCCGCCCTGGACCATGCGGGTGCAGCCGCATTTGCCGAGCAGGCCCTTGGTCACGATGGTGACGTCCAATGTCGGGTTCGCCGCGTGCGAATGCAGGGCTGCAAACAGCCCGGCACCACCGGAGCCGAGGATCAATATATCGGTTCTGAGACGCTCGAGTCGCATGGCCGGCCCTCAGAACACTCTCACGAGGAATATCGATGTCACGATCAGCGAAATTCCGATCGCCAGGGTCGCGAGCTGCTTCTGCCAGCCCGCCCACGGCAGATTCTCGATAACGAGCAGACGCAAGCCTCCCAGGAGATGGACCGCAAGGAGGAATATGAGAGCGCCTTCGGCAAGCTTCACCACCGGCCAGTCGGTCCAGCGCAGAAAGCCCTCCAGCCGCGCTTCGCCGTTTATCGCGAGGCCGAGGGCGAGGAAATGCACGGGCAGGAAGATGGCCAGTCCCAGTCCGGAGAGCCGGTGAACGAGTGCGGCCAGCCAAAGCAGGTTCCTGCGATGATCGAGCGTACGGGCCGTGCGCGCAATCATGGCCATACCACCGCGCCGACCGCGCCGAGGCCGAGCGCGCCGAGCAAGAGACCGAAGCCGATCGCCGAGACGCCGGCAGCGCGATCCTCGAGCGGAGACCATTCGGTCAAGATGTTGCGGATGCCGATCGAGGCATGGCTGGAGGCAGCGAGCACGAAGGTTCCGTAGAAGAGCGCCCAGGCGACGCTGCCGCGCGTACGTGAGAGGATGTCGGCCGCCGTCAGTCCGTGGCGGGTGGCGTAGAAAATGACCGCCAGATGCAGCATGATCATCGGGACCATGATGGCGGCGCTCAGCCGCTGCCAGACATAGAGGCGGACGTTCATGCCTTGATCTCGCCCTTGATGAAGGCCCGCATCGTTCGGCGCTTGAGACCCGCTATCGCTGCGGTCGGATTGAGGGACATGGGGCAATATTCCTGGCAAGACTGAAACGAGTGACAGGAATGGCAGCCGCCCTTCGCGGCCACCGCCTGAAGACGCTCTCGATTCTTGCCGTCCCGGACGTCGTTCACGAGCGTCCAGGCGCGATTGAGCTGCGCAGGTCCGAGATAATCCGGATTCCAGCGCACGCTGTCGCACGCGGCATAACAGATTCCGCAGTTTATGCACTCGATCGCCAGATTGGCGGCAACGCGCGCTTCGCTGTCCGACTTGATCCGCTCGATCGCATCATGCCTCGTCTTCGACGGCGCGAAGACCCCCTTTGCCTGCTGCCATTTTTCGAAAAAGACGCGCATATCGGCGGCAAGATCCTTGATCACGGGCAGGTTTTCGAGGGGTCCGATCTCGAGCCGGCCACCCTTGGCAACCTTCGATACGATCGTGCGGCAGGTCCACCTCGGCCCGCCGTTGACCGTCATGGCGCAGGAGCCGCACATGCCGACGCGGCAGGCAAAGCGATAGGATAGCGTCGGGTCGAGGTTGCGCTGGACCCAGGTGACGACGTCCAGCACGGTCTGGTTCTCGCGCATCGGCACCTTGTAGGTTTCGTAGCGGCCCCGCTCCGCGCCGCGCCACAAAGATACCGTCAATTCGGATTCCGTGCTGGACATGGGCTCCCGTCGCTTTGAATATCCGTCTCCGCTACGGCCCGCCGGCAAAGCTTAGCAAGCGCACGTCGCCAAAAATAGCGAATAAGACTGAAGATGATCTTCATTTTTTCTTATGAAAGGAGGGCTTGCGGCCGCGCGGCGCTGCGCGGCGGACGCTCCGTCCCCTGCCCCTTGCCGCGACCGTGGACCTTCGGCGCTTTGCGACCAAGATCGGCCGGGGGCCGGCTGCGGCGGCGAGCGCTCTCAGCTCCGCCAAAAGCGCCTCCGCGAGCCCTACCTTGGGGTGATTCCGTGTGTGCACGAGACCCAAAACGCGATGGACCGGCGGTCCGTCGAACGCCACTCGGCGCACCGGAAGATCGGCAGACGCCCCGACAGCGCGAAGCGGCACGATCGATACGCCGAGGCCGTAGTGGACCATGGTCGTGATGGCCTCGAGCGTATCGAGTGTCATCGTCTCGTTGACCCGCAACCGGCGCTGCTTGAGGAGGCGGTCGATGAGCCGGCCGACCCATGCCACGCGCGTGTAGCGTATGAACGGGTAGGTGGCGATCAGCTCGTCTGCGGATAGAGCCGGCGCATCGATCGGCGCGATCAAGACCAGGGGCTCGCGGGCGAAAGGCGACCACTCTAGACCCGATCGGTTCTCGCGCAACTCGCTCACGATGGCGGCATCGAGAATGCCCCGCCGCAGCCGCTCGACGAGGTCCGCCGAAAGTCCCATGGCCAGCTCGATATGGAGGCGAGGATACTTGGCTCTGAGGGCGACCAGCGCCTTGGGCATGATGCCGGTGATCGCACTGGGCACGACACCGAGGCGCAGATGACCGCCGATGGCTTCGTCTCCGGCCTCTTGGAACAGTCGATCGTAGGCCAAAACGACTTCGGCGGCTTTCGGAACGAAAGCCCGACCCGCGTCATTGAGAACCGGCGGCCGCTTCGAGCGGTCGAACAATCTCACGCCGAGGCGCTCCTCGAGCGCCTTCATTTGCATGGTCACCGCCGACTGGGTCCGCTGGACCGCTCTCGCCGCGGCGGCAAACGATCCCGTCTGGGCAATCGCCAGGAACGTCTTGACATCGCGTATCGACACCGCTCGCACTCCTCGCTAGCCGTTCCCGCGCTTCCAGCAACAAAGTGTCGCACCAGCGGCGCACCAAGCAATTCCGTAGGCGGCCTCTCCGGATGCGCAGCACGGGTGCGGCTCCGCGCGAGCGCAGCGCCAGCCGCACCAAGCCCGCCGCTCGCCCGTCTCGCGCGTCTTAAATTCTTGTGAGCCTTGGGAAAAATATACCATTTCTTCGGCGGGGTCGGTACAGTTACAGTTCGGCAAGCGAAAACATTCCGGCGCGCGCGGACGCGTGCGGATCGGGGAGAATCTCATGGTAGCGAATTTCGGCATCGTCGGAAGCGACTGGCAGCAGAAGATCAATTGGGATCGTCTCCGCAAGTATCGCACCGAGCGGGCCCGCGCGATGATGAAGAAGCACGGGCTCGGCGCCATGCTGTGCATGTACGACGAGAACTGCCGCTATGTCACCGGCACGATGACGCCGGGATGGAACCGGCTCAAGCCCGGGCTTCGCTACGCGCTCTTGTGCGGCGACGGCCAACCCGTGCTGTTCGAGCAGGGCGACATCGGCTACCAGATCGAGCGCCATTCGCCCTGGCTCCCGCAAGAGAACATTCGCCACTCCTTCGCCTGGATCAAGGGTGCGGCCGGCCCGGCCTCGGTCATGCAGGTGACCAAGTTCACCAACGCCATTCTCGAGGAGATGAAGCGCCACGGCGTCGCCGGACAGAAGCTCGGCGTCGATTTCATCGACATCAACATGATCCAAGTGTTCCAGGACAAGGGAATCCACTGGGTGGACGGCATGACGCCGATGATGGAGGCGCGCGCGGTCAAGAACATCGACGAGCAGGAGTGCATGCGCATCGTCGGCGCGATCGGGGACGCCACCCATTGGGAGTGCATGAAGTTCCTGCGCCCCGGCATCACCGAGAACCAGGTGACCGCGCACCTGATGAAGTATCTCTATTCGATCCCCGGCATGGAGGACGTGGAGGACGTGATCGTATCGTCCGGCCCGAACACCTGGCCGAACTGGCGCAACTTCACCGACCGCATCATCCAGCCCGGCGACATCGTGTTCATGGATTTGGCAGCCCTCACCTGGAACGGCTACAAGTCCTGCTATTACCGCACCTATTGCGTCGGCAAGGAGCCCACGCAGGAGCAGAAGGACACCTACGGGACGGCACTCGAATGGCTCTACGACGCCATCGGTGCCGTGAAGGTCGGCGCCACCACGCGCGACATCGCGCTCAAGTGGCCGTCGGCGATGGAGACCTGGGGCTACGAGGACGAGGATCAGGCGGCCGCCAACCTGTGGGGGCACGGGCTCGGGCTCGCCCAGTACGACCAGCCGGTGATCTCGCGCATCTGGTCGCTCGACCATCCGGTCGAGATCAAGGAAGGCATGACCTTCGCGCTCGAGACCCAGCACGGCAAGAAGTTCCGCTACGGCGTGCGCATCGAGGAGATGCTGATCGTGCACAAGGACTCGATCGAGATCATCTCGCATTTCCCGGTGAAGCAGATCACGGTGGTCGATCCGCTTCCGGGCTACGGCGATCACGTGAAGTGACGGGCCGGCCGCGATGAGCGACGCCGGAGCCTTGGTGATCGGTCTCGACGACCCGCGGGCGAGCGATGCGGAGTGCTGCGGTCCGAAGGCGGCCAATCTCGCCACCCTTGCGCGCGCCGGCCTGCCCACGCCCGGCGGCTTCTGCCTCACGGCCGACGCCTACCGCCTGCAATGCGCCGCGATCGGGCTCGATGAGGCGCTCACCCGCTTCGCCGCCGCCGCGCCGCCGGAGGCGCGCCGGCTCTCGGTCGAGATCCGCCTCAAGCTTTATCAGGAGCCGATCGCGCCCCGCATCCGGGAGCCGCTTCTCGCCGCCTGGCGGGGGCAGCGGCGGGCAAGCGGGCAGCCCGGTGCGGTGCGCTCCTCGGCGCTGATCGAGGATCGCGCCGACGCCAATTTCGCCGGTCAGTTCGAGAGCTTCCTCGGCATCACCGACGAGGCCGAGCTCATGACCGTGGTGCGCGCCTGCTGGGCAGCACTGTGGAGCAGCACTGCGCGCCGCTACATGACCAACCACGACCTCAATCCGGCCGACACCGCAATGGCGGTGCTGATTCAGCCGTTGGTGGCCGCGCGCGCCTCCGGCGGGGGCCTGAGCGAGACCGCGGCGGGCCACATGCTCTTGAGCGCCACCTGGGGGTTGGGCTCCGCGATCGCGCAAGGCCAGGTGGTGCCCGACCGCATCGTGCTCAGCAGAGAGGGTCGCCTGCGCAAGATCGAGGCCGGCCACAAGGACCATCGCGAGACCTGCGCGCACGGGGAGGGCATGGCAGCCCAGGCCGTACCCGCAGCCCTCGTCCGCAAGCCCTGCCTCGACGCCAGGCAGGCGGTGGCGCTCGGCCGGCTGCTCCGGAAGGCGGAAGCCGCCCTCGGCATGCCGGTCGAGATCGAGTGGGCGCTCGACGACGAGGGCTTCAAGCTCTTGCAGGCGCGCCCGCTCCATGTCGAGCCCGCCCACGTGCCGGACGAGATCTGGCTGCAGCACCCCGGCATCAACGGTCATCCGGCCGGCATCGGCTGGGGCTCGGGGCGGGCCGTAATCGTCAATTGCGAATGCGAGCTCACCCGCGTCGCACCCGGCGACATCCTGGTGACGCGCGTCGCGGGCCCCGCACTCAGCCACGTCCTGCCGCGCGTCGCCGGCGTCGTCGCCGAGCTCGGCGGCTCGACCTCGCATCTCGCCTCGCTCGCGCGCGAGCGAGGCATCCCGATGGTGCTTGGCGTGCTCGACGCCACCACGCGCATCCCGGACGGCTCGCAGGTCGCGGTCGACGGGGTCGCCGGCATCGTGCGGTGGATCAGATAATACGCCCGCGCATTTTCATCACCCAGCCGATCGGCGAGAGCGCGCTCGA
>JBKQRV010000109.1:0-3267 GCA_052143835.1 Alphaproteobacteria bacterium
ACGCCGAGAGGGGAATCCCAAATCGCAGGAAAACGCCTCGCAAGCGCCGCTTTCCTGCAAAATCGATTACTCGATCACGCCCAAATCCGACTCTCGATCAACGGCTTGGGCGATCTTCACGGACGACCAGTTAAAGCCGCTATCGTGGCGGAGCGCCGATCAATCCACGGAGGTCATCATGGCTGATCGCGAATAGATTGTAGTCCAGAAGCAAATTCTGTCTGTGCTAGAAAGAATTTTGAGGGAACTGGAGGGCATCCGCCGAACGCAAGAGCGGATCGCCCTAAATATGACTACCGGCTCAGGCATCAGCGTTTGATCGCAGCAACCTTAAAATTAGGACACTCCCCGCGTCCGGCCTTCATTGACGCACTGCAACATAGCCCCTACACTCGCGCCGCTTGCTCGGGCTTGCGAGTGAAGAAAGCGCCGAAAATGAAACCGACGACGCGGCCGCAAGTCGCTCATTTCTCCTCCGGACCCTGCGCCAAGCGCCCGGGCTGGACGGCTGCTGCGCTGAATGAGGCCTGCCTCGGCCGCTCGCACCGCTCGAAGGACGGCAAGGCGAAGCTCGCCCTCGTCATCGAGCGTAGCCGCCGCCTGCTCGGCGTGCCGCGCGACTATCGCATGGCCATCGTGCCGGCCTCGGACACGGGTGCGGTCGAGATCGCGTTGTGGTCGCTCTTGGGCGTGCGCGGGGTCGACGTGCTGGCGTGGGAGAGCTTCGGCAAGGGCTGGGCCCAGGACGTGACCAAGGAGCTCAAGCTCAGCGAAGTGCGCGTGCTCGAGGCGCCTTACGGCAAGCTCCCCGAGCTGGCCGCGGTCGACTTCGGCCGCGACGTCGTCTTCACCTGGAACGGCACCACCTCGGGCGTGCGCGTGCCGGACGGCGATTGGATCGACGCCAAGCGCGCCGGGCTCACCATCTGCGATGCCACCTCGGCCGCCTTCGCGATGGCGCTGCCGTGGGACAAGCTCGACGTCGTCAGCTACTCCTGGCAGAAGGTGCTGGGCGGCGAGGCGCAGCACGGCATGCTGGTGCTCTCGCCGCGCGCGGTCGAGCGTTTGGAGACCTACACCCCGCCGTGGCCGCTGCCGAAGCTCTTCCGCCTGACCAAGAGCGGCAAGCTCTTGGAGGGCGTCTTCAAGGGCGAGACCATCAACACCCCCTCCATGCTGTGCGTCGAGGATGCGCTCGACGGGTTGGCCTGGGCGGAGCGCATCGGCGGGCTCAAGGCGCTCATCGCGCACTCGGAGGCGAACCTCGCGGCGATCGCCGCATGGGTCGCGCGCACGCCGTGGATCGAGTTCCTCGCCGAGGACGCGCGCACTCGCTCCGCGACCTCGGTGTGCCTCGCCTTCGCCGATCCGGCGATCGCCAAGCGGCCGCTCGAGACGCGCGCGGCCTTCGCGAGCAAGCTCGCGGGACTTCTCGAGGAGGAGGCCGTCGCCTACGACATCAACGCCTATCGCGAGGCACCGCCGGGCCTGCGCATCTGGGCCGGTGCCACCGTCGAGCGCGCGGACCTCGAGGCTCTCTTCCCCTGGCTCGACTGGGCTTTCGAGCGCGTGCGCAGCGATTTCGCGGCACTTGCGTGACGTCGCCATGACCAAGGTCCTCATCGCCGACAAGCTGAGCGCGCGCGCCGTCGAGATCTTCGAGGCCCGCGGCATCGAGGCCGCGGTCAGGACGGGGCTCAAGGAGCCCGAGCTGATCGAGGCGATCGACGGCTACGACGGCCTCGCCGTGCGCTCCGCCACCAAGGTGACGGCCAAGGTGCTGGCGGCGGCCGCGCAGCTGAAGGTGGTGGGCCGCGCCGGCATCGGCGTCGACAACATCGACCTCGCGGCGGCGACCGCGCGCGGCGTCGTGGTGATGAACACGCCCTACGGCAACACCGTCACCACCGCCGAGCACGCGATCGCGCTGATGATGGCGCTCGCCCGCCAGATTCCCCAGGCCGACCGCTCGACCCAGGCGGGCAAGTGGGAGAAGAACCGCTTCATGGGCGTCGAGCTCACCGGCAAGACGCTCGGCATCATCGGCTGCGGCAACATCGGCGCGATCGTGGCCGAGCGCGCGAGCGGCCTCCACATGAAGGTGATCGCCTACGATCCTTTTCTTTTGCCCGAGCGGGCCTCGGCCCTCCACCTCGAGCGGGTCGAGCTCGACGAGCTCTTCCGTCGCGCCGACTTCGTGACGCTGCACGTCCCGCTCACCAACGAGACGCGCAACCTGATCAATCGCGAGAGCCTCAAGCTCATGAAGAAGGGGGTGCGCATCGTCAACTGCGCGCGAGGGGGGCTCGTGGACGAGCCGGCCCTGCGCGAGGCGCTCGATACGGGGCATGTCGCGGGAGCGGCCTTCGACGTGTTCGAGGTCGAGCCGGCCAAGAGCTCGGTCCTCTTCGGCCAGGAGAACTTCGTGGCGACGCCGCACCTCGGTGCCGCCACCGAGGAGGCGCAGGAGAACGTGGCTATCCAGGTGGCCGAGCAGATCTCCGACTTCCTCCTCAAGGGGGCCATCGTCAACGCGGTCAATACGCCCTCGATCAGCCGCGAGGAGGCGCCGGTCCTGGCCCCCTACCTGCGCCTCGCCGAGCAGCTCGGCAGCTTCCTGGGCCAGCTCGCCGACCGCGCGCCCAAGGCCGTGAGCGTGGAGTACGCCGGGCACGCCAGCGAGCTCGACACGCGACCGCTCACCGCCGTCATCCTGCAGGGCCTCTTCAAGCGCTCGCTCGAGGCGGTCAACATGGTGAACGCGCCCCAGATCGCGCGCGAGCGCGGCATCCAGATCCGCGAGGACAAGAGCCGGGACACGCCCGATTACCACACGCTCATCCGCTTGACGCTCGAGAGCGAGGACCGCAAGCGCAGCCTCGCGGGCACGCTCTTCGGCGGCTCCCGCCCGCGCATCGTGCAAATCCAGGAGGTGCCGATCGAGGCCGAGCTCGGCCGCCACATGCTCTACGTCCGCAACCACGACAAGCCCGGCTTCATCGGCCAGCTCGGCAAGCTCCTGGGCGACGCCGGCGTCAATATCGCGACGTTCCATCTCGGGCGCACGGCAACCGGCGGCAACGCGATCGCGCTCGTCGAGGTCGACGAGCCGCTCTCGGACGAGCTCGTCGACAAGATCCAGGCCCTCCCCAACACGATCAAGGCGCGCGCGCTCAGCTTCTGAGCCGGGCAGATTTCAGTTTGCGCTTTGAGAGCAATGTCGCTAGAGCATTTCCTGGATAGGTGGATAAAGCGTTCCCCCTCACC
>JBKQRV010000110.1:0-28549 GCA_052143835.1 Alphaproteobacteria bacterium
ACCCTTCCCTCTCCCCCTGAAGGGGGAGAGGGATGCGAAGGGTTGGCGAGGCGAAGCCGAGCCTTACCCGCAGCTGGGTGAGGGGGTGCCGGTTCCGCTCAGAGTGAAACTGCTATAGGGATTACGAGAGGCGCTTATAATTGCAGCTGCCAACAACTTGTCGCCGCCTCACTGGCGGATGCTCCATGATCCTGGAACCGACCATCCGCTACTACCCCGAGACCGACACCATGGCGATCGAAATTCGCCCATGGCCAGGAATGTCGGAAGGCGATCAGCGCGAGATCGGCGGCCAGGATGCCGGCGAGGACTTGGTCATCCACTACGCGGCGGACGGGCAACCCTGGCTGTGGGAGATCGAGCATGCCTCGGCGCACCCGGAGCATATCGCCGCCGCCCTCGAGCAAATCCGGCGGCTGCGCTCGATCGCGGCTTAGCCCGCGAGCGCATTGGGTTGCCTGCGGCCTCGATCGATACTGGCGGCATACGCCTTGACCGAAGCTCCCATTTCACCGCTCCCCTTGAGGGCTTGAGCCGCAACGCGGATCGACGGAAGGCTCCCCTCGCGGCCCCCGACCCTCCGGCCACAGCGTCCCCGGGATTGGGAGGGCCAAAGCGGTTTTGATCCAAATCAAGACCAAGCCGACGCAAAAGGAATAAAAAGAGGCCGGGCTTATGAGGGAGAGGAGCCATGGCCTATCTCAATCCCGAGTGTATCGAGCGCGTTTCACCGAGCGCCTTCCAGGCGCAGAAGCCTTACCCGTGGACGCACATGCAGGGCACCTTGACCGCCAAGGGCTGGGAGCGTCTGCGCGCGACGCTGCCCGACATGACGCAATTCGAGCGCATGGTCGGCGTGAAGCGCAGCTTCGGGCAGGCTCCCCACAACCGCGGCATCCTGCACTATCGCGAGGGGATGGAGGTCGCCGAGCCCTGGAAGCAATTCATCGCCGAGCTCCACGGCAAGGCCTATGACGCGTTCCTGCGCCGCATGCTGGGTCTCTCGCCGCGCCAAGAGATCATCCTCACGATGGAATGGTACTACGCCTGGCAAGGCTGCTCCGTATCGCCGCACTGCGACGCCCGGCGCAAGCTCGCGACGCACATCTTCTTCTTCGCCACCGACGAGGACTGGCCGCGGGAGTGGGGCGGCGACATCCTGATCCTCGACGACGAGGGCCGTTTCAAGGCCCACTCGGCGCCGACCTTCGATGATCTCAAGGTGGCGGCGTCGCTCGACCTGCGCAAGAACGGTAGCGTGCTTTTCCAGCGCACCGAGCATTCCTGGCACGGCGTGCGCCCGCTCCATTCCCCCAAGCCCGACGTCTACCGCAAGCTTTTCATCGTCACGGTGAACGTGCCCACGTTCCAGGTGTGGTGGCGGCGCGTTCGCGGCAAGGACCCCGACGGTTACCCGTTCAAGCTGGCGTCCTAAGGAATCGGCGAGGCGCGCGGCGAAATCGCCCCGGGCGCTGGCATATCGCTGAGGGGAGATTTCGCCATGGCCGCGGAAGGCTTGACCACCGTCGCGAGCGGCTTCGGGCCGAAAGAGACGATGGACCGGCTCGAGGCCGAGATCAAGACGCGGGGCATCACGGTCTTTGCCCGGATCGACCACGCCGCGGGCGCGGCACAGGCGGGGCTCTCGTTGCGGCCGACCGAGCTTCTCGTCTTCGGCAACGCCAAGGCCGGCACGCCCCTCATGCAGTCCAACCAGACGATCGGCATCGATCTGCCGTTGAAGGCGCTCGTTTGGCAGGACGCCTCCGGCAAGGTTTGGCTCTCTTACAACGATCCGGCCTCGCTCGCGAAAAGGCACCTCGCCGGCGCCGGGATGGAGCCGATCATAGGTGCCATGACTGGCTTGCTCGGCGAGCTCGCGCGCAAAGCCACCACGCCGACGCCTGATGTCCTTCGAAGCCGACTCTAAGATGACGGCTCCTTCACGAACGACCCGGTACCGAAGGTATTAACGGCGATTCACCGGGCCGCGGACTGAGGGCGCGCGCCGTCACTTCGCCTTGATGATGAAACCGACGATCGCGGCCACGGCCTTGTCCTCGACGCCGAAATAGCCATGGTACGAGAACGGCGCGCAGTTCCCCGAGCGCGGCGTCGCACCCCCCTCGATCAGCTTCACCTGGGTGCGCGGTGACTTCGTCATGCGGTTGGCGATCACTGCCGCATTGCCAGGCGGGCTCGACGGGCACTCGTCCATCGTGTCGTCCATCACCAGAACCGGCACGGTGATCGCTTGCAGATCGAGGTCCAGCACGCCATTCGACCCGTCGCGAAGGCGGCGTCCCGGCGCGCTCACCGAGGAGCTGAGCACCAGCCCGTCGATCTTTCCGTTGAGCCGCACCGCGGCATTGGCCGCCGAGATGCTCCCCATGCTGGTGCCGACCAGCCAGACGGGCGCCTCGATCTTCTGCCGGAGCCACGCGACCGCCCCGGCAGCATCCTCTGCGTGCTCCGCCCCCTTTCGGAACTGCTCATCGATGCCTCCGGAATGGTCGGATGGCACGTCGAGGGCGATGACGGCGACGCCCGATGCGACGAGCATTTGCCGCGTGCGAACCAGGAAATTATTCGCTCGCGCGATGACGGCGTGGCCGCCATGGTCCTCGACGCCGATCGAGCCTTCGCCGCCCGGGAACAGAACCGCCGCGGCGATCGGCTGGGCGGGCGCATCGAAGGCGAAGGACTCGGTGACGCCGGGACGGGTGGGAATCGTGACCGCGATCTCGTCGGCGCGCGCCGCCGCGCCCGCGAGGAGCAGCGCCGCCGCTGCCAGAAACCATCTCATGGCCGGTCTTCCCTTCCATCACGCCCCGCGACCAAAGCGGCGAGGCGCCGGCGTAGAAGCCATTTCGGCATCTTACGCCCAAGTGGATGCGTGTACGATAGCATCTGGACGGAGAAGTAGACCAAAGCGGGAGCAGCCGATGATCGAGGAGACCCTGGACATCGCCACGGCGGACGGTGCCGTGGAGACCTTCATCTGCCGCCCCGAGCGCGGCGGCCCCTATCCGCCGGTGCTCTTCCTCATGGATGCGCCGGGGATCCGCGAGGAGCTGCGGGACATGACGCGCAGGCTCGCGACCGTCGGCTATTCTGTGCTGCTGCCCAATCTCTACTACCGCTTCGGGCGCGACACGATCTACGGGCCGGACGTGCTCGAGCACGGCAGCGCCGAGCACACGCGCATGCGCGCGGTCCGCACCAGGATGACGATCCCGCCTGTGATGGAGGATGTGGCAGCACTCATCCGCTTCGCAGACGCCCGCCCCGAGATCGCGCACGGTCCGGTCGGCTGCCACGGCTATTGCATGAGCGGCCCCTATGCCCTCGCCGCCGCGGCCCGCTATCCCGGCCGCATCGCCGCGGCGGCATCGTTCTACGGCACCTGGCTCGTGAGCGACGCGGTCGAGAGCCCGCATCTCAATCTCGGCAAGGCCAAGGGCGAGCTCTACATCGCCTGCGCCGAGCACGACGAGCTCGCTCCCCTGCCGATGGTGGAGGAGTTGCGCCGCCTCTTCCAGGCCTCGGGTGCCGCGGGCGAGCTCGAGATCTATCCCGGCGTGCACCACGGCTTCGCCTTCCCCGCGCGCCGCGTCTACGACAAGCCGGCCGCCGAGCGCCATTGGGAGCGCCTGATAGCACTCTACCGGCGGCGGCTCGGATGAGTGCTGCGGCGAGTGCCGCGCCTAGCGAGGGAGCGCGAGGAGTGCCGCGATGACGGAAGCGAACCCGAGCTGGCCCGCGCTCCCGCTCAAGGCCTGGGAGCCGACGCGCGCCACCTTGCACATGTGGACCCAGATCGTGGGCAAGGTCCGCCTCGCACTCTCGCCCTATCTAAATCATTGGTGGCAGGTGCCGCTCTACGTGAGCCCGCGCGGGCTCACGACCTCGGCCATTCCCGCGGGCGGGGAAAGCTTCGAGATGCTCTTCGATTTTCTCGCGCACGAGCTGCGCATCGAGAAGAGCGACGGGACCGCGAGCACGCTGCCGCTCTCGCCGCGGCCGGTCGCGGATTTCTACGCGGACGTGATGGCGGCCCTCCGCGCGATCGGCATCGACGCGAGGATCCGGACCATGCCGGTCGAGATCGCTTCCCCCATCCGCTTCGAGGAGGACCGCATCCACGCCGCCTACGATCCCGAGTACGCCCAGCGCTTCTGGCGCATCCTCCTCTCGGTCGATGCGGTGCTCAAGGAATTCCGCGGCCGCTTCATCGGCAAGTCGAGCCCGGTGCATTTCTTCTGGGGCAGCTTCGATCTGACGGTGACGCGCTTCTCCGGCCGCCGCGCGCCCGATCGGCCGAGCGCCGACCGCATGACGCGCGAGGCCTACTCGCACGAGGTGGCGAGTGTGGGCTGGTGGCCGGGCGAGGGCGCCATGGCCGGCCCGGCCTTCTATGCCTATGCCTCGCCGGAGCCGGCGGGATTCCCTGAGGCACCCGTGCGCCCGCCGGGTGCCGCCTACGATGCCGGGCTCGGGCAGTTCCTCCTCGATTACGACAAGGTGCGCCTCGCCCCCTCGCCGCGCGCAGCACTCCTCGATTTCTGCCAGAGCACCTACGAGGCCGCGGCCACGCTCGGCAAATGGGACCGCGCAGCACTCGAGCCGATCGCGGGGCGCTACCCCGGAGGCGTCTGAGCGAGGTCATCTTCGCTTAGCAGCGCGCTCGTCCGGATGGTGACGCTCGACGGCATCCGCCACGAAATCTCCCCTGCCCCCCTCGCCCCCTCGCCCCCTCGCCCCCTCGCCCCCTTCAGGGGGAGAGGGTTGCGTAGGCTTAGCGAGGCAAAGCCGAGCTTAGCCAAAGCTGGGTGAGGGGATGATTCGATACCCGCAGCACCGGATAATGGTCGCCTAAAGACGGCGGAGGGTGAGCGCCGTGAAGTTCCCGCGCATCACTGTAGACGCGAAGCAAATGGGCGGAGTCCCCTGCATTCGTGGCCTCCGCATCCCGGTCGCGACCGTCGTCGCCATGGTCGCCAACGGCATGGCCGAGGGGGAGATCCTCGCGGCCCATCCAGCTCTCGAGCGCGAGGACATCCGCGAGGCCCTGGGCTATGCCGCCGCTGCCGTGCGCGAGCGGGAGCTACCGCTCAATCCTCCGTGAGTGAGAATTGGTCGTGGACGAGTTTCGGAAGCTTGTCGAGAGGTGAAGGGAAGAGGAGGGGAGATCAGCACTCGACCATGAATAATGAAAGCAACTCAGTCCGGCATACTTTTAGAAGCTATGCATGGACGTTTGGGAGAAGCCCGATGCGGGCCATTTATCCGAGAAGCGTCGTGCGCGCAATTCGTTGCAGGTCTAATGAAAAGACGCCCATGTTTCAGTTCCCGAAATTCCGTAGCCTCATCCGGCTCGTGCTTCCGCAAGCGCCTGGTAAAGTATTGTCCGAATCTCTTGGGTTAACCGGCCTGCTGGTTCCTCAAATGTTCGAGTAGTAATAGCGACGGGGGTAAGACTTGAACCTTCCAATAGTCGTCTAACAAACAGATGCTTGTGAGTGTTCGCGGAAAGTTTATTGAAGACACGGTCGCATATTCCAGTGATCAACTCAGTAAGATCGAGCTGCGGTTGCGCATTGGCAAGACCTTTGAGAACGGCAGCCATTAGACTTTTATATGCGCGTGTATCGGGCTTTTCCCGCCAGCCTAAAAGAGCGAGGTCAGCTAGCAACCTCCTTAAGCTCTCCGGCGTAACGGTCGGGCGTGCCAGAATCTCGACCAACTTGCTAATTCGACGGGTAATGATCCATCCTGACTTGCGAAGTTCGAAAAGAAAGTCCAAAGGACCGATTGTCGCATGGGCATAACCGGTCTCGGCTAGCGTTCCCACAATCTCCAAATAATCCGGCAAAGGAATGACATTGTCCCTAGCAGCAAATCGCGCAGCTGCTTGGGTCCAAACTCCGCCAACGCCAGCCGCAGCCAAAGACAGCGCCCGAAATGGGCGATCGTCGCAGAGTAAGACGCGTTGGTCGCCCAGCGCAGCAAAAACCGTATCGAGGTAAGCTGGCTCCATATCTTCGAAGAGATGCTTCGCGTCACCGCGAATTTCGGCTTGCGCCTCGGCAGGAACCAAGGTCAGTTCGCTCGCAAAGGCGAGAACCGCTTCCGCATTAGCGATCTGACGGTCGTTCTCTGCATCGCTTAGCTCGACCATGTGATAATGCTCGCCGTCCCATCCTAAAGTTCCCTGCCGTACGCCTTTCCTTTCGCGACGTTCATTCACCAGCATGCGCAGCGTGTCGACGGTCGCTTGGACCACGCCAAGATCTTCGAAGCAACGGCGCACCTGAGCCGCAATGCCGAGACGTACCAACCCGTAAAGGGTGACGGGGTCGATGATTGCGCGACGAGTATTGCGGAGGAATTCGTCTGATTGTGCATACTCCTCAGGGACGCCCAGCGCGGTTTGGAAATCCAAATCTGCGTGGTGTAAAAATGCTTCCCATACATCAAACGGAGAGGTTCCTGCCATTTTGGCGATCATTGCCAACGGGACCGAACCAGAGCGGTAGACATCTTGTAGCTGACGAGCGAATTCACCGCGTCTCTTTACCGAATCGAAGATGGGTTTAAATTTTTCATCGCCCTTGCTCTCGTCTATTTTGAACGTGCCGAAGGCACGATTTTCAGGAAAAAGCGTCTCGAAGCGCTCTAAAGAACGGAAGTGGGCGTGCAAATATTTGTTGCGGATTTCAGCTACGACATAGCGTGTCGGACCCACACCCACGTTGCCGATCTCGATCTCATCGCCTTGCTTGAGCCCCATTAGCTGCTGGGCGATGAGGTGGGTCGGTGCGATCTCATCGCGCTCAATCTGCGGAGCCGGCTCGGTTTCAAGAATACGGGTCAGCCGCTTCTCTCCATCTTTTTCGATAAGCAGGACAGCTGAATTAGGTTCGACAACCGCTGGAGCGACGATTTTGCCGCGGCCGACCTGGCCCTCAATGAAGAGGCCGATCGTATAACTCAAGTGGATTTGGGGATCGCTGTAGCCCGCGCGTAGCGCGCGGTAGGCTATTGGAAGACACTTTGGATCATTTATTTTCCGATCGATAGCTAGGGCCAGTGCCATGAGGTCGCGGGGTTGCCCCTGTTGATCGGCGGTTACCGTCATCAGCCATTGTATGACCGTTTGGCTATCTCCGAGCCTTTCGCAAAGGCCTGCCCACTGCAATCGTTTGTGAAGATCGTTCTGGCTCGCGAGAACGCGTTCAAGGAGACTTCTCGCTTCACTCAGCATTCCCGAGCGTTCATAGATTGCGACGCCCATCTCGGTGTAGGCGGCCTGCACCTTGAGTTCATCAGTGAGGCCGTCGAATAGCTGACGCGCTTCTCTGCGGCGATCGGCATAATGCAGCGCTTGGAGATGCCGCCGCAGGCCAATTGTGTCCTTGTCGTCGCCGTGAAGTCCCTCATAAAGTTCCGCCGCCTTGGCATATGCGCCTGCACTGAACAGAGCTTCTGCCGCGTAAAATCGATCGCGCGGATCACTGATGCCCGAAACCAACCGGTCGATTTCTGAGAGCAGCGCGGGCCGAAGCGGGTCGCCTTCATCGATGAAAGTGAGCGCCACAAACCTTATCAAGATTGAGTTAGGCCAGGATACGAGCAGCGCCGAGAGTTCCTCATGCAGACGCCCACACTTCGCTGCCGCCTCGAGAAGCATGGTTGCGGCGATTTCGCCATGACGGCTACTACCAAATTCCTGAAGAAGCTGTCTGGCTTGTAGGAGCACACTGAGAGAATCTTCTTTGCGACTCAGCATCTGGATTCGAAATAGCCGATCCTCTGGTACCGCTTCTTTCGCCGGAATCGCTGAAAGCGCCTTGGCTGCCGCGGACCAATCTTCTGCCTGTGCCATTTTCTGAGCGTAACGGCGTAGAATAGGCGGATAGCTCGGAAGGGTCTTCAAGGCTTGGTCAAGAACGCGCTCGGATTCTGACTCGAGCCCGGCAAGATCGAGCGCGGAAATAAAATTCGCGGCCACATGGATGCCTCGACTGGTGTCGTCCCGCGCCATAAGTTCGGCCCAGGCTTCTCGCAGACGTCCGAGCGCGCGATCCAATTGCGGTTGAAGTTCGGCTGGAACATACCTCGTCAATGCAATTCCTTCGATTGCGAATATGGGCTCAAGAAGGGTTTCGGCTAATACGGAGTTTGTACGCCAGTCTTCGGGCTGCATATCGAATGCGCGCTCCGCATAAGCCTGCGATGCAGCAGCATTTCCCGTTTTTCGCGCCCGAATAGCGAAATTAAGAACGATGTCAAATCGCCTCTTGAGTTCTTGTGGAATGAGTGCTTCGAGGTCAGTGAGTGAAATCTCCGTCGGCGCAGCCTCCAAGAGGACAGCGGCAGCGCGATCGGACGTTGAGTCATCAATTAGCACACCCTTTGCAAGGTCATACGCTCTGCTCAGGTTGCCATCAATCAGTTCCGCAGTCGCTAAAATTGCCCGAGCGCCCGCCCAATCTGGCTCTTCCATGTGCGCCGCGCGGAAATAGCGGACGGCAGCATCGGTTTCCCCCATTATGAGGTGCGCGCTTCCGATATTCGCTTGCAGTCGATAACGATTCCGTGGCGATGCCCGCGCACCTTCTTTCGTCCAAAGGTTTTCAAAACCGCTCAGGGCGGCTTGCGGATATCCGTCCTCCATCAGCTTGGCAATTTCGCCGATCCGTACCTGAAGTGGGTCTGCGGCTGCAGGTCGCTCATTGATGGCTACGAGCAACTTGTCGAAACCGCGATCAATCGTTGCTCGCGTCTGCTCGCCCTCTTGCTGAGTGGTGGCTATGCTATCGTCGATCTTTCCTGCGAGATCATACGGCGCAAAATCCGGAAAGTGTTTTGTGACGAGATCTGAATAATCGGTGATGCGTTGTCGGAGCGTGTCCCACGCTTGGACACGAACCTCAAAGAGCCCTACTTGCTTATGCTCCTCGGTAATTTTTCGTGCTAGCGCTTGAATTTCGACGTCATTGACCGCGGTCGTCGCAACGATGAAGACTTCTAGCGGCGGTCTGAAGGTCTTCGCTTTTTCGACTTCTTTGCGAAGTTCGATTTTGGTTAGCGTATGACCATAACCCTGTTCTTTGCCTTTGCACTGAACTCCAACGAAGCGCTTTTCGACTCGGTCATTGCCGTAAACGTCAACCCCCGACTGCGGTTGACCTCTTCGACCATGCATCTCTGCGTCGTTTGTCGTCCAAACGCGTCTGTAGAGGTCAAAACACAGAGACTCGAAGTCTTGCCAGTTGTTTGGCGGAGGTAAAGCGCGACCTAATACGGTAGTCATTCCACAAAAATCGCATGATCGTACATGAGCACGAAAATCTTCATGTAGTTACCAACCCAACTCGATTCGCCGTCCTCGATCCGTTTTGCGGACCGCGCGCCCTTTAAGGGCAGAGGGCGATCGGAACGGGCCGCGCGCCGAGCCGATCCCACGGCCGCTCTTCCCTCACCCTCCCATGGCCTTCGGCCATGGGCCCCCTCGTCGATCCGCTTCGCGGCTCGACCCCGCCTGCGGGCGAGGGCTCTAACCCCTCACCCGCACTTGCTATACCCGCAGCTCGTGCAGACGTCGCAGTCTTCCTGGCGGATGAGGGCGGCTTGGCCGCATTTGGGGCACTGGCGCAGCGAGAGCTCGGGCATGCCGACCACCCTGCGCTCGAGGAAGTGCTCGCGCTCCTCCTTGGGGTTGGGGAGGAAGCCGATGTCGATCATGTGCCGCTCGATGACCTCGCCGATGGCGGCCAAGAGCGAGGGCACGTACCTGCCCTCCATCCATTGCCCGCCGCGCGGATCGAACACGGCCTTGAGCTCGTCGACGACGAAGGAGACGTCGCCGCCGCGGCGGAAGACGGCGCTGATCATGCGCGTGAGGCCCACCGTCCAGGCGTAATGCTCCATGTTCTTCGAGTTGATGAAGACCTCGAAGGGCCGCCGGCGGCCGTCGCGCACGATGTCGTTGACGGTGATGTAGATGGCGTGGTCGCTGTCGGGCCAGCGGATCTTGTAGGTGCGGCCGGGGAGCGCCTCGGGCCGGTCCAAGGGCCGCGTCATGTAGACGACACCTCCCGCCTCGAAGGCGTCCGCGTGGCGCGCGGCCTCCTCGAGCGGCAACCGCGGCTCGTGCGACACTACCTCCGCCTCCTTCTTGACCGCGAGCACCGCACCCGTGACCACGTTCGGGCGGTAGGTGGTGCAGCCCTTGCAGCCGAGCTCGTAGGCGAGCGCGTAGACGTCCTTGAACTCCTCGAAGCCGATGTCGACCGGCACGTTGATCGTCTTCGAGATCGAGCTGTCGATGTGCTTCTGCGCCGCGGCCTGGATCACCAGATGGTCGCGCGGACTCAAATGCTGCGCATCGACGAAGCCGTCGGGGAGCGACGCATTGTCCCCGTTCAGGCGCCGGAAGAGGCGATAGGCGTAGTCGGTCACCTCCTCCTCGCGCCGCGTGCCGTCGGGCATGAGCACGTTGCGGCTGTACTTGAAGCTGAACACGGGCTCGAGGCCCGAGGAGACGTTGTCGGCGAAGATCGAGATGGTGCCGGTGGGGGCGATCGAGGTGAGGTGCGAATTGCGCATGCAGTGCGCGGCGATGGCAGCGCGCACCTCCTCGTCGAGCCCTTGGACGAAGGCGCTCTTCAAGAAGCGCTCCTTGTCGAAGAGCGGGAAGCTGCCCTTCTCGGCGGCAAGCTCGGCGGAGGCGAGATAGGCGGCCCTCGTGATCGCCTTGGTCCAGGCCTCGGTGAGCTCGACCGCGCGCGCACTGCCGTAGCGCACGCCGCAGAGGATGAGCGCGTCGGCCAAGCCGGTCACGCCGAGCCCGATGCGCCGCTTGGCGTGCGCCTCGTGGCGCTGCTGGGGAAGCGGGAAGTTGGACACCTCGGTCACGTTGTCCATCATGCGCACGGCGATCGGCACCAGGCGCTCGAGCTCGCCCATGTCGAGGGCCGCCTCCGCTTCGAAGGGATTGCGCACGAGGGCGGCTAGGTTGATCGAGCCCAGGAGGCAGGCGCCATAGGGAGGGAGCGGCTCCTCGCCGCAGGGATTGGTCGCCGAGATGGTCTCGCAATAGTTGAGGTTGTTGAGGCGGTTGATGCGGTCGATGAAGATGACGCCCGGCTCGGCATAGCCGTAGGTCGCGCGCATGATGCGGTCCCACAGCTCGCGCGCGGGCACAGTCTTGTAGTGGGTGCCGCCGAAGCTCAATTCCCAGGGCAGGTCGTCGGCGACAGCCTTCATGAAGGCGTCGGTCGCCAAGACCGAGAGGTTGAACATGCTCAAACGCCCGGGCTGGCGCTTCGCCTCGATGAAGGCCTCGATGTCGGGATGGTCGCAGCGCATCGTCGCCATCATCGCACCACGGCGGTAGCCCGCACTCATGATGGTGCGGCACATGGCGTCCCACACGTCCATGAAGGAAAGCGGGCCCGAGGCATCGGCACCCACGCCGCGCACGGGAGCACCCTTGGGCCTGAGCGTCGAGAAGTCGTAGCCGATGCCGCCACCCTGCTGCATGGTGAGGGCGGCTTCCTTCAAATGGTCGAAGATGCCCGCCATGTCGTCCGGGATGGCACCCATGACGAAGCAGTTGAAGAGGGTCACGTTGCGCGCGGTCCCGGCCCCCGCCACGATGCGGCCGGCGGGGAGGAAGCGGAAGCCTTCCATCGCCTCGTAGAAGGCCGCTGCCCAGCGCTCGCGTTCTTGCTCGGGCTCGGCGAGCGCACGGGCGACGCGCCACCAGCTGTCCTCGATGGTTTTGTCCACAGGGGCGCCGTCCGGCCCTTTGAGCCGGTACTTCATGTCCCAGATCTGCTGCGAGATCGAGGTCACAGACGTCATGCGCCGCTCCGCTTGCCCGAAGCCTGGGGCCCCGCCGTCCGAGTTGGGCGGCGAGGGCTAAATCCCCGTGAATCCAATCTGTTGCATCAGTTTAAGGGGGTCAATGATCGAGGTCAATCAAAAACGTTCCTGTTCCGTTTCCACAGCAGCAACGGCCCTCAAGTCCTTGTCAAGGAAGCGGCGCCCGAATTGATCCTCGTAATTCCTCGACGGCTTGGCCCTATTCACAATTCGTCAACAAGCCTATGCACATAGGCCCGTGGAGGGCGCGCGGAAAGCCCTGGTAATCAGAGTGGGTTCCAGTTCGATGGAATCGCCAATTTTTCTCGTCACCCCCGGGCTTGACCCGGGGGTCCATGGATTGCCGGGTCAAGCCCGGCAATGACGGGAAGAGGCGGTTCGGTCTAACCGGGGACCGCTCTAGCGCCCACCTCGCGTTCGCTCCCCCGTCGCGAGAAGGCGTTCGCACGCGCTCTCGGTGCGGCGCTCGAGCTCGTCGAGGAAGGCCTGGCGCGAGAGCCCCGGCTCGATCGCGGGCAGGAACTCGACGGTCATCAGGCCCGGCCGCTTGAGGAAGCTGCGCCGCGGCCAGAACAGGCCCGAGTTGAGCGCCACGGGAACGACCGGGAGTGCTAACTGGCCGTAAAGGGCGGCCACACCCGGGAGATAGGGCCGGTGCTGGCCGGGGGCCGTCCGCGTCCCCTCGGGAAAGATGACGAGCGGCCGGCCCGCCCGGATGCAGCGCTCGGCCGCTCGCACCATGCGCTTCAAGGCCTTGGCCCCGCCGCGCCGATCGATGGCGATCTGGCCCGTCTTGGCGAGGTACCAGCCGAAGAGCGGGATCAGGAGCAGCTCCTTCTTGAGCACGATCGCCGGATCCCGAAGCAGAAGCGCCAAGAGGAGGGTGTCCCACGCCGACTGGTGCTTGAAGGCGTAGATCGCCCCTCCCTTGGGGTGCGGGATATCGCCGCGCACCTCGTGGCGCAGGTCGAGGAGTGCCGAGAGCAGCAGCACGATGCCGCGCCCCCAGAGCCGCGCCAAGCGCACGAGCACGCCGCGCGGTAGGGCGAGCATGGGGAGTGCCGCCACGCAGACGAGGGCCGTCCAGCCGTAGAAGGCGAGGTTGAAGAGGAGCGAGCGCAGCGCCGTCATTCGGCGACCCTGGCACCGGCGGCATCCGGCGGGCCGGCAAGGCTGTCGCGCAGCAGGGCGAAGAGATACTTGTGGTATTCGCCGAGGATGAGGTCGGCCGTGCCCGGCCACGCCCACCAGTCCTCCTTGACCCGCGTGGGGAACACCGGATGAGGAACGATCGCGATATCCGGCATGGCGTGGCGGAATTCGAGGAGACTGCGCGGCATGTGATAGGCGGCGGTGACGAGGCGCAGGCTATGATAGTTCTCGGCCGCCATCCATTCCGCCGTCTCGCTGGCATTGCCGAAGGTCGAATCGGCGGCGTGGCCGAGGGCGATGCAGCACTCGAGATTGGCCGGCGCATGGCGCGCGACGTGGAGGAGGGCGGCCACCTCGACGCCGCGGTAGACGCCCGAGACGAAGAGCTTCCGCCCCTTCTTCGCGGCCAGGAGTGCCAAGCCCTCGTCGAGCCGCTCGCTGCCGCCGGTGAGCACGACGATCGCGTCCGTCGCGCTCTCGGGGTCGTCGACGCTCGTCGGAATGCTGCTCGCGAACCAGGCGAGCCCGCCGATCCAGGCGAGGGCCGCCAAAAACACGATCGCGGCGGCGATGGCGAGTCGGCGCTTGAGCGGCCCTTCGGGAAGGCGCATGGCTCAGACCATGCGGGCGAGGGTGGCAAGCACGGTCGCGCGCGCCGTGAGCATGGCGATGAGACCGCTCGCGAGCGGCAAGGGCAGGAGGGCCGCCCACTGCCAGAGCGAGAGCGAGATGTCGGGGATGAGGCCGGCGCCGCTCGGCTCGGTGAAATAGCCGGCAGCGAGAATCGTCGCCGCGGCTCCCGCCAGCCCGACCACGCCGCCGCGCAGCGCCAAGGCGAGCGCGTGCCACTCGAACTGGCGCGCGACGTAGGAATCCTGGGCGCCGATCAGGTGCAGGACCTCGATCACGCCGGCGTGGATGGCGAGTGCAGTGCGCGTCGAGAACACCGTCACCGCGGCGGCGGCGGCGGCAATGAGCGCCAGGATGACGGCGGCGATGAGCTCGATCGAGCGGCCGAGTGCGACGAGCCCGTGGAGCCAGCGCTGGTGGTCGTCGAGGGTGGTTCCCGGCACCGCGTCCGCGAGCCGCGCCGCGAGCGCCTTGAGGTCGAGGTCGGTGCCGGCCTCAAGACGCACGTCGATGAGGACCGGCAGCGGCAGCTCGCGGAGCTCCGCACTCCCGAGCCAGGGTGCGAGCAGCTCGGCGACCCGCTCGTCGCTCAGCACCTCGGCGCGCGCAACGCCCGGCGTGCCGAGGAGGAGGGCGACGGCACTCTCGACGCGCATGTCGCGCACCTTGGGATCGGCATCGTCCGGCGGCATGACCTCGACGGTGAGCGAGCCGAGCAGATTGCGGCTCCAGCGCTCGACCGCGCTGTTGGCGGCGAGTGCCCCTGCGAGGGCGAGCGCCGCGAGATAGACCATGAGGGCCACGATCCACGGGACGAAGCGGCTCGACGCGTCCTTGGCGAGCGGGACGTCGGAACGGCGCCGCATCCTCATGAGACGGCCGTGCGCCGGCTCGCCGGCACGCGCGTGAGCTCGCCGCCCTCGAGATGGAGGATCTCGTGGTCGAAGCGGTTGACCAGGCCCTCGTTGTGGGTCGCGACCACCACCGTGGTGCCGAGCTTGTTGAGCTCGTCGAAGAGGTAGAGCAGGCGCACGGCGAGATCGTTGTCGACGTTCCCCGTCGGCTCGTCGGCGAGGAGGAGCGAGGGCCGGTTGATGACCGCGCGCGCGATGGCGATGCGCTGCTGCTGGCCGCCCGAGAGCACGGCCGGGGTGGCGTCGATATGGTCGGCGAGGCCGACCCAGGCGAGGAGCTCGGCGACGTGCTCGCGAATCTGCTCGTCCTTGGCGCCGGCAACGCGAAGCGGGAGGGCGACGTTGTCGAGGGCGGAGAGATGGTCGATCAGGCGGAAGTCCTGGAACACCACGCCGATGCGGCGGCGCAGCGCCGGCAGCTCGCGGCGGCCCGTCGTGGCGATGTCGCGGCCGAAGAGCGTGATGAGCCCGCGCGAGGGGCGCTGTGCTAAATACATGAGCTTCAAGAGCGAGGACTTGCCCGCGCCGCTCGCACCGGTGAGGAAGTGAAAGGAGCCGGCGGGCAGTGCGAAGCTCACATCGCACAGGACCTCCGGCCCCATGCCGTAGCGCATGCCGACGTTCTCGAAGCGGACGACCGGTTCCTTCTGATCCATGACGCTGGAATGGCTCTCGCGGCAGCCGGTCCAGCATGGCACGGGCAAGGAGCGAGGTAAAGCGCGCCCACGCGGCGTAGCGGGTCAGTTCGAACATCCGCAAGCGGAGGTGAGGCCCGCTTCTCCTCTCCTCCTTCAGGAGGAGAGGAAGGGGCCCTTCCCCGGGACGAAGTGCCCGGGGATGGGAAGGTGAGGAGGGCGAGCGCAGCGAGTTTCCGCGGCCGATGGCGTGTCTTGCAGCGCCACCTCCTCACCCCGACCCTCTCCTCCTAAAGGAGGAGAGGGAGGTCGCCCGGTTCGGGTCGGAAAATTCGAGCTGAGACAGTGCCGCGCGTCGCGCGCATGCGACCCACCGCCCACGCGGCGGGAGGCTTGCTTGCCAGGGGACAGGATCAGGCCCTATAAGAGTTAAGCCTGATAACGATCTCGGGGCGGCGGCAGAAGAGCGGCATAGGATGATCCTCGACTGTCCCAGTTGTGCGACGCGCTATCTGGTGCCGTCCGAGAAGATCGGTCCGGGCGGGCGGCTCGTCCGTTGCGGGTTGTGCCGCCACACCTGGCATCAGGAGCCGGCGGAGGAAGTGCTAAGCGAGGCGGAGCCTCCTCCGCGCGCGGCCGAGGCGGGCCCGAGCGAGGCCAGGGCCACGGCCGAGCTCATGGGCGAGCGGGTGGAAAGCGAGGCTCCGGCCACGAGCGAGCTGCGTCCGATCCCGCGCGGCTCGAACCTGCCCGCTTTTCCGCCGCGGCCGCGACGGCGCAGGTCCGTGCTCGGCTGGGTCGTCCTGGTGCTCGCCGTGGCGGCGCTCCTCTACGGCACCTTCGCCGAGCGCGCGCGCATCGTCGAGTTTTGGCCGCCCGCGGGCAGGCTCTTCATGCTCTTCGGCATCATGCCCGAGCCCGTCGGCGCGGGTCTCGAGATCCGCGCGGTCACGAGCGAGCGTGCGAGCGAGAACGGCGTCGTGGTGCTGCGCATCGCCGGCGAGGTGGTCAACATCAGCAGCGTGAGCCGCGACGTTCCCTCGCTCGTCGCCGTGCTCAAGGACGCGCGCAAGCGCAAGGTGCAGCAATGGACCTTCAAGGCCGGCGAGACGAAGCTCTTGCCCGGCGAGGTGAGCAAATTCTCGACCAGCGTCGACAACCCGCCGGACGAAGCCACCGACGTGGACGTCGACTTCCTGCCCGCGAGCGGGTGAGCGAGGTTATTGCCACGCTAAGCAAAAACCGTCACCCCCTCCCCACCCTCCCCCTTCAAGGGGGAGGGGGAATTTTGATGCCAGGCGATGCATTTCCCCTCCCCCCGTGAGGGGGAGGGTTAGGGTGGGGGGTATTACGCGTCCATGATTCCGAGTACTAGAAGCGCTTGAGCAGGCGGTCGATGTACTCGAGCTCGAGCTCGGGGCGCTGGCGCTCGCCGGCGCGGCGCTGCAGCTCGTCCTGGATCTCGCGCGCGCGCTGCACGTCGCCGTGCTCGGGGATGGCGACGTCGTTGCCGTCGAAGGCGCCGAAGCCGGGCATGACGCGGCCCATGGGATCGCGCGAGGGGCCGAAGGCGTCGAGATCCTCCGAGTCGCCCTCCTGGCCGAGCTTGTCGCGCAATCCTTCGAGCATGGCCTGGCGCCCCTGACGCAGGGCCTCGAGCGCCTGGGTCTGCGCACCCACCGCATCGTTCGGCGCGCCGCGTCCCAAAGCCTGCACCGCATCGCGCATGGCGCGCTCGGCGCGGCCGAGCTGGCCGGGGATCTTGCCGGACATGTCGCCCAGGCGGCGCATGATCTCGCCGAGCGCGCGGCGCAGCTTCTCCTGGTCGGCGGCGCTGTTGCCGCTGCCCGGCTCGCCGAGGGGCATGCCCATGCCGCCCTCCTGCGCGTCGCGGAAGGTACGCTGCAAGAGGCGGTCCTGCTGGCCGATGAGATCGTCGAGGCCGCGCATGAGGGCGCTGGCGCCGTTCTGGTTCTGCCCGCCCGGATTGATGCGCGCCGCGCGCAGGTTCTCCAGCATGTCCTGCAGCTGGGCGAGGAGCTGGCGCGCCGCGTCGCGCGCCCCCGTGCGCGTCATCTCCCGCATGCGCTCGAGCAGCTTCTGCAGATCGCCGCGCTCGAGGAGCTGGGCGCCCTGGGCGAGCGGCGACTGGTTCTTGTCCGGGTTGCGCAGCTGCTGCTCGGCGAGCGCCTGCAAATAGCGATCGATCGCGTCCTGCAGCTGGGCGATGAGCCGCTCGATCTGCTCGTCGGGCGCATTGCGGTCAAGTGCCGACATGAGCTTCTGCTGCAGCTCGCGCAGCTCGCGCTCGGCAATCGAGAGATGGCCGTCCTCAACCGCGAGTGCCGTGTCCCACAAAAGCTGCTGAACGGCCGCAACGGTCTCCGGCCTGCCCGAGAAATCGAGCCGGGCGCGTGCCGCGATGAGCGAGAGGAAGACGCCGATATCGCCGCCGAAGGCGGAGGGGCGAGCGGCGATCGCGCCGAGATGCGCCGCCACCTCGGGCCGTCGGCCCGGATCCTCGGTGAGTATCTTGCGGTTCTCGATGATGGCGCGCGCCACCGGATGATTGAAGACGCGCTCGGGCAGCACCATGGAGAACGGCTCGCTCATGCCCACGTGGCCCGGCTCGTCCCAGGCGGAGAGCTGGATGGTGACCGGCAGTCCGGCCCACGGGTGCGGGGTGAGATCATGGAAGCTCGTCTCGTGGGCATGCTTGGGATGCCCTCCCGAGAGCGGCAGCTCGAGCTCGATCGGCGCCTCGCCGGCGGGTGCGCCCACGCGCCGGATCTCCGCCTTGACCGCGGCCACGCCGTACTCGTCGCTCGCCACGTACTCGAGCCGCAAGGTCGAGCGCAGCGTGCGCGAGGGCGGCGTTGCGAAAGCGATCGTGGGCGGCAGCTCGGGTATGATCGTGATCGCCCACTCCGCCACCGTGCGGCCGCCCTGCTGGACGGCGAGACGATCGCCGCTCTCGATCTTGTCCTCGAGCTGATAGGTGGAACTGTCGACCGCCTTGAACGGCACTGCCCGGTCGCCGACGAGAAGACGCGGCGCGCCCGCCCCGCCCTCGAGGCGCGCGAGCACCTTGCTGCCGAAGGGCACGCTCACCGGGCTCGATGGGCTGCCGATACCCTGCCTCTCCCCGCCTGCCGGTGCTGCGGCGCCGGCGCGGAGGAAGATGGGCGCCAGGCCCGTGTACGTCGGCGGGGTGAGCCAGAGCTGCAAGACGGCTGGCGTCCGCGGGATGACGGCGCCGAGTCGAGGCAGGAGCGCGTCCGCGAGCCGGCCCGGCGCACCGCCGCGCGCGTCGAGCACGCCGATCGCGAGCAGGAGGAGGAGGGCCAGGCGGAGTGCCATGGGATCGCGCCCCGGGAGCCCCGGGCGCGGGAACGCCACGCGGACCTTGCCGAGCATCTTCATCATGCGCGCGAGATGGGCGCGCCAAAGCGCCTCGGTGAAGGCATCGCCCTCGCCCACGGCGAGCTTGTCCTCGAGGGCCGTGAGCGGGCGGTGGGCAAGCGCGCTGTCGCGCTCGATGCGGCGCTCGGCGGCGGCAACGCTCGGCAGGCTCAGCACATGGGCCAAGCGGTAGGCCGAGAAGCCGAGGGCCAAGCCGAAGCCCAAGAGGAGCAAGAGATGAAGCCAGCCGGGGAGAAGTGCGAAGAAGCCGACGAAGGCAAGGGCCGCGAAAAGGCCGACGACGCCGACCGCGGGCCACGCGGCCGGCCACAGCTTCTCCCAGAAAAGGGCGAGGCGCGCCAGGCGCAGCGTGCGCGGATCGAGTGCCTCCGGCACCTCCGTTTCGTGCCCCGGCTGCAGCACCTCGGGGGTCGGGCCCGCGGGCAACTCGGCCGCCTCGCGCCTATCGTTCGTCATGCCACTCCGCGCGCCGGTCCGGTGGCAGGCATTCCGAGCCAGTCGGGAATCCGATCGCGCCGGAGCATGTCCTCATAATCCGGCCGCGCTCTCACGACGGCATAGCGTGAGCCCTTGACCATCACTTCCGGCGCCGGCAGCCGGGCGTTGTAGGTCGAGGCCATCACCGAAGCGTAGGCTCCCGCCGAGCAAATGGCAAGGAGATCGCCCTCGGCGAGTGGGGGCAAGGGCCGCGCGCGGGCGAGGAAGTCGCCCGTCTCGCACACGGGTCCGACGACGTCCGCGCGCTCCAATGCCGCGTCCTTGGCCGGCTCCGCCACCGGCTTGATCGCGTGATAGGCGTCGTAGAGCGTCGGGCGGATGAGGTCGTTCATCGCCGCGTCCACGATCACGAAGCGGTGAGCGGCCCCTTCCTTCACATAGAGCACGCGCGTCACCAGCACGCCTGCATTGCCGACGAGAAAGCGCCCCGGCTCGAAGGCGAGTTGCGCATCCAGGCCCTTGGTGAGCTGCTTCACCATGGCGGCATAGGCCTCGACCGTGGGCGGGCGCTCGTCGTCATAGGTGATGCCGAGCCCGCCGCCGAAGTCGAGGCGGCGGATGTCGTGGCCTTGGGCGCGCAGCTCCCCGGCAAGTTTTACGATGCGCGCGAAGGCGCGGCGGTAAGGTGCCAGGCTTTCGAGCTGCGAGCCGATGTGGACGGCAACGCCTTGCATGCGTAAGTGCGCCATCCGAGCGGCGCGCGCGAAGAGCCGCGCTGCCTCGCTCAGCGGCACGCCGAACTTGTTCTCCTTCCTGCCGGTCGTGATCTTCGCGTGGGTGCGCGCATCGACGTCGGGGTTGATGCGAAGTGCCACCGAAACCGGCCGTCGCATGCCCTTGGCCAGCTCGCCCAGGAGCTCGAGCTCCGGCTCCGACTCGACGTTGATCTGCAGGATCCCGGCGGCGAGGGCGAATTCGAGCTCCGCGCGCGTCTTGCCTACGCCCGAGAAGAGGATGCGCTCGGGGGGAATGCCCGCGGCAAGGGCTATGCGCAGCTCGCCCTCCGAGACGACGTCGGCACCCGCACCCAGGTTCGCGAAGGTGCGCACCACGGCGAGCGTCGAATTCGCCTTGAGCGCATAGCACACCATCGCGTCAACGTCCGCGAACGCCGCCCGGAAGGTGCGGAGCTGGCGCTCGAGCGCCGTCGTCGAATAGCAATAGAAGGGTGTCCCGACCTCGGCGGCGATGCGCGCAAGGGGCACGTCCTCGGCGTTGAGCGCGCCGCGGCGATAGGCGAACTCGCTCATCGGCCTCGTCTACTTGTCATTCGGCTTCGGGTACTTCTGGTTGAGGGTGTTGGCCTCCCCGGCGGGCACCTCGGGATCTCCCTTCCTGCCGCAGCCGGCGAGCGGGCCCGCGAGGAAGGCCGCGATGAGAAGGGCAAGGATGATGCGGCTCACAGATAGCGCTCCTTGGCGCGCGCGATCGCGCGGCGCACTTGCTCGGGTGCCGTGCCGCCGTGGCTCGTGCGGCTCTTGACCGAATTTTCCACGCGCAGGACCTCGAAGACCTCCTCGCTGATGCGCGGCTCGATGGCGCGCATGTCGGCCAGGCTCAGCTGGTCGAGCCGGCAGCCGCGCTCCTCAGCTAAGCGCACGAGGCGGCCGGTCGCATGGTGGGCCGAGCGGAAGGCCAGCCCGCGCGCGCGCACGAGCCAATCGGCGAGGTCCGTCGCGGTGATGAAGCCGTTGCCGAGGGCCGCGCGCATCGCCGCCTTGTCCGCCGCCATGTCGCGCACCATGCCGGTCATGGCGGCAAGCGCGAGAGCGAGCGTGTCGGCCGCCTCGAACACCGGCACCTTGTCCTCCTGCATGTCCTTGCCGTAGGTGAGCGGCAGGCCTTTCATGACGATGAGCAGGCTGTTGAGATCGGCGATCAGCCGGCCGGCCTTGGCGCGCACGAGCTCGGCCGCGTCCGGATTGCGCTTCTGCGGCATGATCGAGCTGCCGGTGGTGAAGGCATCCGAGAGCCTCACGAAGCGGAACTGCTCGCTTGACCAGATCACGATCTCCTCGGCCAGGCGCGAGAGATGCACGCCCGCGAGTGCTGCGGCGGCGAGAAACTCGAGCGCGAAGTCCCGGTCGGAGACCGCGTCGATCGAGTTTGCCATCGGCCGCGCGAAGCCGAGGGCTGCGGCCGTCATCTCCCGGTCGATCGGGAAGGAGGTGCCGGCAAGGGCCGCAGCGCCGAGCGGACACTCGCCGAGCCGGACGCGGCAATCCTTGAGGCGGCCGCGGTCGCGCCCGAACATCTCGACATAGGCCATGAGGTGATGGCCGAAGGTGATTGGCTGGGCCGGTTGAAGGTGGGTGAAGCCGGGCATGAGAGTGCCGGCGTGCTGCTCCGCCTGGGCCAAAAGTGCGGCCTGCAGCCCCTTGAGCCCTACCTCGAGCGCGTCGATGGCATCGCGCACCCAGAGCTTCAAGTCGGTCGCGACCTGGTCGTTGCGCGAGCGCGCGGTATGCAGCCGCCCGGCCGGCTCGCCGATGAGATCGGCCAGCCGCGACTCGATGTTCATGTGGATGTCCTCGAGCGCCTTCGAGAAGCGAAAGCGGCCGGCCTCGATTTCCGCGCGGATGGTCTCTAGACCGCGGGCGATCGCGCGCCCATCTTTCCTGCTGATGATGCCCTTGGCCGCGAGCATGGAAGCATGGGCCTTGGAGGCCGCGATATCCTGGGCATAGAGCCGCCGGTCGAAGTCGATCGAGGCGTTGATCTCGCTCATCGCCGCGTTGAGGCCGGCGGCAAAGCGACCGCCCCAAAGGGGGTTCGCCTTTGGCCTCTGCTGTGCTTTCTTATGTTTGGCCTTGGCGGTCATGACAGGCGGTCCTCGGCGGTCTCGGCGCGGCGCTAGAAGAGGTCGAACGGTGGCATCGAGAGGCAACGGACGGTCCATTCTCGCGGCACTTCTGGTAGCGGCGGCGGCGGCACTCGCCGTCTCCTTGGCAGCCCCCAACGCCGGCCGCGGCCCGTTTGGCCTCGCGAGTGCCGCGGGCGACGGCTCGCTCCCGGTCCTCAAGGGCGAGATGGGCGACTTTAGCTATTTCGCCGGCCCCAAGCCAGTGCCGCCGATCAGCTTCGAGGACGGCCAAGGCAAGACGCTGACCCTCGCCGACTTCAAGGGCCGGGTGGTCCTGGTCAACTTCTGGGCCACCTGGTGCGCGCCCTGCAAGAGCGAGATGCCCTCGCTCGACCGCCTTGAGGCGGCACTCGGCGGCAGCGATTTCATCGTCCTCGACATCTCCCTCGACCGCCAGGGCAAGGCGGCGATCGAGCCTTATTTCCGGGACAATAAGCTCGCCCATCTCGGCATCTACATCGACCGGGAGGGCAAGGGCTTTCGCGCCTGGCAGGGAAGCGGCGTGCCGACGAGCTTCATCATCGGCCGCGACGGGCTCGCGCGGGGCGTGCTCCTCGGCGCGGCCGATTGGGACTCGCCCGCGGCCGTCAAGCTCATCCGGCATTTCATCGCCGAGGGGCGCGTGCAGAAAATCGAGGAGACGCGCGCTTCGATGCGCCATCCCAGGGCTTGAGCGATGGCAAGCTCGAGCATCTTCCTCGCCACCTTCCTCGCCGCCGCGGTCGAGTGGGTCGAGGCCTTCACCATCGTCCTTGCGGTTGCCCTCGGCATCGGCTGGCGCGCCGCGGGAGGGGCTGCGCTTGCGGCCTTGGCGCTGCTTGCGGCAATGACGGCGGCGAGCGGCGGTCTCTTGGCACTTTGGCTCGACCTCGCCTGGCTGCAGGGGGCGATCGGCGTGCTGCTGCTGCTCTTCGGCGTGCGCTGGCTGGCCAAGGCGGTCGCCCGCCGCGCGGGGCTCAAGGCGCTCCATGACGAGGATGCCGAATTCGCCGAGACCCGGCGGCTGCTCGCGCGCTCCGACCGCCATGCCGCCTGGCTCGTCGCCTTCAAGGGTGTCTTGCTCGAGGGGCTCGAGGTCTGGCTCATCGTCGTGGCGCTCGGCTTGCAAAAGGGCAGCACGCTTGCGGCCGCGGCAGGGGCGCTCGCAGCCCTCGTCATCGTGGCCGCGGCGGGTGCCTTTGCGCAAGCGCCCCTGCGGCGGGTGCCCGAGAACGCCATCAAGCTCGCGGTCGGCGCCATGATCACCGCGTTCGGGACCTTCTGGACGCTCGAGGCGATGGGCGGTGCCGGCACTTGGCCGTGGGGCGAGTGGAGCCTGCCGGCGCTTGCCGTCTTCTATGTTGCGGGCGGGTTGGCGCTCGCTCAGCAGTTGCGCCGCAGACGCGCTGCGGCGGCGGCCGGGCCGTGAGTGCGTTCCTCAAGGTGATCGTGGGAGATGGCCGCAATCTCGCCGTGGTGGCGCTCGCGGTGGCGCTTGCCGCGGCCTTGGTCGACGCCGGCTTCGTCACGGCCGCGGCAGTCGTGGTCCCGCTTTTCCTTTTGGCAGGCGTGCGCTGGCTCGCCGCGCGGTAACTCGACGCCTCCTCAGCTAAGTCCACAGCACGGGCACGTCGTAGGGCGCCAGACGCCGGTCGCGGCTGACGATGACCATGCCTTCGATTTGCGCTTGGGCGATCAGCATGCGGTCGAAGGGATCGCGATGATGGAGAGGGAGCGCGCCCGCGGCGGCCGCATGGGCCACGGTGATGTCGAGGGGCAGAAATTTATGCGCCCGCATCGCGGATGCGATGTCAAAAACCGGCGGCAAACGACCAAGCGCGGCCTTGATCGAGATTTCCCAGACAGAGGCCGCACTCAAATAGGCCGGATTTTCCAGAGCTGCGATTGTTTGGCGCGCCGATTTGCCGATTTCGCGTGGGTTTTCGATCCACCAGACGAAGACGTGGGTGTCGAGGAGAAGCCTCAGCCCTCGTCCCCCTCGAAGGCTTTGAGGACTTCCTCAGGCAGGGGGTCGTCGAAATTCTCCGGGATTGCGATTTTGCCCTTCCACAGGCCGGCCGGGCGGATGCCCTTTTGCACCGGCACGGGGACCAGCTTCGCGCGCGGCTTTCCGGCTTTGGCGATGACGATCTCCTCGCCTTTGGCGGCGCGCTCGACGAGCTCGGAGAGCTTCGTCTTGGCCTCGTAGAGGTTGACCGTCTTGGTCATGGCAGAGCCCTCGGTGGAAGGCGAGAGCCTAGCATTTCAGGCGGCTGTTGGTCAAGTTGGTCAAGGTGCGCCGGCCGCGACAAAGGGCGCCGTCCTTCGCGGGACGGCGCCCTTATTGCTGAGGTAAGCGAGAGGTCGAAGTTGCGGGCGGGTGCCTTTATGCCCCCACGCGCCAGGTGGTGCCGCGGCGGAGGAGCGCGTTCAGGTCCGCCTCGGGCTGGCGGCGCTTGGCCTCCTCGATCTGGTTGGTGACGAGGGCCTCGTAGGCGGGTGCGGGGTTGCAGTAGAGCACGCCCAAGGCGACCGGGAAGCCCGGCGGCTCCATCTGGGCCAACATGAAGGCGATCATGCGGTTCGTCTCGTCATGGACGAGGAGGTCGGCTTCGCTTGAGCCGCCGTCGGCCAGGCTCACCACCTCGAGCTCGAGCGTGCCCGGCTTGATGCGGATGCCCTTGTCGCGCGCCTTGCCGAAGACCATCGCCTTGCCGTGCTCGAGGTGGAGCTGGTTGTCGGCCGCGATCTCCTTGGCGGTGAAGTTGGCGTAGACGTCGTCGTTATAGACGATGCAGTTCTGGAAGATCTCGACGAAGCTCGCCCCCTTGTGCTCGTAGGCGCGCTTCAGGACGGCCGGCAGATGGGCCTGGAGCGTGTCGACCGAGCGCGCCACGAAGCGGGACCCGGCGCCGAGCGCGAACTGGGTCGGCGACACCGGATTGTCGAGCGAGCCCATGGGGGTTGAGGGCGAGCGCGTGCCCGGACGCGAGGTCGGCGAGTACTGTCCCTTGGTCAGCCCGTAGATCGCGTTGTTGAAGAGCAGGATCTGCAGATCGACGTTGCGGCGGAGCGCATGGAGCGTGTGGTTGCCGCCGATCGAGAGCATGTCGCCGTCGCCGCCGATCACCCAGACGTCGAGCCCGGGATTGGCGAGCTTCACGCCGGTCGCGATCGCGGGCGCGCGGCCGTGGATGGTATGGAAACCGTAGCTCGCGATGTAATAGGGAAAACGCGCGGCGCAGCCGATGCCGGAGACGAACACCGTGTTCTCGCGTTTGGCGCCGATGTCGGCGAGCGTCTTGGTCACGGCCTTGATGATGGCGTAGTCGCCGCAGCCGGGACACCAGCGGACCTCTTGGTCGGAGGCGTAGTCCTTGGCAGCGAGCTTCGCGAGCGGGCTTGCGACGTTCATGTCAGGCCTCCAGGCGGGCGCGGATCGCGGCCTCGATCTCGCTGATCTTGAAGGGCCGGCCGGTCACCTTGTTGAGCCCCTCGGCGGGGACGAGATAGCGGCTGCGGATCACGGTCAAGAGCTGCCCGTTGTTCATCTCGGGGATCAGCACGCGCTCGAAGCCCTTGAGCAGCTCGCCGAGATTGGCCGGCGGCGGCCAGATGTAACGGAGATGGATGTGGGAGACGGCCAGGCCCTCGGCACGCAAATTGTCGACGGCGCGTCCGATCGGGCCGTAGGTCGAGCCCCAGCCGAGCACGGCGAGGCGGCCTGTGGTGGCGCCATCCTCGCTCTGCTGCAAGGGGATGTCCTTGGCGATGCCCTCGATCTTGGCCGCGCGCGCGAGCGTCATGCGCTGATGGTTGTCCGAATCGTAGGAGATGTTGCCGCTGTCGTAATCGCGCTCGATGCCGCCGATACGGTGCTCCAGCTGCGGCGTGCCCGGCTTGACCCAGGGACGCGCCAAGCTCGCCGGATCGCGCAGGAAGGGGTGGAAGCCTGCGGGCTCGCTGCGGAAGGCGACGGGGAAGGGCTTGTAGGCGGAGAAATCCGGTATCTTCCAAGGCTCGGCCGCGTTCGCGAGATAGCCGTCGGTCAACACGATCACCGGCGTCATGTATTTGGTCGCGATGCGCACCGCCTCGATCGCCACCTCGAAGCAGTCGGCGGAGGAGCGGGCGGCCAGCACGGCAAGCGGCGCATCCGCATTGCGGCCGTAGACGGACTGGTAGAGGTCCGACTGCTCGGTCTTGGTCGGCATGCCGGTCGACGGTCCGGCGCGCTGGGAATTGATCAGCACGAGGGGAAGCTCGGCGCCGATGGCGAGCCCGAGGGCCTCGCTCTTGAGCGCCACTCCCGGGCCCGAGCTCGAGGTCACACCCATCGAGCCGGCGTAAGAGGCGCCGATCGCCGCCCCGATCGCGGCGATCTCATCCTCGGCCTGGAAGGTCAACACGCCGAAGTGCTTGAGCTCGGCGAGCGCGTGCAGCACGGCGGACGCCGGCGTGATGGGGTAGGAGCAGAAGACGAGCGGGAGCGAGGCGAGCCGGCAACCGGCGATGAGGCCCCAGGCCATGGCCTCGGTGCCCGTGACCGTGCGGTAGAGGCCGGGCTCGAGGTGCGCGGGCGGCACGCTGAAGGCCGGGAGGGCCGCCGGCATCTCCGCCGTCTCGCCGAAGGCGTGCCCGGCATTGAGTGCGGCGATATTGGCCTCCGCGAGCACGGGGTGCTTCTGGAAGCGGCGCTTGAGATACTCGACCGTGGACTGGCGCTTGCG
The DNA here is from genome assembly GCA_052143835.1 of Alphaproteobacteria bacterium. Taxonomy (GTDB): domain Bacteria; phylum Pseudomonadota; class Alphaproteobacteria; order JACZXZ01; family JACZXZ01; genus DASPPM01. Next base: position 26,720 of record JBKQRV010000110.1, read on the forward strand.
GCCGTACATCCAGAAGAGCAGGCCGAGCGCCCACATGTTCTTGCAGCGCAGCGCGTCCTTCTGGGAGATCTCGAGGCCCTTGACCGCCTCGAGCGTCGAGCGCGAGATATCGATCTCGATCACCCGATAGGCGCTGAACGAGCCGTCCTTGCGCGGATCCGCCTTGTAGCCGGCCTTGGTGTAATTGCGCTCGCTGAAGGCGCCCGCGTTGATGATGAGGATGCCGCCGCGCTTGAGGTCCCCGAGATGCACGTGGAGTGCCGCCGGGTTCAAGGCCACGAGCACGTCGGGCGCGTCGCCCGAGGTGCGGATCTCGCGCGCGCCGAAGTTGATCTGGAACGAGGACACGCCGAAGGTCGTCCCGATGGGGGCGCGGATCTCCGCCGGGAAATCCGGGAAGGTCGCGAGGTCGTTGCCGGCAAAGGCGGTCGTCTGGGCGAACTGGCTCCCGGTCAACTGGATGCCGTCGCCCGAATCGCCGGCGATGCGCACCACGACGGATTCGAGAGTTTCGCGGTCTTGCCGCTCGGGCAACTCGGCCCGCAGCGCGGTTTCTGCCATGGCTTTCCCTATCGTTCCTTCCGGCGGGCGCGCCCAAAATCCGCGTCCCGCCCGGCGGCCTGTCAGCACAAGAATGTCATGCTTGCATATGGGATCGCAACCGCGCCGGACCAAATCGGCTCCGCTCCCGGCTGCGAGGCCTCGCTTGGGCTCATCTTGTCGGCACCGGCTTCTCGCCGCCGTAGTCGTAGAAGCCGCGACCCGTCTTGCGCCCGAGCCAGCCCGCCTCGACGTACTTCACGAGCAGCGGGCAGGGCCGGTACTTGCTGTCGGAGAGCCCCTCGTAGAGCACGTGCATGACGGCAAGGCAGGTGTCCAGCCCGATGAAGTCGGCCAGCTCGAGCGGCCCCATCGGGTGGTGCGCGCCGAGCCGCATGGCGACGTCGATCGCCTCGACCGAGCCCACGCCCTCATAGAGCGCGTAGACCGCCTCGTTGATCATCGGCAGGAGAATGCGGTTGACGATGAAGGCGGGGAAGTCCTCGGCATTGGCCGGCGTCTTGCCGAGCTTGATGCAGAGCTCGCGGATCGTCTTGAAGGTCTCCTCCGCCGTGGCCAGGCCGCGGATGAGCTCGACGAGCTCCATCACCGGCACCGGGTTCATGAAATGCATGCCCATGAACTTGGGCGGCCGGTCGGTGAGGGAGGCGAGCCGCGTGATCGAGATCGAGGAGGTGTTGGTCGCGATGAGCGCGTCCTTGCGCAAGACCGGGCATAGCGACTTGAGGATCTCGCTCTTGACGTTGAGGTTCTCGGATGCCGATTCGATGACGAGATCGCAGTCGCTGAACTGCTCGAAGCCCGTGCCGGTCTTGATGCGGGCGACCGCCGTGCGCTTCTGCGCCTCGTCGATGGTCCCGCGCGCGACCTGGCGGTTCATGTTGCGCTCGATGGTTTGCGTTGCCTTGTCGAGCGCTTCCTTGCTGATGTCGCCGAGGCGCACCTCGTAGCCCGCGAGGGCTGCAACATGGGCGATGCCGTTGCCCATCTGTCCGGCGCCGATGATGCCGATTTTCTCTATCGCCAAAGCCTATCTCCACGCCTGCCCAGGGCTCTCAAACAACGGATCAAGAGTCGCCCCCACCCCCTCGATCCGTTTCACGGCCGAGCCCCCCTCGAGGGGGATCGGCCGCCCGTTGAGGAGCGGCCGATGGGAGGGGGGCGTGCTACGTATCAACGCTTCCCTCTAACTAGGGTCATGTCCTCAGCCTTGCTTGGCGAGCTCGGCCTCGAGCTCGGGCAACGCCTTGAACAGATCCGCGACCAGCC
>JBKQRV010000111.1:0-9135 GCA_052143835.1 Alphaproteobacteria bacterium
TGGAGCACCTCGACGCACAGCGTCACCGGCAGCTCGACGCAGAGCGGCACGAGCTGGAGCACCTCGACGCACAGCGTCACCGGCAGCTCGACGCAGAGCATCACGAGCTGGAGCACCTCGACGCACAGCGCCACCGGCAGCTCGACGCATAGCGGCACGAGCTGGAGCACCTCGACACACAGCGCCACCGGCAGCTCGACGCACAGCGGCACGAGCTGGAGCACATGGACGCACAGCGCCACGGCCAGCTCGGCGCACAGCGGCACGAATTGGAACACCTCGACGCACAAGGCCAGCACCCTTGGCAACTGGACGCACAGCAGCGTGAGCTATAGCACCTCGACGCACAACGCTGATCACTACACGTTCAGCGGCAGCGGCAACGGCGGATCGCAGCCGCAGTACGAGCAGTATCGCAGCTACTTCCAGCGGTTCAGTGACCAGGTGAAGAAGTGGGAGCAGACCGCCAGGCAGAACAGGATGCTGCAAGAGTGGCGCAAGCATATCCATATCGGGTCGCATAAGCCGGGGTGGAAGGGCCACCATCACAAGAATGGCGACGACACGACCAAGTAACGCGGGTGCAGGGCTCGAACGTCATGGCCGGACCGTCTGCAGCCCGAGAGCCGGCCATCCACGGCTACTTTTTGATGTCGAGGGAAGACGCGGATGCGGGGGGCGGAGCCCGCGCACACGAGTTCTGTTTGTAGCAGCGGCGCGAGCGACTTCCACGCATTGCATGAAAATCTTGAACCGTCACGGCCCGGGGTGCTGTCCTGATTAGCCCCGAATTAGGACAACCCGGACTTGAAATTAGGACAAAGCCAGGGTATCAGGGCATGCCCTCCTCGACACGCGACGCGGAAAGGCAGGTGCAGCATGACGCTTCGCCTCGCTTGGAGCGCCAAAAGACCTCTGTAGCTGCAGGATAACCACGACCGAGGCGTTCAAGCGCAGATAGGGCGCAATTTGGATAAACCGTGGAATTGCAGCTTTGTGTAAGACATCTAGGGAGGCGACTGACCTTGAAGCTCGGAGAGCCATGCACCCGCCTATCAGGGTGCACGGCGCGCTCATCCGAATACCCAACTTCTGGCATGGCAGTTGCAGCCCATTGCGCACCGCGCAAATGGGAGCTCAGCGCGGGCCAAGAACCTGGGCCGCGGTAGCAGCTGCGGCCCTTTTTGCAGCCCTTGCCCAAATTGGGGCACCCGCTTTCGCAATTTAGGACACTCATTGTCAAATTAGGACATTACCCGGCCTGGGAGTGACGTGCATAAATCCGCGTCCGGACCGGCCTAAAGCCTTGAAGCGGAGCGCTGGCGCAATATCTATGAGCGGCCCGCAAGTCGGGCCGCGGCGTTGCGCGCGGTTGGTGGGTCGCGTGGGGCGCCTTAGGAAGGAGATCCGACTTGAGCTCGATTGATGTCAGCGAGGAATTCATAAGGGGCAATGCCCATATAGCCGAGCGCCGCCTCGATCTGGCGGCGGCTTGCTATAGGCGGATATTGCGCGAAAATCCCAGGCATGCCGAGGCGCGCAATAATCTCGCCAATATCCTCGCGGATCAAGGCGAGCTTAACGGGGCAATAGAGTGCTACCAGCAGGCCCTGGCCTTAAGGCCCGAGTATGCCGAGGCGCACAGCAATCTCGGCAATGTTCTCGTGCGCCTAGGTAGGCTGGACGAGGCAGCGGCGTGCTACGAGCGGGCGCTGGCCCTAAAGCCCGACTATGCCGAGGCACGCAACAACCTTGGCAATGTTCGAGGAAGTCAGGGCAAAAATGACGAGGCAATGACGAACTACAATCTTGCCCTGGCGCTGAGGCCCGACTACCCCGAAGCCTGCAACAATCTCGGCAATGCCCTTGGCGCGCTCGGCAAGCTGGATGAGGCAGTGGCGTGCTACCGGCGGGCGTTGGCGCTGAAACCAGACTATGCCGAGGCCCATAGCAATCTCGGCAATATCATGGGGGCACAGGGCAAGCCATCCGAGGCGATCGCGTGCTACGAGCGGGCGATTGCGCTGAAGCCAGATTATGCCGAGGCCTGTAACAATCTCGGCAATTTGCTCGCGCACCTAGGCAGGCTGGACGAGGCGATAGCGCGTTACCAACAGGCACTAACGCTTAAGCCGCACTATGCCGAAGCATACAGCAACCTCGGCCATGCCCTCGAGCGTCAGGGCAAGCTCGAGGAGGCGCTGGCCTGCTACTATCGCGCGCTCTCGGTAAAGCCGGACGACGCCGACGCTCAGATCAATCTCGGCGCTCTTCTCTCGGATCAGGGCCGGGTGGACGAGGCCGCGACTTTTTTCCAACGAGCGCTGGGACTGAATCCGGCGGATGTCAATTACCATAACGATCTGGGCGATCTTCTCGCGAGCCGAGGTAAGTTCACTGGGGCAATCGCCTGTTACCGACGAGCTCTGGCCCTGAAACCGGACCATGCAGAAGCCCTCAATAATCTCGGCAGTGTCTACTCGCGCCAAGGCGAGCATGATGAGGCTATGGCCTGTTACCAGCGTGCGCTGACGCTGCGGCCGGATTTTGCCGAAGCCCACTGCAATCTCGGCAATGTTTTTGGCGCCCTCGGCAAGACGGATGAGTCCGCGGCGCATTACCGGCGTGCGTTAACTCTAAAGCCGGATTTTGCCGAAGCCCACAACAATCTCGGCAATGCCCTTGGCGCGCTCGGCAAGCTGGATGAGGCAGTGGCGTGCTATCGGCGGGCGATTGCGCTGAAGCCAGATTATGCCGAAGCCTATAGCAATCTTGGCAATAGCATCGGGGCACAGGGCAAGCCATCCGAGGCGATCGCGTGCTATGAGCGGGCGATTGCGCTGAAGCCAGATTATGCCGAGGGCTGTAACAATCTCGGCAATGTGCTCACGCACCTAGGCAGGCTGGACGAGGCGATAGCGCGCTACCAACAGGCACTAACGCGGAAGCCGGACTATGCCGAAGCTCACAGCAACCTCGGTAACGTCTTTATGCAGCAGGGCCGGCTCGATGAGGCGATCGCGTGCTATGAGCGGGCTATTGCGCTGAAGCCGGACTATGCCGAGGCTTATAGCAATCTTGGTAACGTGCTGGGAGCCAAAGGGGATCTGGACGGTGCGGCGGCGTGTTACGAGAAGGCGCTCGCGCTCAAGCCGGACTATGCCGAGGGCTACCTCAATCTCGGAAATGTCTTCGGCGCCCGATGCATGGTCGACGAGGCGATCGTGCGTTACAAGAGGGCGCTGGAGCTGAAGCCGGAGTACCCCGAGGCAATTGACAATCTGCTTTTCTCGCTGAACTATTCGGACACCATCCCGCCCGCAGTGATTTATGCGGAGCACGTCCGGCTGGGCGCGCTGCTGGAGGCTCTGCATAGCAGAATGCCGGCCGACTACGCCAATGGCCGCGATCCTAATCGGCGCTTGCGGGTCGGTTACGTTTCGCCTGACTTCCACCAGCATTCGGTGGCCTTTTTCCTGGAACCGCTGTTGCGTGCCCACAATCATGATGTGGTCGAGGTATTTTGCTACGCCGAAGTGATTCTTCCGGACGCGGTGACCGAGCGGTTTCGCGCCTGCGCCGACCGCTGGTGCGTAACGGTCGGAATGTCGAACGACGCAATGGCGCAAACCATCCGCGCGGACGGCATCGACATCCTGGTCGATTTAGCGGGCCACACCGCCACCAACCGTCTGGCTGTTTTCGCCCGCAAGCCTGCGCCGGTGCAAGTCGCCTGGCTCGGCTACGCCAACACAACCGGCTTCTCGGCGATCGACTACAGGCTGGTCGATGGGATCACGGATCCCGCGGACGAGCCCGAGGGCCGCGCCGTCGAGACGCTCGTTCGACTGCCGGGCGCGTTCATTTGCTATCAGCCGCCGGCGCAAGCCCCGGAGCCGTCGCCGCCGCCGAGCGCAACAGCAGGTACGGTGACCTTCGGCTCATTCAACAATGTGTCGAAGCTCTCGAATTCCACGCTCGACGCCTGGGCGGCGCTGCTCAAGCGCATGCCCGACGCGCGTCTTCTGCTCAAATATCGCCCCCTTGCCGATGCAACGACGAGCAGGCTCTTTCACGCCCGCTTCGGTGAGCGCGGCATTCCTTCGGAGCGCATCGTGCTTTCTGGGCAAGTACCTGATTTCGTTGGACATTTGTCCGTATATCATCGGGTCGACGTCGCCCTCGATCCATTCCCCTACAACGGTACCACGACGACTTGCGAGGCCCTGTGGATGGGCGTGCCGGTCGTGGCCTTGCGCGGTGATCGGCACGCGAGCCGCGTCAGCGCCAGCCTGCTCCACAGCATCGGCCTTGACGAGCTGGTGGCTCGCGACGTGGCGAGCTATGTCGAGATCGCCGCCACCCTCGCCGGCGACCGTCGACGGCTGGCTGAGCTGCGCAGCAGCCTGCGCCCGCGCATGGCGGCTTCCGGACTGTGCGATGCTCCCGCCTTCGCGCGCAAGGTCGAGACGGCATACCGCGATATGTGGCGGCGATGGTGCGAAGCCGGTCAGGCAGTCTGAGGCTGCGTTGTCCGCGCCCGATCGTCTCGACGGTCGCTTGACGCCGTGCGCCGCGGCGGCACGTGCGATGTCAATTGAGCCCGCATTCCCGGGACGACTACCCGAACTCCGGCTTTGCCGGCAGCCGCGATGGGCGTACTGTCCCGAAGCAAAGGGTAGTTTGGTCGACCATCCGGGGAAGGTCGGATCAAAGCTGCGCCGCGCACTGTGGGCCGGTCAGTTCAAGACGTCGGGCTCGGCGCTCGGGGGGTAGGGAACATTGATTTTGGGCCGGCGCGCTTCATTCTTGGTCGTTGTCATTGGTGCAGCGGTAGTACCGGCCCTGATCGCCAGCTTGGGCTGGGGCGCATGGGGATCGATACTGGGCGTGCCCGCCGTGCCTGAGCACCACTTTCTCGACCTTCTCGCCGTCATCGGCCGCGCGCCATGCGTGGCGCAGGGTGTGAACGTCTATGTCCAGGGCGACTGTGACCCTTGGGGCCGGCCCTTCAACCTGCCGCCGGTCTGGTTGCTGCTGGACAAACTCGGATTGACTTACGGGGCGGCTCGGTGGCTCGCGCCACTATTCGAAGTTAGCGCCGTCGTAGTCTTTGCCGCTTTGATGCGCGGCCGTACGGCTACAGCGGGAGTCGCGGCCCTCGCGGCGTTGCTATCGCCGTCGGTTATGCTGGCCTTCGAGCGGGGCAATGTGGACCTCATCATATTCGTATTGGTCGGTTCTGCTGCGCTGTTATTGGCGGGCGAGACCCGCGCGCGCCTCGTCGCATCCTTCGGTCTGCTCGCTTTGGCGGTGGTGGGGAAACTCTATCCCATTTTTTGTTGCGCCGCTGCGGTGCGGTCGAGCCGTCTTGCGCTATTGGCCGGCGCGTTACTGTTATTTGGCGGCATCTATCTTATCAGCATCGCCGATTACTTGCCCCTTATGCGTCACAACAACGATGTCTCGCCGTACTTCTCCTACAGTTACCTAGTGCCCTTCCTCTTTGTCGAGCAAGTCGTGGCGCCGCGCTTGGGCTTTCCCGCCCCTGGGTTATCCGCCAGTGCCGCCCCGACAGTGGTGGCAGCGATATGGTGTGCGATAGTTGCCGGCGGTTCTGTTGCCCTATGGCGGCGGGGAGCGCAGTTTTGCTCGCTCGCCACCGGCACGGCAGCAGCCGCCTTCACATTCGGCGCCGCCATCTATTGCGGCAGCTTCCTTTTCATGTATATCAATTACGCGTACCGTCTGGTTTTCCTGCTGCTCTGCTTGCCGCAGCTGTTCGATTGGGTCGGTGGCCCGAGCACCGAATTCGACGGCACACGCAAGGCGGGGTGGGGTCTGCTCGTTTTGCTCTATTTCCTCTTATGGTGCGCGCTCGTCGGCGACCGAATCTGGTTGGCGATATCGCTTTGCCAATATCTGCTCTTTGCCGGACTGGGCGGCGTTGTCCTGCTTAACGGCTTGCGTCGGGTGCCGTCCCGGCTCACTCGAATTCGCGTTAAGATACTGATCGAATAGACGAGCCGCTCAGCGCAAGTCCTCCAATTCGTCGATTGCCTCGCGCTTGCTGCGGATGCCGACCGTTCTCCAGCCCTGGGCCCGTGTTGAAGCCGATGCGGGTGCGGACGCCGGTGAAGCTCTTGCCCTTGACCGCCGCCGCTTGGGGCCAGGTCTCCTTCAAACGCATGAGCTCGGCGCCACGCCCGCTTGGTACTCAGAACGCCGCTTATCCCGAGTACACACCGACAAGTTGGCGGAGGGGGACCCCGAGGTCTGCCGCCTCCTGAGCAAGAAATGTATCGCTCCAATACGAGGATGATGCCGCGAGGAGCCAATACTCCCGGTCCTCATATCGCTGGCCGGGCACGAGCCGGTAGACGCGGGGCTCTGCCGTGGAATAGCCGTACGCGTCGAAGCCAAGAGCAAAGGCGGTTTTGGGTCGGGCGAGTCCAACCGACCAGGAGAACCGCCAATGCGCAGCAGTCCAGACGCCCAATAGCCGGGTCATCGCGCGGTAAGTGCCCCGACCGCGCTCCGGGCGCGAAACGAAGCCGCCACCGGAGAACGCCACGTAGCAAGATTTGATCGAGCGGCCGAGAGGCGCCCCCACAACGCAGCGCTCCCCGGGGGCGGCCATAGCCGCCGGGTCGGCATAATAGATTCGAAGGCTCTCCATCTCCTCCGCCAGAGTTGTCGGGACCCACTTTCGGCGACAGCCGACGGTAGCGATAATGTTCCTGGCGCGCATCGCGACGATTACCACGCAGGTGCTCGGGCTCACGTCTAACTGAAAGCGCGGATTGAAGAGCTGGAACAGCGGCATTTCGCCACCGCTCAGATTGTGCATTTCGACTACCGGTTCCAGGTCGCAAGAGAGCCAGGCCTCGACCCCGTTCAAGGCGAGCGACCCGATGAGCGCCGGTATGACGCCTTGCGTGACGAGCCGTCGAGACGGAATTGGCAGGTCTATGGGGTCGATCGAGTCCAGAAAAGGCTTCATGTCGAGAGGCGTTGGATCCTGTGAATATCGGAGAATGAGACGATCACCCCGTCGCCTGCCGGTACCATGAGACTGTCGTACTCCGCTTGAGTGTCCTCGTTGACGATCGCCAACGAGTAAAAGACTGGGCCATCGAGGGCCTGCAACGCGCGGCGGCGCACGACGCCGTCCGCGTACCGAAGATCGGGTCTCAAGAGCACGTCGTGCCCTACTATTCGCGACGGATCAAGACCGAAGGACGTGCCGAGCCAGCACGAAACAACCTTGGCTCCCTCAACGCGCAAAACCGAACACGTGTCCATGACATCTAAGCTCGCCGCGGCGCCCAGCACCCTCGCTGGACTGTCCGAATGTGCCTTAAGAATGTCACGCATTCGCGGGCTCGTGATTGCATCGAGCGGACGCTGATGGACGCGCCATTCGCCGGGCGTCGACAAGAGGGACAGTTCTGCGGCCCGCTGCATCGTCGAGACGAGGAAGTGCACGTCGGGAAATTCCGCCTCGACCGCCTCGCCATTCACTATGACGCGCCGACGTATCGAGCGCAGTTCGTGCTTTCTGGCCAAGAAGAAGTCGCCGGCTGCCGCGCATGCGTCGGGGCTGACGCGGCGCTCCCAATACGTTATTACGCTGGAGGCGGCGGACATTGTAATGGCGACCCAGCCCATTGCGCGGAGCGCATATGCACAAAGATCGCCGGGCGTATGGCTGGAGAGGCCGAGGGTGTCGCGCACAAAGTCCGCATGACCAGCCGGCGCGTGCAGGACTTTGCTGCCTCCATCGGTGGCCCAAAAATAATAACTAGGCGCGTCGCCTCCACTAAACATCGTAAAAAGTCGATCGAGCTCGGGACGCAGGGCCGCAACCTCAGAGCTGGCCCCGCCACTCCGGACGAGGTCCGCTAGGTCGGGACGCCCAGCGGAATCCAACAGGAGCTCCAGGACGTCGTCGTACTCTCCGGCGAGCCGCACCAAGCGGGTCCAACTATGCGGACAGTGGCCGCGACGGTGGCGGGCCACAGTTTTCGGATGGGTGCCCATCACCCGTGCTAATCGCTTGTCGGCACCGTATCCGGTTGCAATCTCGCGCAGCACCGCTCGCATTTCGGCTATGAAATCCCCCGGCGGGTTGAGGGGATTTCGGGAGCGATATCGCTCCAAGTTGGAGCCGTTTCTATCCCGTTTAACGCGGGTCACGTCGGGTCTCGGCCTTGTAGGATGTGGCACGCGATAGGGACCGAAAATTTGCTCGCCTCGATGCGCAATCGGGGGGCCGTGATCGCGTCGCCGGCGTGCTGTGACAGCGGCAGAAAAAACGAGGGCGAGGAAATGAAGAGATCACGCGGCTCAGTCTTCGCCGTACCATGGTTCAGGCAACGCGACTGGAGGCGGTTCCTCCGCTTATTTGTGCCCTCTGACACCTTCCCCAGGGACCGCTCCGTTTGGCTCGCAAGCACACGGTTGCTCATCGGCTATCTCAAGGCGGAAGGCGTGGCACCGGCGGTCGTGTGCATCGACCCAAGCCGGTTCGAAAATTGGTGCGCTAAGCGCGACCTGCGGCCAGATTCCCGCGCCTTCATGACGTATGTTCGCGAGTGCGTCGGCGGCAATTGACTATTATCGCGACGCCCCTGCGCGAGATGTGGCGTCTAATGCGCCACCTCGGCCCCCGTGCCGAGCGTATCCAGTATATTCGATACCCTTATTAAGAGTACTTATCAATAGAGAATCGACGTTTCCGTGAAATTCTCACTTACGAAATGGTACTTATAGTCCGTGGACCAATAGTACTCATCCGGCGATCCTCGCGTGCGTGGGGGCGAAAAAAGCACATCCAGTTTTATTGCAATTTGGACGGCGGTTACGCCAGCTTCGGCGCGAGCAAGGCCTGTCTCAGGAAAGCCTCGCGTTTCGCTGCGACTTGGACCGCAGCTATATCGGCGGCGTCGAACGTGGCGAGCGAAACATTAGTCTTTTGAACATCTGCCAGATTGCAAAAGCATTGAATGTTGAGCCACGCGAGCTACTGAGCCGCCCGCCGGATTGAGCGGGGCGGAATTCGATTATCGTAGCGCTGACGAAGTAGCGCGCACTCCCGTCGGCGCTACTTCGTCAGCGCCACGAAGGCGCCGT
>JBKQRV010000112.1:0-76926 GCA_052143835.1 Alphaproteobacteria bacterium
CCCACAGCCGCCACAACAACAAGCATGTGCAGCTTGATCAGTTCAGGAGGTCGGAACGGCCGCGACTCCAATTAAGAAACCGCTCCGCGTGGTCCCAGCGATGGGGTCCACTTCATTAGCCCCTCACACGACGAGAGTGTCCTCGACCGACCACTCGATGACGACCGCTTCCGAAAGCGCGGGCGTGTCGATGCCGGAGCGGTGCTGCTGCTTGAGGGTAATGGCGGCGGCGAATTCGCTCTCGAGCAGGTAGCGGTGCATCTCGCCGACGAAGGTGACCTCGCGCACGACCGCCGAGATGCGGTTGAGGTTGGGCGCGCGCGCCTCTCCGCCGCGTCGCGCGAAGAGCATCTTTTCCGGGCGCACCGCGAGCACCACCGCCGCACCCGACGGCAAGGCGCCGTCGGCGGCCGCGCGCACGGTCGTATTCCCGAGCCTGACGACGAGCGCCTTCTCCTCGCTGCCGGCGACGGTACCCTGGAAGAAGTTCGATTCGCCCACGAAGGCGGCGACGAAACGATTGGCCGGGCGGTCGTAGAGCTCGGCGGGGGTGCCGAGCTGCTCGATGCGGCCCAGGTTCATCACGGCGATGCGGTCGGACATCACCAGCGCCTCGCGCTGGTCGTGCGTGACGTAGATGAAGGTGATGCCGAGCTGGCGGTGGAGGCGCTTGATCTCGAGTTGGAGATCCTCGCGCAGCTGCTTGTCGAGGGCGCTCAACGGCTCGTCCATGAGGAGCACCCGCGGATTGAAGATGATGGCGCGCGCAAGCGCCACGCGCTGCTGCTGGCCGCCCGAGAGCTGCTGCGGATAGCGCGTCTCGAGCCCGGCGAGTTGCACGGTCTCGAGCACCTCGGCCACGCGGCCCGCGATCGCCTGCTTGTCCACCCCGCGCTGCCTGAGCGCGAAGCCGATGTTCTCCTTGACCGTCATGTGGGGGAAGAGCGCATAGTTCTGGAAGACCATGCCGATGTTGCGGCGATAGGGCGGGGTATGAACGATCGGCTGCGCGTCGATGTAGATTTCGCCGCTCGTCGGGAACTCGAAGCCGGCGATCATCATGAGCGTCGTCGTCTTGCCCGAGCCGCTCGGCCCCAAGAGTGTGATGAACTCGCCCGGCTCCATCGCGAGGCTCAAGTCGCTGACCGCCGCGACCGCACCGAAGCGCTTGTCGAGGCGGTCGAGCACGACCGCGGCCCCCGACACGGCCTTAGCACCCGGATTGGACTTCGAGGTCGCCACGCTGCCGCCTGTCCCGCTTCGCTGTTTTCGGCAACAATAGACGAAGTGCCGCGGCAGCGTCACCCGTAAATGGGTCGGCGGCGGCGCCCGATTGACGCCGAGGCCCGCGGCGCTATTCTCGATGCGGCGGAGCGGCGGGGAGGGGGACGGCGCCCGGCACTGCCGCTCCGCGAGAGTTAGGGAAAGGGAGGCAATGGCTTCCGCGCTCGAGAACGCCCGGCGCGCCGCCGCCCATCGCAGCCGGAGGGAGCTCAGTGCCTTCGCGCTCGTGCTGCCGCTCCTCCTCTATCTCGGCGTGTTCTACGCCTATCCGGTCGCGGCGATGATGTTCCGCAGCGTGCACGAGCCGCACTGGACCACCGACAATTTCGCGCAGATCTTCGCGCAGCCGGTCTACCTTGAGGTGCTCTGGCTCACGCTGCGCATCGGCCTCGTCGTGACCGCGGCCTGCCTCGTGCTCGGCTATCCCGTCGCCTACGTTCTGGCGCGCATCGAGCGAGCGAAGTCGAACCTGCTCTTGATCCTCGTGCTCGTCCCCTTCTGGAGCAGCATTCTCGTGCGCACCTACGCCTGGATGGTGCTGCTCGGTCGCGAGGGAATCGTCAATCAGTTCCTGCTCTGGCTCGGGGTGATCGAGGAGCCGCTGCGCCTTCTCAATACGACTTTCGCGGTCTACGTCGCCATGGTGCACGTGCTGCTGCCGTTCATGGTCCTGCCCCTCTATGGCGTGATGCGCGGACTCGACGAGAACCTCCTGCGCGCGGCCGAGGGCCTCGGCGCCAGGCCGCTCGGCGTCTTCCGCCAAGTCGTGCTGCCGCTCTCGCTCCCCGGCATCTCGGCGGGCTGCCTCCTCGTCTTCATCCTGGCACTCGGCTTTTTCATCACGCCGGCACTAGTCGGCGGGCCGCGGGACCTCATGATCGCCGTGCTCATCCAGCAGCAGGTCGATCTCTTGAACTGGCCCTTCGCCTCGGCCCTCGCGGTGGTGCTGCTCGCGGCGGCCCTCGTCGTCTTCGCGGTCTTCGTGCGCACGCTCGCGGTCGAGCGCGCTCTCGGAGGTGCCAGGACATGAGGCGCCGTCTCAAGCCCATGGCCGCGCGGCGCCGCGTGCCGCCCTGGCTCGGCGCCTTCGTCGCCGTGGTCCTGTTCTACTTGATCTTCCCGATCCTCGTCATCATTCCGCTCTCGCTCTCCTCCGCACTCTATCTGAGCTTCCCGCCGCCGGGCTTGAGCCTGCAGTGGTACCGCAATTTCTTCGGCCGCGCGGATTGGCTGGATGCCGCCTGGCTCAGCATCTGGATCGGCTCGACCGTCATGGTGCTGGCGACCTGCCTCGGCACGCCGGCCGCGATCGGGCTGGTGCGCGGGCGCTTCCCGGGCAGGAAGGCGATCAACGCCTTCATTCTCTCGCCGCTGATCGCACCCGTCATCATCGTGGCGATCGGGGTCTATTTCTTCTATGCGCGCATCGGGCTCGTGGGCAATCCGCTCGCCCTGATCCTCGCGCACACGGCGCTCGCGGTCCCCTTCGTCGTCATCAACGTCTCCGCCACGCTCTACGGCTTCGACCTGCGGCTCGAGCAGGCGGCACTCAATCTCGGGGCCACGCCGTGGCGCGCCTTCTGGCAGGTCATGCTCCCGATCATCCGGCCCGGCGTGCTCGCGGGCGCGGTCTTCGCCTTCATCTCCTCCTTCGACGAGCTGATCGTGGCCCTCTTCGTCTCGGGCTCGACGGCGGTGACGCTGCCGCGCAAGATGTGGCAAAGCATCCGCTTCGAGATCGATCCCACCATCGCCGCGGTCTCCACACTGCTCATTCTCTTCACCGGCATCCTCTTCCTCACCGCCGAGCTCCTGCGCCGCCGCTCCGAGCGCTTGCGCACGTCTCGAGGCGTCGCCGCGGGCGGCTAGGAAGGGGAAGCCTGCCGACCCCCTTCCGTCGGCGCGGCGAAAGGTATTTGATAGGCGTCTGACGTGACGGGAAAGCTTGCTCGCAACAAAGGGAGAAGAACCATGCGTGAAGATCGGGACTTCGTGCATCATCTGCTGTCGCTCGCGGTCAAGTCTCCGCAGGCGATGGAGTGGGGCCGCCGCGAATTCCTGCGCTCGGCCGGGCAGATAGCACTCGGTGCCGGCGCCCTTGCCGGGCTCGGCCGCGTCTTCGCCGGGCCGCCCGCGCTCGCCGCCGACGAGGCGGTCATGCTGCCCGAGATCAAGACGATTCCCGAAAACCTCAAGGGCAAGGGCAGCGTGCGCGTCTGCTCCTACGGCGGCGCCTTCCAGCAGGCCCAGCGCAAGGCCTACTTCGAGCCCTTCGAGCGGCTCTCGGGCGTCAAGGTGATCGAGGCCGAAGGGCCCAACGTGGCGAAGGTCAAGGCCATGGTCGACACCAAGAACGTCGAATGGGACGTGGCCGAGTTCGACGTCGCCGACATCATCAACCTCGAGCGCAAAGGCGATTATTGGGAGCCGATCGACTATTCGCTCGTCGATGACGCCAACATCGATGCGCCGTTCCGCTACAAATACTCGCTCGCCATGCTCCCCTATGCCCAGGTTTGCGCCTATCGCACGGATGCCTTCCAGGGCGCCAAGCCCGACGGTTGGGCGGATTTCTGGGACACCAAGAAATTCCCCGGCGGGCGCACCAGCCCGGCGGGCTCGGGCGGGCTGTCGCCAGACCTCGAATCGGCGACCATGGCGACGGGTGTTGCCATGGACAAGGTCTACCCCATCGACATCGACAAAGCCTATGCCAGCCTCGGCAAGATCAAACCCGCGGTGGTCAAGTGGTGGGAGGCGGGTGCGATCCCGGCTCAGCTCCTGAACGACAAGGAAGTGACGATGGGGATCGCCTGGAACGGCCGCATCGCCGCCATCCAGGCCAAGGGGGCGCCCGTCGACATCGCCTGGCGCCAGGGCGCCTTGCGCACCGACGTGTGGGGCGTGCCCAAGGGTGCCACCAACAAGGAGAACGCGATGAAGTTCACCGCCTTCATCACGCTTCCCCTCTCGCAAGCGCGCCTCTCGATGCTGATCCCCTACGGCTTCGTCAACAACAAGGCCGTCGATTATTTGCCGGCGGAGCGGCTCAAGGTCCTGCCCACTTCGCCCGAGATCAAGAAGCAGCTCTACATCTACAATTCGCAATGGTGGGCGGACAACCGCGACAAGGTGATCTCGCGCTGGGCGAGCTTCCTGCTCTCTTAAGAAGGCGGCAGGCCGCGGGAGGCTGAGGGGGCCGCGGCAAGGCGTGGGTGATGGCACTTCACTTCGAGAGGAGCGAGTTCGCGGCGCGCATCGCGCGCGCGCGCGCGGCGTTGCGCGAGGCCGATCTTGCGGCTCTCCTGATCTTCGCGCAGGAGAGCCATTATTACCTGACCGGCTTCGACTCGAGCGGCTTCGTCTTCTTCCAATGCGCCGTCCTCACCCAGGCCGAGGGGCCGATCACCTTGCTCACCCGCCGCCCCGATCTCGAGCAGGCGCGGCGCACCTCCGTCATCGAGGACGTGCGCATCTGGTATGACGAGGAAGGTGCCGACCCGACGCGCGAGCTCAAGGACATCCTCGCGGAGAAGGGGCTCAAGGGAAGCCGCACCGGCATCGAGCTCAACACTTTCGGGCTCACCGGCCTCAATCACGAGCGGGTGCGATTGAGGCTCGAGGGCTGGTGCGAGCTGGTCGACGCCTCCAACCTCGTGCGCGGCCTCAGGCTCACCAAGTCCGCGGCCGAGCTCGCCTATGTGCGCAAGGCGGCAAGCCTCGCGGATGAGGCGCTCGTCGCCATGCTGGGCGCTGCGGGACCAGGCGCCTTCGAGGGTGCGATTGCCGCCGCGGGTGCCGCCGCCATTCTCGCGGGCGGCGGCGACCCCCCACCCTCCGGTCCCGTGCTCGGCTCGGGCGAGAGGGCACTCCTCGTGCGCAGCTCGACCGGCTACCGCACGCTCGACCCGGTCGACCAGCTCACCCTCGAGTTCGCCGCGAGCTACCGCCATTACTGCGCCTGCCTGATGCGCACGATCGCGATCGGCAAAGACAAACCGCGGCAGCGCGAGATGTACCAGGCGACGCGCGATGCGCTTGCGGCGATGACCGAGGCCGCACGCCCCGGCCGTCCGCTCGGCGAGATCGACGACGCCCACCGCCGCGTCTTCGACAAAGCCGGCTTCGGCGAGGCAAGGCTTGCCGCCTGCGGCTATTCGCTCGGCGCCACCTTCAGGCCGTCCTGGATGGACGTTCCGCCCATGATCTACTCCGGCAACCCGACGCCGATGCGGCCGGGGATGGTGCTCTTCCTGCACGCCATCCTGGTCGATGCGCGGCACGACCTCGCGATGTCGCTCGGCCATACGATCGCGGTGAGCGAGCGCGGGGCGGAGGTGCTCAGCAAGCTCGAGCCGGAATACCACCTGTGCATGTAGGCTCCCGCTCGGAGCCGCGGCACGCCCGCGCGAAACGCTTTCGCCCCCAAGGGAGGAATGGAAGATGACCAATGTCTATAAGGAGAAGCAGTACGCGATCGATTGGCTCCAGGAGAATGCCAAGCGCTTCTCCGACTGGCACGTGAAAATCTGGAACTATGCCGAGCCGGCTTGGCGCGAGTACAAGTCGGCCAAGGCCTATTGCGATCTCCTGCGCGCCGAGGGCTTCGCCGTCGAGGAGGGCTCGGGCGAGATGCCGACGGCCTTCGCGGCGAGCTGGGGCAAGGGCGGGCCCGTGCTCGGCACCTATGCCGAGTACGACGCGGTGCCGGGCAATTCGCAGCAGGTGGTGACGCACCAAGCGCCGCGCGCGGGACTGCACCCGTGGGCGGCGGGCCATACGGACCCCCATTCCTCCCTCGGCACCGTGGCACTCGCGGGCGTGCTCGCGACCAAGGCGGCGATGGAGAAGTTCAAGATCAAGGGCAGCCTCAAGATCTTCGGCGAGCCGGCCGAGAAGGTGTGCGGCTCGAAGCCGGTGCATGCGGCCAAGGGCTATTTCGACGGCAGCGACGCCTTCATCGCCTATCACCCGCACTTTAGCAACACTGCCATCTGGGACACCCACTGCGGCTCCTACTGGAGCGTCGTCATCAGCTTCGAGACGCTTAAGCCCGAGAGCTGGATCGACAAGAGCCTGGTGCCGTGGAGCCACACCTCGCACGCGGCGGCGCGCTGCCCGGGTGCCATCGACGCGCTCTGCCTCATGTACACGATGACGAAATACACCAAGGAGGCGATGTTCCCGCACACGGGGACATGGACGCTCAACGAGTTCGTCCTGGTGGGGGGCGATGCGACATCGGACAACCTGCCGCCGCGCTTCAGCCAGATCCAGTATGCCTGGCGCTCGCCCGACCTCGGCATCCAGCAGCAGATCTACCAGGTGCTCGAGAACAACGCGCGCCACGCCGCCGCGACGACCGGCTGCCAGGCGTCGGTGCGCTGGGTCACCAAGACGCGCGTCGGGCTCCCCAACCATGCGATGGCGGACCTCACCTTCCAGAACATGGAGCTGGTGGGTGCCCCCAAGTTCGACGAGAGGGCGCGCGCCTTCGCGCGGGAGATCCAGGTCAATCTCGGCCTCAAGCCGATGAAGAACCCCTTCCTCGAGGATGCCGAGCGGCTCATGTCGCCCAAGGACTACGAGGTGCGGCTGCGGCGCGCGCTGCCGGAGTGGCAGAAGTGCTTCACCTCGGACGATTACGTCGATTACACCTGGCACGCGCCGACGGTGCGCGTCTTCACCATGCGGCCGCGCCTGCGGCCGCCGAGTGCGGGCTACGAGTATCCCGCCTGGGCCACGAACGCGCTCGGCGGCTTTCCGCCCGCGATCGATCCGGGCATTCTGCTCGGCGCCAAGACCATCGCCGCGACCTTCCTCGACCTCTATACCCGGCCCGATGCGCTCAAGGGTGCCAAGGACGAGTTCAAGGAGCGCACGGGCGGCGGCGTCGGCGGCTCGAAGTGGGTGGCCCCGCTCTTGCCCAAGGACTTCAAGCCGCCCGTCGACCTGCGCTGGCCCGAGTACATCGAGACCGTGCGCGGGGAGGAATGGTGGATCCCTACCCCGGCCTCGGGCTCGGGTGCCGGCGAACGGCTGTCGTAAGTTTGCACCACGGAGGCACGGAGGGCACCCCTTTCGTCATTGCGAGCCGAAGGCGAAGCAATCCAGATGGCGACACACGATTCTGGGTTGCTTCGTCGGCTTCGCCTCCTCGCAACGACGAGAGCTCCTCCTCCGTGTCCTCCGTGTCTCCGTGGTGAAACTTTCTAATATCTAACGACGATCTGGAGAAGGCAGCGCGCCATGGCCACCACGCTCATCAAGAACTCCGAATGGGTCGTCGCCTGGAACGAGGCGAAGGGGCGGCACGAGTATTTGCGCGATGCGGACGTGGCCTTTGCGGACGACCGCATCGTCTTCGTCGGGCGCGGTTACGCGGGCGACGCCGTGCGCACGATCGAGGGCAGGGGGCGCATGGTGCTGCCGGGCTTCGTCAACATCCACGCGCACCCGGCCTCCGAGCCCTTCAACAAGGGGCTCATGGAGGAGCGCGGCTCGCCCAAGCTCGGCATGAGCTCGCTCTATGAGTTCATGCTGCTGGTGCGGCCCGACGCCGAGGCGAGCCGGGCCGCGGCTCTCTACGCCGTGGCCGAGTTCTTGAAGAGCGGGGTCACCACCTTCACCGACTACTCGGCCCCCCGCCCCGGCTGGCTCGAGGATATCGCGTCCACCGGCATCCGCGGCTGCATCGCCCCGAGCTACCGCTCGGCCCGCTGGTCCACGCCGAACGGCTCGCGGGTCGAGTACCAATGGGACGAGGGAGCCGGGCGCGAGGCGATGGCGCGGGCGCTCGAGATCGTCGATCAAGCGGCGAACCACGAGAGCGGCCGGCTCTTCGGCATGGTGGCCCCCGCCCAGGTCGACACCTGCAGCGCCGAGCTCATCGAGGCGAGTGTGGAGGCCGCCAAGAAGCGCGCGGCCCCCATCCAAATCCATGCAGCACAGAGCATCGTCGAGTTCCGCGAGATGACGGCGCGCCACGGCGTCACGCCGATCGCGTGGCTTGATCGGCTCGGCTTCCTCTACGACGGCGCCATCATCGGCCACTGCATCTTCATCGACGAGCACAGCGCCATCCGCTGGCCCTATGTGGGCGACCTCGAGCGCGTCGCGCGCGCGGGTGCCTCCGTAGCGCACTGCCCCAACATCTTCGCGCGCCGCGGCATCATCCTGCAGCACTTCGGCAAGTATCGCCGCCGCGGCATCAACATCGGCCTCGGCACCGACACCTTCCCGCACAACTTCATCGACGAGATGCGCTGGGCGACGGTGATCTGCAAGGTGAGCTCGGGGAACGTCGAGGGCACCAGCCTGGTCGAGGTCTTCCACGCCGCGACCGTAGGGGGTGCGAAGGCCTTGCGCCGCGACGACATCGGCCGGCTCGCGCCTGGTGCCAAGGCCGACCTTTCGCTCGTCGACCTGACCCACCCCGCGATGCAGCCGCTGCGCGACCCGCTCAAGAGCCTGGTGTTCTCCGCACTCGAGCGCCCGATCACGGACGTCTTCGTCGACGGCCGCCAGGTGGTGAAGGAGGGCAAGGTGCTGACGATCGATCTCGACGCCGTCATCGCGGCGATCAACCGCGGCCAGCGCGAGGCCCTCGCGCGCGCCCCCGAATACGACTATGCCAAGCGCCCGGTCGAGGAGATCTTCCCGATGACGCTCGCGATGGGCGGCTGAGGCCGCCGGCCCTCACCGCGCCTCGGCGCAGACCTGATCGAGCAGCGTGATCATCTCGTCCACCTCCGCGCGCGTGACGGTCAAGGCCGGCATGAAGCGCAGGCAATCGGGCCGCGGGGCGTTGATGAGGAGGCCCTTCTCGCGCGCGGCGTCCACGATGCTCGGCCCGATCTCGCGCTTGAGATCGAGCGCCAAAAGGAGCCCGCGGCCGCGCACGCCGCCGAAGCCGTGGCGCTCGCCGAGGGAAGCGAGTTTGCTCGCGAGATAGGCCCCCGTCTCCGCGACCCGCTCGAGGAAGCCGGGCCTGGTCAGTTCCGCGATCACGGCGCAGCCGACGGCGCACATGAGCGGATTGCCGTTGAAGGTGCCGCCCTGGTCGCCGTGCGCGAAGCAACAGACATCGCGACGGGCGACGAGGGCCGCCAAGGGCACCCCGCCTCCCAAGCCCTTGCCCAAGGTCATGATGTCGGGACGGATGCCGGCATGCTCAAAGCCGAAGAGGCGGCCGGTGCGCCCCATGCCGGTCTGGATCTCGTCGAGCACGAGGAGGATGCCGCGTTCTTTCGTCAGGCGGCTGAGGGCCCTCAAGAAAGCATCCGAGGCCTCGTAGACTCCGGCCTCGCCCTGGATGGGCTCGACCATCACCGCGACCGTCTTCTCCGTGATCGCGGCCTCGACCGCGGCCAGGTCATTGAGCGGCACCTTGGGGAAGCCCGGCACCTTCGGCTCGAAGAGCTTCTCCCACGCGGGCTTGCCCGAGGCCGACATGGTCGCGAGCGTGCGGCCGTGGAAGGCGTGCTCCATGGTGATGATCTCGTAGGCGCCGCCTTTATGGAGCGCGCCCCATTTGCGGGCGAGCTTGATGGCACCCTCGTTCGCCTCGGCTCCGCTGTTGGCGAAAAAACTCTGATCGAGGCCGGTTGTTCGTGCAAGCGCGCGCGCGAGCTCGATCATGGGCGCGTTGTAATAGGCCGGGCTGCAGTTCATCAGCTTCTTGGCCTGCTGGGCGAGGGCTTCGACCAGAACCGGCGGGGAATGGCCCAGGCAATTGACCGCCCAGCCCTGCACGAAATCGAGGTAGCGCTTGCCGCGCGCGTCGATGAGCCAGGAGCCGCGGCCTTCGAGGAAGACCTCGGCCGGCCGGCTGGTGATCTCCATTAGGGTGCCGAAAGGCGAGCTTGCGTCGGGCATGGCGTCTCTTTTCTCCTTGCGCGCTGGCGGCCATCGCCGCAGCGCAAAAACAAAAACCCCGCCGAGATGTCGGCGGGGCCCGGATCGTGCTTCGTGCGGCTTCAGCTAGCGCGCGCGCAACTCTCCCCTCCCGCCAGAGGCAGGACGGCGTCGCAGGCGAATGGTGAGCGCGCGTTCCATGGCCGGCACTCTAAGGCGCCAAACGCGCCGTGTCAATTTCGGAGTGGCAAGCGGCACCCACGGACTGACGCTCGATTTCATTCCTGGTGTCCACTATGATCGTGGCTGATGCGTAGGAAGAAAAAGGCCCCTGAGAAATTGAGAGAAGAGCAGCACCGGCGGACGCTCGAGGCGCTCGCGGACGTCGATGCGGGCCGCGTGATTGAGCATCGCGTCGTGCGCGCTTGGGCCGACAGCCTGGACACCCGCAAGCCCGATCCCCTCTCCTCCTTCAGGAGGAGAGGGTCAGGGTGAGGAGGCGGCTGGGCGAGACGAGTTATCGCCGGGAAAGGCTCGCTACGCTCGCCCTCCTCACCTCCCCATAGCTGCGCGATGGGCCCCCTCCTCTCCTCCTGAAGGAGGAGAGGACGACAGCGTGTCGCGCCACCGTCGACGCGCTCCCGCTGATTGGGTGAGCTCTTCTCGCTCTCCTCCTTCAGGAGGAGAGGGTCAGGGTGAGGAGGTCGGCGGCCTTCGTGATGGAGGGGGTCCACGGCCAAAGGCCGTGGCAAGGCGTGGGCACTCAGCTCTCCCTGAGCCGGCTCGGGCGCAGCTCGCCCGTCGTCTCCAGCACCGGATAGGCGACCGAGCAGATGTGCGAGTGGATGCGCTTCAGGTCGCGCAAGACATCGAGATGGAGCGAGCTCGTCTCGATGCTCTCGGGCCGTCCCTCGCGCAGGCGGGCCAAATGGTTCTCCGCCGCGGCAAGCTCGGCGTCCCTGAGCTGCGCCTTCTCCTCGAGCAGCCGGCGCGCCATCTTCATGTCGCCCGAGATGAAGACGCTGAAGGCGAGCTTCAGGTTGTCGACCACGCGCCGGTGGAAGGCCTCGAGCTCCGCCGCTCCCTCCTTGGAGAATTGGAGCTTGCGCTTGATCTTCTTGGCGGCGAGCTCCATCAGGTTCTTGTCGATGATGTCGCCGATATGCTCGAGGTTGATGGCGAAGGAGATGATCTCCATGGCGCGGCGGCCGTTGTGGTCGTCGAGGCTCTCGCGGGTCACCTTGGTGACGTAGAGCTTGATCGCCTCGTCGAGCCGGTCGACCGCGTCGTCGAGGCGCGAGATCTCGGCGACGAGCTTGCGGTCGTCGTTCATCATCGCGGTGATGGTCTGCTGCAGCATGGTCTCAACGATGTCGCCCATGTGGAGCGTCTCGCGCGCGGCGCAGGCGAGCGCCACCTCCGGGGTGTCGATCGCCGTCTCGTCGAGATAGCGGGGGGCCGTGGGATCGACGGGTTTCTTGTCCTCGGGCAAGAAGCGCGCGAGCAGCCAGGCCAGCCCGTCCAGGGGCAGGATGAAGAGGAGTGCGAGTGCCACATTGAAGGCCGTGTGGAAATCGGCCACCTGCCGCACTGGATCGGGATCGAAACGCGCGAAGAGATTTGCAATCGGGTGAAGAAAGGGGAGTACCAAGGCCACGCCGACAAGGCGGTTGATGAGGTTGCCCAAGGGCAGCCGCTGGCTCGCCCGGCCACCGCCCCTGCTGCCTTCGACGAGCGGGTTGATCGCACTTCCGAGATTGGCGCCAACCACGAGCGCCAATGCCGCCACGGGCGTCACGTAATTGGCATAGGCGAGCGACATCACCAGGAGCACGGTGGCGACGCTCGAATGGGCGAGCCAGGTCAGTGCGGCGGCGAGCAGCACGTTGAGTACCGGCTCGCCCGTGATCGCGCCCAAGAGGCTGCGCACCGCGGGCGCGCTCTCCGCGGGGGCGAGCGTATCGAGCAAGATGTGGAGTGCGAGCAGGATGAGGCCGAGACCGATCGAGACGCGGCCGAGGTCGCGCGTCCGGGTCTCTCGGCCGCGCTTGAAAGCGACGACGCCGATGGTGATCAGGATCGGGGCCACCCACGAGACATCGAACGAGAGCACCTGGACGATGAGGGTGGTGCCGACGTTGGCGCCGAGCATGAGGGCGAGCGCGGGCACGAGTGCTAGGAGCCCGCTCGCCGCGAACGAGGTCGTCATCAGCGCGGTCGCGGTGCTGCTCTGCAGGATCGCGGTCACGAACAGGCCCGCGAAGAAGGCGCTCACGCGGTTGCTGAGCGCCGTGCCCAAGAGCCGCCTGAGATCGGAGCCGAAGGCGCGCACGATGCCGCTGTGGACCATGTGCAGGCCCCACAGCAGGAGCGCGACCCCGCCCATGACGTCAAGGAGGATCATGCTTCCCACGGCACCCCTTCGCCCGGCACGGGACCGCTCGCGGCGACCCGCTCTTGGACAAGCGCGCGGCGCCATCGGCAGCAGGCCGCGAGGCGTGCATCTGTAATCCGAAGTGGGGTCATGTCAATAGCGCGGGCGCAGGCAGCGGCGGCAGCGGCAACGGCCCGGCTCACGAAGCCGATGGCGGAGCCTCTATGATCCGGCGCAAGGGAGCGAAGAGAGTGGCGTTGCTCGCCAGCAGCTCGTTGCCGCGCCTGAGCCCGTCCCCGGCGAGAAAATCGCTCACCACCCCGCCCGCCTCCGCGACGAGGACGATGCCGGCGAGCGCATCCCACGGCTGCAGGTGGAGGCCGTAGAAGCCATCGCTCGCGCCGCGCGCCACGTCGGCGAGCGCCAACGCGGCCGAGCCGGCCCAGCGGAAGCTGGCACCCGCCAGGAGCACGCGATGGATGGCGTCGGTGTAGTTCGCGGCGGGCGGGCGGCGGCGCCAGCATCCCATCTCGACCGAGGCCTCGTCGAGCTTGGCCACCTCGCTCACCTTGATCCTGCGGCCGTTCAAGAAGGCTCCGGCACCTGCCGCGGCCGAGAAGAGGAGGTCCGTCGTCGGGTCGTAGATCACGCCCAGGGCCGGCTTGCCCTCGGCGACGAAGCCGATCGAGACCGCGAAATGCTCGACGCCATGGGCGAAGTTCGCGGTGCCGTCGATCGGATCGACGACCCAGGTGGCCCGGCTCACCTCGCCGCCACCCTCCTCGCAGAGGAGGGTGTCATGGGGGAAGCGGGCGGAGACTTGCGCGCGGATGAAGGCCTCGATCTCGTGGTCGACGGCGGTGACGTAGTCCTGCGGACCCTTGAGGCTGGTCTCGGGCCGTGCGCCGCCGCTCAGGCGCTCGAGCATGCGCTTGCCCGCCGCGCGCGCCACTGCCGCCGCGACCGAGGCGCGCTCGGAGACTTGCTCGGCCGGTCGAGCTTCGCGCACGCGGCCTCCCTCTAACGCGCGGGTCCCCTTCGCGGGGCCACAGGCGGTCACGCGAGGCTACTCTTAACACCCGCCTTGCCTCCGCGTCACCGCTCCTTGTCGAGGAACGCGAGCAGCTCCTTGAAGAGTGCCGCGTCGTTCACGACGCGCGGCACTTTGTGCTGACCGCCGAGGCGGCCGCGCGACTTCATCCAGCGCGCGAAGCCGCCGGGCGCAACGGCGCGGATCGCAGGCGCGCGCATGCCGTAGCCGCCCGAGCGGTGCGCCCCGTAGTCCGCATTCGCCGCGGCGAGTGCGAAGTCGAGGCGCTCGGCGAAATGTCCCAAGACCTCGTCCTCGGGCACGGCGTCGGCGAACTCGACCACGAAGAGGTGGCCGCCACGCTCGCCCTCTTGCTCGGGATAGAGGGGAGCCACCGCATAGTCGCCGACGCTGGCGCCGATCGCGGCGGCCGCCCTCGCGACCGCCTCCTCGATCTCCTCGTCGATGAGGTGCTCGCCGAAGGCGGAGAGCGCGTAGCTGGTCCGCCCGGTGATGAGGATGCGCGGCGGCGTGCGCTCGACGAGCCTGACGGTGTCGCCCAGCACGTAGGCCCATAGCCCGGCGCAGCTCGACAGCACGAGCGCGTAATTGACGTTCGTCTCGGCATCGGCGATCCAGTGCCGCACGGGGGCGGTGCCGGCGAGCTCCTCGAGCGGGACGAACTCGTAGAACAGGCCGTTGTCCAGGATGAGGCGCAGGCCCTCGCCCGTGCCGCGGTCGGCAACCGCGATGAAGCCCTCGCTTGCCGCATAGATTTCGCGCAGCTCGGCGTGGCCGCCGGCGAGGAGCGCCTCGAAACGCCGGCGGTAGGGGGCGAAGTTGACGCCGCCGTGGACCAGGAGCTCGAGGTTCGGGTAGTAGCTCGCGAGACGGTGCGGCGATTCGGGCCTCATTGCCGCGAGCTTGTCGAAGAAGATGAGGAGCCAGGACGGCGTGCCGCTCACGGTGCGGATGTCGGTCGCGAGCGAAAGCGGCGCCAAGCGCGCGATCTTCGCCTCCCAATCCACGGCAAGCGCCTCCTTGAGCGGCGGGAAATAGCGCGGACGCGCCCACAGCGGCACTTCCTTGGCCGCGATGCCGCTCAAATCGCCGCTCCACACGCCGGGCGCCTCGCGCGTGAGCGCCGTGCTGCCGCCGAGCATGAAATTGCGTCCGCCCAGCACGCGGCTCCGCGGCCGGTTGGCGAGATGGTGCGTGAACATGTCGAGCACCGCCCGGCGGTTGGCCGCCAGCATCTCGCGCGACACCGGGATGTACTTGGTCTTGCCGGAGGAGGTGCCGGAGGTGACCGCAAGATAGGGGATGGCGCCGGGCCAGGAGAGCCCGCCGAGGCGGGGAAAGGCCGCCTGCCAGTACTCGCGCCAGAAGTCCTCGTAGCGGCGAAGCGGTGTCGCGCGCTGGAAGTCGGCCACGGAGCCGAGCCGTGCGAAAGCGTGACGCTGTCCGAAAGGCGTCGCCGCGGCGCGGCTGAGGAGGCGGCGGAGCTCTGCCTCCTGGGCCTCGGCCGGCCGCTCGGCGGCGAGCGCCTTGGCACGGTGCCTGGCATAGAGGCGGAGGAGGGGGGTGGCGTCAAGCATGGGACGGCCTCGGCGGACGCGGCTCAGCACTCAAGGCTCGAGCACGGTCGTACCCCGCGCGCGGCCGCGCGCGCTCTCGGGCGTCATCGGGACCGCGATGGCGCCGCCGCGCCGCCAGAGGCCGACTTGGTCGAGGGCCGTGCTGCTGCCCGGCCAACCGTCCTGGCCGCCGAGCAGGACGATGAAGGCGCGCTCGGCACTCGCCAGGTCGGCGACAAATCGCGCGTTCGAGCCGTAGCTCGCCGCGTGGCGGCGATCGGTCAAGGGGTGCGCCGTCTTCATCACCGTCTCACTGCTTCCCGAGGCGGGGAAGTCGTCATAGCGGAAGCGCTTGCCGAGCCACGGCGTTCGCGCGAGCGGGTGGGCGAGGCGGAGGCGATGCAGCGCCCCCCACCGCGCGTGGCGGACGAAGCGGCGCGCGGCCGAGGGCAAGGCCTTGCGCAATGCGGCAACAAGCGCTGCCTCGGAGGTACCAGCGATGTCGCGCGCGAGGAGCGGGCGGGTGAGCCACCCCGCCTCGTAGGCGCGGCGCCGGGACGGCGGAATGAGCTCGCGCGCCAGGCGATAAAGGAGGAGCTCGAAGGCAAGCGCGCCCGCCGAGTCCGCGTCATATTCTCCGTCCCATGCGGCAAGTGCCGTGAGGAGGCGCCTTGCGCCGGTGTTCGCGCGCCGGCTCGAAGCGAGCTCGAGGAGCGGGGGCCGCAGGCGCTCGAGGAGCTCGAGTGCCGGCCGGTGATGGACGTCGCGTTGCAGCGCCATCACCTTCTCGGCGCTCAGCTGCCCGCCGCGCTCGATGAGCTCGGCGATGCGGCGGTGGCGGTCGTCGGGCGAAAAGAAGAAGCCGAGCAGCGCATCGGCGCTCTCCGGCCGCTCGTTGGCGGAGACGAGGTAGCCCTCCTCCGGTGCCAGGCGGAGCGGAAGCTCGCGCGAGGTGAGGATGCGCTCCCAGGCTTGAAGCGCCTGCGGCTGGGCGAAGGGCTCGCGCGGGAGCTCGGGCCCGCGTGCGGGCAGATGTGCCGCCGTGACCCGGGCGATGCGGCCCGCGCGATCGGCCGCGAGCACGGTGAGCCCGGGCACGGCGAAGCCTTCGAGCGAAGCGATGAACTCCCCGACCTCGCGGGCGCGGCACGCGCGCAGCATCGCACTCGTCTCGTCGCTCGCCTGGTGGCCGATCCAGCGCAGTGCCAAGGTCTCGGGCCCGGACCAGCCGAGCTGCGGGGCATCGCTGACCACGGGACCGAACGGGCTCTCCCGGATCACGACCTCGCGGCTCTTGCCCCAGCGCACCGCGATCCGCTCGCGCCGCTCGCGCAAAGCGCCGGGGGCGAGCGAGGAGACGTCGACGAGCTCGCTCGAGGCGGCGTGCAGATTGGTGCCGGCCCAGGCGAGATGTGGATTGCGCCCGATGGCGATGAGCGGGAGGCCGGGGATCATCAGCCCGCTGGCCTGGTAGGAGGGCGAGCGGATGCCGGCGATGAGCCAAAGGCTCGGCTGCATGAGGCTGAGATGCGGATCGGCGGCAAGGAGCGCGGCACCGGACATGGTGCGCTCCGGGGCAAGGGCGAGCGCATTGCTGCCCGAGCGGCTGGCGGCGAGGAGCAGGCGCTCGAGCGCCGTCTCGCCCGCCCGCGCGCGCGCCGCCGTCCCCGGGCTCGCCACGCCGCCCGTGTGCTTGCGCCACGCATCCGGCCAATCGGGGGACTGGCGCAGCGCCAGCAGGCGAAACCAGACGAGCCAGCTCACGTCGCTCGCGGCAAGCCTGCCGAGGGTGAGCACGTCCTCGATGCGCCAGGGCTCGCGCGCCATGCCGAGGATGGCGAACTCGGGCGGCAGTGCCGCCGCTTGCGCAAGATAATGGTTGATGCCGGCCACGAAGCGCTCGAGCCAGCGCCTCGTGTCCTCGGGAAGGTGCTGCACGATCGCCGGCACCGCGCGGGCGAAGTCGAGGATGCGGAGCGCGTGGTCCAGCTCGAATGCGATGGGGCCGAACAGCTCGGCGAGCCGTCCCCGGCTCGCCCGGCGCAGGAGCTCGAGCTGGGCGAGCCGCAGATGGGCATGCACCACGCCGAGGGCGGTCGCCAGATCATCGTCGCTTTCGGCGTCGATGAAGGGCACCTGGTGCTCGTTCCAGTGGATGACGACGCGCGCGGCGAGTGGGGCCCCGCGGCTTGGGATCGCGGCGAGGCGCGTCTTGAGATCGGAGGGCCGCGGCCGCGCGAGAGTGAGCGCCGAGCGGAGGCCGTGGGCCGCCCAAAGTGCCGCGGCCATGGAGCGCGTGAGTGCCGGGAGCATCCTGGTCCTTTCTGGCTCTCGCCCCCCGATTGGACAGCCGGAGCGCGAGCGGGGCAAGGACTATGGTTCTCGCAGCACCGGCACCGTGCTATGAGGTGGCCTTTCGCCGCGGCATATTTTGATCAGGACGGCCTCGATGACGGCTCGCTCGAACAATCCCTCGCCGGTGGTCCCGGTTCCCGCCGCGACGCTTCTCTTGCTTCGCGACGGCGAGGCCGGCCTCGAGCTCCTCATGACGGTGCGCCACGGCGCGATCGCCTTCGGCTCGGGCGCCATGGTCTTTCCGGGCGGCAAGGTCGACGCTGCGGACCGCGCGCTCATCGGCTGTTGCGCAAAGGGGGGCTCCCTCGAGGAGGTAGTGCTCATCCCGCGCATCGCCGCGATCCGCGAGACCTTCGAGGAATGCGGCATTCTCTTGGCGCGGGCGCCGGCTAGCGCCGAGCTCCTGCGCGAGGCGGCCATGGCCGCGCTCAGGGGACGCCACGGCAGCGGCGCAAGCTTCACGGCCTTGGTGAAGGAGGCGGGCCTCGAGCTCGCGAGCGACCTCCTGGTGCCCTTCGCCCATTGGATCACGCCGGTCACGGGTCCGAAGCGCTACGACACGCTCTTCTTCATGGCCGAGGCGCCGACCGACCAGGTCGCCAGGCATGACGGCCGCGAGGCGGTCGAGGTGGCGTGGATGACGCCGCAGCAGGCGATCGAGGATGCGGACGGCGGGCGGCGGAAGCTCATGTTCGCCACCTACGTGAACTTGCTCAAGCTCGCCAGCTACCAAAGTGCCGCGGATGCGCTCGCGGCGGCGCGGCGGCGGCGCATCGTCACCGTGGTGCCCGAGCTGGTCGATGCGCCGGAGGGGCCGGAGTTCCGCATCCCCGCCGAAGCGGACTACGGCATCACGCATTTACTTGCGCGCAAGGTGCGGCGGCCCTGAGGAACCACCGATGGCAGAAATCCAGTTCCGCCGCGAGCTCGCCTTCGAGTATGCGACGCTCGAGACCGTCTCGCCGCTCGTGCGCCGCGTCGTGGCGCGCAACCCGAGCCCGTTCACCTTCAAGGGGACCGCCACCTTCATCGTCGGCCACGGCCGCGTGGCGGTCATCGATCCGGGGCCGGACCTCCCCGAGCATATCGCGGCCCTGCTCCATGCGCTGCGCGGCGAGAGCGTGGAGCGCATCCTCATCACCCACACCCATCGCGACCACTCGCCCGCGGCAGAGGCGGTCAAGGCGGCGACCGGGGCTCGAACCTACGGCTTCGGGCCGCACGGCAGCGAGCGCGGCGCGGCGGTCGAGGAAGGCGGCGACTTCGCCTTCGTTCCCGACGTGAGGCTCGTGGACGGCGACGCGCTCGCCGGGCCCGGCTGGCACCTGAGCGCCGTGCACACGCCCGGCCATACCTCCAATCATCTCTGCTTCGCGCTCGCCGAGGAGCGCGTTCTCTTCTCGGGCGATCACGTGATGGGCTGGTCGACGAGCGTGATCTCGCCGCCCGACGGCGACATGGCGGCCTATATGCGCTCGCTCGAGAAGCTCCTCGCCCGGGACGACGCGCTCTATATGCCGACCCACGGCCCTGCCATTCCCGACCCCAAGGCGCACGTGAACGCCTTCATCGCGCACCGCAAGGAGCGGCGTCGGGCGATCCTGCAGCGATTGAGAGAGGGCGACCGCACCATCCCCGAGCTCGTCGCCGCCATCTATGTCGGGCTTGCGGACAATCTGCGCGCGGCGGCGGGGCGCTCGGTGCTAGCGCATCTGATCGAGCTCGTCGCCGCGGGCAAGGTCGCTTGCGAGGGCGAGCCCGGTCTCGAGACGCACTACCGGCTGCGCTAGCCGGACGCGGGTCACCGCGTCGACCGTCAACGCATCGGCGGCCAGCGTGCGGCGCTGATAAGCCCGCAGCGACTGGCTCTTCCGTTCCGTCGTCTTGCCGTGGGATGTTTTCAGCCTTGGCGTGGCTCTGGTCAACCGCTTACCCGAGCGACGTTGAGATTGTCGTTGCTCACGCCCGTCCACACCAAAAACATCGATCCGCCGAGGCTGCCCAATGCAGGGGCCACATTACTTGTTTGCGCCGACGTGTATTTGTTGCTGAAGCTTGTCCCACCGTTCGTCGACTTCTCGATGTTCAGGTTGGCGTTCCCGTCGCCCTTCCACGCCAGATAGAGCGTGCCGTTCGAAGCCAGCGCCGGCGCGTTCTTGCTGGTATCAGAGAGTGTCACCACGTTGGTGATGTTCGTAATCGTATTTCCCGAGATAGCTACTTCACCGATGTTCAGATTATCGTTGCCGTCCCCCTTCCAAGCGATGTAGAGAACCCCGTTCTGCACCGTCAGTGCGGGAGCCGCCGTCGAGGTCTGCGTGGAAACATACTTGTTGACGAAACTGGCTCCGTTGTTCAACGACACTGCGACGTTGAGTTCGTTGTTTCCGACGCCCGTCCAGGCCAGATAGAGCAAGCCGTTCAAGGAGGCGAGCGCCGGCGAATACGGGCTGGTTTCGCTAAGGGTCACCTTGCTGGAGAAGCCGGTGACGGTGTTGCCGGACACATTCACCTGGGACACGTTCAGCTCGTTGTTGCCGACCCCTGTCCAGGCGATGTACAGATTTCCCTGGTTTGCGCAGAGCGCCGGCGCCTGTTGCGACGTGTCCGCCGAAGTCGCCTTGCCGGCAAAGCTCGCACCGTAGTTCGCCGAACAATTCACATTCAGTTCGTTGTTGCCGACACCCGTCCAGGCCAGGTAGATCAGCCCATTCAGAGATGCCAGCGCGGGGCTGTTGGTGCTCGTTTCTGAAAGAACAACCTGGCCGATCAAGCTCGGTATGTAGCCGAAGGTGACTTCCTGGTAGTATTGACCGAACAGCTGCAAAGTCATGGTCACTTCGGCATTGCCATTGTACGTCACGCCGTCCTTCGTCGTTCCAGCGGTCCCGTAGGAGCCCCATGGATTGCGAAGGGTGATCTGATTGGCTTGCGGGTTGCAGGCCATGACTGTCCACTCGTGCCCGGACACAAGTGCCCCCTGGTCGTCGTTAGCGCAAAAGGCAACGACCGGCTGGCCATTGCCAAGCGCCTGAGCGATTTCACTGCCAATGTTCGATGACGAGGCCACGTCCTTGGATGCGAGACTCCCGGTGAGCAGGTACAGCGCATATTGGGCTGGCGTCGGCGGGGAGCCGTCCGCCGCGCCCGTCGCATTGGGGGGAAGCTGCGCGCCGTTGGCGAAATTTGGATCCGAGGTAATCAACGCGGCCTCGAGAACGTCTGCCCAGGTCGCGCTGTCGGACACAGCGGTGGTTTGCAGAATGCTCTGCGTGACCGTGACGGGGCTTGCTTTGCGGCGCTCTCCCGGGAACGCGACTGTGTAGCTGGCATCCGAATTCTGCACGATCATCTGGGAAATCGCCGCCTGCCCGGTTGCGGTCGTCGCCACGGCAGCCGCGGACGCTTCGAAGACGCAGTCGCCATACTGCCCCTGATCGACGCCGCCGGCGCCCGATAGACCGGAATTGGCAATGGTTTGGGGGGAGAAAGGATGCATCGTGGTTTCCTTGTGAGTAGGTGTTCAGGCGTGGGCTCCGCGCGGTATTTTGTGGGGATTTTGCGCGGAATAATCCCTATTAGATTCATTGTAGCATATTAATAGGAGTATTCAATTGGAATTTTACACGGCATAGGCTAAGGTAGGTTAGTCACAGCATATTAAGTGGTGCGTTCAAACGGATGATCGATGGATTTTGTGGCAAGGGTTTGCCAGCCATCAACCTTGCACATGTTGATCTGACCCGACGCGACCAGCGCCCAGAACAGCATGGCGGCCGTTTCCGCCGATGGCAGCACGGCCTTGATCCTGCGCGTGAACTCCTCGTGGAGCCGTTCGATGGCGTTGGTGATGCGCACGCTGCGCCACTGGCTCGGCGGCAGACGCGTGAGGGTGAACGGCCGGTCGCCGGCTTCCTCAAGGCTGTCGGCGACGGCGCGTTGCTTGAGCCGCCACTTATGGATGAAGGCTTTGCGGCGCGTTTCGATCTCTTTGTGCGTCGCCGCGTAGATCATTACCACGGTGCCGTCGAGAATCAGTCGGACAATCGACTCATCGCTTAGCGAGCAGGCATTCCACGCGTCCCAGTCGCCCTTCACCTTGCGCCAGACCCGGCTCACCGTGTCCTTGCCGACCGCCCCGCCGAACAGGGCGCCCAAGCGCGCGGCGCACGCGGCGCGTATTGGTGCCGGCCAGATAGGTACCGGCGATCAACGCATCGGCGGCCAGCGTGCGGTGCCGATAAGCCCGCAGCGCCTAGCTCTTCCATTCCGTTGTCTTGCCGTCGGATGTTTTCGGCCTTGCGCGCGGCTCCGCGATCTCGGTCTTCCCGAACGTCCCCGTCAGCGGGCGCACACGGCTTCCATGCCGATGGCCCATAACAGCCGCGGCGTCGCTGCCTTCCGCTTGGCCTGCGCGCCGATCATAGCGTGGCGCGACAGAACGGCGTGAAGCTCAGCGTTAATCATCTCCTCGATCAGCCCGCGAACCCGGTGGCGGATTCCGGTCTCGATGGGATCAAACCAATCGTCGAAAAGCCGGGATGAGATGGTGGTCGTACCCTGCAAGAGTTCAGACTTCGTGGTAACGCTTGCCATGGCGTGGTCTCCTGCCCGGTGCTCCAACGCCAGGTGATTCGAGGTTGAAGACCCCCGAGACTACGCCACCTTCAATTCCTACCAACCCCGCGACGGGACCGGCCGACGCCTCAGGACGCCGTCGCGAGGTGCTCGCGCAGCCAGGTCGCGAATTCCTGCTCTGTCAAATTTCCCTTGGCGAGGTTCTCCATCAACACGACGACCTCGGCTTGGCCCGCCTCGATCTGAAAGCCGTTCAACTCCAAGAATGTTGCGGCCGACAGCCAAGCGACGCGCTTATTGCCGTCAACGAATGGATGGTTTCTCGCGATGCCGCAGGCATAGGCAGCGGCGAGGACCGCAATATCAGGCGATTTCTCGTAGGCTGCGAGGTTCCTCGCGCGGGCGAGGGCGGATTCGAGAAGCCCGCGGTCGCGCAAGCCCTCGGACCCGCCATGCTCGGCCAGCTGTTCGTCATGGAGAATTATGATGGTCTCCGTTTCGAGCCATTCATAATTCATGAGCCCTCTCCTTGGCACCGGCTATTTGGCCAAGGCCCGGAGTGCGGTTCGCCACTTCTTCGCCTGTCGACGTGCCGCCTCGACTTGGCGCTCCACTGCCGGATCGTGCGACTCGATGCGGTAGCCGTGCGGCGTCTCGCTGACGAAAAGCGTGTCGCCTTCCGCTACGCGCAGTCGGGCCATCATTTCCTTCGGCAGGACCACGCCCGACGAGTTGCCCACCCGACGGATCTTCAGCTCAATCATCGCTCGCTCCCCTCTTATTGATCGCCGATTGCCCATTACTCTCTACCAATCGGGTGCGTGAGATGACTCTTTGCTGTCCTGGTTCTGAAATTCGCGACATCAGGAAAACACTCGTCATTGCGAGGCGCCCGATGGGCGCCGAAGCAATCCAGAGAGGCTATCGCACCCAGCGCCCTGGATTGCTTGGCTGCGCTCGCAATGACGGTTATTCGCCGGTAAGACGAATTTCTCACCCCTCATTGTTCATACATATGTTATAACGTGATGACGTGAGTGTCTACTGTCAAGGGCTAAGCTCGCCTGACTGTCCATCGCTTTCGATAGTCTCTAATCTCTCGTCCCTTCGAGTACCCATGCGTAAAGAGGAAAGCGAGGGAGGCAGCGAATGAGCCCCGTCCTGATCGTGACCGGCGGCGGCCGCGGCATCGGCGCCGCCTGCGCGCGGCTGGCAGGCGAGCGCGGCTACGCCGTGGCGGTCAACTACAACACCAACGCCGCGCGCGCCCGCGCGGTCGTGGCAGAAGTGGAGAAGGCGGGAGGCCGCGCTGTGGCTGTCCAGGCCGACGTCTCGACCGAGGCGGGTGCGCTCGCATTGTTCGAGACGGTCGACCGCGAGCTCGGCACGCTCACGGCGCTCGTCAACAACGCGGGCACCATCCTGCCGAGTGGTAGGGTGACGAGTGTCACCGCCGCCGATCTCGAGCGCCTCTGGCGCGTCAACATTACAAGTCAGTTCCTCTGCGCGCGCGAGGCGGTCAAGCGCATGTCGACCAAGCGCGGCGGCAAGGGCGGGGCCATCGTCAACATGTCCTCCGTCCATTCGCGCATCGGTGCTCCCGGCGTCTTCGTCTCCTACGCCGCCTCGAAAGGCGCCATCGACAGCTTCACCCACGGCCTGGCGCTCGAGGTCGTGGGCGAGGGCATCCGCGTGAACGCGGTGCGGCCCGGCATCATCGACACCGAGATCCATGCGCTCGGCGGCGATCCCGACCGGCCCAAGACGGTGGGCCCCACGGTGCCGCTCGGCCGCGCCGGCCTGCCCGAGGAGGTCGCCCGCACGGTGCTTTGGCTGCTCTCCGAGGAGGCCTCCTACGTGATCAATGCGATCGTCGATGTCGGCGGCGGCCGTTGAGGGGGCTTTGGCGCAAGGGCCATTGCCGCGATTGACCGCCATGCGATCCATGCCATAGTCTGGCGCAAAACACCGCTGCGGCATCGCGCGTGCAGCGCAAGGGAAATGCAAGGGAGGACGTCATGACAAGAAGCAAGGCCACGGCTGCCGGCGCCACTCGGCGCACGGTTCTTAAAGGAGCACTTGCCGCCACCGCACTCATAGCGGCCCCCGCCTATCTCAGGAAGGCGACCGCGGCGACCCCCATTAAGATCGGCATCCCGACCGTGATCACCGGCGGCTACGCCATCCTGGGCTCGCAGACCATGCGGACCTGCAAGCTTGTGAAGAAGCTCACCGATGCCAAGGGCGGCGTGCTCGGACGCCCCATCGAGTTCCTCTTCCAGGACACCACGGGCGACCCCGCGATCTGCGTGAGCAAGTGCCAGGAGTTCGTCCAGCGCGACGACTGCCGCATCTTCACCGGCGTCATCGTCTCCTCCGAGGCGGCGGCCATCATGCCCAAGCTCGAGGAGTGGAACGCCTTCTTCATCTCGCACGGCAACGGCGACGGCCGGCTAACGGCGGAGCTTCTCGTGCCGCGCTTCTTCCGCGCCAATACCTCGGCCCCCATGGGCGCGCGCACGATCGCGCTCTATCTCAAGGACGCGCCGCAGAAGAAGTTCATAGCACTTGGCTCCGACTATTCCTGGGGCCAATCGAGCGTGAAAGCCTTCGAGGAGCAGATCAAGAAGATCGGCAAGACCCTCGTCGACAAGATCTTCACGCCGGTCGCCAACAAGGACTATTCCACCTACATCACGAAGATCCTGCAATCGGGCGCCGAGGGCTGCTATCTCGCGCTCCAAGGCGACGAGGCGCGCGCCTTCTTCTCGCAGGCCACCCAATACGACCTCACCAAGCGCGTGCAGCTCTTCACCGAGATCGTGGCGCAGGCCGACATCAAGACGCTCGGCAAGGACTCGCTCGGACTCATCGGCTCTTCGCGCTACGCCTTCACCTACGATATTCCGGAGAACAAGGCGTTCGTCGAGGCCTTCACCAATGAGTACAAGGGCGAGCTGCCCGACTGGCCCGACGGCGAGATCTACCAGGCGCTCCAGGTCCTGTTCAAGGCGATGGAGAAGGCCGACTCGATCGAGCCGCTCAAACTCGTCGCCGCGATGGAGGATCTCGAGGTCACCTCCGTCAAGGGCGCGGTGCTCATGCGCAAGTGCGACCACCAGGGCGAGAACCAGGGCTTCCTCGTCAAGGTCGCGCAGAACGAGAAGTACAAGGAGCCGATCCCGGAGATCGTCAAGG
Source organism: Alphaproteobacteria bacterium (assembly GCA_052143835.1). Lineage (GTDB taxonomy): Bacteria > Pseudomonadota > Alphaproteobacteria > JACZXZ01 > JACZXZ01 > DASPPM01. The sequence goes on from JBKQRV010000112.1 coordinate 25,253, forward strand.
TCTATCCGCGCGAGCTGGTGACGCCCGACTGCCGCAGCAGCAGCTATAAGTCGTAAGCGCGGCGGCATAACGTGGCTTGCGCACCGGATCCCCTCACCCTGCCCTCTCCCCCTTGAAGGGGGAGAGGGTTGCGCAGGGTTGGCGAGGCGAAGCCGAGCCCTACCCGGAGCTGGGTGAGGGGGTCGGCACCCTCATTCGTGAAAACGCCCTAGGATGAACTTCCTCGGCTTTATCCTGACGCAGTGCCTGAATGCGCTGTCGCAGGCATCGCTTCTCTTCTTCATCGCCAGCGGCTTGACGCTGATCTTCGGCATCATGCGCGTCATCAACTTCGCGCATGGCGTCATCTACATGCTCGGCGCTTACGTGGGCTACAGCGTGGTGGCGCTCACCGGCAGCTTCACGGCGTCGCTCGTCGTGGCCCCGATCCTCGTCGGCGCCGCAGGCATGGTGTTCGAGCGGACCTTGCTCAGCCGGCTCTACGTCAGGCGCGACGCCGGGGCCTATCTCATGCTCACTTTCGGCCTCGCCGTCGTGCTCTCCGAGGCGATCCGGCAAATCTGGGGCGCCTATCCCTTGAGCGCCGGCATTCCCGATGCGCTGCGCGGCATCATCCTCGTCGTGAACCAGCCCTTCCCCAGGTACCGCGTCTTCCTGATCCTCCTGGGGCTCGCGGCCGCGATCGTGCTTTGGCAGTTCCTCGAGCGCACGCGCGCGGGCCTCCTCATCCGCGCGGTGTCGCAGAACCCCGAGATGGTCGAGGCGCTCGGCACCAACGTCGCTCTCGTGCGCACCGGCGTCTTCGGCCTCGGCTGCGCCATGGCGGCCCTCGGCGGCGTGCTCGCGGCCCCCCTTCTCACCGCTTTCCTCGCCATGGGGACGAACGTCGTGATCGACGCCTTCGTCATCGTCATCATCGGCGGCATGGGCTCGTTCCTGGGCTCGCTCATCGGCAGCCTGCTCGTCGCCTTCGTCCAGGTGTTCGGCACCTATTACTTCGAGAGCCTGGCGCTGGCGCTCATGTACCTCCTGATGCTCGCCGTACTCGTCATCCGGCCGGGCGGGCTTCTCGGCAAGGAGGAATGAGGTGCGCCTCGGCCTCGTCCTTGGCCTCGTCGTCCTGGCAGGGGCACTCGTGCCCTTGGGCCTGCCCGTCTACCTGCTGACCGTGCTCACCGAGGGGCTGATCTTCGGCCTCTTCGCCATGAGCCTCGACCTCATGGTCGGCTATACGCGGCTCTATTCCTTCGGCCACGCCGCGGCCTACGGGCTCGGCGCCTATTCCGCGGCCCTCATCCTCACGCATCTCCATTGGCCGCTCCCCATCGCCCTCGTGCTTGCCGTGCTCGCGACCCTCGTCATCGCCATTCCGATCGCCTGGGTGTGCACCAAGTCGACCGGCGTCTCCTTCGCCATGCTGACGCTCGCCTTCGCCCAGCTCGGCTATGCCATGCTGTTCCGCTTCAAGGAGGTGACCGGCGGTTCGGACGGCATCGACGGCGTGCCGCGACCGCCGGGGCCCTTCGGCATCGACTGGTTCCACGGCGAGACCGGCTACTTCTACCTCGTGCTCTTCTGCCTCGTCGGCTCGTATCTTTTGTGCCGGGCGATCGTGCGCTCGCCCTTCGGCGCCGTGCTCGCCGGCATCCGCGAGAACGAGGCCAAGGCGCGGGCACTCGGCTACAACACGCGCGCCTACAAGATGACGACCGTGGTGCTCGCCTACGGCTTCGGCGGGCTTGCCGGCGCCCTCTACGCGCCCTTCGCGGGCTTCGCCTCGCCCGAGCTCTTCTTCTGGCTCGTCTCGGGCCGGGTGCTCATCATGGTGATCGTGGGAGGGGCCGGCACCCTGATCGGTCCGATCTTCGGCGGCGCCTTCTTCCTCTTCCTCGAGCACCAGCTTTCCGAGATCACCGATCTCTGGCCGCTCATCTTCGGCTCGCTCTTCATCGGCTTCGTGCTTTTAGCACCGCAAGGCATCTTCGGCATCGTCGCCGGCCGGCTCAAGAGGAAGGAGCGCAGAGCCCCCGGCGGCGGCGAGGAGGCCCCCGATGCCGCTGCTTGAGCTCAGGGGCCTGTCGCACCGCTTCGGGGCACTCGTCGCCGTCGACGCCGTCGACATGAGTATCGAGGCGGGCGAGATCCGCGCCGTCATCGGCCCGAACGGTGCCGGGAAATCGACGCTCTTCAATCTGATCACCGGCCTCTTCAAGCCGAGCGCGGGGGCGGTGTACTTCGCCGGGGCCGAGATCACCGGCCTGCCGGCGCACCAGATCGCGGGCTACGGCATCGCGCGCACCTTCCAGCTCACCCATCTCTTTCCGCAGCTCACCGCGCGCGAGAACGTGCGCATCGCGGCCCAGGCCCGCGACAAGGGACGCTGGCAGCTCCTGGGCGGCGGCGGCGTCTTGGCCCGCACGGCAGCACTGGCCGATGAGGCGCTCGAGCGCATGCGCCTCTCGCCCCTCGCCGACCGGCCCGCGGCCCTCCTCTCCCACGGCGACCAGCGCCTGCTCGAGGTCGCCATGGCGATCGCGCAGAAGCCGCGCCTCATCATGCTCGACGAGCCGACGCAAGGGCTCTCGATCGAGGAGACCGACCATGCGGTCGACAACCTCAAGGCCGCCCTTGCCGGCGGCGAGCTCACCATGATCCTCGTCGAGCACGACATGGAGGTGGTGTTCAAGCTCGCGGACAACATCACCGTGCTCCACCGCGGCCACGTCATCGCCGACGGACCGGCCGCGGCGGTGCGCGCCGACCCGGTGGTGCAGCGCGCCTATCTCGGAGGGGCGGAGTGATGCTGCGCGTGGAGGGGCTCCATACCTATTACGGCCAGGGGCACATCCTCCACGGCGTCGATCTCGAGATCCCGGAAGGCGGGATCGCCGCGGTGCTCGGCCGCAACGGCGTGGGCAAGACGACGACGGTGCGCTCGATCATGGGGTTGGCACCGCCCAGCCGTGGCCGCGTGCTCCTGGCCGGCGAGGACGTGGCCGGACGCCCCTCGCACGCGATCGCGCGCCTGGGCGTCGCCTACGTGCCCGAGGGCCGCATGATCTTCCCGGATTTGACCGTGCTCGAGAACATCGCGGTCGCGGCGCGCCGGCCCGCCAAGCGCTGGACGCTCGCACGCCTCCTGGAGCTCTTCCCCGCCCTCGCCGAGCGCCGGCGCAGCAAGGGCTGGCAGCTCTCGGGCGGCGAGCAGCAGATGCTGGCGCTGGCGCGGGCCCTCGTCATCGATCCCAAGATCATGCTGCTGGACGAGCCCTCGCAGGGTCTCGCCCCCCAGGTGGTCGAGGAGCTCACCCGCGTGATCGCCGGGCTCGGGGTCGAGGGCGTCTCCGTCCTCCTCGTCGAGCAGAACCTGCGCCTCGCCGAGGCGGTCGCGGACCGCGTCTACGTCATGGTCAAGGGACGCATGGTCTACGAGGCGCCGCTTCAGCGCTTCCAGGCCGAGCGCGACGAGGTCAAGGCGCGCTATCTCACGCTGTGAGAGGCGAGCGCCGGAAGCAAGTTTTACCACGGAGATCACGGAGGTCACGGAGAAAGAAAGAAATCCCTCTCCCGCTCGCGGGAGAGGGGCTTAACGTGATCGGCGCCTCCGCAAAGATGTGTGCATCAACTAGCGCCTTCGCGGGGACAAGTTTCGCAGGAATGACGATCGATAACACTCCGATTCCATCAGATCGGAAGAGGCGTTAAATCTTACTGTTCTTCTCCGTGATCTCCGTGACCTCCGTGGTGAAATCTTGTCGGGCAGCGCCTCACCCCGCCTTGCGCTTGGCATCGCGCTCCTGGACTTGGCGTGCCAAGATGAAGCGCTGCAGCTTGCCGGTCGGCGTGAAGGGGAGCTCGGCGAAGATCTCGAGGCGCTCGGGCAGCTTGTAGGTGGCGACCTCGCCCTTGAGGAAATCGACGAACTCGGCGAGCGAGACCTCGGCCTCGGCCTTGGGCACCACGCAGAGGCAGTTGCGCTCGCCGAGGCGGGGATCGGGCACGCCGACGATCGCCGCGTGCAGCACCTTGGCGTGCGTATAGAGGATCTCCTCGACCTCGCGCGGGAAGAACTTCTTGCCGCCGCGGTTGATGATCTCCTTGGAGCGGCCGACGATGCGCACGTTGCCCTCGCCATCGGCGAATTCGCCGAGGTCCCCCGAGCGGAACCAGCCGTCGGCGGTGAAGGCCTCGGCGTTCGCTTGCGCATTGTCGCTGTAGCCGAGATGCACCGAGGGGCCGAAGCAGGCGATCTCGCCTTGCTCGCCCGGACCCACGTCCCTGCCGTCCGGGGCGAGCAGGCGCAGCCCCATGCCCTCGACCGCGTGCCCGATGGTGCCGTTCACGCGCTCGGGGTCGTCCTCGAAGCGCGTGTAGCTGTGGTAGCCGGTCTCGAGCATGCCGTAGAGCTCGATGATCCGGCCCGACATGCGGCGCTGGAACTCGCGCAGCGTCTCGACCGGACAGGAGGCGCCGCCGGTGATGACGACGCGCAAGGAGGAGACGTCGAAGCGCTCGAGCTCCGGATCGTTGAGCATGGCGATGATCGAGGCGGGGGCCGTGCCGATGAAGCTGACGCGCTCGCGCTCGATGAGCTCGAGGGCCGCGCGCCCCGAGAAGTGGTCGAGCAGCACCGCGCGCGCGCCGAGCATCAGGGCCTGGAGCAGGAGGAGATAGCCCCAATTGAGGCCGATGGGGAGATAGATGAGGAAGACGTCGTCTTGGCTCGCGCGCATGTCGCGCGTCATGAAGCGCACGGCCGGGAGCGTGGTGTTGAAAGAATGCAGCACGCACTTCGGATTTCCCGTGGTGCCCGAGGTGAAGGCCATGCGGTAGACCTCGTTGGCATCCATGTGCACCCGCTCTTCGAGGGGGAGGGGGGCCGAGGTCCGAAGTCCCTCGACAAGGGAGACCGTGTCGCCTCCGCCCTCGCCGTCGATCACGCAAACGAGCTTGAGCTCCGGCAGTCGGGGCTTGAGTGCCTGCACCATGGCGGGATAGTCGAAGCCCTTGAACGATGTGGCAGAGACATACGCGCGGCTTTTCGAGAAGCGCAGGATGTATTCGACCTCGCGGCTGCGGAAATCGGGGCTGATCTTGTTGGCGACGGCGCCGAGCAATTCGAGGGAGAAGAAGACGTAGGCGAACTCCACCCAGTTGGGGAGCTGGATGGTCACCACGTCCCCGCGCCCGATGCCGCACTTTCTGAGGAAGGCGGCGGTGCGATCGACCTTCTCCAGGAGCTCGCCGTAGCTGACGCGGGACTTGGCGTCGATGACGGCGATCCGCTCCGGGTGCTGCGCCGCCACCGCACTCAGCAAATCGTAGAAGGTCTCCTTGCCCCAATGGCCCGATTTGGTGAAGCGCTCGATCATCTCCTTAGTGAGGCGGGTCTCGAAAGGCATGGGCGGCTCCTTTTGGGCGCGGTCGTTCCTTGCTGTCCCCAGCCTCGCTGTCGCTCGCGAGCATGAGCCTATGGCGACCGGCGGGCGGCGTTCAAGGGATTTGCAGCACGACCGCGGCTGAAGGGCGCCTGTCTGGGCCTCGATACCTTGACCATGGTCGGGGCGGAGCGGTCTTGCCCCGAGGGCGGAGGCGGTCGATATCCTATCCGACTTGCGGACGATAGCGAGAGGGCATTCATGGACGCGCGTTATCCGGTCGAGGACTCGAGCGAGAGGCAATACGGCATCGGCCAGGCGGTGCCGCGCAGTGAGGATCCCTATCTCCTGCGCGGCGAGGGCCGCTACACCGACGATGTGAAGCTGCCCTCCCAGGCCTATGCCGTGATGGTGCGCAGCCGCCATGCCCACGGCCGGGTCAAGTCAATAGACGCGCGCGCCGCGCGCGCCATGCCGGGCGTGCTCGCGGTGGTGACCGGCGAGGAGCTCGCGGCCGCCGGCTACGGCACGCTCAAATGCCTGCTTCCCGCGACCAATCGCGACGGCACCCCCATGCGCCAGCCCGCCTGGCCCGCCTTGACGACGGACCGCGTGCGCTATTTGGGCGATGCGCTCGCCTGCGTCGTCGCCGAAAGCGTGGCCCAGGCCAAGGACGCGGCCGAGGCGGTCGAGGTCGAGATCGAGCCGCTTCCCGTGGTCACGCGCGCGAGCGAGGCGGCGAAGCCGGGCGCTCCTCTTGTCTACGACGACGTTCCCTTGAATATCGCCGCCGATTTCCATTACGGCGACGCCGAGAAGGTCGCCGACGCCTTCAATCGCGCGGCCCATGTCACGCGGCTCGAGATCGTCAACAACCGCGTCGTGGTCTGCGCCATGGAGCCGCGCTCGGCCGTCGCCGCCTACGACGCCAAGGCGGACAAATGGACGTTCCACGCCGGCTGCCAGGGCGTCTTCGGCCTACGCAACCAGATCGCCAAGGACATCCTCAAGGTGCCGCTCGAGAAGGTGCGCGTGCTTTCCGGCAACATCGGCGGCTCCTTCGGCATGAAGGCGCCGGTCTTCCCCGAATATGTCTGCATCCTGCATGCCGCGCGCGCGCTCGGCCGCCCCGTCAAGTGGACGGACGAGCGCTCGGAGAGCTTTCTCTCCGACACGCAGGGTCGCGACCACGAATACCTGGCCGAGCTGGCGCTCGACGAGGACGGCCGGTTCCTCGCGTTGCGCATCACCGGCTACGGCAACCTCGGCGGCCGGCTGGCGCACGTCTCGCCGCTCATGCCGACGATGAACGTCACCAAGAACGCGATCGGCGTCTACCGCACGCCGCTCGTCGAGACCTCGACCAAGCTCGTCTTCACCAACACGGTGCCGATCAACGCCTATCGCGGCGCCGGCCGGCCCGAGGGCAACTACGTCATGGAGCGGCTCGTCGACGCGGCGGCGCGCGAGATGGGGATCGACCCCGTCGAGCTGCGCCGGCGCAATCACGTGCGGCCCGAGGAGATGCCCTACAAGACGCCGGCGGGCACCACCTACGACAGCGGCGACTTCACCCGCCTCATGGAGAAGGCGCTCGCCGAGGCCGACTGGAACGACTTTGCCGGGCGCAGGCGGGAGAGTGCCGCGCGCGGGCTCCTGCGCGGCCGCGGCATCGGCAATTATCTCGAGGTGACCGCACCCCCCATGAAGGAGATGGGCGGCATCCGCTTCGAGGCCAATGGCACGGTCACCATCATCACCGGCACGCTCGACTACGGCCAGGGCCACGCCTCGCCCTTCGCGCAGATCCTGCACGAGAAGCTCGGCGTGCCCTTCGCGCGCATCCGCCTCCTCCAGGGCGACAGCGACGAGCTCGTCGCGGGCGGGGGCACGGGCGGCTCGAAGTCGGTGATGGCGAGCGGCTCGGCGATCGTGGAGGCGAGCGCGAAGGTGGTCGAGCAGGGCAAGAAGATCGCCTCGGTCGTGCTCGAGGCGGCGGCGGCCGACATCGAGTTCGCAGGCGGCCGCTTCACCATTGTCGGCACCGACCGCGGAATCGGCATCATGGAGCTCGCGGAGAAGCTGCGCCATGGGCTCAAGCTGCCGCCCGAGGTGCCGGCGACGCTCGACGTGAAGCACGTCTTCGACCACGCGCCTTCGGCCTATCCCAACGGCTGCCACATCGCCGAGGTCGAGATCGACCCCTCGACCGGGACGGCCGAGGTCGTGCGCTACGTCATGGTCAACGACTTCGGCAACCTCATCAACCCGCTCCTCGTCGAAGGCCAGCTCCATGGCGGCGTCGTCCAGGGCATCGGCCAGGCGCTCATGGAGCGCACCGTGTACGACGAGGACGGCCAGCTCTTGACCGGCTCCTACATGGATTATGCGCTCCCGCGCGCGCCCGACCTGCCGAGCTTCGCCTTCTTCAGCCACCCGGTGCCGGCCAAGACCAACCTGCTGGGTGCGAAGGGCTGCGGGGAAGCCGGCTGCGCCGGCTCGCTGCCTGCGGTGATGAACGCCGTCGTCGACGCCCTCAGCGGGCTCGGCATCCGCCACCTCGACATGCCCGCCACCCCGCTTGCGATTTGGCAGGCGATTCAACAGGCGCAGAAGCACAGCGTGGCGTGAATAGCTCTAGACCTCGATAATTCGAGCGTCACCCCCACCCTACCCTCCCCCTTCGAGGGGGAGGGGGAGGTTTTGATGTCACTCGCCCATCCCCTCCCCCCTTGAGGGGGAGGGTAGGGAGGGGGGCAAGAAACGAAGCAGCCGGCGGCGTTACATGCCCGCCATCACCTGGCCGCGGATCTCGCCGGGGCCGTGGGCCGCGGTGTGGATGTTGATGTAGATCTTGCCGCCGAGAAAATCGGCCATCTGCGCGTCGGTCAAGGTGGCCGAGCCCTTCATCGGGCTGGGGCCGACGGGGATCGGCACTTCTACACCGGCATTCGCACCGGCGGCGGCGGGCCCGTGGAAGTGGGCCGCCTTGGCATCGCCGCTCAAGCCGCTGTAGCTGATCTCCCAGCTCAGCATCTTGGTTGCCTTGTCGAGCGTGAGGGTCGCCTTGCCGGTGGCCGCCGTCGTCACCGGCGGCACCTCGGAGGCGCCGTTCAAGGTCGCCGTCATCTTCGTCATCATGCCTTGTGCTAAGCTGCTCGAGAGCGCGCCGATCGCCAGTGCCGCCACCGCGGCCATCGTCCAGAATGCTCTGCGGGTAATCCGCGACATGTTCCCCTCCCAGGTTCGTTTCGGTCCCGGGCATTATTCGCCGGTGGGGCCGCCCGGGTCCACAAGTGCTCGGCTGAAGCGCTTCACATTCCCGTGATTTGCCGCCACCCCCGGCATCAAAATACCACGTTTTGGTCTATTGATCGGGTCCGGCCGGCAAGGAAAGGGTCGTGGCAATGCACCGTCCGCTCTCGCTTGCTCTCGCCTGCGTTGTGCTCGCCCTTGCGAGCCTCGCCGCGCGCGCCGCCGCCGTCGACTGGAGCAAGGCCGAGCTCTTTACCGTGACCATGACGGAGTATCGCTTCACCCCGAGCGATCTCAAATTCCGCCGTGGCGTGCCCTATCGCCTGCACTTGCAGAACGACGGCAAGGACACGCACGAGTTCGGCGCGCCCGAGTTCTTCAAGGCGGTCGAGGTCAGGAACCCCGAGGTGCTGGCCCAGGAAGGCAAGGAAGTCTTCCTGCAGCCGCACGAGAGCAAGGACGTCTATTTCATTGCCGAGCGCCCGGGCCGCTTCCCGCTCGCCTGCCCCGATCACGATTGGGAAGGCATGACCGGCACGATCACGGTCGAGTAAGCGGCTCCCCTCATACCCCTCGCTCCCGCGCGCCTCTTGTCGGGCTGCGGGCATTGCCGCGGACGTGCCGCCCCTCACGCCGGGCGGAGAAACTTCGCGGGGTCGATGGCGTCGATCTGCTCAGGCGCCAGGAAGCGCTCGGCATACTCGCGGTAGACGCCGGATTTAAGGAAGAGCTCGAACACGTCGGGGTCGATGTGATCCGAGTCGCGCATCTGGGCCATGATGGTGAAGCTCTGGCTCAGCGTCTTGCCGCGCTTGTAGGGCCGGTCGACCGCGGTCAGCGCCTCGAAGATGTCGGCGATCGCCATCATGCGCGCCGCCCAGCTCATCTCGTCGCGCGTGAGGCGGCGGGGATAGCCCGTTCCGTCCATCTTCTCGTGGTGGCCGCAGGCGATCTCCACCACGTTGCGCAGGCTGCGCGGCAGCGGCAGGCTCGAGAGCATGCGGATGGTCTCGACCATGTGCTCGTTGATCTTGTAACGGTCCTCGGGGGTGAGCGTGCCGCGGAAGACCGAGAGGTTGTGGAGCTCGCCGCGATTGTAGAGGTGCTTGGGCACGTGCAGCTTGAAGCCCCACGGGTTGTCCTCGGCGATGTGGTGGCGCGCCTCGCGCTCGAAGATGTGCTCGGGCCGGTCGGCGAGGAGCGGCTCTTGCACCGGAAGGGGTAGCGCCGGCGTGCGCGCCTTGCGCTCCTGTTCCTCGTGCGAGAGGCCGATGCGGTCGTCGAGCGTGCGCGTCCAGCGCCGCTTCGCGATCTCCCTCAGGCGTACCAAATCCTTCTGCGCCATCGACTCTCCGCCCTCGTTGCAGCAGGCGACGAAGGCGAACTCCTCGTCGAGGCTGCGCCACAGCGCCTCGAGCTCGGCGCGGCCGGCCGCCCGGTCCCCACCCTCGGCCACGCCCTTCCAATACCCCACCTCGGCCTCGCGCTTGATGACCTCGAAGCGCATGCGCACTTCGTGCAGGCGATCGTAGACGGTCTCGAGCTTGGTCGCCTTGTCCACCACGTATTCGGGCGTGGTGACCTTGCCGCAGTCGTGCAGCCAGGCGGCGATGTGGAGCTCCTCCCATTCCTCCTCGCTAAGCGCGAAGTCCTTGAAGGGACCCTCCGTCATGTGCTCGGCCGCGCGCGCGAGCATTTTGGTGAGCTCGGGCACGCGCTGGCAGTGGCCGCCGGTGTAGGGGCTCTTGGCGTCGATGGCGCCGGCGACGAGCTGGATGAAGGCCTCAAGCAGGCGCTTCTGCTCGAGCAGCAGGCGCTGGGACTCGAGAGCCACGGCCGCAGTGCCCGAGACCGCCTCGACGAGCGCCATCACGTCCTCGTGCCCGGCTTCGCTGAAGATATCGGCGTCCTGCGCCAGGAGCAGCACGCCCACCACTTGATTCTGCCGGTTCTTGAGGGGAATCGCGTAGGTGGTAAGCGCCTTCTGGTGCTCGGAACGCGGATACCAGCGGGCGAGATCCTCGCGGCTGACCATGAGCCTGAGGTTGCCCTCGCGCGCGGCGCGGATCGCGGGGTGCTTGCTCGCCTCGGCCGGATCGAGGTCGTCGGGGCGGTACTCCCTGACGACGCCATCCCAGCGCGAGAGGGCGCCGCTCAGCTTGCCATCGGGCTCGGCGAGGTAGATCACCCCGCCCCGCGCCGAGGCGATGCGGATGGTCTCCTCGAGGATGCGGCCGATGAGGCGGTCGAAATTCCGCTCGTTGGCGAGAACCGCCCCTATGCTGAGAAGCTGGCGGATCGTCGACTTCATCGCACCCATCGCGGCTGCGAGCGTGTCGATCTCGGCGATCGCCGAGCGCACCGCGACCGGCTCATCGAAACGCAGCGTCTGCACGGCGCGCGCCTCCGCGGTCAAAGCCTTGAGCGGACGGGAGGCGAGCCGCGACACGGCGAAGGTCGCCGGCACCGCTGCGGCCAGGACCAGGAGGGCGATGAGCAGGCCCTCGTTGCGGATGCGCCGGGCCTCGATCAGCAATTGCGCCTGCGGCACGGCCACGGCGAGGAATAGCGGCGTGCCCGGCTCCTTGAGCGGCGCCACGTAGCCCTGCCAGGCGTTGCCGTCCGCGTCCTCGACCGCGCGCACGCGCCCGCCGCCCGGCTCGAGGTTTTGGGCGAGACTTGCCAGGATCGGGCTCGCGACCTCGGCGGCTTTGGGCAGGACCGCAGTGCCAAGCTCGTCCACGACCGGCCGGTGGCCCTGGTCGGCCTGGGCGATCACCTCGCCGGCGGCGTTGAAAATCATGAGCTCAGCCCCCGCGGTCGGCCGGGCGTCGCGCAGGATATCCCTGAGAGCCCTGAGACCGAGATCCACCGCCACGACCGCATGGCCGTCCTCGCTGCGCTTGGCCACGGTGACGCCGATCGCTTGGGTGGTGAAGAACATGTAGGGATCGGTGACCTGGACCGCGTCGCTGGCAAGTGCTGCCTTGAACCAGGGCCGCGTCCGCGGATCGAATATGTAGTCGGGAGCCGGCCGGTTGGCGAGGACGCGCAGGTTATCGTCGAGGAAGAGGTAGCGGCCGACCTGCGGCCCCGTCTCCTCGTGACTCATGGCCTGCACGAAATATGTCGTGCCCTCGGGCGCCATGAGCGTGCGCTCGACCCGGCCGCCCGGCACGAAGGGGCGCACGAGGAAGAAGTCGCCGTCGTCATAGCCGATATAGGCGGCGGCCAGATCGGCCTGCGAGCGCAGCGTTTGCACCAGGATCGGCAGGTCGCGCAAGCGCGCCTCGAGGGTGGACGCCTCGACGAGCGAGGTGGTGGCAACCAGGCTCGTGGCGCGCCGTGCCGGGCTGAAGGTGGCGCGCACGGCCGAGCGCACCTCGCCGCCGATACGCTCGAAGAGCGTCGCGGTCGCCGACAAGAGCATGTTCTTGGTCGCCCGGTATTCCCAGGAGATGAGCACGCCCGCGAAGATGAGGAGGAGGGTGAGGAAGAGTGCTGCGACATAGGTCGGCAGGGAGTAGCGGCTGAAGGATCGGGCCATGGGCATACTCCGTTGCGGGTCCGCACCACGACTGCGAGGAGGGCGATCTTCGCGAACGGCCCGCCCCCGCCGAAACGGTCGATCAAGTCGGCACGGAGTGCAAGGTCAATTTGATGAAATGCCGCTTCCGGCGGGTGGCGCGAGGCTTTGCCGTCAAGCGCCAAGGGGCTATCATCGGGGGGCGCTTGTGGCGAGTGCTGCCGCGCTGCCGGCATTGGAGGCGGGGAGGGGTCATGGCGAAAATCTCGGGCGTGTGGTTGCCCGTCGTGACACCGTTCGTCGACGGCGAGGTCGATTTCGCGAGCTACGAGCGCTTGCTCGAGCACGCGCTCGGCAAGGGTGTTACGGGAATCTTCCCGCTCGGCACCACCGGCGAGAGCCCGACCGTCGAGGACGACGAGATGGAGGCGATCGTCGAGCGCACCGTGAGCGTCGTCGCGGGCCGGGTGCCGGTCTTCGTGGGCGTCGGCGGCAATGCGACCAGGAAGGTCGTGAAGACGCTGAAGCGGCTCGAGCGCTACGCGTTCCCCGGCATCGTCTCGGTCTGTCCCTATTACAACCGGCCGAGCCAGGAGGGCATGCGCGAGCATTTCACGCGCATCGCCGAGGCGACCGACCGCGAGATCGTCATCTACAACATCCCCTACCGCACCGGCGTCAACCTGACGAACGACACGCTTCTAGCGCTCGCCGAACTTCCCAACATCAAGGGAGTCAAGGACTCCTCGGGCAATCTCGCCCAATCGATCGAGCTCCTGCGCCGGCGGCCCAAGGGATTCGCGGTGATGACCGGGGAGGACCCGTATTTCTATACGATGCTCGCGCATGGCGCCGACGGCGGCATCCTGGCCTCCGCCCACCTCAAGACGGAGCTCTTCGTGGCCGTCTACGAGCGCATGCTGGCGAACGACCATCGCGGCGCGCGCGCCGTCTGGTCCCGGCTCGAGACCCTGGTGCCGCTCCTCTTCAAGGAAGCCAACCCGATGCCGATCAAGCACTGCTTGTGGCGCCGGGGCCTCATCCGCTCGGCGGAGTGCCGCCTGCCGCTCTCGCGGGTCTCGCGCGCCCTCGCCGATGAGCTCGAGCGGCTGGAAGGCGGTGCCGCCGACCGGGCCGCGGAATAGTCTCTCTAAGGGAGGACGTATGCTCACGAGGATTTGGCGCTCCGCAGCGCTCGCGCTGTTCGCGCTCGCGGCCGTAGCAAGCACCCCGCGCGCGGCCCGCGCCGAGGCGAGCGAGATCCGTCTCGCCAAGCAGTTCTCCATGGGTTACGTGCAGCTCAACATTCTCGAGCACCGGCACCTCATCGAGAAGCACGCCAAGGCGCTCGGTCTCGGCGACGTCAAGACGGTGTGGTCGACCTTCAGCGGCCCGGATGCCATGAACACCGCCCTCATCTCGGGCAACGTCGACGTGGTCTCGGGGGGCGTGCCGGGGCTGGTGACGCTGTGGGCCAAGACCAAGGGTACCCCGCAGGAGGCGCTGGGCGTCTCGGCCTTGAGCTCGCAACCCTTCCTCCTCAACACGCGCAATCCCAACATCAAGAGCGTGCGCGACTTCACTGACGCCGACCGCATCGCGGTTCCCGCGATCAAGGTCTCCGTGCAGGCGGTGACGCTCGAGATGGCGGCGGCCCAGGCCTTCGGCAAGGAGAACTACGCCAAGCTCGACCATTTGACGGTGTCGCTCTCCCCACCCGATGCCACCATCGGGCTCCTCTCGGGTGGGGGCGCCTTCGACAGCGTCTTCAGCGTGCCGCCCTTCCAGAACCAGCAGCTCCAGGCCCCCGGCATCCACACCGTGCTCAACTCCTTCGACGTGCTCGGCGGCTCGAGCAGCTTCACCGTCGCCTGGACCTCGCGCAAGTTCCACGACGAGAACCCGAAGCTCTACCAGGCGCTCCTCGCCGCACTCGAGGAGGCGACGCAGATCCTGAATGCGGACAAGCGCGCGGGGGCGGCACTCTGGATCGAGGACTCGAAGTCGAAGCTTCCCCTCGACATGGTGGCCGGCATCATCGCCGGCCCGCAGGTCAAATGGACCATGACGCCGGAGAACACCATGAAGTTCGCGCGCTTCATGTACGAGGTCGGCACCATCAAGGAGAAGCCGGCCTCGTGGAAGGATCTCTTCTTCCCCGAGATCGCGCAGTTGCCGGGAAGCTGAGCGCGGGAACGCCCGTGAGGCTCGTGAGCTTCCTGCCGCCGGGCTTGGGCGCCGCAGAGGGGGAGACGGCACTCGCGGCCGCGCGCCTTGGCGCGCTTGCCGGGGAGAGCGTCGTCGATCTCGCGGCGGCGAGCGGGACCATGCCGTCCTCGATGATCGCACTCCTCGCCCTCGGCCCCTCCGGCATCGCGCGGGCGCGCGAGGCCCTCGAGGCCGGCTTGCGCTCGCGCTCGCGGGGCGTGCGCCACGCGCTTGCCGCGGTCCGCGTCCTCGCCCCCGTGCCGCGGCCCGGCAAGATCCTCGGGGTCGGGCGCAACTACGGGGCGCATGCGGCGGAGGGCGGGCTCGCCCGGCAGGAGAAGCCGCGCATCTTCGTCAAGCTCTCCACTTCCGTGATCGGCACGGGCACGCCGATCCGCAAGCCGCCGTCGGTCGCGAAGCTCGACTACGAGACGGAGCTCGCGGTCGTGATCGGCACGCCGGCCCGCGACATCGCCGAGCGAGATGCCCTCGCGCACGTCGCCGGCTATACCATCCTCAACGACGTGAGTGCGCGCGAGCTGCAGTTCGACGTGAGCCCGCCGCAGACGAGCTTCGCCAAGAGCATGGACGGATTCTGCCCGATGGGTCCCGCGCTTGCCACCCCCGACGAGTTCGCCGACGCGGCCGACATCCCGCTCAGCTGCTTCGTCAACGGCGAGGAGGTGCAAAGCGCCTCCACGCGGGACATGATCTTCCCGGTGCCGGCGCTGATCGCCTACCTCTCCGCCTATGTAACGCTTGAGCCCGGCGACGTGATCGCGACGGGCACGCCCGCGGGCGTGGGCGCCTTCCGCAAGCCGCCGCGCTACCTCGAGCCCGGCGACGTCGTGCGCATGGAAATCCCCGGTATCGGCGTGCTCGAGAATCCGATCGTGTAGACGAAAGAGGCTTCACCCCGGAGACACTAAGGACACGGAGAAGCCATCTGGATCGCTTCGCCTTCGGCTCGCGATGACGGGTTGAGTTCGTCATTGCGAGGAGGCGAAGCCGACGAAGCAATCTAGAGGAAAGTTATTCTCCGTGTCCTCCGTGCCTCCGTGGTGAAAATCTTTCCTTAGCTTGGCAGGGACACGCGTGCGGGGTTCGCGGCGGCGAAGCGCGCCGGGTCGCCGAGCACCTGGGTGCGCCACATCAGGCGGTGCTCGTCGGCCGCGTAGCCGCCCGTCGCCATATGGATGGTCGCGATGTTGTCCCACATGAGGACGTCGCCGACCCGCCATTTGTGGCGGTACCGGAACTCGGCTCTGGTCTGGAACTCGAAGAGGAAGTCGAGGAGCTCCCGGCTCTCGCGCGCCGGCAGGCCCACGATCTCGACGGTATAGCCGGGATCGGCGTAGAGGTGCTTCCGCCCCGTGAAGGGATGGCGCACCACCATGGGATGGCGGACGGGTGGCTTGGAGGCCTTCTGCTCCTCGCTCAGCGGCGGCCGCGGCGAGCCCTTCTCGCGGATCATGTAGTCGTAGAACTTCGAGAAATGGTGCACGGCCTCGAGGTCTGCCAGACGCGCCTTTAGCGCCGGATCGAGAGCGTCATAGGCGGCGGCGGTGGCGGCGAAGAGCGTGTCGCCGAGTGGTGTGCCGTCGCGCATCGGCACCTCGAGGGCATAGAGGATCGAGGCGCGCGCCGGGGTCGCGTTGTACGACATGTCGGCATGCCAGCCTTGCCCCGCATCGGGCGAGCCGAGCGGCGTGCCGTCGGGCTTGCGCTTGTTCGAGAGGATGTTGACGTATGGGAACTCGGGGTGGTGGAAGGAGCTCGCGACGTTGAGCTCGAGCGCCCCGAAGCGGCGGCTGAAGTCGATGAGCTCGCGCTCGTCGAGACGCTGGTCCGAGATGGCGACGACGGCGTAGCGGTGGAAGGCGCCTTCGAGTGCCGCGAAGGCGGCCTCGTCGAGGCCGCCCGCGAGCTCGAGCCCGTCGATGCGCGCGCCGAGATGCTTGCCGAGCGGCGTTACCTTCATGCGCCCGCCTCCCCCGCCGTCCCGTCTCACTATACGCCCGCCGCCCGGCTGATGCGAAGCAGGCAAGCTGGGTGCGAGCGAGCCGGCGCATCAGCGATGAAGCGCTTGAGTCGGCCAAGCCCGCGACCGTGCTTGACACTTGTGCTACAAATCTATATTTATTGTAGCACATCTGACGGAGAACCGCGATGGCTCGCGCAAAAGAGAAGGCTGCAACGGAGCGTGGGCGTGCCGGCGCAAAGGCGGCTCTAGCCGAGGTAGTGCGCCATGCCGGCCGCGCTGGCACCGCACCCGATCGCCTCAAATACAGCATCGTCTTTGCGAGGAACGCCGGCCTGCTCGAGGGAGGGAAGAGCGTGGTCGTGCGGGGGCGGATGCCGCCCGCGCTGGTCAAGCTGGCAAAGGCGAAGACCGGCATCTCCTCGGATACCGAGCTCCTGACCGCGGCACTCGCCAATCTCGTGGCGGCGGACGATTACGCCGATTGGCTGATCGCGCACCGGGGCTCGATCGCGGCGGAACTCGATCTTGACGTTTGATCTCGGCCTCGCGCTGCGCCGGCTCAAGCCGCACAAACATCTCGACCAGCTAGTTGCAAGGCGCCGGGAGACCCTGCCCTTCGTCGATCTGTCGCGGTCGCTGCCGAAGGATCTTCTGCTCGACAGCACGGTCTATATCGATGAGCTGCAAGGCCGCTTGCCGGCCGATGTCGAGACGCTTCTGAGCGCGGCGACGCTCTGGCATTCCCCCGTGACCGCCGCCGAGCTCGCCGTCGCGGCAGGGCATCTCGATCCGAGAGACGCAAGGACCCAAAGGGCGGTCGAGACGATCGTAGGGTCGCTCGCGCGGCGCCCGTCCCATCGCACGCTCTCGCCCGATTCGCAAACCTGGATCGAGGCCGCTCTTGCAGCCAGCATTCTTGCCCGGCTGAAAAATTACGCGCGCGCCGGTCGCAGCCGCGCGCTCAACGACGCCCTGCTCCTCTTCACGGCATACAGGCACGGCTGTACCGTGCTTACCCGGAACGTCGCCGATTTCGATTTTCTCTTGCAGATCGCACCCGGCGCGCGCGTCCTTTTCTACCTCATTCCGTAAGGGGGCCGAGGTGCGGAGACAGTGCGCCTCCCCGATGACCAGGCGACATTCATTTTGGCGGCTCGTCATTCCGGACAAGCAAATCATCGCACATGCGATGATTTGCGCGATCCGGAATCCATGCCTGGGACGGCGCGAGCGGGAGGCATGGATTCCGGATAGCAAGGCTCGCAACCGGGAAAAGCTCCGCTTTTCCCGGGCTCGCCTAAGCTTCCGGAATGACGATGAACTGAATGTTGATTACGCCTAATGCTGCATGCCCCATTTGCGCACGGTCGCCGCCTCGAGGTTGCGGAAGATGCCGTTCTCGACGATGAGTCCGATGATGATGACGCTCGCCAGCCCGGCGAAGACGGCGGGGATGTCGAGATCGTTCTTGCGCTCGAAGATGAACCAGCCGAGCCCGCCCGAGCCCGAGGTGACGCCGAAGATGAGCTCGGCGGCGATGAGGGTGCGCCAGGCGAAGGCCCAGCCGATCTTGAGGCCCGCGAGGATGCTCGGGAAGGCGGCGGGGACGAGGATGCGAGCGACGTAGCGCGGGCCCTTCAAGCCGTAGTTGCGGCCCACCATGCGCAGCGTGGTCGAGACGGCGGTGAAGCCCGCGTGGGTGTTGAGCGCCACCGGCCACAGCACGGAATGGATGAGGACGAAGACGGTGCTGCCGTTGCCGAGGCCGAACCAGAGGAGCGCGATCGGCAGAAGGGCGATCGAGGGCAGCGGATTGAACATCGCGGTGAGCGTCTCGAGCAGATCGCTGCCGATACGCGAGCTCACGGCAAAGGCGCTCAGCAGCATGGCGAGCGCCAGGCCCGCTGCATAGCCCATGAGCAGGACCTTGAGCGAGAGTGCTGCGCGCGCGAGCAAGCCGCCCGAGAGGATGGCTTGGAAAAGCGCCTTGGCGGTAGCCGTGAAGCTCGGCAGCAGGAGCGGGTTGTCGAGCGAGGCGGCATAAATCTGCCAGACCGCGCAGAGGAGTGCCAAGATGGCGAGCTTGCGCGCGAAGGCGCTGCCATAGAGGCGCTCGGCGAGCGTGAGCGGCTTCTCGATCACGGCGGCCATCGGCTGATCGCTGCCCGGCGTGACGAACTCCGGACGAGAGGGCTCGACATTAGGCATAGGCCACCTCGCTCGGCGCACCGGCGTCGGCAAAAAGGATGCGGTGGATGCGCTCCGAGAGCTTGAGCCCGCTCTCTCGGTCGGTCGCATCGGTCCCGTCGCTGTTGAGCTCCGCCCGCACGCGCCCGGGATGCGGGCTCAAGAGCAGAATGCGCGTCCCCAGCTTGACCGCCTCGGGGATGGAATGGGTGACGAAGAGGACCGTGAAGCGCGTGCCCTCCCAGAGCTGCAGCAGCTCCTCCTGCATTCTCTGGCGCGTGAGCGCGTCGAGTGCGGCGAAGGGCTCGTCCATGAGGAGGATGTCCGGCTCCATCGCCAGCGCGCGCGCGATGGCGACACGCTGCTTCATCCCACCCGAGAGCGTGTGGGGATAGTTGTCCGCGAACTGGGTGAGATTGACCTTCGCGATCGCCTGCATCGCCTTGTCGCGGGCCTGCCTCGCGGGCAGCCCGCGCGCGGCCACGAGCGGAAAGGCGACGTTCTCCTTCACGCTCTTCCACGGCAGGAGCTGGTCGAACTCCTGGAAGACCATGATGCGGTCGGGGCCGGGGCTGCGGATCACCTGGCCCTTGAGCCGGATGCTGCCCTCGACCGGGGCCAGATATCCGCCGACCGCCTTGAGCAGCGTCGACTTGCCGCAGCCCGAGGGGCCGAGGAGCACGAAGCGGTCGGCCGCATGCACCTTGAAGCCGACCCGGTAGGTCGCGGTGATGAGGTGGTGACTCGTCTTGTACTGCAGCGTGACACCGTCGACCTCGAGCAGGGGCGGGGTCTCGGCCATCGCGTTTGCTCCTCGTAAGGAAAGACAAATCCCGCGGCCTGGCGAGCGCGGCGATCGCGCGCCTGTGCTGGCTCCGGGCCTCGACTATAGGGCAAGGCTCGCGCGCGATACCACCTTCGGCCGCCGCGTCGAACGGGGCCGAGGGTCGTCTTGACGCTCGCGGGGCGGCCATGCGACGGTTGTCGCAAAGGGCGCACCAATTTCCGGTAACGGCTTGGTCTAGCGGAGATTTTCCGCGTGGCGCCGGGATTGCGGAGGAGGCAGAGGCGAGGCATGGATCGTGCTCGGAAAGCGGCCAAGGGCGCGCGGGCGGCACCCCGCGCCAAAGGACGCAGGCGCCAAGCCACGCCGTCCTCCCCGGCGCCGGTCAAGGCCAAGCGCGCCAAGCGGCAGCCCGGTGCGGGGGCCGCAAAAACGTCGCCGCCGCGCGCTCAAAAGACGCGCGCGCGCAAGGCCTCGCCGCCATCTGCTGCAAAGCCTCGAGGCGCGCGCGTCGGCAGCGAGGAGCGCTACCGTCTCGCGGCGGCGGCGGCGGCACCGATCCTTCTGCTCGCGCCGAACCTGGTGGTGCTCGAGTTCAATCGCGAGGCCGAGCGGCTCTATGGGCTCTCCCGCGACGATGTGATCGGCAAGGACTACTTCCGTACGCTCGACCGCGACGGGCGCGGTGGACTCAGCCGTGCCGATCTGAGCGAGGCGCTCAAGGCGCGCACGGTGCGCGGGATCGAGGGGCGCGTGCGCCGGCCCGACGGGACGGAGCGCGTGCTGCTGTGGAACGCGACGCGCGTCAACGATCCGGCCGGCCGGGCGCTCGGCGTGATCGCCGTGGCCCAGGACATCACCGAGCGGCAAAGTGCGGAGGAGGCGCTCAGGGAGCGCGAGGCGCGCCTGCGCTCGATCATCGAGACGGCACCCGACGCCATCATCACGATCGACGAGCGCGGCATCGTGCAATCCTTCAGCGCCGCCGCCGAGAAGCTTTTCGGCTACGCGGCCGGCGAGGTGATCGGGCGGAACGTCAAGATGCTCATGCCCTCTCCCCACCATGAGAACCACGACGCCTACCTTGCGCGCTACCTCCGCACCGGAGAGAAGCGCATCATCGGCATCGGCCGCGAGGTCGAGGCCCGGCGCAAGGACGGCACCATTTTCCCGATGGAGCTCGCGGTCGGCGAGGTCAAGCTCGGCGCGACGCATATCTTCACCGGCTTCATCCGCGACTTGAGCGCGCGCGCCAGGCTCGAGCAGGAGCTGCGTCAGGCGCAGAAGATGGAGGCGATCGGCCAGCTCACCGGCGGCGTCGCCCACGACTTCAACAATCTGATCACCGTGATCACCGGCAATCTCGAGATGCTCGAGCATCGGCTGGATCGGGCCGAGGACCGCGAGATCCTCGGCGAGGTGCGCGAGGCCGCCGAGCTCGGCGCCAAGCTCGCGAGCCGCCTTCTCGCCTTCGGGCGGCGCCAGCCGCTCAATCCGAGGCCGATCGACTTGAGCGCGCACGCCGCCGGCATCAGCGAGCTCCTGCGCCGCAGCCTCGGCGAGATGATTCGCATCGAGACCCGGCTCGCCCCCGATCTGCCCCCGACCTTGGCCGATCCGGGGCAAGTGGAGAACGTGCTGCTCAACCTCGCGATCAACGCCCGCGACGCCATGCCGGAGGGCGGCCGGCTCATCATCCAGACGGAGCCGGCCGAGATCGACGCGGACTATGCGGCACTCGAGCTCGGTCTGAGGCCGGGCCCTTACGTCTTGCTCGCCGTCACGGACACCGGCCACGGCATGGCGCCGGAGGTGCTCGAGCGCGCCTTCGAGCCGTTCTTCACCACCAAGGGGGCGGGGATCGGCAGCGGGCTCGGCCTCAGCATGGTCTACGGCTTCGTCAAGCAGTCGGGCGGCCACGTCCGCCTCTACAGCGAGCCCGGCAGGGGGACGACCGTGCGCATCTATCTCCCCGCGAGCGGCGAAGGTGCTGCCCACCGGGAAGCGAGGGCGCCTCACGGCGTGGGGCGGGCGCCCGCGGGCGAGATCGTGCTCGTGGTCGAGGACGACGATCGCGTGCGGCGGACCTCGGTCAAGCGGCTCAAGGAGCTCGGCTACGAGGTGCTCGATGTCGCAAGCGGAAAAGCGGCCCTCGAGACGATCGAGCGGGGCGAGGCGATCGACCTCCTCTTCACCGACGTGGTGATGCCGGGGGGCATGACCGGGATCGATCTTGCCCGCGCGGCACGCGCGCTCAGACCAGAGCTCAAGATCCTCTTCACCTCCGGCTATGCCGATCCCGCGGTCGTCGAGGACGGCATGCCGGCCAACGCCCTCTGGCTCGGCAAGCCCTACAGCAACGCCGACCTCGCCGCGCGGCTCAGGGAGCTGCTCGAGAGCTAAGGCGCCACCGCCGGCGGCGCGAAGATGTGTGCACCCCTAGTGCCCCTATTCGCAAGTTCGTCTCACCTGGAGAAAACCGTCATTGCGAGCGCAGCGAACCCCGGCGTACGCCGGGGCAGGGCGCTGGGTGCGATACCCGCTCTGGATTGCTTCGGCGCCTTTCGGGCGCCTCGCAATGACGAGTGTTTTCCTGATGGCGTGAATTTCAGAACCAGGACACTGGTGCGAAAGTCGGCGCTCTGCTCACCGCGCGGTGACCGCGGCGGCGAAGACGTAGCCGGCACCGCGCACCGTCTTGATCAGCTCCGGCTTGGCGGGGTCGCGCTCGATCTTGCGGCGCAGCCGCGCCACCTGGGTGTCGATGCTGCGGTCGAAGGCCGACCAGCCGCGCCCCTTGACGAGATCGAGAAGCTGGTCGCGCGTCAGCACCCTGTTGGCATTGCGCGCGAAGACGCGCAGGAGCTCGAACTCGCCCGTGGTGAGCGGCACGCGCTCACCCGAGGGCGGATTGAGCTCCCGTCGCGTGAGGTCGAGCTCCCAGCCGAGGAAGCCCAGGATTTCACCGGAGGCCGGGGACGGCGGCTTGTCCTCCTCGGAGGGCCGCGCCGGTGCGCGCGTGCGGCGCAGCACGCTGCGGATGCGCGCCAGCACCTCGCGCAGGTGGAAGGGCTTGGTCAAGTAGTCGTCGGCACCGGCTTCGAGACCCACGACCCGGTCGATGAGGTCGCCCTTGCCGGTCAGGATGATGATGGGGACGGAGCTGTGCCGTCGGATGTCGCGCGCGAGCGAGAGCCCGTCCTCGCCCGGCATCACCAGGTCGAGGAGCACGAGATCGACCTCGGCCTCCTTGAGCGCCGCCCTGAGCGCCGTCCCGTCCGCCGCCTCGCTGACCCGGAAGCCCTCCGCCTCGAGGTAACGGCGCAGCATGCTGCGAATGCCCTTGTCGTCGTCGACGACCAGGATATGAGGCTTTTCGCTCATTCCGCCCCGTCGCCCGGCGGCTCATCGGGAATCGCCGGCGCCGCCCCTTCTGGCACAGTTCTGCTGTCACAATCCGTCACAATTCGCCATCCATTGATACCAAAAAACGCCCGATCTGACATCAGGGCGTGACCTTCGCCCGTTAAGTCTCGTTGCGCCAGACAGCCGGGGACAGGGACGAGAGGAGAGATCGCCATGTACGCCCATACCGCCCAGAACGCGGTTCCCGCCTTCAACTTCGACGCACTCGCCATCTGCCGCGGCCTCGAGCGCTCGGCGGTGACGCGCATCGCCGCGGTCAGTCTCCAGCAGAAGCTTGCCGGCGGCCAGACCGTCTTCTGCGAAGGCGATCTTGCCGAGAGCGTCTACGAGATCGTGAGCGGCATGCTGAAGCTCTACAAGCTGCTCCCCGACGGCCGGCGGCAAGTCACCGGCTTTCTCTTGCGCGGACACCTCCTGGGCCTCGCCAGCAACGAGCGCTATCTCTATACGGCCGAGGCGGTCACCCCCGTCACGCTCTGCCGCTATCCCAAGGCCCGCTTCGAACGCCTCCTCGACGAGGTGCCCGGTTTCGCCCGGCGCCTGCTCGCGGTGACCTCCGACGAGTTGCGCGCGGCGCAGGACCAGATGGTGCTGCTGGGACGCAAGTCCGCGGCCGAGAAGCTCGCGAGCTTTCTCCTCATGACGGCCGAAGACCAGGACGACGGGGAGGAGGAGAGCGACACGGTGAATATCCCGATGGGCCGGGCCGACATCGCCGATTACCTCGGACTCTCGACCGAGACCGTGAGCCGGACGCTCACCCAGCTGAAGTGCCGCGGCGTGATCGCGCTGCCCACCTCCGCGAACATCGAGATCCTTCAACGCGACAAGCTCGAGCAGCTCGCGGAAGGCAATCTTCCCGAGGATTTCTGAGCGTCAGGAGGCGGGCCGGAAAAGCCGCTCTCGCCATGGCAAAGCTTCCACCATCGGGCGCCCGCACCTACGCGGGACGGCGCGCCCTCGTCGTCGAGCATGACGGAGAGACGCGCTCGCGCTATCGCACGCTGCTCGAAGGCCTCGGCTTCCAGGTCAGGAGCGTCGAGCGCGGGGCGGCCGCCATCGAGGCGGCACGGGAGGTGCTGCCGGATGTCGTGCTCATGGACGTGCAGCTGAGCGACGTCTCCGGCCTCGAAGCGGCGCGGTGGCTGAAGTCCGAGCCGGCCTTGCGAGCGATCCCGGTGATCGCCAGCAGCACGATGACCTTCGCCAAGGGGGACCGCGCGCTCGCCGAGAGCGGCGTCAACGTCCTCCTGCACAAGCCGGTCCCCTCGCAGCATCTTTCGCGCGCCATCCACGCCGTGCTGGAAGACGCCGACGGCACGAACGAGGGACGCGCACCTCGGCGACATCCGAGCAAGGGCCGACGCGGCTAAACCGCGCGAGCCCCGCTTGCCGCACGGCCGCCTGGAACGCTTGCCCCGCGGCGGCGCCGTCGCCCCCGATCATCCGGTTGACCTCGCTTACGAAGACGGGCCAATCTCGCTTTGCCTCGCGCGGCCGCAGCACCTCTTGCGCGCGCACGAAGGGGGGAATTTCGAGCATGAGCCGAACCCGCATCGCAAGCGAGGTCGATTTCGACAAGGAAGGCAAGCAGCACGGCTTCCTTCGCCTGCCCCATTCGACCCACCGCTCGGCCTATGGCTGGATTCCGATCCCGATCAGCTGCGTCAAGCGCGGCGAGGGGCCGAGCGTGCTGCTGATCTCGGGCAACCACGGCGACGAATACGAGGGTCAGGTGGCGCTCATGAAGCTCACCCGCCGGCTCGAGCCCGCGGACGTGAGCGGGCGCATCATCATCCTGTCGGCGGCCAACTTCCCGGCGGCGAGTGCCGGAGAGCGCACCTCGCCGATCGACGACGGCAATCTCAACCGCAGCTTTCCCGGCAATCCCGACGGCTCGGTCACGCAGATGATCGCCCATTACATCGAGACGGTGCTGCTGCCCATGGCCGACCTCGCGATCGACCTGCATTCGGGCGGCAGCTCGCTCATGTATATCCCGAGCGCGCTCATCCGGCGTACGGATGATGCGGAGAGATTGGCGAAGCTCAAGAAGCTCCTTGCGCTCTTCGGCGCGCCCGTCAGCTTCGTCTTTGCCATGCCGCAAGGCGAGGATCGCACGCTCTCGGCCGCGGCCAACCGCGCAGGCGTCCCCCTTCTCGGCGCCGAGATCGGCGGCGGCGGCACCGTTCAGCCCCATGCGCTCAGGATCGCCGAGACGGGATTGGCGCGCGTGCTCATGGCGGCCGGCGTGCTCGCCCGCGCGCTCACGGGCGAGCCGGCGCCCAAGACGCGCTTCATGCAGGTCGCCGGTGCGGACTATTACGTCTATGCGCCGGAGAGCGGTCTCTTCGAGCCCCTTGTCGAGCTCGGCGCCGAGGTCAAGGCAGGCGACGTTGCCGGCGCCATCCATTTCCCCGCGACTCCTTGGCGCGAGCCGGCGCTCGCCAGCTTCGCGCGCGCCGGACTCGTGATCTGCAGGCGCGTCCCCGGCCGCAGCGAGCGCGGCGACTGCCTCTTCCATCTCGCGACCGATATCGCCGTCGGTTGAGCATCAGGCTGAGCGGAGGGATAAGCCATGGAGCTTGGACTTGAGGGCAAGGTGGCGCTCGTCACCGGCTCGAGCCGCGGCATCGGCCGCGGCATCGCCTTGGCCCTTGCCGAGGAAGGGGCGCGGGTGATGCTCACCGGGCGCGACCGCGGAGCCCTCGATGAGGTCGCGGGCGAGGCGAGGAAGCGCGGTCGCGAGGCGCACGTCCACGCCGGCGACTTGCGCGAGGCGAGCGAGGCCGAGCGGCTCGTCGCCGCGGTGCGCGAGCGCTACGGCAGGCTCGACATTCTCGTCAACAACGCGGGTGCTGCCAAGCGCGGCGATTTCTTCGCGCTCTCCGAGGAGGACTGGCAGGACGGCTTCGCCCTCAAGTTCTTCGCCCATGTCCGCCTGGCGCGCGCGGCCTGGCCGCTGCTCAAGGAGAGCAAGGGCTCGCTCCTTGCCATCGTCGGCGTCGGCGGGCGCACGCCGAGTGCCGATTTCACCATCGGCAGCACGGTCAATGCCAGCTGCCTCGCCTTCACCAAGGCGCTCGCCGACATCGGCAAAGGCTGTGGCGTGCAGGTGAACGCGATCAATCCGGGTGCGGTCGAGACCGCGCGCCTCAAGCGCAACCTCGCCGCTCTCATGGCCAAGACCGGCCTCGACGAGGCCGCGGCCAGGGAGCGCTTTCGTCTCGAGCACGGCAGCATCCGCATCGGCCGGCCCGAGGACATCGCCGGCCTCGCCGCCTTCGTCCTCTCGGCGCGCGGACGCTGGCTCCACGGTTCGATCATCGACATGGACGGCGGCCAGACGAGGACGCTTTAGCGTCCGGGTTCTGACATTCATGGCATCAGGAAAACAGTTGTCATTGCGAGGCGCCCGAAGGGCGCCGAAGCAATCCAGAAACGGTTTCGCACCAGGCGCCCTGCCCCGGCGTACGCCGGGGTTCGCTGCGCTCGCAATGACGGTTATTCCCGGGTGAGACGAGCTCCCGAATGGGGATATTAGACTCGTCCCGCCGGCTTCGTTTCGCGCGCGCGTCGACGGTCGCGATCGCGAAGCGGCCGTAGCCGCGATCAGGCCGATACGCGCGGGCTCTCAAGCGCCAAGCCCACGCTCTTCGCCGCTGCCACGATCTCGCGCCAAGTCTCGGCGTCGAGCGGCACGCCCTCCGCGATGCGCTTCGCGCGCGCGAGGCGCTCGGGATCGCCGGGGATGAGCACCGGCTCGTCGGGCTTCGACGGCGGGGAGAGGGTGACGTAGCCGGTGATCGCGCGGATCTCCTCCTCGATCCAGCTGCGCTCCGTAAGCCGCGCGGGATCGATCACGAAGGCGAGCATGGAGTTGGTGATGGTGCCCTGGCGCTGGTTCTCGGGCTTGAGCGTGCCGCCGCCGCCGACCGCACCCGCGAGCAGCTCGCAGATGAAGGCGAGCGCGTAGCCCTTGTGCTCGGCGAACGGCAGCAAGGCGCCGCGCGGCTCTTGGAACATGACGTTCGGGTCGCGCGACGGCTTGCCCTTGGCGTCCACCACGAGTCCGTCGGCGAGCGTCTCGCCCTTGTTCCTGGCGACGCGCACCTTTCCCATCGCCACCTTTGTCGTCGCCATGTCGAGGATGACGGGACGGCCGGGCTCCGCGGCGGGGACCGCGACGCATACCGGATTGGTCGAGAGCCGCCCGTCGCGGCCGCGGTGCGGGGCCACGAGTGCCGTGTGGCCGTGCACGTTGACGAAGTGCACCGACACGAGGCCGGCCTCGGCGCAGAGCTCGCCATAGGTCCCGACGCGTCCGATGTGGTGGGCGTTGCGCAATGCCACGACGGCAACCCCGCTTTCGCGCGCCCGGGCGATGGCGAGCTTGGTCGCCTCGCGCGCCACCACCTGGCCGTAACCGCGCTCGCCGTCATAGACGAGGATCGCACCTTCGTCCTTCAGCACGCGGCCCTTGTTGTTGGGCACGATCGTGCCGGCGTTGAGGTTGGCGATGTAGCGGGGAATCATGCCGACGCCGTGGCTGTCGTGTCCGCGCAAGTTGGCCTCGACGAGATGGTCGGCAATGATGCGCGCCTCCGCTTTGGCGCTCCTGCCCGCCTCGAAGATGCGCGCGGCTGTCGCGCGCAGTTCCTGGTGATCGATCAGCATCGCGTCCTTTCCTCCGCCTTGAACCGGCGCTCGACACTTAGCACGAGCGGCGGCGCGCGCGGGAGTCCCCCCGGCGCAAACCTGCTCAGCTCGGGAGGCGCGCGGGCGGCCCCGGCTCGTGCCAATACCGGAGGACGACGAAGGCCGCGGTCGCGAGGACCAGGATGATGATGCCGACCACGCCGGGCCAGCCGAAGAGGTGCCAGGCCGGTGCCGGCACCACGCCTCCCGCGCTCCCGCCGACGTAATAGAAGGTGACGTAGAGCCCGACGGCCGAGGCGCGCGCCTCGCGGGCAACGGCGACGAGATAGCTCGTGGCGCAGATCTGGGCCACGAAGCCGCTTGCCGCGATGATGGCGAGCCCGGCGATCACCACGGGGAGCGAGGGGATCAAGGTCACCAGGAGCCCCACTCCCCAAAGGCAGAACGCACCTTCCGCCACGGTCCTGCGGCCATAGCGGCCGATGACGCGACCCGCCGGCGGGCTCACGGCGACGCCCAAAAGATAGACGATGAAGATCGAGCCGAGCCCGGCCGGCGAGAGGCCGAAGGGTAGCGCCGCGAGATAGAAGTTCACGTAGGTGAAGCCGGCGACGAAGGAGAAGAGAACGGCGAAGCCGACCGTGAAGGTCGCGACGAGGCGGCGGTTCGTCAGATTGCGGGCCATGCTGTTGAGCGCCGTCGCCAGTCCCGAGGCGCGCATGAAGTGCCGCTCGCGGGGCAGGAAGAGGCCGACGACGATGGCCGAGACGACGGTCACCGCGGCGAGCACGAGGAAGGCGCTGCGCCAGCCCCAGAGCTCGCTCGCGAGCCCGCTGATGAAGCGCCCGAGAAAGCCGCCGAGTGCCGCCCCCGCCATGTAGATCCCCGTGACCGCCGGCACCTCCGCGGCCGCCCACTCGTCGCCGATATAGACGACGGTCACCGCGAAGATGGGCGGCAGCAGCAGGCCCTGCACGAAGCGCAGGACGACGACCTGCTCGAGGCTGGTGGCAAGCGCGATGAGCGCGGTCGGGACGACGAGGAGTGCGATGGCGCTCACGATGATGCGCTTGCGCCCCATGAGGTCGGCGACGACGCCGACGAAGGGAGCGACGATGGCAATGGCGAAGGTGGTGGCGCTCACGGTGAGGCTCACCGCGGCGGGGCTTGCCGCAAAGGTGCGGGCGAAGAGCGGAAGCAGCGACTGGGTGGCATAGAGGTCGAGAAAGGTGCAGAGACCTGCCAGCGCCACGGCGAGTCGTCGCGGATCGGAAAACATCATGCGCCCCGCCTTAGCCCTTCCTCGCCTTTAGCCTGCCATATCCGTCGGCCCTTGCGCGAGGAGCGAAAAGCCGGAGCGTGCGGCGAAATTTGCGCCGCCAAGGGCGAGGCGGGCTTGGTGCTGCGCGCTGCGGCTGGTGCGGAGCATGATCGGCGGCAAGGGTCAAGGCATGGCAGCCATGCGCGCATCGTGCGCAGCTTTCGGTTCTCCCGTCCCCGCGATCTCGCCATAATCGCCGGGCGAGAGAGGGAGCCCTCGTTCCGCGGCGAAAGGAAGGCGCGCTCCGCGCGCCCGGGTGCTGATCGGCGACGGCTGGGGAGAGCGGCATGGCAGGGGCTGCGGCGGGGGAGCTCTACTCGCCGAGAGCTGCGGCGCGCGCTGCCGCCGCCGGGCTCGCGGCGATCTTCGTCGGCATCGGGCTTGCCCGCTTCGCCTACACCCCGCTGATCCCGGCCCTCATCGCCGCAGCCTGGTTCACCCCGCCCGAGGCCGCCTATCTCGCGGCGACCAACCTCGCCGGATATCTCTTGGGCGCCGTCTTCGCGCGCACGATCGCACGGCACTTACCGCTCCCCGCCGTGATTCGCGCGGCCATGGTGGGGGCCGTGCTCTCGTTCGTCGCCTGCGCCTGGCCGGCGAGCTTTCTCTGGTTCTTTCCTTGGCGCCTCCTCTCGGGCATCGTCGGCGGCATCCTCATGGTGCTCGTCACCTCGTCGGTGCTTGCCCGCACGCCGTCGGCCTGGCGCGGACGCGTCGGTGGTGCCGTCTTCAGCGGCGTCGGCTTCGGCATCACGGCGGCGGGCACCGTCGTGCCGGCGCTCGCGCGCGAGGGTCTCACCACCGTCTGGCTGGCGCTCGCCGCGGTCGCGGCACTCTTGACCATAGCTACTTGGCGGAGCTGGACGGACGAGCCGCGGCACGAGTCCAAAAAGAGGGTCGCAGGCGGCAGCCTGCGTCCCTTCGCGCCGTTAGCGCTCTTGATGCTGCTTTACGTCTGCGATGCGATCGGTTTCGTGCCCCATGCCGTGTTCTGGATCGACTATGTCGCGCGCGGGCTGGGGCTCGGCCTCGCGGTGGGCGGGCTCTATTGGGTCGCCTTCGGCGTCGGTGCCGCGGTGGGGCCGTTCCTCGCCGGCATTCTCGCCGATCGCGCGGGAATCGCGACGAGCCTGGTGCTCGCCTTGGTGGTCAAGGCGCTCGCGGTGGCGCTGCCGGTCTTCGCCCACGACGGCTTCAGCTTGGCCCTCTCCTCGCTCGTCGTCGGGGCCTTGACGCCGGCGGTGCCCGCCCTCATCTCGGGGCGCGCGGTCGAGCTCGTGAGTGCCGCGCACGCGCCCCAAGCCTGGGCCTGGCTCACCGTCGCCTTTGCGCTGGCCCAGACGGCGGCCGGCTACGGCCTTGCCTTCCTCTTCGCGCGCACCGGCTCCTACCACCTGCTTTTTGCCCTGGGTGCGGCCAGCCTTGCCTTGGCGGCAGTCCTCGCCGTGCTGAGCTCAGGTCGGGTAAGCATTTGACGGCCATATAGATTTTTGCGCCTCCCTCCCCCTCGAAGAGGACGCGTTGCAGCGCACATAAAAAAGGTATAAAGACACGCGCTCGCGCTCACCAGATGGACCACATGGCGCAAATCAGCGCGGCAGAGGGCGCGGGGAATCGATCCAAGGCGCAACAGGGCCTCATCCTGGGCGCACTCGGCGTTGTCTACGGCGACATCGGAACCTCCCCCCTCTACACCGTCAAACAGTGCTTCGATGCCGGGACGGCCGTGAGCCGCGAGAGCGTGCTGGGCGTGCTCTCGCTGATCGCCTGGGCGCTCATCATCGTCGTGGCGCTCAAGTACGTCATCGTCATCATGCGCGCGGACAACCGCGGCGAGGGCGGCATCCTCGCCCTCACGGCGCTGGCGCTGAGGACGGCGAGCCGGCGCGGCCGGCGTCACCGCCTGATCCTCGCCGCCGGCCTGGTGGGGGCCGCGCTGTTCTATGGCGATGGGGTGATCACCCCCGCCATCTCGGTGCTCTCGGCGGTCGAAGGGCTGAAGGTCGCGACCCCGCTTTTCGATCCTTACGTGATCCCAATCACGGTGCTGCTGCTCTTAGCACTCTTCATTTTCCAGCGGCGCGGCACCGCGCGGGTGGGCAGCCTGTTCGGTCCCGTGATGGCGCTTTGGTTCATCTCGATCGGCGCTCTGGGCGTCCTCGAGCTCGCCAGTCAGCCGGCCATCCTCTTGGCACTCGACCCCCTTCATGGCCTCCGGCTTCTGCTCGCCGATCCTTGGCGCGGATTCATACTGCTCGGCGCCGTGGTGCTGGCGGTCACGGGGGCCGAGGCGCTTTATGCCGACATGGGCCATTTCGGCCGCGCGCCGATCCGCGCCACCTGGTTTTGGATCGTCTTTCCCTGTCTGCTTCTCAACTATTTCGGCCAAGGCGCCTTGCTCTTGAGGACTCCCGAGGCGCTCGACAATCCTTTCTACCGGCTCGCTCCCCCATGGGCGCTCTATCCGCTCGTCGTGCTGTCCTCGATGGCGACCGTGATCGCCTCCCAGGCGGTGATCTCGGGCGCCTTCTCGATGACGCGACAGGCCGTGCAGCTCGGCTACCTGCCGCGCCTCAACATCCGCCACACCTCCGCCGAGGAGGCCGGACAGATCTTCGTCCCCACGGCCAATTTTTTCCTGCTGGTCGCGGTGATCGCGCTCGTCCTCGGCTTCAAGACCTCGAGCAATCTCGGCTGGGCCTACGGCATCGCGGTGACCGGCACGATGTCGCTCACCACCGTCCTCGCTTTCGTCTACATGGTGGGGGTAGCCGGGTGGAGTCCGCTCGTCGCCGTCCCCCTCTTCGGCGCTCTGCTCACGGTCGACTTTTGCTTCTTTGCCGCCAACATGCTCAAGGTCGAGCAGGGCGGCTGGTTCCCGCTCTTGGTGGCGAGCTTCCTCTATATTCTGATGTCGACTTGGATGCGCGGCCGCGCCGTGCTGTTCGCCCAACGCGGCAGGAACGCGCTCCCGCTCGGTACCTTCCTCAAGTCGATCCGGCCCGGTCATCCCGAGCGCGTTCCGGGGACCGCGATCTTCATGACCGGCAACATCGACCAGGTGCCCGCGGCGATGCTGCACAACCTCAAGCACAACAAGGTGCTGCACGAGCGGGTGGTACTCATGACCGTGCAGACCGAGGACATCCCCCGCGTGCCGGAGGAGCAGCGGCTCGAGATCCGCCATCTCGACCACAACTTCCACACCATTACGGTGCGTTACGGCTTCATGGAGGAGCCGAATATCCCGCGCGCACTCGCCCAGTGCCGCGTGCTTCAGTTCCGCTTCAATCTGATGGAGACCTCGTTCTTCGTCGGGCGCGAGAAGATCCTGAAGGCGAAACGCTCGCCGCTGTCGCGCTGGCGCCAGGAGATTTTCATCGTGCTCTCCAACACCATGTTGAGCGTCACCGACTTCTTCCATATCCCCTCCAACCGCGTGATCGAGCTCGGCGGCCAGATCGAGGTCTGATCGGCGTCGGGAGGCAGTTGCACCGCCGCAGGCGCCCCGCTCACGCGAGGAGGCGCACCCTTCCATTCGCGTGCCTCCGCGCACTATATATATGAGACCGTCCGGCCGATCGCGGCGCGGTCGCCGAAGCGGTCGCACAGTACCGGCGAGAGGGTGGAGAAATGCGCGGGATTAGGCTCGGGCGCCTCGTCTTGATATTGCCCATGCTCATGCTGCCGTTGGCGCTTCCACGCGCGGCGGCACCCCAGCCGGGCGCCCCGCCGGAGAGCGCCTCCCTCGCCGGGCAACTCCTGATCGCCTCGCCCGAGATCGGCGATCCTCGTTTCCGCCACACCGTGATCCTCATGGTGCGCCACAATCGAGAGGGCGCGCTTGGCATCGTCATCAATCGACCGGTCGAGGAGCGCTCGCTCGCCAGCCTGCTCGAGGCGATCGGCGAGAGCGGCACGGGTGTCGAGGGGAGCGTGCGCATCTTTTCCGGCGGCCCGGTCCAGCCTGCGATCGGGTTTATCCTGCACACGAGCGACTATCACCGTTCCGGGACCATCGATATCGACGGGCACGTGGCGATGACCACGAGCCCCGACATCCTCAAGGACATCGGCGCCCACAAGGGCCCCAAGAAGAGCCTCATCGCCTTCGGTTACGCGGGCTGGGCTGCAGGCCAGCTGGAGAACGAGCTCGCGCGCCACGACTGGTTCACCGCTCCCGCGGATCCCAAGCTGATCTTCGACGATGATCGGGACCAGCTGTGGGACGACGCCATGGCGCGCCGCACGCTCGATCTGTGAATCGGCACGCTCCTCGCGCCGCGCGGGCGCGCGACCCGGGCGCCAAGCTTCCACGGCGCGGGCGAGACGCCTTAGGCCGGGGGTGCCGCCTCTCCGGCCTTGGCGTCCCCATCGTCGTCCGGGTGCCGGCCGAAGGGTGCCGTGGCTGATCCCGGCTTCGTGCGCCCGGCCGCGAGCGCCTCCGCCAGCGCCTCGAGGTTGCGCACGCTGACCTCGCGTTGGGGGAAGGGCATCTCGATGCCGGCTTTGCGGAAGGCGTCGTCGATCGCGAAATGGAGGTCGCTCGCGACGAAGGCGCGCTGCTCCACGTCGCCGATGAAGACGCGCAACTCGAACT
This sequence comes from Alphaproteobacteria bacterium, assembly GCA_052143835.1. Taxonomy (GTDB): domain Bacteria; phylum Pseudomonadota; class Alphaproteobacteria; order JACZXZ01; family JACZXZ01; genus DASPPM01. The sequence continues at coordinate 58,581 of JBKQRV010000112.1, forward strand.
GAAGCGCGCTGTCGCCGAAATCGGTGAACAGAACATGGGCTGCGGGCCAGCTCAGGACTTGGCCGTGCTCGCGCGCGCAGGCGAGCATGATGTCGCGAACCTTGCCGGTATCGGAGCCGTAGGCAACCCCCACCTTGATGTCGACGCGGCCGTATTTGTCGCGATGCGTCCAATTGATCACCGCCCCCGACAGAAGCTCCGAGTTCGGGACGATCACCGAAGCGCGCCTAAAGGTCTCGATCTCGGTCGCGCGCACGCTGATGCGCGTGACGAAACCCTCGTGCTGACCGACCACGACCCAATCGCCCACCTTGATCGGCCGCTCGATGAGAAGGATGAGGCCGGAGACGAAATTGTTGACGATGTTCTGCAGCCCGAAGCCGATGCCGACGGAAAGGGCGCCGGCGATGATCGCGAGATTGGAGAGATTCAAGCCCAGCATCGAGATGGCGAACAAGGCCGCGAAGACGAAGCCGATGTAGCCGATCAGCGCGGAAAGCGAATGGCGCACGCCCGGCTCGAGCCGCGTCTGGGGCAGGAGCTTCTCGTTGAGGAGCCGCTGGAAGAGCCGCGTGATCGTCCACACGGCGACGAAGACCAGGATCGACAGCAGGATGTCGACGAGCGAGATCCTCATGCTGCCGATCTCGATTCCGCGCAAGGCGTCGCCCCGCCACAGGCCGAGCACGCTGTCGGGAACGCCCCACAGCCGCAAGGTCAAGCCGATCCCGAGGACGATCAAGAGGAGGTCGAGAGCCGCCTCGGCCCAGAAGGCAAAGAGACGGCTGCCTTGCTCGCTCAACGCCAGCGCGCGGCGCGCGCGCAGGGAGAGCGGACGATCGGACGCGAAGAGGAGCGTAAGCACCTCGCGCATGAGCGTGCGCAAGAGGAGTAGCACCGCTACGAGGACGCCCGTGACCACCAGGCGCGAGATGACGTAGCGCGCCAGATTGGCGTAGCCGGAAAGCGCCAGGATGGGCACCGCCAGCAGCACCATGCCGATGACAAAACGGAAGACCGGCCAGTGCCGCGACGGCGCGGCCTCCTCCCCTCTGCTGTCGCCTTCGCTGCCGGCGTCTCTGTCGATGCGCCAGAGGCGGTGGTGCAGCAGCGAGAAGGTGATCGCCGCGAGGAGCGTGTCGAAACCGAAGGAAAGCAGATTGAAGAGCTCGCGCGTGCCGTGGCGCAGCGAGTATGTCGCGATGCCGATGCCGAGCGCCACCGCCGCGGCGCCGGCAAGCGCCGTGAGCCGGCGCGCAAGCGTGCGCGAGGAATCGGCGCCGAAGGGCACGATGCGCCAGCTCGGCGCCTCGGGCGCCAAGGCGGCGGCGGCAATGGCGGCGGTGAGGGAGAAGAAGGTGACGCCGACGAGCACGCCCGCGACCATCTCTGCGAGAAGGCCGGTGACGATGTCCTCCTCGAGCAGCACGAACGCGAGCGCGAGTAGCCCGATCGCCGGCAAGAGGCCCCGCGCCAGCCCTTCGGCAAGCGCTGCGAGGACGCGGCGCGCATAGGAAGGCTCGGTTACCTCGCGGCGATGGCCGTAACGTCGCACCAACCAGTTGCGCAGCGGCCAGCCTACGGCGAGGACAACGAGCGTCAACAGGCCGAGCCAGGCGAGGCTGACCGGCGGGAGTGCCGAGAAGGGACTCCCCTTCCACCATTCGCCGGGTGCCGCGGCGAAGGCGGCGAGGACCACGCCGAGCTCGCGGGCCGCGGCCGAGAGGGCGGGCAGCGAGAGCGGCGGGGCCTCGCGCGCGAGCAGCAGAGCCGCCAGCCGCGCGCCGCCGACGCGGTTGATGTCCTGGTCGAGCCCGTTGGCCCGCGCGATGACGAGCTCGCATTGCTTGATCATGGAGTCGTAGCTCGCGATGTCGCCGACGAGCTGCGCGCGCTGCCGCGCCACGTCGGGAAGCTCGGGCGGCTGGCCCGCGGCCGGCGGCGGACCGAGGGCGGCGAGCTGGTCCGCAGCCGGCTGGCGCTGGGCCGCCGCCGCGGCGCGCGCCTCCGCGGCGGCGCGGCGCACCTCGGCGACCTTGGCGTGGAGAGCGTTGAACTGCTGTCGGCCGATGTCGGCAGCACCGAGTGCCGCCTGCACGTCATCGAGCGCCAAGCGCCAGGCATCGGCCTTCTGGCTGAAGGCGGCTTCCTGAAGGGCCGGCGTCTGCGGCCGGGCCGGGGCGGCCATCGCAAGGGCCGCAAGCACGAAGGCCACGGCGAAAAGGCGCAGGAACAAGTTCACCGGCAGCTCGATCTCGGTTGGGGGAACCCCTTCCTACACCGTCAGCCGCCCCGGAGTCACGCGCCCGGGACCTCTCACTCGAAGGCGAAGGCCGCCATCGAGAGCGCTCCGTGGCTGAAGCTGCGGTGGAGCCGCCTGCCGCGCGCAGCCGGCCCGCCCGCGCCTAAGGCGACGAGGAAGGGCAGGAAATGCTCCTCGCGCGGATGGACGCGCGACGCCGCGGGGGCCTTCAGACGATAGTCCACGAGGCTTGCCTCGTCCCCGGCCTCGGCCGCCTCGGCCAGCCAGGCATCGAAGGCGGCGACGTGGGGAAGCGGTGGCGCATCGGGTGCCATCGCGCGAAACTCGGCGAGATTGTGCGTCGCCCCGCCGCTGCCGAGGATGAGGATGCCCTCCTCCCTGAGCGGTGCCAACGCGCGCCCGACGGCCACATGGTGCGCAGCACCACGCGGCATCTGCACCGAGAGCTGGGCCGTCGGGATGTCGGCCTTGGGGTACATGAGAAGAAGCGGGACCCACGCGCCATGGTCGAGACCCTGTGCCGGATCCTTCTCGCAACTGAAGCCCGCCTCCTCGAGACGGCGAGCCGCGCGCGCGGCAAGCGCCGGCGCGCCAGGTGCGGGATAGCGGAGCTCATAGAGCGGGGCGGGGAAGCCATAAAAATCATGGATGGTCTCGGGGCGGGCGGCCGTGCTCACCGCCGGGTCGCGCGTTTCCCAGTGCGCCGAGATGCAGAGAATGGCCTCGGGCCGGCCGAGCGTCGCGCCGAGGCCTTCGAGGAAATCGCGCGCAGGGATGGGCGTCAGCGGCAAGGTGGGCGCGCCGTGCGAGACGAAGATGCTGGGCAACCTCGTCACGGCCTCAGCTTTCCGAAGGGACGAGGCTCGATCATGCCGCGACTCCATAATTTCGCGCCCGGTCGTGGGGGGCCGCGAAATCGAGAGCGGGCCCCTTGGGCACGATGCCGGTCGGATTGACGGTCTTCTGGCTGGCGTAATAATGCCGCTTGATGTGGTCGAGATCGACGGTGGCCGCCACCTTCGGCACCTGATAGAGCTCGTGCGCATAGTTGGAGAGGTTGGGATAGTCGACGATGCGGCGCAGATTGCACTTGAAGTGACCGTGGTAGACCGCATCGAAGCGCACGAGGGTGGTGAAGAGCCGCCAGTCGGCCTCGGTCAGCCTGTCGCCCACGAGATAGCGCTGGCGCGAGAGCAGTGCCTCGATGCGCTCGAGTGCCGCGAACAACCCGTCGAAGGCCTCCTCATAGGCGGCTTGCGTGGTCGCGAAGCCGGCGCGGTAGACGCCGTTGTTGATGCGCTTGTAGACGAGCGCGTTGATCTCGTCGATGCGGCCCCGCAAGGCCCTCGGATAGAAGTCGACATCGGCCCGGCCCCAAGCGTCGAAGGCGCTATTGAGCATGCGGATGATCTCGGAGGACTCGTTGTTCACGATCGTGCGCGAGCTCTTGTCCCACAGCACGGGCACGCTGACGCGCCCGCTGTAGCCGGGCCTGGCGAGGGTGTAGATCTCGTGGAGAAAGCGCTTGCCGTTGGCGTGGTCGGGGGTGGCGCCGGGATAATCGGAGAAGGCCCAGCCTTGCGCCCCCATCAAGGGATCGACGATCGAGAGCGAGACCGCCTCCTCGAGACCCTTGAGCGCGCGAAAGATGAGCGTGCGGTGCGCCCACGGGCAGGCAAGCGAGACATAGAGGTGATAGCGTCCGGGCTCGGCCTTGAAGCGCGAGCTGCCGTCGGCGCTGACCCAATCGCGGAACTGCGACTCGCTGCGCACGAAGCGCCCGCCGCTCGCGCGCGTGTCGTACCATTGGTCGTGCCAGACGCCGTCGATCAAGAGGCCCATGCGTCACCTCCGCATCCTCAGCCCTCATCCGCGTAGATGGGTCCTGCCAAGGCAATGTCCAGAGCGGTATTGGCGCGGTAAGCGGCGCACCAACGGCATACCGGCGCCTAAGGCGTGGGCCAGCGCGAGGCAGCGAAGACCGGCTCGCCCGCGAGCCAACGGCGCGCGGCGTCCGGCTCCTCGAGTGCCGTGAGGAGAGCCGAGAAGAGATCGAGCGGCTCGAGCGCGCGGCCGGCATCGACCATGCCCGCGAGCAGCCCGGACTCGACGAAGTTGAAGATCGCCCAACGCATCGCGTAGACGGGCGGCAAGACCTTCTCGCCGAACGAGGCGCGCCGGCACGCCTCCGCATCCATCGACTCGAGCCCTCGGCAGTTGAGCGGCCTCGCCTCGTAGACCGAGCAACGCTCGTCCTTGAGCATCGGGCAGGACAGGCGGACGGTGAGGCGCTCGTCCTTGCTCAGCGCCGATGCCTCACGCAGGCGCGCGATAAGTGCCGTGCGCTCGGCGCTCGCGAAGCGGTCGCGAATGTGCTGGGCGAGGCGGAGGACCTCGGGGGGGCTGGCCGCCACGCTGATGTGGCAGCAGTGGCCGCAGCCCGCACGGCACGCGATCGGCCGCGAGGGCGGTGCAATCTTGCGCCCCTCGGCGGCGAGACTCTCGGCGAGTGCCGCGGCCTCGGCCGCCAGCGCGAAGAGGTCGGCCGGCCGCGCGTCTTCGGCCATGATCTCGCGCGCCGCCTCGCGCATGGCGAGCCCGCCGCGCTCCTCGAACTTGAGCTCGGGGCGATCGACGATGAGCGTCGTGACGCGCGCCCGCGCCCGCGCCGCCGCACCCGCGGCAAGGCTTCTCGTTCTGCGCTTTCTCCGGCTCATGGCGTCATTGCCTGGTTGCGGCGATCGCAAATCCGAGCGTCACCCCCTCCCCACCCTCCCCCTTCGAGGGGGAGGGGGAAGCTGTTGAAGTCGCCCATACTCCCTCCCCCCTTGAGGGGGAGGGTAGGGAGGGGGGTATATCAAGCATCCATGATTCCACGTACGAGCGCCCGAAACCGTCGGCGCATGGTCCGCCCGTTCTACACGTGCAGCCCCTTGACGATCTCGAGATAGTCGGGGTGCTCGGGCGAGAGGAGGCCGTGCTGGACGAGGAAGTGGATGATGACGAGGTTGCAGTTGAACTTGAACTCCGAGGTCTCGCTCACGACTTCCATGACCCGCTCGATGGGCCAGAGCATGAACTCCTGGATCTCGCCGTCGCGGTTCCTGGGCGTGAAGTCGCGCGGCACCTCGAGCTCATAGACGAACTGCACGTCGGGCTTGAGGCCCTCCGGCGTCTCGAGCACATAGGTGACGGCCCCCGTCGCCACCGCGCGCGCGGAGAGCGATGGGGGGATGTCGGCCTCTTCGTGGCATTCCTTGGCGAGATTGTCCCTGAGCGAGACGCCGGCGGGCTGGCCGCCCGCCACCATGTTGTCGAGCATGCCGGGATAGGTCGGCTTGTCGAGCGCGCGGCGTCCGACCCACATGGAGATGCGCTCGCCCTCGCGCACGAAGCCGTTCATGTGCACGCCGTAGGAGCGCACGCCGAAGTAGGGCGTCGCCGCGCGCTCCATCAGCATGAGCGGCGGGATGCCCCAGGCGAGCGTCACCGGATAGATCTCATCGCGCCAGCCCTCGATGACGCCCCGCTCGGCGAGCGCGCGCAGCGCCTCGTCGAGGGCCGCACTGCGCTCCTCGCAGGTGCAGAGCGCCGGCGAGAGGACCACGCCCACATCGCTCAGCGCGAAGAGCTTGGGGAAGCGTGCGAGCTCGCGCACGAAGGGCGGCTTCACCCAGCCGACGCGCTCGCCCGCGACGATGAAGGGGCGGAAGCGCGACATGTCGCACTCGTTGCATTCGCGGATGCGGTCGAGAAAGCTCACGGGGCTGCGACTCCGGCTCGTTCGGCAGCCAACCGTTTAGCGGCATCCGCGCGCGCGCGCAACCGCGCTTGCGTGACAATTTCCCGCGGCCCTGCCGGCCGGCTCAGGCGCGCTGCGCGTAACGCTTCTGCGAGGTGAGCACGATCTCGACGTCCGGGAGCTGGCGCAGGCAGCGCGCGATATAATCGCTGAGCGCGCGCTCCATGCCCTCGACCTGGATGTCGATGTGAAGCTCGGCTCCGGCGGCACCGCCGAGCGCGCTGCGCCACTGCGAGGGGACGAGGCCGCGCTTGGCGAAGAGCTCGAGCACGCGCGGCATCACGCCTGGATCGGCGCGGGCCTCGACGGCAAAGCAAGCGGTCGGCGAAGAGCTGGTATCAGCGGCGGGAGACATGGCAAGCAAACTCCTGCAAACGGGCGAACGCACAAGCACCAAGGTCCGGCAACCCAAGGGGCGCCGGGGTGCTAATTCGCCGAATGCGGAGCTGCTCGCTCATGGGAAAGAGGCTAGCCAAGGCCGGGCGCGCGGTCAAGCGCGGTCTCGCGCGCCTTCAGCCATCCCGCTGGAACGGCCGTCCCGTGGCACTCAGCCAAGGGGAGCCGCTCGGCCCTCCTGCATCAAGCGCCGGGCAAGGGCCACCGCCGCAGGGGCGTCGGGCGCATAGCCGGTTGCGCCGATCGCGCTGGCGAACGCCTGGTTGACCGGCGCGCCGCCGACGAGGATGCTGCCGTTGAAGCCGGCGCGGCGCAGGGCCTCGACCGTCTGGCGCATGCTGGGCAGCGTCGTCGTGAGCAGCGCCGAAAGCCCGACGAGGTCCGGCCGGTGCGCGCGCACCGCCGCGACGAAGTCGTCCGGCAGGACGTTGATGCCGAGGTCGACGACCTCGAAGCCGGCACCCTCCATGATCATCGCGACGAGGTTCTTGCCGATGTCGTGCATGTCGCGGTAGACGCTGCCGATGACGAGCTTGCCGACCGGCCGAATCGCGTGCCCGGCGAGGCTCGGCCGCAGCACCTCGAGCCCGGCCTTCATCGCATTGGCGGCCATCAGCATCTCGGGAACGAACAGCCGTCCGGCGGCGAACTCGTCGCCGACCTCCTCCATGGCGGCAATCAGCGCATCATTGATGATGGTCTGGGCATCCGTGCCGAGCGCCAGCTCATGGCGCACGAGCTCGGCGACCCGGTCCTGCGCGAAATCGCAGACGGCCTGGAAGATGGCGTCGAGCCGTTCCTCGAGCTCGTCGGACATGGATCGTCTCCTCGCCGGGCTTCCCGGCCGCGGCTAGATCTGCCCCTTCAGGATTTGCGCGTCCGCCGCCTTCACGATGCTCTCGATTTCGCGGCGCGAAGCGGCATCGAGAGGGCTCGACGCCCTGTGCTCGTCCACCAGGCGGCGGCAGATTTCGCGCGCCTGGTCGAGCGCGGTGCGGCACCCCGCGGCTTCGTAGGCTTCGCGGCCCAGGCGCTGGAACGCAAGCGGCTCGAAATTGGCGCGGCAATGCAACAAGGTGTGGGAGGTTGCGAGGAAGTTCCCGCCGTGCTCGACCGCCATCATGTCTTGCCACGCAAGCGTCTCGTCGTCGACCGCGGGCGTGCGCAGAAAATGCTGCAGCATGGCGCCATACTCGTCGTCGAGCACGGCCTGCGCGGGGCTGAATACGGTGGCGCATTCGAGCTGGCCGACGCCGCCGAGAATGTCGGCGCCGGCGAGGCCGACGATCTGGCCGAGGAGCGCGCGCTCGGCCTGCGACTGGCCATCGACATCCGGCGTGTCCGAGCCGGATCCGTATGTGTGCGTGATCATGCCGAAGCCGTGCTTCATGAGCTGCACGGCGATCGCGGCGCCCTGGAGAGCCTCGACGCTCGCTTGCAGGCTTCGCCCCGTGCGCAGGTCGAGGCCGAAGATGAGCGGCGTCGCGATGAAGGGCGTCCCCGGCGCAAGGACATGCGTCATGACCGCGATCGCCAGGATCTCCGCCGCGGCGATCAGGATCACGCCCGGCATGGTGACCGGCGCCGTGCCGCCGGCGCTCGGCAGGCTGCAGGCGTGGATCGGCACGCGGAGCCGGCCGCATTGGATGATCGCCTCGACGTCCATCGACTTGAACTCGAGCGGCGTGAAGGAGGTGACGATGCAGCTGACGATCGGCCGCGCGCGGAGGGCCGCCTCGCCGCCGGCCGCCACGGCCGCGATGCGCAGCAAGAATTCGGTGTTCTCCTCGCCGTAGGGCTGCAGCCAGACGTGCTTCGGCGTAGCGGCGATCAGTGCGGCGACGCCGTGGATATCGGCGGTCAGCTCGGGCACGCCGGTCACGAAGGGATGGGCGACGATGCCGACGCGCTCGAGCCCGTTGGCAACGGCCGCGATCGTCGCGACGTCGGCGAGCACGAGCTTGCGGTAGGCGCCCGTCTCGGGCTCGATGAAGCCGTGCGCGCCGGTCCCGGTGCGCATCGTGAAGCTGTTGTCCGGCCGCGGCAGCGCGATGTCGAAGTTCGGGCTCCGGCCGCACAGCGTGACGGCTTTCGGCAGTGCCGAGAGCGCGGCCTCGGTCAGGCCCGGCGGGAAGCACAGCCGTTTGCCCTCGAGCCGGGCGCCCGCCGCCTCGAGCCGGCCGACCGCCGCGGCATGATTGACCACGACACCATGCTCGGCGAGGAGGAGGATCGCCCGCTCGCGCAGCACGGCAACACGATCCTGGGAGAGGAACGCGAAGTGCGGCCGCACCGCAGCGCTCGCATCGGGGGGAGCGTGCGATGGCGGCAGCACCTGGCCACCGCCCGCCGCCGCGCCGCGCAGCCGCTCGCGCCGGCTCAACCGCGCCCGGGCGGCGTCTTCCGCGGATTGGCTCAAAGCGCTCGATCTCCAAATCGCCGGCCGGCGAGGGCTTGAGCGATACTATGTGCACGAGGTGCTGCCGTCAAATGCGCGAAATTGCCGCAGTTAGCCGCTCAGGTGCGCGGACCATCCAGCATGCTCTTGACCAACTGGCTGCAAAGGGTGCAATCAATAAAGCGGTTGAAGATTTCATTGTCGAAGCCAAGGGAGGAGAGAAATGCTCAGGCTCAACCTCGTTGCACTCGCGTCAGCGCTTGCGTTTTCCGTAGCGGCCGGTCAGGCGCTCGCCGCCGGCGATGTGGCGGCCGGCGAGAAGGTGTACAACTCCCAATGCAAGGCTTGCCACAGCCTTGACAAGGGGAAGAACGGAATCGGCCCGAGCCTTAGCGGCGTCGCCGGACGCAAGTCGGGCACCGCCGAAGGCTTCAAGTACTCGGATGGGATGACGAAGGCCGGCATCACCTGGGACGATGCGAGCTTGGCGAAGTACCTCAAGAGCCCGAAGGACGTCGTTCCCGGCAACAAGATGATGGCCGGCGCGCTCAAGAGCGACGACGACATTCAGAACGTCATCGCCTTTCTCAAGGAGAAAGCGAAGTAGCGGCCCCAACGCGGCTGAGGGTGCTCAAAGGCGTCGTCCCTAGCGCTACTTGCCGAACCTTGCGACGCGCGCGTCGAAACGTTCGCCGAAGAGGATGAGCTCGCGCGCTTGAGCCCGACCAGCTTCGGCAACAGCGTGGTGACGTTGCCTTCTGGATTCCGCGTACCCCAGGAGTATGCTATCGTTCACGCCGATCCTCGGTCGTATGGGGAACGTCGGATAATTCCTCGCAAAATCACGGGCCTAGTCGCCTTGGGAGGCGTCGAATGAGCTCTCCGCGTTACGTGCTCGTAGCAAACATCTATTCCAACAATCTATCTGTATTTTCTGTCGACAGTGTAACGGGGCGCCTGCGCTTTCGCTCCTATGTCGCAACGGGTCATTGGCCGGTAGCGATCGCGGTACATACGTCGGGAAAATTCGCGTATGTCGCTAATCAGGCCGTGCCAAATCAGCCTAGTTCGAATTCCGTGTCGGCTTATCGCGTCGGTCCCGACGGAACTGTGACAAGAGTGGGTCCGCAGCATGCGACGATGTCGACGCCGGTGAACCTTGCGATGGCGCCGAATGGCAAATACCTCTATGTGGCATGCTACAATCCGACCGCGACGCAGGGCGTTATCGAGATTTTTGCGATCCATCCAAGATCGGGCGCTCTGGGCAGACCGGCCAATCTCCCTCCAGTGACCACGGCCGTCGCGCCGATCGCTGTAGCGGTCAACCCTTCAGGAAGCTTTCTGTATGCCCTAAGTCGAGTCTCAAGCGAGATTTTGACCTACAGTATCGACAGCCGGACGGGAACCTTGAGCGTTTCCGGACCGCCGCTGACAACGGATACGGGTCCCAACGCGATTGCGATCGCGCCATCAGGACAGTTTGTCTATGTCGCGAGTACCGGCGCGGTTTCCGGGGGCGGGACGGTGACGACATACAGCCTTGCCCCGGCAACCGGTGCGCTGTCTTCTGTGGCAAGTGTTGTCGTGGGTGAGGTCGATGGGTTGCTCGTTCACCCCTCGGGGAACTTTGCTTATGCTCTGGCGTTGTCCACCCCCACCCGGCAGGTCATGGTTTACTCGGTTGACCTGAGCACCGGAACTCTCAGTCCGACATCAACAATCACCCTCGGTTCGACTTTTCCAGTGCAGAATTCGACGAACTTTGGACTCGATCCGACAGGGCAATATTTGTATGTCACGTTCTACGCTGCAAACGGATCGAACACTGTGACCGCCTATGCGATCGATCCCACGAACGGCTCATTGAGCGCGGTACCGAGCGGCGTGATCTCAAGCGGCGGGACTTGGCCTGGCGTGCTGGCAGTGATCGAGGGGCCGACGCCCGTGAGCTACACACCCAAGTTTGCGTATGTGGCTACTGACAGCAATGTTTGGGCCTACACAATTAATGCCGCGACCGGCGCACTGACTGTCGTCAACGGGTCCCCGTTTGCCGCGGGGTCGTATCCCGGCGGGATAGCAGTGGATCCCTTCGGGCGGTTCGCCTATGTGACGAATACACCATACGGCCCCAGCCCAGGTAACACGATCTCGGCCTACGCGATCGATGCCACCACCGGGGCGCTGACGGCCGTGCCCGGTTCCCCAATTGCCGCGGGGAATGGGGCTGGCCCGGTAGCAGTGGACCCCTCCGGGCGGTTCGCCTATGTGGTGCATACATTCGACAACACTATCTCGGCCTATACGATCGATGCCGGCACCGGACAGCTGAGCCCCATTGGTAGCGCTGTTGCGACGGGGTCGTCTCCTGGCGGGATAGCGGTGGATCCCTCCGGGCGTTTTGTCTATGTGACGAATTATGTCGACAACACCGTCTCGGCCTACACGATCGATGCCGGCACCGGCGCGCTGACGGCCATATACGGTTCCCCATTTGCCGGAGAACCTGGCCCATACCATGCCGATCCTGACTCGATAACAGTAGATGCCTCCGGGCGGTTCGCCTATGTGGTGATGGATGGTTTGCAAACGGTCTGGACCTATACGATCGATGCCAATTCCGGGGCCCTGACTGGCACCGGTCCCAGCGTTATCGTGGGTGGGACCCCTTACTCAATAACGGCGGATCCCGCTGGGCAGTTCGTCTATGTGACGTGTGAGTCTGGTCTTTCTCCTATTTTGGCCTACGCGATCGATGCTAGCACTGGGGCGCTGACGGCCGTCGCCGGCTCGCCATTCGGCGTGGGGCCGGACTTTACGACTTCGTTGGCGGTGGATCCGTCCGGGCAGTTCGCCTATGTGGCAAATGTCGCGAAAAGCACTATTTCGACCTACACGATCGATGCCGGCAGCGGGGCGCTGACGGCGACAGGTTCTGTTGTTGCCACCGGGGCAGAGCCTCTCTTTGTGACGACGACCGGGACAATTCAGTAGAAATCATAGTAGACCGTCAGATAAAGAAATTGATCTTTGGAGCGAGGAAACATAGCTCCGGTATGAGCCGTTCCGAAAAGTTGCTGTATCGGGAGAATCGGATCTAGATCGTGCGACGTGAACAGATGTCGTCCGATCGCCATATCGGCGTGACACCATAATGGCGGCATGGGATGCTTAGGCTGAATAGCAATCCCGAATTTCGAATTGATGCACTGGCCGCGGCCCGGTCGCGCCCTAATTGAGGCCGTCTGTCGCGCTACTTGCCGAACTTGGCGACGCGCGCCCGCGTCGCGGGATCGAGGAAGCCGCGCACGGTCGCCTCGGTCTCGAGCGCCAATGCCGCCTCGAGATCGAGATGGCAGGCGCGGTTCAAGACGCGCTTCAGGTCGCTCACCTGTGCCTGCGGCAAGGCCGCGATGCGGCGCGCCGTCTCTTGGGCCGCGGCCATGAGCTCCTCGGGCGGCACCACTTTCCAGGCGATCCCCATCTCGAGCGCCGCGCGCGCGTCGAAACGCTCGCCGAAGAGGATGAGCTCGCGCGCGCGCCTGAGCCCGACGAGCTTCGGCAGAAGCGTGGTGACCCCACCCGTCACGAACACGCCGAGCCCGATCTCGGGGAAGAAGCAGCGCGTGCCGTCTGCCATGATCGCGAGATCGCAGTTGATCACCCACTCGAGCCCGCCGCCGACCGCCCAGCCGTGGATCGCGCCCACCACCATCTTGCCGCCGAGCGAGATCGCGCGCGTGACCTCCTGGATCGCCTCCACATAGGCGCGCACCTCGGCCGGCGAGCGACCCTGCTGGTCGAACTCCTTGAGGTCGTCGCCGGCGCAAAAGGCGCGGCCCGCGCCGCAAAGCACGATGGCGCGTACGCCCGCGTCGCCGTTCGCGGCGGTGAGTGCCGCGTTGAGGCCGGCCAGGAGTGCCGGATTGATCGCATTGAGCCGCTCGGGCCGGTTGAGCGTGATCGTCAAGACCCCGTCCTCGAGCTCGCTCAGCACCACGCTCGTCATCGCCTACTCCCTCTGAACGCGCCGCGTCTTGCCTTCCGTCCGCGGCAGCGATTGCGCCGGCACGAGTGCCAATGCGGCCGTCACCCCGATCTCGCGCTTGATCTTAGCCTCGATCGCCGCCGCCAGCGCCTCGCTCCCCGCAACCCCCGCCGCGAGCTCGGCCTCGACCGGCAGGCGGTCGTAGGGCCCTTGGCCCTTGAGTCGGATGCGGTACTCGCCCGAGAGCTCGCGGAAGCCGCCGAGGGTCGCCGCGATCATGGTCGGGAAGACGTTGAGGCCGCGCACCACGACCATGTCGTCGCTGCGCCCGATGACGCGAAAGCGCGGTGCCGTCCGCCCGCAGGCGCAAGCCTCGGTCGCGGTGACGGCGATGATGTCGCCGGTGCGGAAGCGCACGAGGGGCTGGCATTCCTTGACGAGATGGGTGAGCACGAGCTCGCCTTTGCTGCCTTGGGCGAAGGGCAGCGGCGCGGCCGAGGCCGGCTCGATGAGCTCGGGGTAGAGCGCGTCGAGGGCGACGAAATGGAGGTCGCTCTGCGCCTCGCATTGGCCGGCGAAATTGCACAGCACGTCGGAGACGCCGTAGTTCGCGTTGCGCGCCTTGAAGCCCCACACGCCCTCGAGGCGCGCGCGGAAGCTCGCCTCGTCGAGCCCCGCCTCGCCGCCGAAGAGCCCGAGCTTGAGGCCGAGGGCGCGCGGTGCCAAGCCGGGGAAGCGCTCGGCGATCACGCGCTCGAGCACGGCCGGGTAGGAGGGCGTGCATGAGATCGCGGTGATGGCGAGCTCGCGTATGGTGCGCACGAGAAGCTCGCTCGCGCCGACGCCGAAGGGCACCACGCTCGCGCCCGTGGCCTCGAGCGTCAGGTGGTCGGTCAAGCCGCCCATCCAGAGCTGGTAATTGAGGCAGTGCACGACGCGGTGGCCGGGCCCGAGGCCCGCGGCGCGCTGAGCCCGGCCGCCGATCTCAGCCGTGAGGCGCGCATCCGCGGCACTCAGCGCCAGGTTCATCGCCTGACCGCTCGTGCCCGAGGTGCGATGAAGGCGCATGACCTTCTCAGGCGAGGCGGCGAGATAGTCGCCGAAGGGCGGAGACGCCGCCTGGCTCGCGCGCAGCATTGCCTTGTCGCAAAGCGGCAGCCTCGGCAGCTCCTCGAGCCGCACGGGCGGCCGCACCTCACCCCAGAGCCGCCGGAAGAAGGGCGAATGCCGGGCAACGTAGTCCGACTGGGCCGGCCAACGCGCCGCGCGCAGCCTGGCGATCTCGGCAAGGGCAAGGAAATCCGCGGCCATGGCGCGCGAGCGTCGGGCGCCGCACGCCGCTTGTCAATCGGCCTGAGAGCGCGATCAGCACTTAAGAAGTTCCACCACGGAGATCACGGAGGACACGGAGAAGAAAAGCAAGATTTAACGCGGTGGTCGCAGAGGAAGCGCAGGGGGACGCAGAGAATTTATTTCTCCTCCTCGTCCACCACACGGCAATCGCTTTTGGTGATTCCCCACGTTACCGGCTCCGTCATTACCGGCGAAAGCCGGTATCCATTGACCAGCATCACCATTGTTGGAGAAAGGAAAGACGCCGCATCTGCTCTGAAATGGGTCCCGGCTTTCGCCGGGACGACGAGGTATCACATTCGTAAGTGTTCAAATGCGATAGGCCTGGCGTCCACCGCGAAACCCCCGCGTCCTCTGCGCTAAAAACTTGCCTCTCTAAATCTTATCCGACCTTCCTATGCCGCCTGCTCCGCCGCGCGGTCGACGAGGGCCACGATGTCGGCGATGATGGCATTGAGCGCGTAGTCCTTGGGCGTGTAGACGCGCGCGACACCGGCTTCGCACAAGCGCCTGGCATCGCCCGGCGGCACGATGCCGCCGACGACGACGGGAATCCCGAACAGACCCAGCTCGCGCATGCGGCCGAGCACCTCGCCCACGAGTGCCGTATGCGAGCCCGAGAGGATCGAGAGCCCGACCACGTGCACGGATTCCTCGAGTGCGGTGGCGACGATCTGCTCGGGGGTGAGCCGGATGCCCTGGTAGACGACCTCGAGGCCGGCGTCGCGCGCGCGGAGCGCGATCTGCTCGGCGCCGTTGGAATGGCCGTCGAGGCCCGGCTTGCCGACCAGCATTTTGATGCGCCGTCCGAGGCGGCGGCTCACCTGCTCGACCTCCCGGCGCAAGGCCGCGAGCTCGCCCGGCGCATTCGGTGCCGCGGCAGCGCCCACGCCGGTGGGTGCCCGGTATTCGCCGAAGACGGCGCGCAAGGCGGCCGCCCACTCGCCGGTGGTGACGCCGGCGTGCGCTGCCTTGATCGACGGCTCCATGATGTTGCGGCCCTCGGCCGCGGCGACGCGCAAACCGGCAAGTGCGCTTTCGACCGCCCTTGCGTCGCGTCCCTTGCGCCAGGCTTCGAGGCTTGCGATCTGCGCCGCCTCGGCCGCGGCATCGGGGGCGAGGTAGGCGCCCTCCTCGCCGGCCAAAAGCGGCGAGGCTGCCGATTCCGTGAATTTATTGACGCCGACCACGATCTGCTCGCCCGCCTCGATGGCGGCGACGCGCCGCGCGTTGCTCTCGACGAGGGCGCGCTTCAGATAGCCGCTCTCGACCGCGGCTATGGCGCCGCCGATCGCGTCGATGCGGGCGAGCTCGGCAAGGGCTGCGGCCTTCAGCTCCGCGACTTTCGCCGCGATCTCACCGGCCCCGTCGAAGATGTCGCCGTAATCCAGAAGGTCGGTCTCGTAAGCGAGGATCTGCTGGAGCCGCAGGCTCCACTGCTGGTCCCAGGGGCGCGGCAGCCCGAGCGCCTCGTTCCAGGCCGGCAGCTGCACCGCGCGCGCCCTCGCGCGCTTGGACAGCACCACCGCCAACATCTCGAGGAGGATGCGGTAGACGTTGTTCTCCGGCTGCTGCTCGGTCAAGCCGAGCGAGTTCACCTGCACGCCGTAGCGGAAGCGGCGAAGCTTCTCCTCGGCAATGCCGTAGCGCTCGCGCAAGAGCTCGTCCCACAGCTCGGCGAAGGCGCGCATCTTGCACATCTCGGTGATGAAGCGGATGCCCGCGTTCACGAAGAAGCTGATGCGGCCCGCGACGAATGCAAAGTCCTCCGCGGGCACGCGGGCGCGCACCGCATCCAGCACCGCGAAGGCCGTCGCGAGCGCGAAGGCAAGCTCCTCGACGGGCGTTGCCCCCGCCTCCTGCAAATGATAGGAGCACACGTTGATCGGATTCCATTTGGGAATCTCGCGGTAGGCGAAGGCGATCACCTCGCTCGTGAGCCTGAGCGAGGGCTCGGGCGGAAAGATGTAGGTGCCGCGCGAGAGATACTCCTTGACGAGGTCGTTCTGCGTGGTGCCGCAGAGCTCGCGCCGCGCCGCACCCTGGCGCTCGGCCGCGGCGACGTAAAGGGCGAGGAGCCAGGGGGCCGTCGCGTTGATCGTCATCGAGGTGTTCATGCGCGCGAGCGGGATGCCTTCGAAGAGCGCCATCATGTCGCCGAGGTGCGAGACCGGCACGCCCACCTTGCCGACCTCGCCCCGCGCAAGCGGGTGGTCGCTGTCGTAGCCCGTCTGGGTCGGCAGGTCGAAAGCGACCGAGAGCCCGGTCTGCCCGCGCGCGAGATTGGTGCGGTAGAGCTCGTTCGACGCCTTGGCCGAGCTGTGGCCCGAATAGGTGCGGATGAGCCAGGGCTCGTCGCGGGTGCGCTCACGCCTCGCCATTGACCGGCCTCCTCTCTCCTCGTGCGCCGCCCAGGCGGGAGTGTTGCAGCGCATAACGTTCGCCGACATATTATTGCGGAAACTTTATTTCAAAAGAAATAAAGCTGTGTTTTCCGCATTGCAGGATGATGAAGGGGGCGTTATGAGTCAATCCGGATGTTGCACTGCGGGAGAACCCTTCGCCGCCTCGGCGCCGGCCCCGCAGCTGGAGACCCGGCCCCTGAACCTCTAGCGGAGGCTGTCGATGGGCGAAGTGGCGAAGCTGGCGGTGCCGAGCTCGGCCGTGGCCGGGAAGGAGCTCTACGAAATCGGTGAGATCCCCCCGCTCGGCCATGTCCCGGCCAAGATGTATGCCTGGACGATCCGGCGCGAGCGCCACGGCGAGCCCGAAGAGGCGATGCGGCTCGAGGTGGTGCCGACGCCCGCCATCGAGGCGGACGAGGTCCTCGTCATGGTGATGGCGGCGGGGGTCAACTACAACGGCGTGTGGGCAGCCCTCGGCAAGCCGATCTCCGTGTTCGAGGTGCACAAGGCCGACTATCACGTGGCCGGCTCGGATGCCGCCGGCGTGGTCTGGGCGGTGGGCGCCAAGGTGAAGCGCTGGCGCGTGGGCGATGAGGTCGTCGTCCATTGCAATCAGGACGACGGCGACGACGAGGAGTGCAACGGCGGCGACCCGATGTTCTCTCCCTCCCAGCGCATCTGGGGCTACGAGACGCCCGACGGCTCCTTCGCCCAGTTCGCGCGCGTGCAGTCGCGCCAGCTCATGCCGCGGCCGCAGCACCTCACCTGGGAGGAGTGCGGCTGCTATACCCTCACGCTCGCGACCGCCTACCGCATGCTGTTCGGCCACCGTCCGCACATCCTGCGCCCCGGCCACAACGTGCTGGTGTGGGGGGCCGCGGGCGGGCTCGGCTCGATGGCGGTCCAGCTCATCGCCACCGCCGGAGCGAACGCGATCGGCGTGATCTCGGACGAGAGCAAGCGCGACTTCGTCATGCAGCTCGGCGCCAAGGGCGCCATCAACCGCAGCAAGTTCGAGTGCTGGGGGCGGCTCCCCGAGATCAACGCGGGTGGGGGCTACGGCGAGTACATGAAGAAGGTGCGCGAGTTCGGCAAGGCCATCTGGGAGATCACCGGCAAGGGCAACGACGTCGACTTCGTCTTCGAGCATCCGGGCGAGGCGACCTTCCCGGTGAGCTGCTTCGTGGTGAAGCGCGGCGGCATGGTCGTCTTCTGCGCGGGCACCACCGGCTACCACATCACCTTCGATGCCCGCTTCGTGTGGATGCGCCAGAAGCGCGTCCAGGGCAGCCATTTCGCCAATCTCCTGCAGGCGAGCCAGGCCAACCGCCTGGTCATCGAGCGGCGCATCGATCCCTGCATGAGCGAGGTGTTCCCCTGGGTCGAAATCCCCAAGGCCCACACCAAGATGATGCGCAACGAGCACAAGCCCGGCAACATGGCCGTGCTGGTGCAGGCGCCGCGCACCGGACTGCGCAGCTTCGAGGACGCCGTCGAGGCGTGAGGTCGGAAGATTGGCGACCATTTTCGGAAATCCGACCATTACCGCCTCCCCACCCTCACCCCCTCACCCTACTGCGGGTAAGGCTCGGCTCCGCCTCGCCAACCCTTCGTATCCCTCTCCCCCTTCAGGGGGGCTTTGCCTAAAATCAGCGCGAATTGATAGACTTTTTGGGCAGCTCATCGACTTTTCGGGCAGTCGCGGACGCCGCCGTCAGGAAGCTCGGATCGATCCCAG
>JBKQRV010000113.1:0-4366 GCA_052143835.1 Alphaproteobacteria bacterium
GCAGCCCCCTCACCCTACCCTCTCCCCCTCGGAGGGGGAGAGGGTTGCGTAGGCTTAGCGAGACGAAGTCGAGCTTAGCCGGAGCTGGGTGAGGGGGTGATTCCGCGACATCGGAACATGCTTTGGCTCAAAAGGAAAAGAGACATGGCGCAGAAGTCGCTCAAGGTCGAAAGCGTCGCCGAAGCCTATCTCGCTCTCCTCGCGGAGCGCGGGATCGAGTATCTCTTTGCCAACGCCGGCACGGATTTCGCGCCGATCGTGGAGGCGCTCGCCAAGGCGGATGCGGTCGGGAGCCCGGCGCCCAGGCCCATGATCGCCGTGCACGAGAACCTCGCCATGTCCATGGCGCACGGCTATGCCATGGTCTCGGGCAAGGTGCCCGCGGTGATGGTGCACGTCAGCGTCGGCACGGCCAATGCCATCTGCGGGGCGTTGAACGCGGCGCGCGAGAGCGTGCCGATCCTCTTCACCGCGGGGCGCACGCCGCTCACCGAGGAGGGCCTCGTGGGCGCGCGCGACGCCTACATCCACTGGGGCCAGGAGATGTACGACCAGGCGGGCATGCTGCGCGAGGTCGTCAAATGGGATTACGAGCTGAGGAACGCCGAGCAGCTCGAGACGGTGGTCGACCGAGCGCTCGCGATCGCGCGGAGCGAGCCTTGCGGGCCGGTCTATCTGACCTTGCCGCGCGAGGTGCTTGCGGCTCCGCTCGCGGAGATGCGCTACCAGCAGCCGGCGCGGCGCGTGGCCGCGGTAAGCCCGCGCGCGGACGAGGCGGCTCTCGCCGAGGCCGCGAAAATCCTTGCCGCGGCGGAGAACCCCCTCATCCTCACCACGAGCGCCGGCCGCGATCCGGCAGCACTCGAGGCCCTCGCTGCCTTCGCGGAGCGTTTCGCCATTCCCGTGGTGCAGTTCAGCCCGCGGCATCTCTCGCTGCCGTGCGATCATCCGATGCAGCTCGGCTTCAACCCGACCCCGCTCGTCGCCGAGGCCGATGCGGTGCTGGTGCTCGAATCCGACGTGCCGTGGATTCCGAGCCGCGTCTCGCCGCCGCCTCACGCGCGCGTCATCCACATCGGCCTCGATCCGCTCTTCCAGCGCTACCCCATCCGCGGCTTTCTTTGCGACCTCGCGATTCCCGCGCGGGTGACGAGTGCGCTCAATGAGCTCGCGCACCTTCTCGAGAGCCGCTGCGACAAGCGCCGCATCGAGCGGCGCCGCGCGCGCATCGCCGAGCGGCACGCGGTCCTCCACGGCCAATGGCAAGCGCTCCGCGATTCCGTGCGCGGCGCACGGCCGATCCATCCCGCCTGGCTCAGCCACTGCATCGAGGAGATCAAGGGCGACGACGCCATCGTGGTCAACGAGTACACGCTCATGCAGGAGCATTGCGGCTTCAGGCGTGCGGGCAGCTTCTTCGGCTCGAGCTCGGCCTCCGGCCTCGGCTGGGGCCTGGGAGCAGCCCTCGGCGCCAAGCTCGCGGCACCCGAGCGCCTGGTGATCGCCACCCTCGGCGACGGCGCCTATCTCTTCGCCAACCCGGTGGCCGGCCACCACGCGGCACGCCTGCACGGCCTGCCGATCCTCACCATCGTCTTCAACAACGCGATGTGGAACGCGGTGCGCCGCGCCACCCTCGGCATGTACCCCCACGGGGCCGCCGCCAAGAGCAACCATCCGGCCTTCATCCACCTCGAGGCGCTGCCCGCCTTCGAGGCGGTCTGCGCCGCGGCCGGCGGCTATGGCGAGAGAGTCGAGGACCCGGCCGAGCTGCCCGCCGCCCTCGGCCGCGCCCTCGACGCCGTCACGCGCGAGCGGCGCCAGGCGCTCCTCAACGTCATTTGCCAGGCGCCCGGCGGGGCGATATAGCGCCCTCCTCACCGTGCCATCCCCCTTCACCGCTTCCGGGAGCGCAGGCACCCCGATACTGGGCGCGCGCTATGAGCAGTCACACGTGCAATCGTTCGATCCGTTGTTGTTCGGCTTGCATTTCTTACCCGGATCACAATCCGTGCAGTTGGAGTCATCGTCATTCTTGTCCTTGCAGCAGCAGCGGGTCGTATTATCGGATCCCGATTCATCGGGGCCAAAAATTCTGTTCTTCTCTCCATAGCTGCGAATAACCGCTGCGAAATTAAAACTATACATGGTCCATGGCAGCTCTATGCCATGCGTTATGCGATTAAAACGAGGCGTTCTGCTAATGAAGGCAACAACATCCCGGCCTGTCCTTGCTCCCTTGAACTGGACAGCATCGCCGATTAACTTCGCAACGAGGTAGGCACGTGTTGACGGACGCGGTGGAGCGAACAGAAGGTATGGTGTATCTGCTCGCGGCTGAAATTCCTGCATCTGCCGCCGGAAATCTATTATGTTGCCCTCGCCGAGCACGCCGAGAATGGCCGCTGGGTTCTGACTGACGAGCGACTGCACTGGGATTTCCGTCGGGGTAGCCACTTGGCCCTTGAGGTTGAGATTACCGCCACCTGTCGACAGCGACCTGACGAGGCCATCTAGTGCCGGAGGGTAACCAATGACGATCGTCCTGCGAATTGGATCGAATTTCGCAAGCGCGGCCGTGTGTAGCAGTCCTTGCTCCACACGGGGCAAATAGCCAAACGAAACCATCTCCGGAAAATCTTTTAGGCCCTCCGCAGCTTCCATCGCCGGAAGCACGCCAAGTGCGATGATTCCGGAAGTTCTCGAATCCTCGATGTTGTGCAGCGCCGACGCAATGTCCTTGGATATCGGCAGAAAATATGGCAAGACGAGTAATGTTACTTTGTCCCTTAAGATTAATTTTTTTGCTTTATTGAGCACTTCAGGGATATCGGAGGCAGATTCGACGTTAAGGGTAATGTTCTGTAGTCTTTTCACAAGCGCTTGGAACGCCGCTGCGTTCCCGGCGTCGCCTCCCGGCTCTTTGGCCCATAGACCGTCGGGCGCGATCACACCGATCTGGATTTGTTCCGCCGGTGCGACGGTGGCGCATTGAACCGTCAACAGCCCCACTGAGATTGCTGCGAACCAGCGGAGTAATCGTGGCATGGCATCCCCCACCGTTTCAGGTGTTCGCGTCATTTCAACAAGAACGACACGACCTCTCCGACTAACGGCACCGACTGCGCAAGAGCGACGGTGAAGCAGCCAATTAGGAAATATCCCCATAGACGCTGGCAGACCATGGCCAAGCGGATATTGCTGCGGCCTGGGGCGATCAGCCGTACCGCACCGAAGGTCAAAAATGTGCTCGCGCTGAAACTCAACAAGAGGGCTCTCCCGGCACGGACGGCCGGGCATGGCGTCGCCTCTCGTGAAGCATCGTTGACCGAGATCGGAAGGTCAGCAAGGCTTATCTTTGGCATAGCCCATTCTGCATCAGGCTCGATGCGTCCTCGGTAGAAAAAGTAAACGAACGCAAAGATGACTGTCGAAACGAGCCACACCCAAATCACGTTCTCTGGGCTCACGCCATAGCCCCAGAACTTGTCCTCCACAAGCTTGCGCCACCAATAGTACAAGTCGTGACTAGAAAGCTCGGCCGTGATTGCGCGCTCTTTGCGTAAATAGACCGCCGTCGCGTCGTCGAGCAGGCCCTGCTTTCTATAGTTGTCCTCAAGTCGTTGGTAGAACTCTGCCCCTCGTTCAGGTTTCCCGCCTTGTGCAGCGAAAAATCGCCAATTTGATTCGCAACCTTCCTTCTGACCAAGAGACAAAGCTCTAAGATACGTCCAATCGGCAACGCGATCCCAATGCATTGAAAGATTACCGGTTTGAAAATTCACAAAAGAAAAATTTATCGGAGCCACGATAGAATCGAAACTTAGGCTCACCGGACCACCGAAATTGGACCGCTCGAAATTTAGCGACACGTCCTCTGATAAGGCGCACCGTGGGGTTGAAAGGAGGCGTACGGAGGTGAATCGCGCTGCGCCGCTAAAGCGCGCATTCCCGAAATCGGCTACAGAGAGAGTCGAGCTGTGAAAATTGGCGTCGCTGTCAAAGACCGCATCTCGGTAATCCAGTGTCGCGTTGCTGGCGCTTACACCCACAAAATCAGCGCTCCCAGCGAAGCGTGTTTCACGAAAGTTAGCTAATTCCGAGAACGACGCGCCATCAAACGACGCAACGCCTAGTGCTCCAAACCGCGTCTGAAAAAATCTCGCACCCTGATCGAACGACGCGGCATTGAACGCCGCCCCGGCTTCAAAGTTTGCTTGACCGAAGTCCGGCTGCTTCGAGAAAACGGCACCTTGAAAATGGGGCTTTGCGACGAACGTTGAAGTGGACCCCGAATTTGGGACCGGTCGGTTAATTGGAGCGTGAGCCGTTCCGTCGTGGTAGATGGAGCGGATCATGACAAAGC
>JBKQRV010000114.1:0-4408 GCA_052143835.1 Alphaproteobacteria bacterium
GCATGGCGCTCGTGCCGCTGGCCAAGGAAGGCCATTTCTTCCACATCTACGATTTCCGCGTGAAGCCGGGGACGGGGGACGAGTTCATCCGCCTCTTCAACGCCTTCGACTACTCCGACGAGAATCCGATGCACAAGTCCCCGGCCCAGGTGAAGGACGGCGTGCTGTGCCGCGACGTCAAGGACGCCGACCACTTCTGGCTCATCGGCGAGTGGCGCGACATCGACGTGCATGCGCAAATCCGCAAGGTGCTCGCCGAGAAGCTCAAGCCCGAGTTCATCAAGCTGATCGACGGCGGCAAGTTCGTGCCGTCCTACGCGAGGATCGTCTCCTCCACCCCGCAAGCGGTGCTCGACAAGGCGGCGCAGTAGCGCCGCAGGCCGTGAATTAATTCGAGCGCTCATCCTCCGATGAGGGCGAGCCACTCCTCCTCGCCGAGCGTCCTGACGCCGAGCTCGCGCGCCTTGGCCGCCTTCGAGCCGGCATCCGCCCCTACCACCACGAAATCGGTCTTCTTCGAGACCGAGCCCGCGACGCTGGCGCCGAGCGCCTCGGCGCGCGCCTTGGCCTCGTTCCGCGTCATGCGCTCGAGGCTGCCGGTGAAGACCACGGTCTTGCCGGCAATCGGCGAGCTCGCAGCGGGGGCGACGAAGGGCCCGACATCGACCTCGCGCGCGAGCGCCTCGAGCACCTCGCGGTTATGGCGCTCGGCGAAGAAGCCGAGGATGTCCTCGGCGACCGCGGGGCCGATGCCCTCGACCGAGGTGAGCTCGAGATAGGCGTCGCTCTCGCGCGCCTGGGCCGCCGTCATGGCGTGGCGCCAAGCCGCGAGCGTGCGGTACCGCTTGGCCAGGAGGCGTGCGGTCGCCTCTCCCACCTGCGGAATGCCGAGGGCGTAGATGAAGCGCTCGAGTGCGATCTTGCGGCGCTCCTCGATGGCGCGCATGAGATTGTCCACCGACTGCTGCCCCCAGCCCTCGCGCGTCTCGATCTCGCGGCGCCGCGTATGCAGCTTGAAGATGTCGACGGGGCTCTTGAGCAGGCCGTCCGCGAAGAACGCCTCGATGTGCTTCCGGCCCAGCCCCTCGATGTCGAAGGCGTTGCGCGAGACGAAATGGCGCAGGCGCTCGACGGCCTGGGCGGGACAGACGAGCCCGCCCATGCAGCGGCGCACCACCTCGCCCGACTCGCGCAGTGCTAAGCTGCCGCAGACGGGGCATTTGTGCGGGAAGGCATAGGGCTTGGCCCCCTTGGGCCGCTTTGCCGCGACGACGCCGACGATTTGCGGAATGACGTCGCCGGCGCGCTGGATGATGACGCTGTCGCCTTCGCGCACGTCCTTGCGCGCGATCTCGTCCTCGTTGTGAAGTGTCGCGCGCGAAACGACGACGCCGCCCACGGTCACGGGCTCGAGCTCGGCCACCGGGGTCAAGGCGCCGGTGCGGCCCACCTGCACGATGATCTTCTTGAGGCGGGTCTCCGCCTGCTCGGCCGGAAACTTGTGCGCGAGCGCCCAGCGCGGGGCGCGGCTCACCATGCCGAGCCGCTCCTGCAGATCGAAGCGGTTGACCTTGTAGACGACGCCGTCGATGTCGTAGGCCAGCCCGGCGCGCTCTTCGGCGATCTTCCGGTAGAGCGCCAACGCCTCCTCGATCGACGGACAGAGGCGCGCGAGCGGGTTGGTCGCGAAGCCGAGGCGGCGGAGTGCCGCGAGGTATTCCCATTGGGTCTTGGCGATCGCCTCGCTCATCTCGCCTTCCGCGTAGAAGAAGGCGGAGAGACGGCGCGAGGCGGTGATGCGGTAGTCGAGCTGACGGAGCGAGCCGGCGGCGGCATTGCGCGGATTGGCGAAGGGCGGCTTGCCCGCTTCCTCCTGCTGGCGGTTCAGTCTCAGGAAATCCGCCTTGGTCATATAGACCTCGCCGCGCACCTCGAGCACGGCCGGGACGTGGTGGCCGCGGAGGCGCTCCGGCACGTCCTCGATCGTGCGCAGATTGCGGGTGATGTCCTCGCCCGTGATGCCGTCGCCGCGCGTGGCCGCCTGCACGAGGCGGCCTCCCTCGTAGCGCGCCGCGACCGAGAGGCCGTCGATCTTGGGCTCGCCCACCAGCTCGACCGCGGCGTCCTTGGCGAGGCCGAGGAAGCGGCGCACGCGCGCGATGAACTCATAGGCCTCGCTCTCCGCGAAGGCGTTCGTCAAGGAGAGCATCGGCTTGGCATGGATGACCTTGGCGAAGCCCGCGGCAGGCGGCGCGCCGACGCGGTGACGCGGGCTGTCGGGCCGCACGAGCGCGGGAAAGCGCTCCTCGATCGCGGCGTTGCGGCGCACGAGCTCGTCGTACGCCGCATCGGAGATTTCGGGCGCCGCCTTCTGATAGTAGAGCTCGTCGTGATGCGCGATCTCCTTCGCGAGATGCTCGAGTTCGCGCTCCGCCTGGCTTTTCGAGAGCTCCTCGACCGCGATTTCGCGCAACGGCTTCGTCATGACGACCCCTCAGCTGAGGCTGCCGGCGAGCAGGCTGTCGGCCGCGGCGCGCGCCTCCTCGGTGATCCTCCGGCCGGAGAGCAAGCGGGCGATCTCCTCGCGCCGCGCCGAAGCGGCAAGTTCCTCGACCTCGGTCAAGGCAAGTGCTGCCTTGCCGCGACCCGCCTCCCGCTTGCTCACGCGCCAGTGATGGGCGCCGCGCGCGGCGACCTGGGGCGAGTGGGTGACGACCAGGACCTGGAGCTCCCGGCCCAGGCGCTGCAGCCGTTCGCCGACCGCCGCCGCGGTCGCCCCGCCGATGCCCGAATCCACCTCGTCGAACACCAGCGTCGGCGCCGAGGCGACGCGCGAGAGCACCACCTTGAGCGCCAGCATGAAGCGGGCGAGCTCGCCGCCCGAGGCGATCTTGGCGATGGGACCCATGGGGCTGCCCGGATTGGTCGCGACCTCGAAGCCGACGCGCTCCATGCCCTCCTCGCCCCACTCTCCCTCCGCGAGCGGCGCGAGCCGCGTGGCAAAACGCGCCCGCTCGAGCTTGAGCGGCGGCAGCTCGGCCTTGATCGCGCGGTCGAGGCGGGCCGCGGCCTCGCCCCGCGCCGAGGAGAGAGCGCGCGCAGCCTCGAGAAAGGCCTCGCGCGCCGCAACGACGGCTTGCTCGTGCTGCTGCTCGGCCTCGCCGCGCTCGTCGATCGCCGCGAGGCGCGCCGCGAAGGTGTCGCGGAGAGGGCCGAGCCCGTCGCTCGGCACTTGGTGCTTGCGGGCGAGGTCGCGCAAGGCATAGAGCCGCTCCTCGACCGCGTCGAGCCGGCCAGGCTCGGCGTCGAGGGCGTTGCCGAAGGCCTCCAGCGCGGCGCGCGCCTCGCCGAGCTCGAGCGCGGCACGGTCGAGGGCCGCGAGTGCTGCATCGAGCCGGCCCGCCGCCTTCTCCGCCGCGCGCTCGAGTTGACGCCGCGCGCGCCCGAGCATCCCCTCGAGCCCGTCTCCGCGTCCCTCCGGCTCGCCGCTCAGGAGCGCCAAGGTGGCGTTGAGCGACTCGACCACTTGCTCGCGATGCATGAGGAGGAGCCGCTCCTCGGCGAGGGCCGCCTCCTCGCCGGGCTTGGGGGCCAAGCCCTCGAGCTCGGCGAGCGCGTGGCGCAAGAACTCTTCGTCCCGCCGCGCCGCCTCGCGCTCGGCCGCGAAGGCGGCATGGGCCGCAAGTGCTGCGCGCCAGGCCCGGTGCGCCGTCCGCACGCGCTCAAGGAGGGCCGCATTGCCGCCGAAGGCGTCGAGTGCCGCGCGATGGGTTGCCGGATCGATGAGCCCGTGCTGATCGAGCTGACCCTGGATCTCGACGAGGCTGTCGCCGAGCTGGCGAAGGAAGCCGACGCTGACCGGCTGGTCGTTGACGAAGGCGCGGCTGCGGCCATCCGCCGCCAACATCCGGCGCAAGAGGAGCGGCTCCTCGCGCGCGAGCTCCTGGCTTTTGAGCATCGCCCATGCCGGATGGTCGTCCGCGAGCTCGAAGGCGGCGGTGACGCTGGCCTGGCCGGCACCCTGGCGCACGAGGGCTGCATCGGCGCGGGCGCCGAGTGCCAAGCCGAGAGCATCGAGCAGGATCGACTTGCCGGCGCCCGTCTCGCCGGTCAGCACGGAGAGGCCCGAATGGAAGGAGAGGTCCAGCCGGTCGATCAGAACCACATCCCGGATCGAGAGGCTGACAAGCATTCCCCGATGGACCCGCTGCGAGAGAGCCGAGCCGCTACTTTAAGCGCGCTACCGCTCTTGCGCCAGACTGCGAAATTCTCTCTCCCGCAAGCGAGGGCTTTGCAAATTGTCTCGATTTGCGATTCTCTGATGTCGATGTCAGGGAGGCGGGCATGGCGCATCGCAAGTTGGGACAGTTGAGTTTGGCGGATCACGTTGTTGCTCGGGGGACCCGGC
>JBKQRV010000115.1:0-12143 GCA_052143835.1 Alphaproteobacteria bacterium
GGCAGAAGCCCGCTGCGCTCGCCCTCCTCACCTCCCCATCGCTTCGCCCGGCGCGCGTAGCGCGCCTCTTATGCATGATGCAGAAGAAGCGGGCCTTTGGCCCGCGGGGGCCCCTCCTCTCCTCCTGAAGGAGGAGAGGAGAAGCGAGCCTCACCTCCACTTGCCGAATTGCAAACCGAGACGCTATCCAAGCCGAGCCGCGCCTGGCTTGCTCCGGCCGCGCTGGACAGGCCCACGCGCGAGCGCCTAAAGAAGCATCATGGCCGATTACTGGCGCTCCTCGGGCTTCCATCTTCTCGCGCGCGACGCGGCGGGGCATCTCCGCGTCACGGACGACTTTCTGCGCGCCTATGTGCTCCGCCCTGAGATGCGCCCGGTCAAGGACTCGTGCGAGGCGGAGCGGGCGCTCCACAAGGAGCTCATCGAGGAGCCGCGCCGAGAGGTGAGTGCCGAGCGCGTGCTCGCCCTTGCCGATCCCGACGCGCGGGAGAACTACCGCCTCTTCCTCGACCTGCGCGCGCGCCTCATCGCCGCGGGCACGGTCGAGGCCTGCTATATGGCACTCTTCGCTAGCACTCCCGTGACGCTGCCCCCGCTTTTCCTCGACCAATTGGCCCACGTCATCCTGCGCAACATTCTCGGCGAGAGTCCGCCCGGGCTGAGCGCGCGCGCGGCCGAGCTCTTCTTTCGCGCCCAGAGGATCAGCCTCGAGGGCGGGCGGATCATGGCGGCGGACGCCGAGACCGTCGATTTCCATGCCAGCTCCGCAGGCCCGGGCGGCCTCGTCCGCTTGGCGCGCGCGGCCGACGCGGCCGCGCCGGTCGTCGAGCTCGACGTGCTCGACGAGCGCACGGCCGAGCGCTACTTCGGCCGCGACGAGCGTTACGACACGGTGCTCGATTTGAGCTTCGCCTCGCCCGGGCTCGACGCGCTCGCGCGCGTGCTCGAGGCCTGGGTGCGCCATCTCCTGGGCGTGGTGGTCTCGATCCAGCCCACGGCGCGCGTCGCCGACGAGCGCTGGGCGTGGCATACGGGGCTCGATGCGGACTCGAGCGCCATCCTCAACGAGCTCTATCGCGGCGGCGAGGTCGAGCCCGCGGCGCTCGAGCGCCTGCTTGCACTCTTCCGTCTCGAGTTCGCGGACGGCCGCGCGATGCGGCGCGAGCTCGCCGGGCGCCCCGTCTATCTGGGGCTTGCCATGAGTGCGGAGCGCGTGCTCCGTCTCAAGCCGCAGAACCTCATCGTCAACCTTCCCCTCCGAGCGCGCAGCTGAGCCCTTCCGCGACCATGCGCCGTGCCGCCGCCCTCTCTTCCGCCCGCTTGCGCTCGCCCAGAGAGAGCGCGCGCGGCGTCGGCTACGCCATCGCCAGTGCGG
This sequence comes from Alphaproteobacteria bacterium, assembly GCA_052143835.1. Taxonomy (GTDB): domain Bacteria; phylum Pseudomonadota; class Alphaproteobacteria; order JACZXZ01; family JACZXZ01; genus DASPPM01. The sequence continues at coordinate 1,376 of JBKQRV010000115.1, forward strand.
GCCTCTTCGGCTTCAACACGAACTTCGCGCGCCTCGCGTTCCTGAGCGGGGCGGATGCGCCGACGCTGAACGCGGTGCGCTTCGGGGTCACGGTGCTGGTGCTGCTGCTCTTCCTCGGGTTGCGGGGCGCGCGCACCCCCCTCACCCGCCGCCAGCGCCTTGGCGCCATCGCCCTCGGCGTGCTCTTTTTCCTCTGCTCCTTCGGCTATATGGGCGCCATTCAATTCATCCCCGTGAGCATTGCCGTGCTGCTGCTCTACAGCTACCCGATCCTCGTCGGTCTCATCGCGCGCGTGAGCGAGCACGAGCCGCTCGGCCCGGCGCGCCTGGCGGCACTCCTGCTCGCCTTCGTCGGCGTGGCGCTGGCCCTCGGCATCGATGCGGCGGCGCTGCCCGATTGGCGCGGGATTGCACTCGCCTTCCTCGCCGCCGGAACGATGTCGCTCTTCGTCACGGGGGGCAGCAGGCTGTTGCGCGGGACGGACCCAGGTGCTGTCAATCTCCATCTCATGACGGCGGCCGCAGCACTCTTTCTTGTGGCGCTCATGGCAGGCGGCCCCGCCAGCTGGCCCAAGGGCGAGGGCGGCTGGCTCGCCTTCGGCGGCGCCGTCATCACCTTTGCCCTCGCCCAGCTCGCGCTCATCGCGGCGATCGGACGGGCCGGCGCCATGCTGACGGCGGCACTCATGAACCTCGAGCCCCTCCTCACCATCGCCTTGGCCCTCCTCCTCGTGGGCGAGAGCCTTTCGCCGTTTCAACTTGCCGGGGCGGCCCTTGTCTTGATCGCGATCCTTCTCATGGGCCGCGGCCGGCCGGCAGCCGTGCCGGCGGCCGAGCCGTGAGGGCGGCCCGGCGGCGCGCCCGCAAGGCTCCACGTCAACCGGCGACAAGCACCGGCCATAGGCGGCCAACCCCATATCCTGTAAGATTTTCCCGGCCATACCCCTAGATATTGACTGGCCTACCGACGGGTGCTATTCTGCGCACCCTGCTTCGAGAGCCCGTCATCCGGAAAGGAAGAGGTCTACCACAGGCAAAAAAGGCAAATATTGAGGCTCCTTATTTGTGGCCATTGGGGATTGTCTAAAGTAAGACAATTCACCGTGGAGCTATAATTATAATAATTCAGCCCAAAGCATCTCTCCAACCCGTAACGAAATCTTCAAAATCGACCGCTGGCGCGAAATTTGTACTTGCGCTCGGGATTTGTTTTGGTCAATATCTAGTGAGTGGGTTGACACAAAACCGCAACGAGTTGTAGGGCGGCCAGGCCGGGCCCAGGGGTGTCTTCGAGCTCGGTGGGGTAGCGACTCGGCGGCTCAAGGCTCCGGGAACCGCGAACAGAGGGGGAGACGGCGTCATGCGGATCAAGCGCTTGTTCACTGAGCGAGGCAAGTCGCCTTACGAGCGCATCGCGTTCCGCACCACCGCCAGCGAGATCCGCAATCCGGACGGCTCGCTCGTGTTCCGACTCGAGGGCTTCGAGGTGCCGGCCGCCTGGTCGCAGGTCGCCGCCGATGTGCTCGCGCAGAAATACTTCCGCAAGGCCGGCGTGCCGGCCCGGCTCAAGCCCGTCGCGGAGGACAAGCTCCCGTCCTGGCTTTGGCGCAAGGTGGCCGACGAGGAGGCGTTGCAAGCCCTTCCCAAGGACAAGCGCCTCGCGGGCGAGAGCGACGCGCGGCAGGTGTTCGACCGCCTCGCCGGGACCTGGACCTATTGGGGCTGGAAGGGCGGCTACTTCGACAGCGAGGGGGACGCCAGCGCCTATCACGACGAGATGCGCTACATGCTCGCGGCGCAAATGGCAGCACCCAACTCGCCCCAGTGGTTCAACACCGGCCTCCATTGGGCCTACGGCATCGACGGCCCGTCGCAGGGCCACTATTACGTAGACTTCGAGAGCGGCAAGCTGGTGCGCTCGGAGTCGGCCTACGAGCACCCGCAGCCGCACGCCTGCTTCATCCAGAGTGTCTCCGACGACCTCGTCAACGAGGGCGGCATCATGGACCTCTGGGTGCGCGAGGCGCGGCTCTTCAAGTACGGCTCGGGCACCGGCACCAATTTCTCGAAGCTGCGCGGCGACGGGGAGAAGCTCTCCGGCGGCGGGCGCTCCTCGGGCATGATGAGCTTCCTCAAGATCGGCGACCGCGCCGCCGGCGCCATCAAGTCGGGCGGCACCACGCGGCGCGCCGCCAAGATGGTGACCGTCGACCTCGATCACCCGGACATCGAGGAATACATCAACTGGAAGGTGATCGAGGAGCAGAAGGTGGCCGCCCTCGTCGCCGGCTCCAAGCTCTGCAACAAGCAATTGAACGAGATCATCCGCGCCTGCCACAACTGCGAGGGCGAGGGCAATGCCTGCTTCGACCCCAAGCAGAACCCGGCCTTGAAGCGCGCCGTGCTTGCCGCGCGCAAGGTGATGATCCCCGAGAACTACGTCCAGCGCGTCATCCAGTTCGCCCAGCAGGGCTACACGGAGATCGAGTTCAGGACCTACGACACCGATTGGGACTCGGAGGCCTATCTCACCGTCTCCGGGCAGAACTCCAACAATTCGGTGCGCGTGCCCAACGCCTTCCTGGAGGCGGTGCTCAAGGACGGCGATTGGGACCTCGTCCTGCGCACGAACGGCAAGGTCAAGAAGACGCTGCCGGCCGCCGCGCTGTGGGAAGAGATCGCCTATGCCGCCTGGTCGTCCGCCGATCCGGGCGTGCAGTTCGACACCACCATCAACGAATGGCACACCTGCCCCGCGAGCGGGCGCATCAACGCGTCCAACCCGTGCTCGGAGTACATGTTCCTCGACGACACGGCGTGCAACCTCGCCTCGCTCAATCTCATGAGCTTCCGCCGCGAGAACGGCAGCTTCGACACCGGGGCCTTCGAGCACGCCGTGCGCCTGTGGACGATCTGCCTCGAGATCTCGGTGCTGATGGCGCAGTTCCCGAGCCGACGCATCGCCGAGCTCTCCTACGAGTTCCGCACCCTCGGCCTCGGCTATGCCAACCTGGGCGCGCTCCTGATGTCGCTCGGCCTGCCCTACGACGGCGATGCCGGACGCGCCATGTGCGCCGCGCTCAGCGCGCTGATGACGGGGGTCGCCTATCGCACCTCCGCCGAGATGGCAGACGAGCTCGGCGCCTTCCCGGGCTTCGCCGCGAATCGCGCGCACATGCTGCGCGTGATGCGCAACCATCGTCGCGCCGCGCACGGCCTCAAGGACGGCTACGAGGCGCTCGCCATCCTGCCGGTGCCGCTCGTTGCAGCGGAATGCCCGGACGCCGCCCTTGCCGCGGCGGCGGCACGGAGCTGGGACGAGGCGCTCGCCGAAGGCGAGCGGCACGGCTACCGCAACGCGCAGGCGAGCGTGATCGCGCCCACGGGCACGATCGGCCTCGTCATGGACTGCGACACCACGGGCATCGAGCCGGATTTCGCGCTTGTCAAATTCAAGAAGCTCGCGGGCGGCGGCTATTTCAAGATCATCAACCGCACCGTCCCCTTAGCACTGCGCACGCTCGGCTACGGCGAGGCGGAGCTCGAGGCCATCGTGCGCTACGCGGTCGGCCACGGCACCCTCAAGTCGGCACCCGGCGTCAACCACGAGGCGCTCGCGCGCAAGGGCTTCACGGAAGCGGCGATCGAGACCCTCGAGGGCGCGTTGGCAAGCGCCTTCGACATCCGCTTCGCCTTCAACAAATGGACGCTCGGCCAGGCCTTCTCGACCGACACGCTCGGCCTCTCCGCCGCAGAGCTCGACGACCCCGGCTTCGACATGCTGGCGGGCCTCGGCTTCTCCAAGGAGGAGATCGAGGCCGCCAACACCTATTGCTGCGGCGCCATGACGCTCGAGGGAGCGCCGCTCCTCCTGCCCGAGCACCTGCCCGTGTTCGATTGCGCCAACCCTTGCGGCCGGCTCGGCAAGCGCTTTCTCAGGGCCGACGCGCATATCCGCATGATGGCGGCGGCCCAGCCCTTCGTCTCGGGGGCGATCTCCAAGACCATCAATATGCCGAACAGCGCCACGGTCGAGGAGTGCAAGGCGGCCTACCTGCTGTCCTGGCAGCTCGGCCTCAAGGCGAACGCGCTCTACCGCGACGGCTCGAAGCTCTCGCAGCCCTTGGCGAGCCAGCTCCTCGACGAGGGTGAGCTCGCCGACGAGCTCATCGAGGCGCCCGCCGCCCAGCGCGCGACCATCCTCTCCGAGCGCGTCGTCGAGCGCGTGGTCGAGCGCGTCGTCGAGCTCCGCGCCGAGCGCCGCCGCCCGCCCCAGCGGCGCAAGGGCTACACCCAGAAGGCCATGGTCGGCGGCCACAAGGTTTACTTGCGCACGGGCGAGTACGAGGACGGCTCGCTCGCCGAGATCTTCGTCGACCTGCACAAGGAGGGCTCGGCCTTCCGCAGCCTGATGAACAACTTCGCGATCGCGATCTCGATCGGGCTGCAGTACGGCGTGCCGCTCGAGGAGTTCGTCGAGAGCTTCACCTTCACGCGCTTCGAGCCCTCGGGCATGGTCGAGGGCAACGACGCGATCAAGATGTCGACCTCGATCCTCGACTACATGTTCCGCGAGCTGGCCATCTCCTACATCGGGCGTCACGACCTGGCGCACGCGGAGCCGCAGGACCTCATGCCCGACACCCTCGGGCGCGGGTCCGCCGAGGGCGACCTGCCGCGCGGGACAGCCGATGCGCTCGGTGCCGTCGCGCGCGGCGCCTCCAACGGCTACTTGCGCGGCCATCTGCCCAAGTTTCAAGTGATCTCCGGGAGCCGTCCGGGCGGCAACGGGGCTGCCACCTCCGTCATGGCGCAGGCCACGGCGGGGGTGGCGGTCGCCGGCGCCGTCTCGGTGGCGACCGCACACGCGCTGCACGGCGACGCCGCATCTGCCGTCGCCGTCAGTGCCACACTCGCCGAGGCGGCCGACTCCCGCCTCTCGCAGATCCGCGAGGCTCGCCTCAAGGGCTACGAGGGCGATGCCTGCGGCGAGTGCGGCAATTTCACCCTGGTGCGTAACGGCACCTGTCTCAAGTGCGACACCTGTGGCGCCACCAGCGGTTGCAGCTGAGAATACCGCTGGCTCGGCGACAGGGGTGTACTCCTCCCTGACCTTGGGGGGATGCGGCAGCGGCGCATCCCCTCTTTTTCGCAAGAGTCGGCCCCTTTCCCTGTCGTGACGCCGCCGCGCCTTAAAAAGATCACAGACTTCGCACGGAAAAGCCTCCTCGGCCCGCGCATTCTCGTTTGGAAGATTGCGCGGTCCATGGCTTCGAGGAGGGCCCGTCATGAAGCTCTTTGCGGCAACGGCCGTCGGCTTCCTCATCATCCTTCCCGCTTTGGCTCAGAAAACCGTTCTGGTACAGGGGGAGGCGAATTCTCCGCCGAGTCAGCACGCGCTTGCCCCGCAAGCGCCTCACGCCCTTAACGCCCCGCAAGCTCGATCACTGGCAGCCGTGAAGGCGGCTCAAGGTGGCGCGGAGGCCAGGTTGGGCGACCAGATGCGCCGGAGCATGCCCATCGACGTCGCCATCGCGGCGGACTTCCTTCGCCTGCATGCCCGACCGTTCTGAATGCGGGCGAGAGGGCGCGCAGGACCTCGCACCCGCTAATGTCGCGGTTCGGAAGTTCGCCTCACCCGAAGATCACCGTCATTGCGAGCGCAGCGAAGCAATCCAGCGTGCATAGTGCGAAACTCTCTCTGGATTGCTTCGTTGCCCTTCGGGCGCCTCGCAATGACGAGCGTTTTCCTGATGTGGTCAATTTCAGAACCCGGACTAGTGGAAAATCCGAGACCTTACGTCGAGGCCCTGGTAATTTGGCACTTCTCAAGGGAGAGAGGAGCGCCATGGCGCGACCCTATGCCCCGCTCGACCACGCCTCGATCGCGGTCGGCGACCTCGCCGCGTCGGCCGCGTTCTACGATGCGGCCCTCGCCCCGCTCGGACTTGCCCGCGCCAAGGCCGCGGCGCGCGCGATCGGCTATGGCCCCGGCCACCCGGTCTTCTGGATCATCGAGCGCGGCAGCAAGGGGCGGGCGAAACCCGGCCTCGGGCTCCACTTCTGCTTCGGCGCGCGCACGCGTGCCGAGGTCGACGCCTTCCACCGTGCGGCCCTTGCCCACGGCGGCAGCGACAACGGCGCACCCGGCCTCAGGCCCGAGTATCACCCCGACTATTACGGCGCCTTCGTCCTCGACCCCGACGGCTACAAGCTGGGTGCTGTGTGTCACCGCGCGGAGTGAGGCGTGCGCCGCTCGAGCCGCATCGGCAAGCCGCCCTTGGGCCTTAGCGTGATGAGACCGAGCGGCTCCACCTCGTGGCCGGGTGCGAGCCTCAGGCGAAAGCGTTGGGCCACGGCCGCCACGATGAGGATCGCCTCCTGCATGGCGAAGCCGGCGCCGATGCAGATGCGCGGGCCCCCGCCGAAGGGGATATAGGCGTAGCGGGGAACGCGCGCGAGCCGCTCGGGCGCCATGCGCTCGGGGTCGAAGACGAGCGGGCGCTCCCACAGCTTCTCGTGACGGTGGATGAGCCAAGGCGAGATCACCACGCTCGAGCCTTTGGGCACCCTGTGCCCCTCGATCTCGTCGTCCGCCAAGGCCTCGCGCGACATGGTGTGCGCCGGCGGGTAGAGCCGCATGGCCTCCTCGATGACCATGCGCGTATAGACGAGCTGCGCGACGTCGTCGTAGCGGGGCGGGCGGGCGCCGAGCACGGCTTCGAGCTCGGACTGGAGTCTGTCCTCGACCGCGGGATGGAGCGAGAGGAGATACCATGTCCAGGCGAGCGCGTTCGCCGTCGTCTCGTGCCCGGCCGTGAAGATGGTCGCGATCTGGTCGCGCAGCTCGCGATCGCCCATGCCCTCGCCCGTCTCCTCGTCGCGCGCCGCCAGCAGAAGGCCGAGGAGATCGTCGGATCGCTCCGCTTGGCGCCGGCGCCGGTCGATGATGCCGTAGATGATCTGGTCGAGGACGCGCTCGGCACCCTCGATGCGGCGTGCCTGCAGCCGCGGGAGCCAGCGCGGCAGGCCCAGGAGATCGAAGAGCGCCGGCCTGCCGCCCAGGCGCTGATAGTCGCGCACGGCGTCGCGCACTTCGCCCACGCGCTCGCGGATGTCGCTCGAGAACATGGTGCGCGTGATGATGTCGAGGGTGAGCCGCGCCGTCTCCTCGGCGATGTCGCGCACCCCGCCTTGGCCCCCGCCCTCCCAAGCTCGCAACATGTCGAGGATCGCCTCGACCATCGCGGGTGCAAAGCCCTCGAGACGCTTGGGGTGGAAGGCGGGCGCCATCGTCCGCCGCTGGCGGCGCCATGTTTCGCCTTCGCTCGTGAGCAGGCCCTGGCCGAGCGGCTTCAAGAGCTGGCGCGCGATGAAGCTCTTCACGTAATTGTCGGCGCGATCGAGCAGCACGTGCTTCACCGCCGCGGGCGCGTTGGCGACGAGGACGCGGCGGAAGAGCATGCGCGTCTCGATGAAATCCTCGCGGAAGGCGTCGTCCGACCAGGCCGCGAGCGCGTTCTTGTGGAGGCGCCACGCCCGCACGAGGCCCGAGGCGCGGCGCGCCGGGCGGGGAGGCGCGGCAAGCTGCGGGGATGCGGGATCGCTCGTCTCGGCGCGCGCGCGAGCGGCGGCGCTAGACGCCACCCGAGCCTCCCTTGGCAGCGCTCTCCTCCGCCGCTCCGGCGCCGCTCTCGATCGCCTCGTCGAGGGCCTCGAACCAGCCGGCATCCCAGGCGCCGTGCTCGTTCATGTCCGCCGGATGGGGGTTCTCGGTCACCGGCCGCCGCGCGAGGTAGGCGCCGTAGCCGTCGAGATAGGCCTTGGGTGCCAACGCCGCGGCGGCGGACTCGCCGATCTCCGGCAAGGGGAGATCGAGCTTCTTCACGGAATCGCGGAATTCGGCGAGGATGGTCTCGTCGACCCCCATCGGGTGCTCCTCGAGCACGCGGCGCCCGCGCGGGGTGATGCGAAAGCGGCCGCCGTCGAGCGCCTCGACGAGGCCTGCCGCGACGAGCTCCTGAAGCGCCGTGGCGACGCGATCCTCGATCTCGCCGCGCGCGGCCTCGGCGTTCTCGTGCACTTGCACGAGTTGGCGCATCAGCCGCTCGATGCAATCGCCCGGCGTCGCGTCCCTCGCGACCGCGGCCTTGAGCGTCGCGAGCATGACGTTCGCCATGTTGATGAGCGGGATCTCGCCGATGTCCGTGGTCATGCTGCCCTCGGTGGACCTCCGGCACCGCCTCCCGGATCTCGCCCTAGGCGAAGGCGCTTCGAGCGCGGGCGGGCGGGCCGAGCCATCCGGTGCGCGAGCGGGTGACCCGCTTGTAGCCCGCCGGGATCTCGAAAAGCGCCGAATTCTGGGGACCGATGCGCAGGTTCTTGAGCTCCATGCGCAGCCTATGGTGCTTGCCGTCCTCGTCGACGATGTCGCTCTCGGCGCGCAGCACGATGCCCTCGTCGCTCGTCCACACCGTGCCCTCGATGGGCGAGCCGTCGCTATCCTTGCCGCTCACCTTCTTCTTGGTCGCATGCAGGCCGTCGATCGTCTCGCTGCCGAGTGCGGTCACCGTGAGTCGCGGCTCGCGCGGCTTGCCGGCGGGGCCCGGCACGCGTCCGAGCGCCTCGTCGAGCGAGGCCTCGACGTACAGCTTGTCGTCCGGCGCCAGGCTCCAGACCAGCCGCCGGTCGAGGCGGATGATGAGGATCTCGGGCTCGCCCTCCACGGTGAGTTCGCGGCGCTCCTTGCCGGTCGTGCGCATGATCTTGCCGTCGACCTTGTCGCCGTCGGCGGTCATCACCACGTCCGCGGCATAATCGACCGACGGCGGAGAGAGATATTGCTCGAGGCCGAGGAGCTGCGCTTCGGCGGGCAGCGCCACAAGAAGCGGTGCTGCGATCACTGCGGCAAGGGCAAGCGCACGCACGGCGGCCGTCTCCTTGGGAGCGAGCGAGGACGGCGCCATCATAGGCGGAGTACCTCCCCTCCACAACCTCGCTTCGGACTGGCACCTTCGGGCTACGTGTTGGCGATGCCCCAGTCGTCGGCCTTCCGCAGCGCGTGTGCCTACTACCAAGCCCGTCTCCGGTTCCGGTGGAAACGATGTGGCGGACAAGGATGCCATGGGAGGTTCTCGTGATGCGCGGCCTCATATTATGGAGGTACCTTCCTTTTGGCCGCGCCTGCGCGAGCCATCTCTCATCGACGCTTCGGCACCGGTAATCAGATCGAGCAGCTCGGCGGTGATCTCGGTCTGCCGCGCGAGGCGAGCGGCCTGCCGCAACTGGGAAAGTTTCTTCGATACGTTGTCGTGCGCAGATTCCATGGCCGCGAAGCGCGCCGCATTCTCGCTCGCAATCGACTCGACCGCCGCCTCGGTCAAAAGCGCGACCACGTATTCGGCCATGAGCTTTTCGAGAAGCGCTCGCGGCTCCAGATTATGAAGCGGCGCCTGCCCAGGCTGTGCCGCGGCCAGCGAAGCCGTGTCGAGCGGCAGGAGCAGACGCCGTTCGATTGCCGGCGTGCTTCCCTGGCGGTAGCGGCCGAACATCACTTCGACGCGGGAGATCTCGCCGCGCACGATGCGGGCGTAAAGTTCGTTCGCAAGGCGATTGATCGTATCGGGCGCGCCCGCCGGCCGGGTCGCCATGGAGCCGGTCCAGACGACCTGCCGTCCACGCTCAAGCGCGAGCGCCGCGCCGCGACTGCCCAGCACGAAGAGCGCGTCGCCGTTCTCAAGGGCGGCATCCGCGGCTTCAGTCAGGCGCTCGTTGAAGCCGCCGACAAAGCCGTGCTCGGTAGTGCACAGGATAAGCGCCCGCCGTCCCCGCTCCCCCTGCGCCTCCGGTAGCGGCTGCGGCATGAGCAGAAGGGCGGCGCCGATCGCCGCCGCCATCGATCCGGCGTAGCCGCGGATGCCGGGAAGCGCATGTTGCGCCTCCTGCACGCGCATTCCCGCGAGCGAGCGCATCGCCCCGACGATGTCCAAGAGCTCGCCCATGCTGGTAATGTGGCCCTGAATTTCGGCAAGACGCGTCATGGCCGAACGTCTCCCGCTGCGCTTCGTGAAGCCGTGACCGAGCGCGCGAGGGCCAGAAGTGCCGTTTTGAGCCGCGCACGGAGAGCCTCCGGAAGCGCCTTGGCCTGATCGTCGAGCGCCATGATTTCCGAGCAGTGCTCGGCAAGCCAGCGGCCAAGCTCCGCGCGAAACGTCCCGACGCGATCGAGCGGCATGCCGTCGAGCACCCCCTCGCTGAGCGCGCAAAGCAGCGCCACCTGCTCTCCAAGGGAAAGCGGAGCGAACTGCCGCTGGCCGAGCACGGCACGGATGCGCCGGCCATGCTCGATCACCTTGCGCGTACGCTCATCGACCATGGTGCCGAAGCGAGTGAACACTTCCAGCTCCAGGAACTGCGCGTATTCGAGCCGCAGGCTTTCCGACAGGGATTTGAGAACCGGAGCTTGCGTCTTGCCGCCGACGCGCGACACGCTCCTGCCAACATCCACCGCCGGCTTCTGGTCTTCGTAGAAAAGACGCGGATCGAGGTAAATCTGTCCATCGGTAATGGAGATGAGATTTGTGGGAATGTAGGCGCTGATGTTACCCGCTTGCGTCTCGGCGATAGGCAGTGCGGTCAGCGAGCCGCCACCGCCTTCGGGTGCCAGCTTGGCAGCGCGTTCGAGCAAGCGCGAATGAATGTAAAAGATGTCGCCCGGATAAGCCTCGCGTCCCGGTGGCCGGCGCAGCAGCAGCGAAACCTGACGATA
>JBKQRV010000116.1:0-7607 GCA_052143835.1 Alphaproteobacteria bacterium
TTCAAAAACTGCACCTGTCCGACGATCGAGATCGAACTTCCATCGGTAAAGGTCATCGAGACGCTCTCGAGCTGCGGCGCCTTGCTGGTTACGTCGGCGGCATTGTAGAAAAGATAATGGTCGTTGGAATAATACACGCCAAGACCCGGCGTATCCTCCATGAACAAATCCAATGTCTTAAGGAAGACCGTGGCCGTTATCGTTTCCGTGGAGCTGGTCGTGGTGACGATTGCATTTCCAGTGGTGATGTCGACCGGCCCAGAATTGGATACAGTGTTCTGCGTCGTGGAGTCGGTCGAGGTCGTCCCGCTTGCGTGGTAATGCGTGAATAGAGACGTATCCGTCGTCATTTGCTTAATGGAAGCAGGCAAAATCGATGGATCCGTCGATATTGACGTCGCCTGATGCAGATCGATAATTATATTATTGCCAGCCAGAAAATTATCGGCATTGCCTACTTGCGTCGCGACATTGGCGAGGGAACCGACATTCGTCAGTTCAGTGGGCAATTGATAGACAATCGTCCCGTTTTCATAAAAACCGTTGCTTTGTAGAACGCTGGGCTCGCCAGCGCTAGCGTTGAGATGCAATACGCCGGCGATCTGCGTTGACGCGCTCTCAGTCCCGACGGTCGAAGCCACCGCCGATTTCTGCGCGAGGAAGCCCGCTTCATTGTTAAAGCTGCCCGGGACGCCAGATATACTATTGTCTTTAACAAACAAATAGGCTTGTTCGGAGAAATTGCCGGGATGCACGGACGGAATGTCGTTTAAATCCGTCATCAGCTTAAGCGCGGAAGAAACAACATCGCCAAAACTAACTGGACTGGAGGCTGGTGGTTGCGTCACGAAGGACGCGCCCTGGTCGCTCGCGGCGATTTGGAACCCGTCGGAATTCAAATGGACCAACGGCTGATGATGGGAAGCGACGCCATGACCGTCGGTCCCGTCATCGGCCACCCAAGCCTGGGACGGGAAAATGGCCGCGCTCGTTTTCGTTTGCGGCGCCGTCTGATCCGTGTCGGCGGCCAAGATCGTCGAGGCCGCGACGATCAGCAATTGGCTCATGTTCTGGGCCAATTCCAATTTATCGTCGATCGTGGGAAGCGAGATGTCGTCGCCCTTGAAGGCCGAGTTGCGCCCGAAATGGGTGACGGAATCGCCGGAGCCGTCCCCCGTCTTCGGCGCGGCGTCCTTGCGGGACTCGTCGGCCCGCGCTTCTCCCGGCGTTTTGAAAAAAGCGGTTCCCACCACGATCACCAGCAGCGCGGCGGGGTGCATGAATATATTCGACTTCTGCTCCTTGTGCGCGGGCGCGAGCTTGTGCCGCGAGATCAGGTCCTGCACCATGGAGCGGAAGTCTAGCCCGCGCGCCACGCCGTTATAGGCGGGACTCGCGATTATATATTGGCCGTCGATGCGGGCGAAATGAACGACGGGATCGCCGCCTTCCTCGCGGCAAAAGACAAACCAGGGATCGCCTTCGTCGGAAACGCCGCGGTCCGTCGAGATTTTCATCCCGCCCTGGATAAGCGCGCTTTCCACCCGATAAAATTCCGCCAGCTCCTGGGAAGTCCAATCCCTTGAGCGCGGGCGCGACGCAAATAAAAATGCAACGTTCTCGGCGGCCATATATTTCCCTCGCCCAGCGGCGTTATCATTCTTCGAACAGGATCTCGAAAGTGACCGGATCGTAATATTTGAGAATATTTTTCACGAAATAACGCGGCGCGACGCCCAAGGCTTCCGCCCAGGCGTGATAGCAATCCGGCGGCACCCGCCCACGCCCGTTTTCAAGCTGGGATACGAATGTGTAATAGTCCATTTTGACGAGGCTCGCGAGCTCTCGCTGCGAGAGGCCGGCCTTCTCGCGCAGTTCGCGAAGCCAGCGGCCGCCTTCGCGCCTGCGTTCCAAAACATCGTGATTTGCGAGCCTTTGAGGATTCCCATACATCGAATACCCCTGCCATTCCCACTAAGGCGATTCGACTCACACAGCCATGGCCGCAACCGTACTTCAGTACATAGCACAGTTTTGGGGCTTTTGTCGAAAAAAGAAGGCGCTAGTCCACGATTTCGATCGATCGCGACGGGAGTTGTCGAGTCCAGGCGCGCCTCCAGCGGCAAGTTGATGAAGTATAACGAATTCCCGCCGAACGCGCCGGTCGCGTCATGGGTTCGCGCGCACGCCGTCGTGGATCGGAATGGCGCCCAATGCTTCGCCGAATTTCAGGTCGCCAAGGGTGCGAAATTGCAAGCTCAGCAAAAAGGTCTGATTGCGGGCTGGTTGTCCGGTGCTGACTTCCGGTTGATAAAACGATGAATATCTTACGGTGGCGGTCATGCATTCATCGTGATAGCCCGCCCCGAAGCCAATCTGCGCGATCGAGAACACGGGCGCCGTGCCGGTGAGATAATTCCCGGTCAAGGGGTTGGTGATCGTGAGCGTCTCATATGTCGACAACGCGTTGTAGAGATAGCGGCTCATGTCGAAGGTGACATTGGCGTTGACGAAGTAGTTTTTCGTGATGTCGTAGCGGCCGTCGGCGGAAAGGCCCTGCCGGCGCACATCGAAGCCGATCACCGGCTGCGCGGCGTAATTGGCGTATTGGAGGTTGAGGGTCAGCGGATCGAGCCGCCACGAGGCCCCGATATCGAGGCGCCGCGCCTCCAGCGAATCCTTGTCGAACCGACCCTTGGCGACAAAGGTGATTTTCGAGTTGGGCGCGAAAGCGAGCCGCCCGACAATATCGGAGGAGCGCGTGTCCAGACCCGAGGAGAGCCCCACATTGGCGGCGTCGGCGGTCGAATAGGAGTTCACGCCGGCGATCTGAACCGACTGTCCGAGCAAGGCGTTGGCGAAGGCCCCGTTGGCGAAGGTCATGCTCGCCTGTCCGCCGTAATTGACGCGCGTGCCCGTTTCATAGCGGTCGTAGCCGGAAAATTTGCTCCATTCGAACAAATTGGCGTCGTCGAACACGAGACTCTGCGCGTCCATGTTGACGAGCGAGGGGACCGAGGACTGGTTGGGCCGGGCCACCACCTGCCCGATCGGTTCGATCACCAGACTCCCGAACTCGCCGACGCGCGCCAGCAACGGGAAACGCCACTCCATGCCAAAGCCCGGCAAGGCCTGGCCTCGAAACGTCTGGTCGGATTTCAAGAACAGGTTCTGCGCGCCATTGGGAATGGGCTGCGCGATGCTGTTGTAGGCGTCGAAGGAGCCGGTCTGATTGTAATCGAGATAGGAGCCGAAGAACCGCGCGAAGGCGAAGGGCGTCCATACGCCGCCGATCGGATCGATGAATTTTTCCTTCCAGGCGGCGCTTGCCGTCGCATGTTGATAGTCGCCGCCAACGCCGCGCAAAAGACAGGTACTCTTATAGGGGTCGGCCGCCGGCGAATAGAGTTGGCAGACGGTGTAAAGGCCGTAGACCGAGTCGAGCGTGCGCGGCTGGACCGATTCGTAATTGGCGATGCTGGCCGAGGTGCTAGTGAAATTCGCGTCGAACTCGATCTGGCCGCCAAGGCCGAACGCCTTGGCCGGATCTATGTCGAAGACGCGGTTGTAGTCGGTGATCGGATGGGTGACCGGCTGCTGTTTTTGCACGTCGTTGGGCGACAGCGCCTGGAAATAGAAGCCGCGCGTGTCGAAATAGCTGCGATCGCCCTGCCCCGTCAGATAGGCCGTCGAGGAGGACTCGCGAAAAAAGAAGTTCTCGTTCAGGCCGATGTAGCGTTTGTAGTCTTGCAGGAAGTAGCGGTCCGACAGGGCCGTCACGTCCCAGCCGTATTTCCACTCGTCGTTGATCGTGAATTGCCCGGTGCTGCGCGCCTCGCCTCGCCAACTTCGATCGCCCGCCCCCACCGGCGGCAGCGGAAACACGCTTTTATCCCCGACATGCGTGCCCTCGAGATGGATCATATAATTGCCGGTCTCGAAACGCTGCCGAAACTCCGCGGTCAGAAACGGCCCCTGCTTCGTGAAATAGGTCGGCGTGATCGTCAAATCCTTGTCGGGCGCGATTTCCCAAAAAAACGGCAAGCCGACGCCCAGTCCCAGCGTGTTGACGCCGTAGTTCAATTCGGGAACCAAAAAGCCGGTCTGCCGCTTCTTGGTGGGGTCGGGTCCGGACAGGAACGGAAAATAGGCGATCGGCGTTCCCAGCAGCTCGAAAGTCGCGTCCTCGTAATAGACGACCTTCTCGACCTCGTCGCGAATGATCCGCTTGGCGTTGAGCTGCCACATGCGCGGCTTCGTCGGATCGTCCTTGCAGGCGTCGCAAGCGGTGTAGGAGCCCTTGTCGAACACCATGGAGTCGCCGCCGGACCGCTCGCCGCGGGGCGCGCTGAAATGGGTGTTGTCGGGCGTGTCGGCCTGCAGACTCTCGATAAACCCGTTCTTGAAATCGTCGGTGAAATCAAATCTCTCGGCATGGATCACCGATCCATCCGTTTCGGTCAGCGTCGCGTGCCCCTCCGCGAAAACACGCGCGGTCTTGCGATCATAGACCACATGGTCCGCGCGCAAGTAACGGCCATTGTAATAAATCCGCACGTCGCCATTGGCCGTGACCGTGTCCTTGTTCTCGTCGTTGACGAGTTCCTTGGCCTCGACCACCATTCGCGCCGGCGGCGCATTCTCCGGCGCCGCCCATGCCGGCCGCGTCGACGCGGCGAGCAGCAGCGCCATGGCCATTCCGAGGACGGATAAGGCCGAACGGCCGCGGCTGGGGCGGGCGCCCAGCTTCGGCGAAGGCGCCGTGGCGATGGAAGGCGCGCCGCGCATCAGGCGAGGATCGCGCGCTGCGTCGTCGATGCGGCGGGGGTCCATCGGCCTTGTCTCGAAGCCATCGGCGCCGACATCGCGTCGTCCGCAGCGCCAAATCGCTCCCCTCGGCAAATCGACGAGGAGAATTCCTTATCCAGCGAAGCCGCGGCCCTGTCGTGTCGCATATGTCCTTACTCTACTCGTTTCCGACCATCAAAAACCCATGATGGTCGGCGCCCATGAAGATCGACGCCGATGAAAACAACAAACGCGGCTCTCGCCTCCCTATCGCCGACATATGGAACACGCGCCATTTATACAGCATTCGCTGGCTGTTCAAACAATAAGCGAGTTTTATGTTTTTTATTCGTTCCCGCCTGAACGACATTCGCGACAGTCGCGTCTGCCCCCTCTCCCGCCGGCTCGGCGCTCCCGATATTGATCGCGCTCCCGTTGGCCGCCTAGCGCTCGCGAGGATGAACGACGGTCCTGAATTTAAGATTTCCATGGCGGCTTCTGGCGGGAAACACTAACTCGGAAGGCCCGGAATCGCAATCCGCCGAGACCTTCGCGGCAAGGCCATAAAGAGAATCAGCGCGCCCTTGGAACGCATTTTTGTCGCGCCGCGACGCGCGAAAAGCGCGCGCGCCACTTTCTCCAAGACGCGCGTTGACGCGCTCGAAACGGCCGTTTTCTCCGTGTTCGCGGCTAGCTTTGCGCGCCGACGCGGCTCTCGCGGCGGGATAATTTTGTCGGCTCGTCCGTCTATCACCCACGACAAAAATTCGGGCGACGGGCGCCGCGGCTGCTCTCGAGTTTGTCGTGATTTTTGTCGCTGCCGTCTATCGCCCACGAAAAACCGTCGATCGCCCACGACAAAAATCGCCGGGCGGCGGAAGGCTCGGCGCCTCGCAACTTTGTCGCTGGTTTTGTCGCGGCCGTCCATCGCCCACATTCGGCCGTCCATCACCCACAATAAGCCGTCTATCGGCCACGCTGGACCGTCTATCGGCCACGAAAAACCGTCCATCACCCACAAAAGTCGTCATAACAGCTTGTAATCAAAGGCCGTTCTGGAACCTAAAACTAGTAAAACTTAGAATAAAACTAGGAAAACAATTTAAAACGTCTCCGACCGCGTTTTTCTAATTTTTCAGCGATGGCGAAAAGAGAGGCTCTCCAGCGAAAGAAAGCCTAGCGCCGCTCCTTGCGCAAATCGATCAAATCGTCGTCGCGCACCGACAGGCCCTTTTCCTTCAGCGCATTCAGCACGAAGGCCCGCATCGTCATATCGGCCTCGCTGGCGAGACGAGCGAGTTGCTTGCGAAGCTCCTTGCGCATGCTGAGCGAGAATTGAATCGTCGGCTCCACTTGCGCCGGCTCCTTTTGCGCCTCGACCGGGGCGGGCCTTCGGTCTGGAACGGGCGGCGGCGCGACGGCGAGAGCCGGCCTTTGCGTCGGCATCATCGACGCCAGGGCCGAAAGGTCGGTCGTGACGCTGGCGAGATCCTTCTTTCCCATTTCATATCTTCCTATGAAGCTAGCTTCGACGCCGCGGGGATTCCGCCAAGATCGGCGATCTCCTCGATGAAATTGGCGCATTGGACCCCGGCGATCCCGCTCGTCGGAACGATGCCGGTAAAGCTCATTTCCTGAAAGGCGACCAGGCGATTGAGCCTCGCGCGCATCAGCGGCAGATTCGCCTTGGCGATCTCGGCCTCGACATGGGTGGAAATATTGGTGTTGGGCTGGTAGCCGGTCAGGACCACACGAGCGGCGACCGCGCGCTTCATCATCAACGAGGCGCTTTTGATCAGATTCATCGTTTTGATCGCCTCCACGATGTCGGCGCTGGAAGCCTGGCAGGGCACGAGCACGAGATCGGCGCAGCCAATCGCGAAGATGGTCGCCTGAGTCGCCGCGCCGGCGGTGTCGATCACGACGACATCATGGGCTTCGTGGAGAGACTCGACGAGCGGAACGATGCGCGTCTCGTCGAGTTCATGTTCGATGGCGATCGGATGCTTGGAGGCGGCGCGCACCCAATCCGTGAGCGTGTGGTTGAAATCGGCGTCGACCGCGGCGACGGGCAGACCGTCGAGCGCGAGTCGGCCGAGGATCAGCCTGGCGATCGTGGTTTTCCCCGCCCCGCCCTTCGACGTGGCTATGGTGATGATGCTCATCGCTATGAACCTCGTTTCATGTGTTCCTATGTTTCAATATAGCTATAAATACAAAAAAGCTATGAACGTATGAACATATTTGCCGCCGTCGGCGATGGCTTTTCCGGTCAGGGTCTGGCCAGCTCTAGTCACAACCAAATGTTATTACGTCAAAATACGACAATGCATATAAACATATGAACACAGCTAAATTGCTACATAGTTAGATGGTTAAATATGTTACAGATTTGATATGAACATATGTCGTCTTGACGCGAACAGGCGCGCCCCAGGCCTCGCCGACCCGCGGCGTCCGGAGCCTGTCCACGCCCCCAAACAGCGTTGGCGTCCGCCCAGAGGTCGTGACGGTTCGCATCTCCCGTGAGCGGCGCCAATCCGATGTGAGCGCGGGCGGCCGGTAGGTTGCGCCGCGCCGCGGCGTGATATACGAGCTAACGAGCCCGCTTCCCAACGGCGAAGAGTTAGCGTCATGCAGGCTAAATCGAAGCGCGTGATGAAGAAGGTTCGCGGTGCGCGAATTTTGGACCAAGCAAATGAACCAATCGCGCGGAATCTAACGGATGCCGTTTATTTCACGGGAATTCCTCGAGGTTTTTTTACCCTGCGCGATACTTGCCTTTTATCTCTGTCAGGCGATTGGATCCCGGCTCGGCC
>JBKQRV010000117.1:0-9891 GCA_052143835.1 Alphaproteobacteria bacterium
ATCCTCGCCTTCAGCCCCGCGTCGATCTTCCGTCTCGTTCGCTTTGTCATGATCCGCTCCATCTACCACGACGGAACGGCTCACGCTCCAATTAACCGACCGGTCCCAAATTCGGGGTCCACTTCAATCGCTGCGCATAAGTTGCCAAGGAAAACTCACGGTTCCGCCTAAATGCCTTGTCGAGCAGCTCTGCGCGTTCGATGTTCGCAAGGGCAAAGTTCCTAAAGTCTTGCGCCTGTGGGTTCTCGCTCCATGCGACAAGGTAATGGCGGCTGCCATAGAGCAGGCCGTACGGATGGACGGTATCAAAGCCGCGCTTTCCTGATCCGCGATAGCGGTAATGAATTCGCACCTTTCTCATGCTCAGAATGGCATGGCGCAAGATGCTAAGGATCTTAGAATCCACCCTGGGTCGCGGCCCTGGCCGCATCGCCAATCCCTCGGCTTCGGTGAGCGCCTCGAGATCAGGCTCGATCCGGACCACCGTCGGCCCCTTCAACTGCGCCCGCAGCTTTGCAGCAACTTTCTCAACGCTGCGGGCTTGGGACAGCATGTTGTCTCGCCGAAGGACCGAGGCAGCGGTTGCCAAATCGGCCAGCTCGGCGGCGGTGACGCTTGCCGTGACACAAGCGCTTGTGCCCCTGAGGCGCCAGCGCTTGGGAAACTCGCCCGGATTGGCGTGCTCAATCGGAAACAACCGCTCAACGGTATCCCGCAATCGCTCCGCCGTACGGCGGCTTAGAGGCTTTTCGCTATAGCGCGTGCGAATGTCTTCGAGAGCCAGCCCCTCGGCCGACCCCTGCATGTCGAGGGCAATTCGGTGGACGATCTCGGCCTTTTCGTACCGCATGACTTCCTTCGCCTCGACGGTGCGACCAATTCTGACGTAATCCGGGGTTACGGTCTACAGATCAGATGCACCCGGACACGGATGCACTCGATAGTCAGCGGATCGGCGTCAACCTACCAAGGGAGGGGGAATGTGCCTGATATAAACACGACTCTCGAGGCAAGGGTAAAGGTCCGGTGCATTCTCCTGGTCCAAGATTTTGCCCACGAGATCGTCGAGGAATGGAAGGGCTGGCTTACTGGCAGCCTGCCGATGGCTGGTCTGGCGATCATTGGTCTTGTGAACCCGGATTGGGTTCACCTCCCTCTTTGGGCATGGGCACTCTTGATTTTCGTCGCCGGGCTCTTGTTCGCGATGTTCCGGGTATACCGGGAACTACGACGGCAGCGCGACGTGCTCCATGAAAGGCTCGGAAGCATCGGCATCGCGGGACCCTTCATGTTGGTGCCGTTCTCCGGGGATCTGCATCTGGACACCCGCGAATCGTTTCGGAAGGAGAGGATCACGAATGACATGTGAAGTCGCGGTGATGAACAAGCGCGGAATTGCCTTGGCGGCCGACAGCGCCGTCACCATCGGCCAAGGAGACAAAATCTACCATCACGCGGAAAAGCTCTTCCCGCTCCGATCCACCACTCCCGTTGGCATCATGATCTACGGCTCCCCAGAAATCATGGCGATGCCCTGGGAGCTCGTCATCAATTCCTATGCGCAGCAGCTCGGAGAGCGCCGCTTTGACCGGGTCGAGCAATATGCGCAGGAATTCCTTCGTTTCGTCGAATCGTCGGTTTCGCTGTTTCCTCCAGACCTGCAACTCGGTTGGTTCCGAGGGCTGGTAGGCCGATACTGGAAGGATCAATTGGCCGGGCCGCTGGCAACCAAACTGAAGAAGGAACCGAAGAACTCATCCCGCGCCGCAAACGCCACTCTCGCGGAACTTCTCAAGGAAGACCACGCGACCTGGCAGAAATATCCGATGATCGAGCAGCTCGGCGCGGCATACTGCGATAGGGTCATCTCCGAATATGGATCGGCGTTGGAGGAGTTGGAAAAGAAACTGTTCGGCGCCTACGCTTTGAACCAGGATGTTCGGCACGGACTTCGAGCCACCGTCAAGTTCATGTATATGCAGCAATGGTTTCACCCCCATGACCGAAGCTGGATCGTCTTTGCCGGAATGGGTGAAGCGGAGCCGTTTCCGGTCCTTCAGGAGTACCGAGTGGGATCAATCGCAGCCGGCAAGCTGCGGTCCTTCAAGTCCAACGACGCGCGCGTCAGCCGCGAAGAATCGGCCATCGTCGTACCCTTCGCACAGACCGAGATGATCGACATGTTCTACCGCGGCGTTGTTCCGGACCTTGACGGGAAGCTCGACCAGATCGTTGCCCGGTGCGTCACGCGGGAGATGGCAAGGCAAGGGGAAAAGCCCTCGCCTGAGCGAGTCGAAAAGGTTCAGAAGACGTTTCGGAAGGCGTTAGAGGAAGAGATTGATGAAAAATACAAAGGGCCTCTGATGGCAGCCGTAGACGCTCTTCCGCGCCATGATCTGGCAAGGATGGCAGAAGCCCTCGTTAATCTCACTGCCTTCCGGAAACGCATGTCAGTCGAACAAAAGGAGACGGTCGGAGGATCAATTGACGTTGCAGTCCTCTCCAAAGCGGGGGGTTTTGTCTGGGTGAAACGAAACGAACTGGCTCGGATCACAAGCGCGACGACGGTGCATTCGGCCGCGTAAACGGCTTGCTCAGCACACTGGACAGCCCTCTGGAGGCGCAATTTTGATTATTCATTCAAGCCATTTCTGGCGCGCGATCGGCGGGGTTTTCGCAATGTGCACCACCGGCTCGGACATCGACGACGTGGCAGGGGGACGTCTCCGTCAAACTTTACCTTTGTTTGCTCTTGTCGTAGTATAGCGTAGTACAGCGTAGGAAAGGCGAAGAAGAAAATGAGGGCAAGATAAAGCGAACTGCGTTCGCGGCACTCTGCGAGTACTAAGTACTTGTCTGCACACTGGTTTTTGCCCCTTATACTGGAGGCATCGGACAGCGGTAGGGAGGCATGTTTACGGTAACTCACTGATTCATCGCGATCTTCATGCCGCTATGCCGGAGGCTCTTGCAGGGCCGCCCTCGCGAATGAATACTTACCACATGTCCCGCGACGACGACATGAGTTTCGAGCCTCGCCTGGGCCGTATCCGCGCCCGCGGCGGGCGTGGCGTGCGCCGGCAATCCCCCTATCTCCAGCAGGTCATGCGCGCCGTTGCCCGCAACGGCGGAGATCCGCGCCGCATCGGGCGCGGCGGGCAACCGAGGACCGGGCGCTTCAACGCGCGCGGCCGGGGTGCCAAGCTCGCCACGTCGTTCCCGCGCGAGAAAGGATGGAGCTTCGACCCCGACACCCGGATGCGCTTCCGAGTCCGCCGCGTCATCGTCAAGGCGCGGGTGGTCAAGATGCGGGGCAGCGCGAGCAAGGCCGCCTATGCCCATCTCCGCTACCTGCAACGCGACGGCGTGACCTTGGACGGCGAGCGCGGCCGGCTCTACGCCGCGCGCGAGAACGAGGTGGACGGATCTCGGTTCCTTGACCGGGGCCAGGACGACCGCCACCAGTTCCGCCTGATCGTCGTGCCCGAGGACGGTCCCGAGCTCGGCGATCTGCGCGACTTCACCCGCCGGCTCATGACGCAGATGCAGCGGGATCTGCAGACGCAGCTCGATTGGGTCGCCGTGGATCACCATAACACCGGCCATCCGCACAGCCACGTCGTCATCCGGGGCGTCACCGACGACGGGAAGATTCTCAACATCGCCGGCGACTACATCGCCCATGGCATCCGCCACCGGGCCAGCGAGATCGTCACTCTCGAGCTCGGGCCGCAGACCGAATGGGAGGTGCAGCAGAAGCTCGGCCGGGAGGTGGAGCAGGACCGCTTCACCCGGCTCGACCGCGCCATCCTCGAGGAAGTGAACGAGCAAGGCCTTGTGGACCTCCGCATGGGCGAGGAGCAATCCTATCTCGGCCGCGTCAACCGCTACCTCCTGATCGAACGCCTCAAGAAGCTCGAACGGATGGGCCTCGCCCGCGAGGAAGAGACGGCCCGCTGGTCGCTGTCATCCGGCGTCGAAAAGACCCTGCGCGAACTGGGCGAGCGCGGCGACATCATCAAGACCATGCACCGCGCCCTCGCCGAGCAGGGCATCGCCCATGCCGCCGACGACTACACGACCCACCGCGGCCGGCTGGAGCATGGCCCGCTCATCGGCCGCCTGGTCGGGAAGGGGCTGCCGGGGGACCAGCTCGGGGACCGCATGCATCTCGTTATCGACGTCATCGACGGGCGGGCGCATTACGTCGAGATCGCCGATGCCGCCCAGGCCGATGAGGCGAGGATCGGCAGCATCGTCGAGGTTGGCCGCGCCAAGACGGAGCTTCGCCCCGCCGACCGGAACATCCTCGCCCACACGAGCCTGGAGGATCGCCTTTACCGACCGAGCCGGCATCTCGCCACCCTCCGAGACAATCGCCTTCTCCTGGAAGGCAACGAGACAGGATTCGTCGAGGCTCATGTACGCCGCTTGGAGGCGCTGCGCCGCGCGGGGATCGTCGAGCGCGTCGACGCGGACCACCTGCCTTCGCCGGAGCGAAGCCCCGGCCCGTCCGCCGAAGGCTTCGGGCCGCAGGCGGGCTTCGCGCAGGCAGGTTGGCACGTTCCAGAGGACTATGCCCAGCGGGCGCAGGACTATGACGCCAAGCGCAACCGGCAGCTCGCCGTGCGCGTGCTGTCCATCATCGACCTCGACGCGCAGGTGACGGCGAACGCCGCGACCTGGCTCGACCGCGACCTGATCGCCGAGACGCCCGTGCCGGCGCGCGATGGCGGCTTCGGCCGCGATGTTCGCGACGCGCTCGCACGCCGCCGGCAATGGCTTGTGGAGCAGGGCCTCGCAAGGACGGACGCAGACACGATCAACTATCAGCGCGGCGTGCTCGCGACGTTGACGCGGCGTGAGTTGCAGCAGGAGGGGGAAAAGCTGGGCCGGGAACGCGGCCTGTCCTTCTACATGCCGGCGGACGGCGAGCGCATCAGCGGCACCTATCGGGGATCCGTCCAGCTTGTCTCGGGCAAATATGCCGTGGTCGAGAAATCCCGCGAGTTTACGTTGGTCCCATGGCGGCCGGTGATCGAGAAGGAGCTGGGCCGCACCGTCTCCGGTCTCATGCAAGGCGGCGGCATCTCGTGGGAGGTCGGCCGCAAGCGCGGGCTCGGCATATGATGGAGCGCCGCAAGGCGACGGCGGATTGTCATTGGTGCTTGGCGGCAAGCGTGCCGGGCCGCGTCGGGCTGTCAAGGCTGCTGCGCAGCACCACCGCGCTCCGCGCGGCTGCCGGCCTTGACAGCCCGACTTGTTCGGCCCGGCATAGGCCCGCCATGCACCAATGACAAATTGGGAAGCGGGATGCTTCCCTTCCTGACGAAAGTGCTTGAAACTATGCCTGATCGCGCATAGCTTGGCGAGAGGTTCGAGGACATGGTGAAGCCGGCCAGCGAAAACCGGCCCAAGCCAGTGCGCTGGGTCGGCCGCAGCAAAGAGGAGCTGCGCAGCTTCCCGGAGGACGTGCGACGGCGGGTCGGCGGTGCGCTGTGGGAAGCGCAGATCGGCCGCAAAGCGCCCTACGCGAAGCCGCTGAAAGGATTCGGCGGGGCCGGCGTGTTGGAGATCGTGGACGACTTCGACGGCGATACCTACCGCGCCGTTTACACCGTGCGCTTTGCCGGAGCGGTCTATGTGCTGCACGCCTTCCAAAAGAAATCCAAGCGCGGCACGGCTACGCCCAAGGCCGAACTGGACCTGATCGACCAACGGCTCAAGCGAGCGAGAGAGGATTACGAGCAATGGTCAAGAAGCGAGAAGCCGACATCCCGGTGACTGCGAGCAGCGGCAACGTGTTCGCCGACATGGGATTGCCCGAGCCCGAGGAGGAGCTGACCAAGGCGCAGCTTGCGAGCCACATCCGGCAGCTGATCAAGCGTCAGCGTTTGACCCAGGTTGCGGCGGCGGCGCTCATGGGCATCGATCAGCCGAAGGTGTCGGCGCTCCTCAATGGCCGGCTCGCCAACTTCTCCAGTGAGCGCCTGATGCGTCTCCTGACAGCCCTAGGCCAGGACGTCGAGATCATGGTCAAGGCGAAGCCGCGCAATCGCGCGCACGGCCGCATTCGCGTCCTCGGCGAGGCGCACGCATGACGAGGGTCGCATCGAAAATTTTTTCGTCCCCGCCGAAAGTAGCCGGCAATGCGACACCGTGCGCTCCAGCCGCCTTTGCTACACCATACTGCGATCTAACCGACTGATATGTTTAAGATATTTCCATTGACGGCGAATTGCCTAAAGCCCAAGTCTGACTCTCGACTGGAATTTTCCTTGCAGAGAGTCGACGATGATCGAGGACGAGGAGCGCCCATCCGATGACGTACAGCCGCCGGCAGCGAACGACAATGGCAATGGAGAGGCACGGCCTCGGATCGACGCGGCGATATTGCGGATCGCCCGATTGATCGGCCGACAGATGGCGCGGGAAGAGTTCGAGCGGCTGAATCCGGCCAACGACAACCGCCCGCCCGAGCGATGCAAAGACTGACCAGGGAGACGACGTCATGACCAGGGTTGCGCTTTACGCCCGCTATTCCACAGACAACCAGAGCGCCAACTCGATCGAGGACCAGTTCCGAATCTGCCGCGAGCATGCCGACCGGAAACAGTGGAAAGTCATCGCAACCTACCATGACGCCGCCATCTCGGGCGCGAGCGTAATCCTGCGGCCGGGCGTGCAGGCGCTCTTGCAGGACGCCCAACGCGGCAAGTTCGATGTGCTGCTGGCCGAGGCGCTGGACCGCGTGAGCCGCGACCAGGCCGACGTGGCGACCCTGTTCAAGCATCTCCGCTTTGCGGGCGTGCAGATCGTCACCTTGAGCGAAGGCGAGATCAGCGAGCTTCACGTCGGCCTCAAGGGCACGATGAACGCGCTCTTCCTCAAGGACCTCGCCGCCAAGACGCACCGAGGTATCCGGGGCCGCGTCGAAAAGGGCAAGTCAGGCGGCGGGCTCTGCTACGGCTACGACGTGGTGAAGCACGCGGACGCGGAAGGCGAACCGATCCGGGGCGGGCGCACAATCAACGAAAACGAAGCCGCTGTCATCCGACGCGTCTTCCGCGAGTTCGCTACTGGCATCAGCCCGCGTGCCATCGCGCGGCGCCTCAATGACGAGGGCATTGCCGCTCCCGATGGCGCCTTGTGGACAGACTCCACCTTGCGCGGCCACGCCGCGCGCGGCACCGGGCTACTCAACAACGAGCTCTATGTCGGCAAGCTCGTGTGGAACCGGCTGCGCTACGTCAAGGATCCGGCGACCGGCAAGCGCGTCTCCCGTCTCAATCCACGCGAGAAGTGGATCACGACCGAGGTTCCCGAGCTTCGCATCGTCGATGACGCGCTATGGCAGGCTGCGAAGGCCCGCCAGGGCGAGCTTGCGATCAAATACGCCAACGTCATCACCGCGACCCGCGCCGCGCACGCCAACCGCTTGAGCGGCATGCATCGGCCGCGCTCGCTTCTTTCCGGCTTGCTGGTCTGCGGCTGCTGCGGCGGCCCCTACGCCTTGCGCGGCCAGGGCCGCTACGCCTGCTCCAACCACGTCATGAACGGAAGTTGCACCAACAGCCGCAGCATCACCCGCGAGGCGCTGGAAGCCCGCATGCTGGACGGACTCCGCGAGCGGCTTATGGCGCCGGAGGTCGCGGCCGAGGCAATGCGCGCCTACGCGGAAGAAACGAACCGCCTCAATCGCGAGCGGCGCTCGTCCGGCGATGCCGACCGCCGCGAGTTGGACAAGGTCGGGCGATCCATCAAGGAGATCGTTACCCTCATCGAGGACGGCCGCGGCAGCCGCGCCCTGGTGGCGCGCCTCCCCGAGCTTGAAGCGCGAGAGGATGAACTGAAGGCCCGTCTCTCCCACGCGCCAGTGGACATTCCGGATATTCACCCGAACATCGCCGGCATCTACAGGCGCAAGGTGGAACGCCTCGCGGAAGCGCTCCGGCGCCCGCAGGAGCGCGATGAAGCGGCAGAGGCCATCCGTGCCCTCATCGAGCGCATCACGCTCACGCCCGGCCCCAGGCGCGGCGAGATCGCGGCCACGCTGCACGGCGATCTCGGCACGATCCTCGAATGGACGGCCCAAAAAGCGAACACTCCCGGCACTTACGTGCCGGGAGTGTCGGTCTCAGTGGTTGCGGGGGTAGGATTTGAACCTACGACCTTCAGGTTATGAGTCTGAATAACGCGGGTCGAACCACTTTCGCCCATCTGCGCCTATGCGCGATAACATACTGTATATAAACATACTTTCTTGACATTCTGTACGCCCTCTCTATCCTCTTTCCGAATCAAATCGGCTTTCAGGTGTTACCTATATGTTACCTGCAGGCGACCGTCAGGTTCCGCATCAAGTCGGGGCATCGGAGGGTTCGATGGCGAGATTGACAAAGCGGGTGGTGGACCAGATCGCCCCGCGTGACAGGGAAATGATGCATTGGGACGACGAGCTCCGTGGCTTCGGAATCCGGGTTTGGCCGAGTGGACGCAAAGTCTACATGGTCATGAGCCGCGTGAAGGGGCGCCTGCGCCGGATCACGATCGGCACGCACGGCACGATTACAGCGGAGAAGGCGCGTGGCCGTGCGCACGAGCTATTGTCAGAAGCGAAGAATGGCCGTGACCCGACAAAGGAGCTTGATCAAGCGCGGAAAGCGCCGACCATGAAAGGGCTTGGGGAGCGCTTCCTCAAGGAGTATGTGGGACTGCGCTGCAAGCCGACGACTCAGGCCGAGTATAAACGCTCAGTCGAAATCTTTATCAACCCGAAGCTCGGCAGTCGCAAAGTGACCGATATCGACCGAAGGGATATCGCCGAGCTCCAACACGAGCTTCAGCACATTCCCTATCAGGCCAACCGGACCCTCGGCGTTCTGTCTAAGATGTTCAATCTGGCTGAAGTCTGGGGCCTGCGTCCCGACGGGACTAATCCCTGCCGGCATGTGAAGAAATATGCCGAGCAGAAGCGGGAGCGCTTTCTCGATCCCGCCGAGATCGCAGAACTCGGCCGGGTGCTGGACGACAGCGAACGGCGTGGCTCGGAAACCAAGGCGGCCATCAACGCCATCCGTTTGCTGTTGCTCACTGGATGTCGGCTCAGTGAGATCATGACGCTCAAGTGGGAGTGTGTTGACTTGAAAGCTCGCGAGCTGCGCCTTTCCGATTCCAAGACCGGTGCAAAGATTGTCCCGTTCGGTAAGACGGCTGTTGCCGTTCTAAAGGGTATCCAGAGAGGTGATGACAATCCTTATGTAATCACTGGCAAAAAGCCGGGCCGCCACCTGACTGACCTGCAGCACCCCTGGCGGCGTATTCGGTCAAAGGCCAATCTTCAGGGCGTGCGCATTCATGACCTGCGGCATTCTTACGCCAGCGGTGCCTTGGCACTCGGCGAGGGACTTCCGATGATCGGCAAGCTGCTTGGACATAGTCAGGTGCAGACGACGGCACGCTACGCGCATCTGGCGCGTGATCCCGTGAACCTCGCCGGCAGCCGGGTGTCTGATGCGATCGGCAAGGCCATGATGAATAAAGGTGCAAAGAAAAGACGCCTTAGGAACGAGACACGAATCGGGCCGTCCTCGACAACTGCAAGCAACGAGAGTCGTGCTGCAGCTGAGTGAAACGCCGTTATCTGTAGTGCTTGAACGCAGCACGATTGCGCCAGGCGGCGAGGTCCGCTGGGCGGGACTTAGAGGTTTGCTTTGGCGGCCTCTTTTGAAAACAGCTCGGCCGATGGTAACTCAGATCGCAGCACCAGAACAAAAGCCCTTGGACTCTCACTGTTCATGTACAACGGTTGACTCGTTACCTCGGAACTGGACGATTCTAATTTTCTCTTCGCCATGGCATGCGCGCGCTGAAGCTACCGCTTCTTCTAAA
>JBKQRV010000118.1:0-45352 GCA_052143835.1 Alphaproteobacteria bacterium
TGAACGTGATAATCCGTAGTCCCGGCGAAAGCCGGGACCCATTTCAGAGCAGGTGCCTCGTCTTTCCTCTTTGCAAGAATGGTGATCCTCGTAAATGGATACCGGCTTTCGCCGGTAATGACGGAGCCGGTAACGTGCGGATTCACCATATGCGATTGCCCTCCCCCTTCAACGGAGAGGGGACTCTTATTGCCAAGCTGAATATTTGCCTCCCCCCCTTGAGGGGGATCGGCCGCCCGTTGAGGAGCGGCCGATGGGTGGGGGGTGTGCGCATCAATGAGCCCGGGCATCAACGCGCCACCGCCCGCTTACGACCCCTCGCCCTCGGGCGGACTCTTCTGGGGCGGCTCCTCCTCGGCCTCCTGGCCACCCTCGCGTGCCAAGGAGTCGATCAGGCGGAAAGTCTGCGCGAGCCACTTCCACCCCTCGAGCCTCGGCTCGATCGCCGAGAGCACCATGGCCTCGTCCGCCGCGAGCGCGAAGAGCGAGGGACGCTCCGAGACCAGGTAGAGCTCGCCGCGGCAGCGCACGAAGCCGGCGAAGACCGTCTCGCGCAGCTGCCTCTGGATGAGGGGATGGCGGTCGCCCTCGACGAAGGAGGCGAGCGTCAAGCCGTCGCCGATCTCCCACAGAATATTGACCCCCTCCTCGGGGCGCGGCTCGGTGACGCCGAGGCCGGTCTTGCCGTAATGCTGCAGCCAGGCCGGCGGAATCGGCTGGTCCCAGAAGCGCCGGAATTCGAGAAAACGGAGCCCGTCATAGCCCGAGACCAGACGCTTTGTCTGCGCTAGCGAGCCCCACTCGGTCGAGATGCGGCACTGCGCCAGCCTCTCCTCCTCGAGCAGGAGGGGAGCCTCGGCGGCCGTCCGGTTGCGCAACACGATCTCGAGCGCATCCTGCCGGTCGCGCGCCGGACAGTCGAGGAGGAGTGCGACCGAGGTGCCGGAGGGCGAGCGTATCTCGAAGCGGACGACGGGCCTGCCGAGGTTGTCCTCGATGATGCTCGGAGCGGCACAGCGTATGAGCTCCATCCCGCCTCACCTGCATGGCTTCGTAAGCGGACGCCATCGTGCCCGCGCGCGCGGCGGATTGCAAACCGGCCCTCGACGCCTTCTCTTGCGCGAGAGCGGCGCTTTGGCGGAAAATCGCCCCGGGCGGCATGGCCCGCCAAGGATGGGGAGAGCCGGCATGCGGTTGAGCCGTGAGCAGATGCAGGCGTTCGAGCGGCAAGGCTTTCTCGTCCTGCCGGGCCTCTTCACGCCCCGCGAGGTGGAGGTGCTGCGCGCCGCCCTTGTCCCCGTCTTCGCCGAGGAGAGCCCCGCCAACGTGCGCGAGAAGCTGAGCGGAGAGGTGCGCACCGCCATGGGGCTGCACTTGCGCAGCCCCGCCTATGCCAAGCTCGTGTGCCATCCGCGCCTGCTGTCTCCGGCCTTCCAGCTTCTCGGCGACGGACTTTATGCGCAGCAGGTCAAGGTCAACGTGAAGGCGGCCTTCGAGGGCGAGGCCTGGCAGTGGCACTATGATTTCGCCACCCACCACCACGAGGACGGCGTGCCCGAGCCCTTGGCCTTGAACCTCCATGTCTTCCTCGACGAGGTGAACGAGTTCAACGGGCCGCTCTATTTCATCCCCGGCTCGCAGCGCCACGGGCCAGCGCCATGCGAGCTCGATTCGGTCTCGACGAGCTATCCGCTCTGGGTGGTCGAGCGCGCCACGGTCGCCCGCCTCGTCGCAGCGCACGGCATCGTCTCCGCGACCGGGGCCGCGGGCACGGCGCTCATCTTCGGCGACTGCCTCGTGCATGCCTCTCCGCCCAACCTCTCGCCCTGGAACCGCCGCATCTTCTCCCTCATCGCCAACCCCATCGCCAACCGCCAGACGCGTTTCGCGCGCCCGGATTACAAGCATCACCGCGATTTCACCCCGCTCACCCTCCTCGCGGACGATTGCCTCGTCGCGGCGGCGGCGGCATGAGCGGTACTAAAGAGGGCGCGCGCGCGCGTGTCGTGCATGCCGGCTATTTCAGCGACGGGCTCGCGGCGATCGACCCCACGATCGCCGACGCCGTCGAAGCGGAGTACCGCCGCCAGTCGGAGGTGATCGAGCTCATCGCGTCCGAGAACATCGTGAGCCGCGCCGTGCTCGAGGCGCAGGGCTCGCTCCTCACCAACAAGACGGTCGAGGGCCTGCCGGGCAAGCGCTACCACGGGGGTGCCGTCAACGTGGACGTGATCGAGCGCGTCGCCATCGAGCGCGCCTTGGCGCTCTTCGGCTGCCGCTTCGCCAACGTCCAGCCGCACTCGGGAAGCCAGGCGAACCAGGCGGTCTTCCTCGCGCTCGTCGAGCCGGGCGAGGTGGTGCTCTCGATGGCGCTTAGCGCCGGCGGGCACTTGAGCCACGGCGCCTCCGTCAACCAGAGCGGCAAGTTCTACCGCGCCGTGCAGTACGGCGTGCGGCGACAGGACGGGCTCATCGACTATGACGGTTTGGAGGCGCTTGCGCTCGAGCACAGGCCCAAGCTCGTCGTCGCCGGCGGCTCGTCCTATCCGCGCGCCATCGACTTCGCGCGCATGCGCAAGATCGCCGATGCGGCGGGCGCCCGGCTCCTCGTCGACATGGCGCATTTTGCCGGATTGGTCGCGGGCGGGGTCCATCCCAGCCCGCTGCCCCACGCCGACGTGGTCACCACCACGACCTACAAGTCGCTGCGCGGTGCCAGGGGCGGCATCATCCTCACCAACGATGCCGCGCTTGCGCGCAAGATCAACGCGGCGGTCTTCCCGGGCATGCAGGGGAGCCCGCTCCTGCACGAGCTCGCCGCCAAGGCCGTGTGCCTCGCCGAGGCGCTCAAGCCGGAGTTCCGCAGCTACGCCCATGCCGTGCTGGAGAACGCGCGCGCGCTCGCCGATACGCTCCAGCGGCGCGGCTATGATCTCGTCGGCGGCGGCACCGACACGCCGCTCGTGCTCGTCGACCTCCGCCGCCAGGGCCTCAAGGGGCTGGCGGCGTCCGAGAGCCTCGAGCGCGCGGGCATCACCTGCAACAAGAACGCCGTTCCCTTCGACGAGGAGAAGCCGACCGTCACCTCCGGCATCCGCCTCGGCGTCTCCGCCTGCACCACGCGTGGCTTCGGCGTCGAGGAGTTCCGCCGCACCGGCAACTGGATCGCGGACGTGCTCGACGGGCTCGCGCGCGATCCCGCCGGCAACGACGCGGTCGAGGGAAAGATCTACTCCCAGGTCAAGGCGCTCACCCGCCGCTTCCCGATCTATCCGCCGGAGGCAGTCGCGTAGCATTCACGCCAAGAAAGTGGTTGCACCACGGAGACCACGGAGGCCACGGAGAAGGACAGAAATGGATTCTTCTTCTCCGTGACCTCCGTGTCCTCCGTGGTGAATTTCTTCGGCGCCACCCGCGCGAATGCTGCTGAGAAATGACGATTTCGGCGCGCGGGCACGCGCACGCGCTCAGTTAGGATCGAGCTCGGTATCCCAATAGAGAAAGTCCCGCCAGCTTTGATGCAGATAGTTGGGCGGGAAGGCGCGGCCGTTTTCCTGCAGCTGGTAGGTGGTCGGCGGCACGGGCCGCGCGCGGGGGTACATGCGCGACTCCCGCGGCACGCGGTTGCCCTTCAGGAGATTGCACTGGCCGCAGGCGGTGACGACGTTCTCCCAGGTCGTGCGTCCGCCGCGCGAGCGCGGCACCAGATGGTCGAAAGTGAGCTCCTGGGTCGGCTTGCGCGTGCCGCAATATTGGCAAGTGAAGTGGTCGCGCAGAAAGACGTTGAAGCGCGTGAAGGCCGGCCGGCGCGCCGCCCGGATATACTCCTTGAGCGCGATCACGCTCGGCAGCCGCATCGCCATGGTCGGCGAATGCACGAAATCCTCGTATTCGGAGACGATGTTCACCCGCTCGAGGAAGACCGCCTTGATGGTCTCCTGCCAGGACCACAGCGAGAGCGGAAAATAGCTCAGCGGCCGGAAGTCCGCGTTCAGCACCAGGGCGGGGCAATTGTTCGGTGACAACATCGCAAGCGCTCTCGCTACCTTCTCCGAGCTCAGCCTTTGCACGTCAGGGATAGAACCATATTGTGACAGGGTGATGAAGTGAAGCCCAAAAAACGGCGAATTTCGTGCCCGACCCCCAACATGTTGCGGCAGGCCAGCGCCAGGTTCGGATCGAGCCGCCCCTCGCCCTGGTGTTGCGGCCGGCCGAGGGGGTCCTGAGCTAGCGCTCAGGGCTCAGCCGTGAAGGCTTGGGAGAGAAAGCGGCGGCCGGCCTCGAGTCCGAACTCGTCGATGCCGTGGCCGAGCCCGGGCCGCTCATAGGCCTCGACCGGGACGCCGAGCGCTTCGAGCACGCGTTTCGCCTCGCGCATGGCCTCGATCGGCAGCATCTCGTCCGCGGTGCCGTGAACCAGCAGCACGCGCGGCTTTGAGGCGATCTCCTCGGCGAGCGAGGCCCCGTCGAGGAGCCGGCCCGAGTAGCCGACGACCCCCGCGAGCTTGCGCGCGCGGCGCAGCGCCACGTAAAGCGCCATCATGGTGCCTTGGGAGAAGCCGACGAGCGCGAGCCGGCTCTCATCGAGGCCGCGCCCTTCGAGCGCCTCGTCGATGAAGCCGTCGAGCGCCGGTGCCGTCGCGCGCACGCCGGCGAGCACGCGCTCGGGCGAGCGGTCGGCCAGGCTGAACCACTGGCGGCCGAAGCCCATGTCGCAGGGGAAGGGCCCGTGCGGGGAGAGGAATTCGGCATGCGGCAGGCTTTGCGCCCAATGGGGCGCAAGCCCGATGAGATCGTTGCCGTCGGCACCCCAGCCGTGGAGCAGGATGACGAGCTCCCTGGCCGCCCCGCCCGCGAGCGGGGGAAAGTTGGGGCCGGCGAGATTGAAGAGGTCGGCCATCGCGTGCTTCTCTCATACCACCGTGGCTGGCGCCGTCGGCATCTCGGCCTCTTACGGTCACGTGGGCGCGTTGCGGTAATAGTGCCACATCAGGCGGGCCGCGTAGCTGCGCCAGGGCCGCCAGGGCTCGGCGATCGCCAGCATGCGCTTGCGATCGGGACGCTCCTTGAGCCGCTTCAAGCGTTGCACCGCGACCACGACCGCGAGATCGTCGACCGGCCAGATGTCGGGGCGCTGCAAGGCGAACAGCAGATACACCTCGGCACTCCAGCGCCCCAGGCCCTTGAGCTCGGTGATGGCGGCGATCGCCTCCTCGTCTTCCATGCGATGGATGCGCGCGAGGTCGAGGCGGCGCGAGGCGATCGCCTCCGCCAGCCCGCGGCCGTAGAGGATCTTCTGCCGGCTGAAGCCGATCCTGCGCAAGCTGGCATCGTCAAGCGCCAAGAAGCGCTCGGGCGTGAGCGGTGCCGCAAGCCCATCGAGGCGCCCGCGGATCGCGTCCGCCGAGGCGGCCGAGAGCTGCTGCGCCAGGATGATGTTGAGGAGGGCGGCGAAGCCGGGCGCGCGCTTGCGCAAGCGAGGCGTGCCGGCCTCGCGGTGCGCGCGCGCCAGGTCGGCATCGCGCCGGCCGAGCTCGACCAGCGTCTCCTCGAGGATCTTGTGGCTGAAAGGAGGCGTCATCGTGTTTTCCCAGGGAGCTTCCCTTAGCCGAAACTTTGTCGTACTGCCAGGCTCATGACGGCCGCCCGCGAGATCGTGACCCGCTTCGCCCCCAGCCCCACCGGACGCCTCCATCTCGGTCATGCCTTCGCGGCCCTCTTCGCGGCGCGCGCCGCGCGCGAGGCGGGCGGACGCTTTCTCCTGCGCATCGAGGACATCGACCGCACCCGCGCAAGGAAGGAGTTCGAGGACGCCATCTTCGCGGACCTGGCCTGGCTCGGGCTCGTGTGGGAAGAGCCGGTGCGGCGGCAGTCCGAGCATATGGCGGATTACGCGGCGGCGCTCGCGCGGCTGGAGGCGATGGGGCTCCTCTATCCCTGCTTCTGCACGCGCGCGGAGATCGCGGCCGAGGTCGCGCGCGCGGCGGAGGCCCCCCACGGCGCCGAGGCTCTCCTCTATCCCGGCACCTGCCGCCGGCTCTCGCCCCCCGAGCGCAAGGCATTCCTCGCGCGCGGGCGCACTTACGCGCTCCGCCTTGACATGGCGGCCGCCGTTGCACGCGCGGGGCCGCTCAGCTGGCACGAGCGCGGCCGCGGGGAGGTGCGCGTGCAAGCCGAGCTTCAGGGCGACGTGGTGCTGGCGCGCAAGGAGCTCTCGACGAGCTATCACCTTGCCGTCACCGTCGACGACGACATCCAGGGCGTCACACTTGTCACCCGCGGCGAGGACCTCTTCGCGGCGACCCATGTGCACCGGCTCCTCCAGGCGCTCCTCGGGCTCGCGGTGCCGGACTATCACCATCACCCCATGCTCCTCGACGCGCGCGGCCGGCGCCTCGCCAAGCGCGAGGGGGCCGAGACCATCGCCGCGCTCAGCGAAGCAGGCGCGAGCCCGGCCGAGGTGCGTGCGCGCATAGGCTTTGCGGAGAGCTAGGAGGATGCCGGGAAATCATCGCCTCGCGGGCCGCTCGAGCCGCTCGGCCGGCGCGCCGCTCAGATCACGCCGCTCTTGAGCTTTTGATCGAGCGATTTCTCGTAATAAAGCACGCCGAAGAGGAAGAGCCAGGCGGCGACGACGACGTACCAAGGCATGTCGTTCTTGAGTACGACGACGATGGAGAGGCTGAGCGCATAGAAATAGAGGAGGCCGACGGCGAACGCCCCGACCCCCACGAACAGCCCCTTGATGATCGATCCGGCCATATTGACGTTCAATCTTAGCGATCAATCGCACGCTACACAACCGTCTCCGACGCCGGGAAATGCGTCGGTTTCATGTCATCCCTAGAGACGGCCGCTTGGCAGCCTCCTCAGCGCCGCCCGAACAGCCTCTCGATGTCGGCGAGCTTGAGCTCGACGTAGGTCGGCCGGCCGTGGTTGCACTGCCCGGAATGGGGGGTCGCCTCCATCTCGCGCAGGAGCGCCGACATCTCGGCGGCGCTGAGCCGGCGGCCCGCGCGCACGCTGCCATGGCAGGCGATCGTGCCGCACACCTCCTCGAGTCGCTCCTTGAGCGAGAGCGCCTGGCCCAGCTCGGCAAGCTCGTCGGCGAGGTCGCGCACCAATGCCGGCACGTCGCATTCGCCGAGGAGTGCGGGTATTTCGCGCACCACCACGGCACCCTCGCCGAAAGGCTCGAGCGAGAGACCGAGCTCCGCGAGCTCGCCCGCGCGGAGGGCGAGGCGCTCGGCCGCACCGGAGTCAAGCTCGACGACCTCGGGGATGAGGAGGAGCTGGCGCGCGACGCCGCGCCCGGCGAGCGCCTTTTTCATGCGCTCGTAGACGAGGCGCTCGTGCGCCGCGTGCTGATCGACGATGACGAGGCCGTCCTCGGTCTCCGCCACGATATAGGTGCCGTGGAGCTGCGCGCGCGGCGCTCCCAACGGGTAGGCTTCCGCACCCGCCTCCCCCTCCTCACCTGCCGCCGCGCGGGTGGGGAGCGGGCCCGCCTCCGGCGGGGTCGCGAGTCCTGGGATCGCCCCGGCCTGGCCGCCGGAAAGGGGGGCCGAATATTCCGCCCCCGCCTCGGCCAGCCCGCGCGGGATGCGCCCCGGGGGGTGCGCATAGGCCCCCCGCCCCGGGCCCGGAGCCCCGCCGTGGCTCGGGAGTGCTTGCGGACGGAAGGCGCCGAGGGCGGCCTGGGCGACGCTGGTGGAGGCGCGGTGGCCGGCCGCCGCAAGCGCGTGCTTGAGCGCGCCCACGATGAGGCCGCGCACGAGACCCGCGTCGCGGAAGCGCACCTCGGCCTTGCTCGGGTGCACGTTGACATCGACGAGCTCGGGGGCGAGCTCGAGGAAGAGGGCCAGCATGGGATGGCGATCGCGCGCGAGGAAGTCCTGGTAGGCGCCACGCACCGCGCCGGCGAGGAGCTTGTCGCGCACCGGCCGGCCGTTGACGAAGAGATATTGCTGCTGGGCGGTCGCACGGTTGAGCGTCGGCACGGCCGCATGACCCGAGAGCCGGACGCCCTCGCGCTCGGCGGCGATCGCAAGGGCGTTGTCGGCGAACTCGCGCCCCATGATCGCGGCGAGTCGGGCGAGGCGCGCGTCGAGCAGATCGCCTTCTGCCGCCTGGAGCTTGACGAGCGTGCGCGCGCCGTCGCCGAGCGTGAAGGCGACATCCGGATACGCCATGGCGAGACGGTTCACCACGTCGAGGGCCGCCTGCAGCTCGCTGCGCTCGGCCTTCATGAACTTGAGCCGCGCGGGGGTGGCGAAAAAGAGATCGCGCACCTCGACCCGCGTGCCCGGCGGATGGGCCGCCGGCTGCGGGCGGCCCTTGCGGCCGGCCTCGACGCTGAGGCTCCAGGCCTCGCTGCCGCCCCGCACGCGGCTCGTCAGCGTGAGCCGGCTCACGGCAGCGATCGAGGGCAGCGCCTCGCCGCGAAAGCCCAAGCTCAGAATGCGCGTGAGGTCGTCCTGCGGCAATTTGGAGGTGGCGTGGCGCTCGAGCGCCAAGGCGAGCTCGTCCGCCGTCATGCCGCAGCCGTCGTCCGTCACCTGGATGAGCGTGCGCCCGCCCTCGCGCACCAGCGCATCGACGCGCGTCGCCCCCGCGTCGAGCGCGTTCTCGATGAGCTCCTTGAGCGCTGCCGCCGGTCGCTCCACCACCTCGCCGGCCGCGATCTGGTTGACCAGATTTTGGGGCAGGAGGCGGATGCTCATCGCCGGCCCCGCTCGGAGAGATAGGCCCGCGCGCGGCGCTTGCCGTCCTCGACCGCCGGTTGGTCGAAGGGATCGACGCCGAGGAGATCGGCGGCGATGATCACCTCGAGCATGTAATGCATGAGGAGCGCGCCGAGCGCGCGCTCGTCCACGCGTTCGAGCGCCAACAGGCGCACCGGCCGGCCGGCGGCGACGAGGCTGTCGTAGGTGGCGCGCTGCTCGGCCGCCAGGAGATCGCCGAGCGTGCGCCCGGCGAGGTAGCCAAGCCGCGGGTCGGCCGCGAGATCGGCTGGAATGGGACGGCCCTTGCCCTCCTCGGCCGCCACGACCAGGGTGAACATCTTGTCCGCCGGGCCGTCGAGATAGAGCTGGAGCTGGCTGTGCTGGTCGACGGTGCCGAGCGCGCGCGCGGGTGTCGAGCCCTTGCCGCCCTTGCCCAGGCTCTCGGCCCAGAGCTGGCGGAACCACATGCCGAAGAGGGCAAGACAGTCGACATAGGGCATGATCACGTTGCCGGCGACGCGGCGGCGCTGCTGAAGCGCGATTGCGATCGCTGCACCCACCGCGGGCGGCAAGGCCGCGGGCTGGGAAGCCGCATTGAGCGCCCTGATGACGGAGCTCGCGCCCTCGCGCACGGCAGCAATATCGACGCCGGCCACGCGCGCGGGCAACAGGCCGACGAGCGAGAGGACCGAGAAGCGCCCGCCGATGCCCGGATCATGGTCGAGCACGGGGATGCCGAAGCGCTCGGCATGCTGGCGCATGGGATTGTCGCCCGGCTCGGTGATCACGATGAAGTGGTGCCGGGCCTCGCTCTCGCCCACGGCCGCGCGCACGGCTGCGAAGCTCAAGAGGAGCTGAGCCACCGTCTCGGCGGTGGCACCGGACTTCGAGATGGCAAGGAAGGCCGTGCGCCGCAACTCGACGGCGCCCAACAGGCCCTCGAACCGCTCGGGGTCGATCGTGTCGAGAAAGCGCAGGCGCGGCCTTCCCGGGAACGGCCCGAGGCGCTCGCCGGCAAGGGCTGCCAAGGCTTGCCCGCCGAGACTCGAGCCGCCGGTGCCGAGCAGCACGAGATCGTCGCAGCCCGCCCTCAGGCGCTCGGCATGGCGCTCGATAGCGGCAAGATCGGCGCGGGCCTCGGGGAGCCGGAGGAGCGGCAGCGAGCCGTCCGCGTAAGCGGCCTTGAGCCGCTCAAGCGCCGGCGCGGTGGCGGCAAGGGTGTCTTCGTACTCCTCCCGCGTGAGGCCGTTGGGTCCGATGCGCTCGGCGAAGCAAGCCTCGGCGATCTGGCCGTATGGCAACGGCACTCCCTCGGGAAGCGCGAAATCGAGCGGCCGCTTTGCCGCGGCGCGCTCGGCCCTCTCGTCTTTCCTGGTGGAACCGGCCATGCTCACCGCGGGCATTCCTATCGGACTTGCCAACCACGCCGGCGGGTGCAGCACCTCAGCGGAAGCGAGCCTCGCGGGGCGCCTCAGCCCTTAGGGCGAGCGCCGCGGCGCAAACCGTCACTGGCGCTCGATGCTCGGCTTGTTGACGTCGCCGAACAGACTGCTGAACCAGCCTTCGTCCGAGCTCTTGCCCGCGTTGGCGTCGCCGGTTGGATTGAGCAGGTTGTTGACGAAGCCGCTCTCCTGGTGCTCTAGCGCATTGGTCTCGCGGTCGACCTTGTTGCGAATACTCGCGTTGCTCGCCGTCGCACCCGCATGCTGCAGAAGCGCCGCCTCGCCCGACGAAGCGCCGCCGGAGCGCTGCGCGCCCGCCTGCCCGCCCTTCTCCTGATCGAGTCCGAAGACGGTCTGGCGCGCCTCTTGGGCGGCCGTGATGTCGGTGGCGCCCGAGGCACTGGCGGCCGGCGGCCGCAGATTGAAGTCGGGCGGGAGCGTCAGCGGCGGACGCCTCACGCTGTCGCCGCCGAGGGTCAGCGACTGATCGGAGGCGGAATTGCCGCTTTGTCCGGTCACCAGATTATAGGTGCCTGTGACCACATCGCAGGCGCCGAGTGCGAGCGGGATGGCGACGGCCGCCACAACCCCGGTAAACCTCATGCTGCTCATTTGACCTCTAACCCTCTCGCCCGAGCTGCGTCACCTCGGCTGAGCCACTCCCTTGTCGCACTACCCGGTAGTGCGGGACCGCTTGAGGCCCTTCGGCCGTTCCAAGCAACAAAGCACGGGCGCTATCGGCCGCCAGTATAGCCCATCTCCGCGCCCTTTGGGCAAAGCCAGAAGACCGCCTGGGACAGGCCCTAGGTTTTAGGGCTTCCGCCCTTCCTAAACAAGCTCTCGAAGAGGAGGAGGGCGACCCCCACCGTGATCGCCGAATCGGCCAGATTGAAGGCGGGCCAATGGGTGCTGCCGGCATAGACGTCAATGAAATCGACCACCGCGTGGCGCAGCAGCCGGTCGGCGACGTTGCCGAGCGCACCCCCCGCGATCAACCCCACGCTCGCCGCGATCCAGGGGTCGCGCGCCCGGCGTTGCCAGAGGAAGAGCCAAATCACGATGACCAAGGCGAAGACGGAGAGCAGCCAGGGCCCCCACGGCCCCTCGAGACGCAGCATGCCGAAGCTGACGCCCCGGTTGCTGGCGAGCGCCAGATTGAGGAAGGGCAGAAGGGGGATTGCGCGCGGCGGCTGCATGACGACTGCGGTGATCCACCATTTGCTCAGCTGGTCGAGCAGAATCACGACGGCGGCAAGTGCGAGCGCGAGCCCGCTCGTGGAGCGCTGGTAGCGCGTTGTCTCGGATGGCACCCTTTCCCAAGTCACCTCTGCCTCTCTCAGAACGTGGCCCGCCACGAGAATTTAGCGCGCGGTCGACGCAAGCGCTTCGCCGCGAGCGCCGGGGTGATCGTTCCCGCTGCGACGTCACCGCCTCCGGTGCGGCGAACCATCCTGCCTTGTTGCGCGCTCCGCCGTCATTCCCTGGCGAGCACCGAAGTGGCGAGGAGCGCGCGGGCACGGCGGCCGTCCTCCTGCATCTGTGCGACGAGCGTGCCGATGCTGTCGAACCTCATCTCGGGCCTGAGCCGCTCGACGAGTGCCACGCGCAGATGCTGACCGTAAATGTCATGCGCGAACTCGAAGAGGTGCGCCTCCAAGAGGCAGGTCTTGCCGTCGAACATCGGCCGCACGCCGAGATTGGCGACGCCGTCGTGCCAGTCGATCTCGCGGCCGCGGTCGAGGCCGGCGCGCACCGCATAGACCCCGCGCGCGGGCTCGAGGTAGCCGTCGAGCGAGAGATTGGCCGTCGGCATGCCGAGCTCGCGCCCGCGCTTGTCGCCGGGCAGCACGCGCCCCTCGATCTCCCAATGGCGGCCCAAGAGCAGCGCCGCTGCCGGAGGGTCGCCCGCCTGCAGCCCGGCACGGATGCGCGTCGAGGAATAGACCTCCCCGCCCGGCCCGCGGACGCGCATGAAGCAGCTCACGCCGAAACCGTGGTGCCGTCCGAGCCGCTCGAGCAGAGCCGCGTCGCCGCCCCGCTTGTGGCCGAAGGCGAAATTGTCGCCGACCACGGCGTGGCGGATGGCGAGGCCGCCCACCAAAATCTCGCTCACGAAGGCTTCTGCGCTGAGCCTGGAAAGCGTCTCGTCGAAGGCGAGCACGATGAGCTCGTCGACCCCCAACGCCTCGATGAGGCGCGCCTTGATGCGGAACGGCGTGAGCCGGAAGGGCGGCAGCTCCGGATGGAAGAAGCTGCGCGGGTGCGGCTCGAAGGTAAGCACGGTAAGGGGTGCGGCGAACGCGCGCGCGATTTTTCCGGCCTCGGCGATGATCGACTGATGGCCGCGATGAATGCCGTCGAAATTGCCGATGGCGACGACCGCACCCCTGGCGGCCGCGGGCAGCTCCGTGTAATGGCGAAAGACGCGCATCTCGCTCGGGGCTCCTTTCCGGGCCCCAAGGTTAGGAGCTTGTCGTCGAATTTGCTATGGGCTCAAGCGGCGGCGCGCGAGGGGACGATCACTTGCGCCTCGCCTTCGAGCACCACCTCGTTGGAGACGGTGCACACGGTGGCGAGGGTTACACGGTGCTTTTCCGGGGCCACGTCGAGGATGGTGACGCGCGCACTGACCGTGTCGCCGGAGCGCACCGGCGCCTTGAATTTGAGGTTTTGGGAGAGATAGACGCAGCCGGGGCCCGGCAGCTTGGTCCCCAGCACCGTCGAGATGAAGCTCGCCGTCAAGAGGCCGTGGGCGATGCGCCCCTCGAACACGGTGTTGGCGGCGAACTCGTGATTGAGATGGACGGGGTTGACGTCGCCCGAAATGCCGGCGAAGAGCACGATGTCCGCATCCGTCACCGTGCGCGCATAGAGCGCGGTCATGCCCGGCGCGAGATCCTCGATGTAATAGCCATGGAGCTCGTCCATCGCCGACCTCAGAGGACGCTCTGCCATATCCAGTGCCATCACCCCATCCTTCCGTTGGTGCAACGCAATATCTATTTTGCAACGCACTCTAATCGATCCGATCCGGTCAGGCAACAAAGATCAAGGGCGCCTCTCCGGGCATAAAGATTTCGCCGATTCAATGAGTTTCGCCCAAAGCCGCGGGGCGATCCTGGTGCCTGGGTGCAGTGTGCAGGTGCCGAAAATCGGGAGCTAGGGCGGGGACGGGCGGGGATCGATGGGGAGGAGACCGGCGAGGCCGGCGGCATCCTCGAAGAGCTTGGCGGCCTCGAGGAGCGCGGCCTCCCCGCGCGGGGGAGCCACCAGCTGCAGGCCGATCGGTCGGCCATCGGCGCTGAAGCCGCAGGGGATGACAAGCGCGGGACAGCCGGTGAGCGTGATGGCGAAGGTGACGGCGACCCAGTCGATGTAGGTCTCGTATTTGTGGCCCTCGACCTCGGCCACGTAGCGCTCCTCGACGGGAAAGGGCGGTACCGGGGCCGCCGGGCAGAGCAGGAGCTCGTAGCGGCGGAAGAAATCGGCGACGCGATAGAAGAGCGCCGTGCGCGCGAGCACCGCCCGCGCGATCTCCTCGGCGCCGAGCCTGAGGCCTCTCTCGATGTTCCAGATCACCTCGGGCTTGAGCTTGTCGCGATGAAGGGCGAGCTTGTCGGCGTGTGCTGTGGCGAATTTGTGCGCGCGCAACACCTGGAAGATCTCGCGCGCGTCGCTCATCTCGGGCGAGGCGTGCTCGACCACGGTGCCGAGGCCCTCGAAACGGCGCGCCGCGCGCGCGCAAACATCCCTCACCTCCGAGGCGACCACGAGGCTGCCGAGATCGGGGGTGAAGGCGACCCGCTTGGGCGGCTTTGCCGCATCGACGTGGGATGTGAAGGCGCGGCCGGGTGCTGGAAGGGCGAGCGGGTCGGCCGGATCGGCGCCGACCATGGCATCGAGCATGAGCGCCAGATCGCCCACGTTGCGCGCCATCGGGCCCTCGACCGAAAGCGTGTCGAAGGCATCCGTCCGGGGCCCGGCGGCGACCCGGCCGGGGCTCGGCCGCAAGCCCGCGACGGAGCAGAAGCTCGCGGGCGTGCGCAGGCTGCCGCCGAGATCGGAGCCGTGCGCGAGCCAGACCTCGCCCGTCGCCAGCGCCACCGCGGCACCGCCCGAGGAGCCGCCGCAGGTGAGCGAGGTATTCCACGGATTGAGCGTGCGGCCGAAGACCTCGTTGAAGGTGTTGCCGCCGGCGCCGAATTCGGGCGTGTTGGACTTGGCGATGACCACGGCGCCGTTCCGCTCCAGCCGCTCGACGAGGATGTCCGAATATGGGGAGACGTGCTCGGCGAAGATGGGCGAGCCCCGCGTCGTGCGCACGCCTTTGACCTCGACGAGGTCCTTGATCGCGATCGGAAGCCCGGCCAGGAGGCTCTTCTGCGGCAGCGCGCCCACGGCCTTTCTCGCCCGCTCGGCTGAGAGCGTGGGCAAGGCGTTGACCAGCGGCTCGACCGCCGCGATGCGGGCGAGCGAGGCCTCGATGAGCTCGAGCGGCGAGATCTCGCGGCGCTCTAAAAGGGCGACGGCTTGGCGGGCGGTCAGCTTGGTGAGCTCTTCGGCCATGGCCTTGTGAGTTGAGCAAAGGCGGGAGGCCGCCGTCAACCGAATGTCGACCGCCCTCGTCAAGAGGGGCGGAAAGGCGCTAGAATGCGGCGCGCCGCGTAGGGGGACGGGGATGCGACAACCAACAAAGGAAGGCGCGCACACGCTCAAGGGCGTCGCCCTTTTGGACGGCCTGCCCCAAGGCGCGCGCGAGCGCTACGAGCACTCCTGCCTCTGGCGCCGGTACAAGCCGGACGAGCAGATCATCGACAAGATGAGCGATTCGCGCGACGTGTTCTTCGTCGTCGAGGGCAGCGTGCGCATCGTCAACTTCTCGCTATCGGGCCGCGAGGTCAGCTTCGGCGATCTGCACGCGGGCGAGTTCTTCGGCGAGATCGCGGCGATCGACGGCAAGCCGCGCTCGGCGAACGCGGTCGCGACCTCCGACACGCTCCTCGCCTCGATGCCGGCGGAGGTCTTCCGCACCATGCTGACGGAGCACCCGCCGCAGGCGTTTGCCATCATGCGGCGGCTCGCGACGATCGTCCGCGTCGCCACGGGCCGCATCATGGACCTCTCCACACTGGGGGCCTATGACCGGGTGTGCGCCGAGCTCTTGCGCATGGCGCGGCCGGTCCTCAAGCCGGACGGCACCGCCCGCATTCAACCGATACCGATCCACTCCGACATCGCGAGCCGCGTATCGACCGCGCGCGAGACGGTCGCGCGCGTGCTCAGCGACCTCCAGCGCCAGGGCCTCATCAATCGCGAGAGCGACGCCCTTGTCGTGCGCAACTTCACGCGCCTCGAGCAGAGCGTGCCCGAGCTCGGCGAGGGCGGCGACTGACGCTTCCGGCGCGGCCGTGCGGCCCAAAATGCGCTCCGGCGCGCTCGTCCGTGCGCGTCTCCTTTCCTGAGGAGCGGGTTCGGCACCACTCCCGCCTCACACGATGGCGGAGAGGCTGC
Source organism: Alphaproteobacteria bacterium (assembly GCA_052143835.1). GTDB lineage: Bacteria > Pseudomonadota > Alphaproteobacteria > JACZXZ01 > JACZXZ01 > DASPPM01. The sequence continues at coordinate 15,680 of JBKQRV010000118.1, forward strand.
GGCAAAGCATGTAGAGCGCCACCACGACGAGAACGCCGGCGAAGGTGCGGTGCAAGAGGCGGCGCTCCTTGGCGAGCCGGACCGCGAGCGAGGCGCCGGCCCAGCCGCCGAGCGCGCCGCCGGCCAGATACTCGGCCGCGATGCGCCAATCGACGAAGCCGGAGACGGCATAGTTGGCCGCGGTGGTGAGTCCGAACACGCCCACCGAGACGAGCGAGGAGCCGATCGCCTCGATGATCGGCAGGTCCGCGGCCATGATCAGACCGGGCACGATGAGGAAACCGCCGCCGATGCCGAAAAAGCCCGCGAGCCCGCCGGCACCCAAGCCGGTCGCCGCGGTCCTGCCGGCAAGCGCCAAGCTCGAGATGCCGCGCCTATGGGCCGGCGCGGGCCGTGGCCCGCGCTGCATGAAGTAGGCGATGACGAGCATCAGCACCGCGAAGAGCGCCAAGAGCTTCTGGCCGTCGATGCTCTTGCCGACGGCGGAACCGGCGAGGGCGCCGAACGCCCCCGACGCGGCAAAGAGCGCAGCCGTCCGCCAGCGCACATGCCCGGCGCGCGCGTGCGGCAAGAGATTCGCGAAGGCGTTTGCCGCCACGGCGAGCGCGCTGGTGCCGATCGCGGTATGCGGGTCGCTCACGCCGACGATATAGAGGAGGAGCGGTACCGCGAGGATCGAGCCGCCGCCGCCGATGAGGCCGAGCGAGAAGCCGACGAGCGAGCCCGAAAGGAGCGCGAGAATATCCTGCATCACTCGCTCAGCCTCCGCGCTTGCTCGAAGCGCCGGCTGGCATGCTCGCGCCGCTGCCGGCGGGCCGCGGCGAGGGCGTCTAAGCCCTGATGGGCCGCCATTCCGGCAAGCATGGCCGCGACGAAGACGAGCGGCTCGATGCGGCCGAGGGAGAGTGCGGTGAGCGCAGGGCCGGGGCAGAAGCCCGCGAGGCCCCAGCCGACCCCGAAGAGGAGGGCGCCCACGACAAGGGGACGATCGATCGCGTGGCGCTCGGGGTTGCGGAAGCGGTCGTCGAGAAAGGGAGCGGCCCGTCCGCGCGCCAGGCGAAAGCCGGCGCCGGCGACGAGAACGGCCCCCGCCATCACTAAGGCGAGGCTCGCATCCCAGCGCCCGGCAAGATCGAGAAAGGCGAGGACCTTGGCGGGATCGATCATGCGCGAGACGACGAGCCCCGAGCCGAAGAGGAGGCCGCTCAGGAAGGCGACGAGCGTGCGCGCCATGGCGCTCAGACTCCCGTGAGGTGCCGAACGACGAAGACCGTGGCGATCCCCGCGGCCATGAAGGCAAGCGTCGCGGCGAGCGAGCGCCGCGACAGGCGCGCGAGCCCGCACACGCCGTGTCCGCTCGTGCAGCCGCTGCCGAGCCGCGTGCCGAAGCCGACGAGAAGGCCGGCCACGGCGAGCGTGGGGAGCCAGGCGTCGATGGTGATGCGAGGCAGGCTTCCGGTTAAGAGTGCGGAAAGGCCGGGTGCCGCCAGCATGCCGATCACGAAGGCGACGCGCCAAGCGCGGTCGCCTTTGGCAGCCTTGCCCATTCCTCCGACGATTCCGCTGATGCCGGCAATGCGGCCGTTCGCCAGCCACAAGAGCGCCGCCGCGAGCCCGATAAGCGCGCCGCCGAGCGACGCCGAGACGGGTGTGAAGTTCTCCCAGGCCATCCCTTCGACTCAGCCTTTCTTGCAGAAGAGGCGATAAAGCGCGGCGAGGATCGGCGCGACCCGTTCTGAGGCGAGCCGGTAATAGATCACCGTGCGCACGCGGCGCGTGGCCACCAGGCGCTCCTGCCGCAGCTTGGCCAGGTGCTGCGAGAGGTTGGAGGGCCTGAGGCCGAGGCGCCGGCCGAGATCGCCGGCTGGGCACTCGCCCTCAAGCAGCGTGCAGAGGATCATCAGCCGGTGCCGGCTCGCCAGCGAGCGCAGGAATTGCGACGCCGCGCCGGCGCGCCGCCTGAAGTCCCTCGGCGCGATCTCATCTTTCATATTTCAATGATATATGAAACACTGATCCCGTTTCAAGCGCTGCTTCGGGCGCTCCTGCAGCACCCTCGAGGACGAGTGCCCTTGCCGGCCTCACGCCGGTCGGCGCGCCTTGAGTGCGGCCGTGAGCGTGCCGTCGTCGAGGTAGTCGAGCTCGCCGCCGACCGGCACGCCGTGCGCCAAGCGCGAGACCGTGATGCCAAGCGGCGCCAGGCGGTCGGCCACGTAATGCGCCGTGGTCTGGCCGTCGACGGTTGCGTTGGTGGCGAGGATCACCTCTTTGATCCCCTCCTCCTTCACGCGCTGGACCAGCCTTGGAATGTTGAGCTCGTCGGGTCCCACCCCGTCGAGGGCCGAGAGCGTGCCGCCGAGCACGTGATAGCGTCCCTTGAAGGCGTTGGCACGCTCGAGCGCCCACAAGTCGGCGACCTCCTCGACCACGCAGAGCACGCCCGTCTCGCGCCGCGCATCGGCGCAGATGGCGCACGGGTCCGTGGTATCGAGGTTGGCGCAACGCGAGCACGGATGAATGTGCCGCCCTACCTCGGCCAGTGCCGCGGCGAGCGGCTCGAGCAGCGTCTCGCGCCGCTTGAGCAGGTGAAGGGCGGCGCGCCGCGCCGAGCGCGGACCGAGGCCCGGGAGCTTGGCGAGGAGCTGGATGAGGCGCTCGATCTCCGATCCGGTCATGATGCAACTGTGGTGCCCGCTAGCGCACCGCCGCGTAGCGTCGTTGCGAGGAGGCGAAGCCGACGAAGCAATCCAGGATGGCCGGACAGGCTCTGCCCCGGCGTACGCCGGGGTTCGCCTTCGGCTCGCAATGACGTGGGTGGAGTTCGCCAACCATCGCTCGGAAGCAAGGGTCTCGCTCCCGCCCTCAGAACGGCAGCTTGAGGCCGGGCGGAAGCGGCAGCCCGCCGGTCAGCTTCTGCATTTCCTCGGCGACGCGGGCCTCGACTTTCGCCTTGGCGTCGTTGAAGGCGGCGACGACGAGGTCCTCGAGCACCTCGACCTCCTTGGGGTCCACGAGCGAGGGATCGATCTTGACGCGCCGCATCTCGCTCCTGCCGTTGACCGTCACCCTCACCATGCCGCCTGCAGACGCACCCTCGAGCTCGACCTCGGCGAGCTTCTGCTGCATCTCCTGCATGCGGTTCTGCATCTCCTGGGCCTGTTTCATGAGCTGGCCGAGGTTCTTCATGATGGCGGCTCTCCGTCATTGCCGGGCTCGGCATCGCCCGTTGGGAGTGCGGCCTCGAGCGGCTCGCCCGCGGCCTCGGCTGCTGTCTCTGCTTCCGCTGCAGGCGTCAACTCGCGCACCGTCTCGACCACGGCTCCGGGAAAGCTCGCGAGCACGGCTTGCACGAGCGGGAGTTCCCGCGCCTGCGCCAGGCGGTCGGCTGCCTGGCGCTTCGCCTGCTCGAGCAACGTCGGCGATCCCCCCTCGTTCGAGACCGAGATCGCCCAGCGCCGGCCGGTCCAGGCGGAGAGCAGCGTCATGAGCCGCGGTGCCAGGTTGGAGGGCGCGTGCGCGTTCGGCCGGAACTCGAGACGGCCGGGCTCGAAGCGCACGAGGTGCACGTTGTTGCGCAGCTGCGCGCCGAGGATCGGCTCCTCGGCCTCGACCAGGGCCACAAGGGCCGCGAAGCTCTCCGGCCCCGCTGCCTCGGCCGGTGCCCCTTGGGCCGTCTCGGCCGCGCGCGCAAGCGCCGCTTGCCCCCGGCCGCCGCCGCCCGGACTTGGATGCTCGGCGCCGGCGCTCAGCGTGCGCGGGGCCTGAACGGTCTGCCGCCCGCCTGAGCCGTTGCCGGCCCCGCCGGGCGCTGGGGCTGGTGCCGTCGCGGGTGCTACCTGCTCGCCGGCGAGCGATCGGATGAGGTCGGCCGGGCTTGGCAGCTCCGCGGCGTAGGCGAGGCGGATGAGCGCCATCTCGGCCGCGGCAAGGGGGCTCGGTGCCCCTTGGGTCTCGCCGAGCCCCTTGAGCAGCATCTGCCAGGCGCGCGCGAGGACAGGCATGGCGAGCGTTGCCGCCATCCCCTTGCCGCGCGCGCGCTCCGCGTCGGAGGAGACCGGGCCCTCCGCCAAACCGTCGATCTTGAGGCGGGTGAGCCAATGGCACACCTCGAGCAGGTCCTGGACGACGACGAGCGGATCGGCGCCGCTCTTGTAGAGCTCGCCGAGGAGCGCCAAGGCGGCGCCGATCTCCCCTTTCATCAAGAGCTCGAAGAGGTCCAAGGTCTGCGCGCGGTCGGCAAGGCCGAGCATGAGACGGACCTCTTCGGCCTCCGGCGAGCCGGCGCCATGGGCGATCGCCTGGTCGAGGAGCGAGAGACCGTCGCGCACCGAGCCGTCGGCCGCGCGCGCGATGAGCCGGATCGCCTCCTCGGGCACGAGCGCACCCTCGGCCGCCGCGATCTTGCCGAGGTGTGCCGCGAGGACCGCCTGATCGACGCGGCGCAAGTCGAAGCGCTGGCAGCGCGAGAGGACGGTGACCGGCACCTTGCGGATCTCGGTGGTGGCGAAGATGAACTTCACATGCTCGGGCGGCTCCTCGAGCGTCTTGAGAAGCGCGTTGAACGCGTTCTTGGAGAGCATGTGCACTTCGTCGATGATGTAGACCTTGTAGCGCGCCGCGATCGGGCGGTAGCGCACGCCCTCGATGAGCTCGCGGATGTCGTCGACCCCGGTGCGGCTCGCGGCGTCCATCTCGATCACGTCGACGTCGCGGTCGGCGGCAATCGCGAGGCAGTGCTCGCACACCCCGCAGGGCTCGATCGTCGGTCCGCCTTGGCCGTCCGGGCCGACGCAGTCGAGCGCCTTGGCGATGATGCGCGCCGTCGTCGTCTTGCCCACCCCGCGCACGCCCGTGAGGATGAAGGCATGCGCGAGCCTGCCGCCCTTGAAGGCGTTGGTGAGGGTACGCACCATCGCCTCCTGGCCGATGAGGTCGGCGAAGCTGCCGGGCCGGTATTTGCGCGCCAGTACGCGATAGGGTGTGGGATCGCCGTTCACGGTAGTTGCGGTCATGGCGCCCGATGGCGATCCCTCTCGATCGGCTGGGAGGTTGACGAGCGACCCGGAGCCGGCTCGTTACGGCTGCTTCCTTCCGGACCTGACCGGGTTGGCGAGAGCTCCGTCCGCCGCCAACCTCCCGTGCGGCACTATATCAGGATCGGCCGCGAGAGTCGCAAGCCTCGCAACGCCTCGACCGATTGCGCGGCGGCGCGCGCTGTGCCAGGGTCCGAGACATGAGCCGTCCCAATTTCTACGCGGCCTGCGGGCTCGATCGCGCCGGCGCGTTGCGCGCGGACGCGCGTTGGCTCGAAGAGCGGCTCAGCGATCCGCGCACGCGCCTCGTGCCGGTGTGGCGCGGCCAGAACCTGTTCCGCGCGGATGTCGCTTCCTCAGGCCGGCCGGCACCGCTCCTGCCGACCGTCGCGGAGGCGAGCGCCATCCTCAACGGCAAAGCGCCTCTCGTGCTCCTCGGCCTCAGCGGGGACATCGCGCATTTCGCCCTCGATCTCTCCCATCTCGAGGATCCCGGCCCGGCGAGCATGGCGCTCGGCGGCGAGTTCGCCGACCTGCGCCGCCACGGCCCGCTGCTCGCGCACGGCGAGGGCGCGCTCCTCGCCTATGCCAGGGGCATTCTCCACTGGCATCGCCACCACCGCTTCTGCGGCATGTGCGGCGCCGAGACCTTGAGCAGAGAGGCCGGCCACGTGCGCGTCTGCACAAACCCCGCGTGCAAGGCCCAGCATTTTCCCCGCACCGATCCGGCGGTGATCATGCTGGTGAGCCTGGGCGAGCGCTGCCTCTTGGGCCGGCAGCGCGTGTGGCCGCCCGGCATGCACTCGACCCTTGCCGGCTTCGTCGAGCCCGGCGAGAGCCTCGAGGACGCGGTCGCGCGCGAGGTGCTCGAGGAGACCGGCGTGCGCGTCGCGAACGTGCGCTACCACTCCTCCCAGCCTTGGCCCTTTCCGTCCTCGATCATGCTCGGCTTCCATGCCGAGGCGGTGTCACCCGAGCTCAACGTCAATCGCGACGAGCTCGAGGACGCGCGCTGGTTCACGCGGGCGGAGCTCTTGGCCAGTCCCGAGGACGAGAGCTTTCGCCTGCCGCGTCGCGATTCGATCGCGCGTCGACTGGTGGAGAGCTGGCTCGGACGCGATTAGGCCGCCCGTTTGCGGGCATCCGCCGGCCCGCATTGCCTTGAAATTCGGGAATCGTTGCCCATATCAACATCATACCCCCACACGCCCTGCCCGCTATCGCAGCGCCCCGCGACCGGTGGCGCGTTACAAAGAGGGCGCGAAGTTGCGGATTCGAGAGTGGGAACGCTCGTTCCAGATCGGTTCCCCGGCGGTCCGGGCCGGGTACCGCGGATTAACCTTTAGAGGATCATTCCTTTGAGTCATTTGGATTTTTCGTCGCAGAGCGCGCTTTCGCATTATCTGGGGGAAGTGCGCAAATATCCCTACCTCGACCTCGAGACCGAGCAGCACCTGGTCAAGCGCTGGCACGCCAAGCGCGACCGCGCGGCCCTCGACCGGCTGGTCGGCAGCCACCTGCGCCTCGTCATCAAGACGGCACGCGGCTATCTCGGCTACGGCCTGCCCCTCGATGACCTCATCGCCGAAGGCAATCTCGGCCTCATGCATGCGATCGAGCGCTTCGACCCGGCGCGCGGCTTCCGTCTCAGCACCTACGCGATCTGGTGGATCCGCGCGCAGCTGCAGGATTACGTCATGCGCACGAGCTCGCTTGTGCGCATGGGCACGACCGCGGCGCAGAAGCGGCTCTTCTTCAACCTGCGCCGCGTGGCTTCGGCCCATGGCGAGCTGCAGGGCGGCGATCCCTCGCCCGAGGCGGTCGAGAAGATTGCGCGCGAGCTCGGCGTGCGCGAGTCCGAGGTGCTCGACATGAGCCGCCGCATGGGCGGCCGCGACGCCTCCCTCAACGAGCGTCTCGACGTCGACGGCGATGCGGAGCGCCAGGACTTCCTTGTCGATGACACGCCGGATCAGGAAATGCGGCTCGCGGATGCCGACGAGCTGGCGAAGCGCCGCAGCATCCTCGCGACCGCACTCGATACGCTCTCCCCGCGCGAGCGCCAGATCCTGGTCGAGCGCCAGCTGAGCGACGAGCCGCCCACGCTCGAGGATCTCGGCATACACTTCGGCGTCTCGCGCGAGCGGGTGCGCCAGCTCGAGGCGCGTGCGTTGGCCAAGATCGGCAAGGTCGTGCGGAGCGAGATGGCCGAGCTCGAGGCCCGGCAAGCGGCCGGCTGAGGAGCGCTCCCGCCTAGGCCGCGGCCACCTCCCTTTTCCGCGAACGGAGTGCGGCGCGACGCGCCCGCGCAAGAAGGCGCGCTGTCACGGCGGGTTCATAGTCCTGCGCTATAGAAGCCGCGTGCCTTGTGAGCGCCGCTGTGGAAGAGACGCGCAAGGTCGCTAAACGCAACGGCGGGAAAACTGGCGCGCCCGAAGGGACTCGAACCCCTAACCTTCTGGTCCGTAGCCAGACGCTCTATCCAATTGAGCTACGGGCGCGGGTGCGGCCGGTGAAATCCGCAAGCGCGGCGGCGGCCGTCGAAGGGCTGGGACGCTACTCAAACCATCGCTGAAAAGCAAGGCAAACCATGCGGAAAAGCGCCGCGTCTGCGCTTCTGAACCGGCCCGCGGAGGCCCGCTCCCGAAAGACAAGGTCGTTGCAATGGCTTGCCTTTGCTGGCATGTTACGCGCGATAAAAGGTGGCCGAACGACGGGAAGGCGTGTCCTTTAAAAACCCAAGGAAAATAATGGCCCAGTGGAAAACCGCCCTGGTGGGCGTGGTGCTTCTCCTCGGCGGCTGCTCGTTCGCGAGCGAGAACTTGCTGCCGACGTTGACGGGGGAGGAACCGTCGGGCAAAGCCAAGGCGCAGGAGACGACCGCGCCGGCCGCGGCCACGCCGCCCGCAGCCGCGCAGGCGGCTCCGACTACGCCCGTCGCCACGCAGCCGGCGGCGCCGCCGCAGCTCAACACCACCAACTTCCAGCCCGTGCCCGTCGCGGCCGGACAACCGACCGGCACCGCCGTCGGACAGAAGGTGGAGTCCATGCGCGGCGAGCTCGTCAAGCTGGAAGGGTCGATCAGCGACCACAACAGCCGGCTTCAGACGTTGCGCGCGCAGACCGTGGGCAACGCGCAGCAGTACCAGCAGCTCATCGGCGCCATCAACGCCAAGCTGCAGGTCGGCACCACGCCCGGCAATCCGGTGCTCGTGGATCAATGGAACCAGGCGCAGTCGATCCTCGAGAAGATCGACGGCGACGTTGCCGCCATGAACTCGCTCTCGACCGAGGTGTCGAGCGACTCCTCGCTCGCCGCCTTTCTTCTCGAATCGACGCGCGCCACTTACGGCATCTCGGGTGCTGTGGACGAGGATCATCGCCAGCTCGCGATCCTCGAGGACGAGACCAACAAGACCGTCGTCACCATCGACCGGCTGCTCAACGAGCTCTCCGAGGACACGAGCCGTCAGAACCTCTATCTCGGACGCGAGCGCAACAACCTCACCACGCTGTCGGTCGCGATCAAGAACGGCGAGCTGTTCGGCGCCAGCCTGGCCAACCGGGCCTATTACACGGCGGCACCGCTCGCCTCGCGCGCACCCGCACCGCGCGGCGAAAGTGCTGCCAGCCTCGCCAATCGACGCCCGCTCGTCGTGATCCGCTTCGACCGCGAGAATGTGGATTATGAATCGGCGCTCTATACCGCCGTGAGCGAGGCGCTCCAGCGCAAGCCCAACGCCGATTTCGACCTCGTGGCCGTGGCGCCGTCGAAAGGCGGCCCCGCCAAGACCGCGCTCGCGATGAATACCTCGAAGAGGAACGCGGACGCGGTGATGCGCTCGCTCACCAACATGGGGCTGCCGGCGAGCCGGGTTAAGCTCTCGGCCATCACCAGCAGCTCGGCGGAAACCAGCGAAGTTCATCTCTACGTGCGCTGAGAAGCGCTCTCCCGGAGGAGATGGCGGCGCTCAGAAGCCGGCGACGGCGCCGTCCGAGCGCGGGTCCGCGGCCGCCTCGATCATGCCGTCCCTATGGCGCACCAGCGCGCCTGCATGACCCATCACCGAGGAAAAAGGAGCCACGAGCTCGACCGCGTGCCCCGCGCGCTCGAGTGCGGCCACGGTCGCGGCCGCGAAGCGCCCCTCGAGGCGCAGGCCCGTGCGGCCCTGACCCCAGGTCCGGCCCAACACCCAACGCGGCGCCGTCACCGCCTCCTGGAGCGGGCGGCCGAAAAGCCCATAGCGGGTGAACACCGCCGCCTGGCTTTGCGGCTGGCCGTCGCCGCCCATGGCGCCATAGGCCATGACCCGCCCGTCGTCGAAGAGCGCCAGCGCCGGATTGTTGGTATGGAACGGCCGCCGGCGCGGCAGCAGCTGATGGAGGGAGCCGGGAGTGAGCGAGAAGGCCATGCCGCGGTTCTGCCAGACGATGCCCGTGTCGCTGAGCGTGACGCCCGAGCCGAACTCCCAATAGATGCTGTGGATGAAGCTGACGACGAGCCCGCCCCCATCGGCCGCGCCCATCCACACGGTATCTCCCGGTGCCGGATTGAGCGTCCAAGCACCTGCCCGCTCGGGGTCGATCCCGGCGGCCATCTCCTTGAGCGCGCGCTCGGCGAGGAAATCCTCGGCGCGCACTTTCATGTGGTCCGGGTCGGTCAGGTGCCGGTCGCGGATATGGAAGGCCGCCTTGGTCGCCTCCACGGTGCCGTGCACATGGGCGAAGCCGTCGGCCTCCGCGATGCCGAGGCGGTCGAAGATGCCGAGGATGACGAGCGAGGCGAGGCCTTGGCTCGGCGGGGGCAGGTTGTGGAGCGTGGCATTGCGGAGCTTGAGCGAAAGGGGGGCCAAGCACCTCGCCTTTTGGGCCGCTAAATCCTCGCGCGTGAGCGGGCTGCCGGCGCGCGCGAGATCGGCCGCGATGCTTTCCGCGAGGGCACCCTCGTAGAAGTCCTTGAGGCCGGCCGTGGCGAGGCGTGCCAAGCTTTCCGCGAGTGCCGGGTTCTTGAAGCGGCTGCCCTCGGCGGGAGCCACGCCATTCATGAGGAAGGTCTGCGCGAAGCCGGGGATTTCCTTGAGCTCCGCGAGCTTCTCAGCACTGTTCTCGGCCTGGGTGCCGGTCACGGCATAGCCCTCGCGCGCGTAGAAGATGGCATCCTCCAAAAGACGCGCGAGCGGCAGACGCCCGCCCATACTTGCGCTCACCTCTAACGCCTTCTGCCAGCCCGAGACCGTGCCCGCGACCGTGATCGCGGCAAGGGGTCCGCGCGCAGGTATGGTCTGTAGACCGCGCTTCTTGTAGAAAGCGAGATCGACGGCGGCGGCGGCACGGCCGTAGGCCTCGAGCGCCATCGGTGCGCCGCCCGCGGGTGCGATCAGCATGAAGCCGTCGCCACCGAGGCCGGTCATGTGCGGGTAGACCACCATGGCGACCGCAGAGGCGGCGACCATCGCCTCGATCGCGTTGCCGCCCTCGCGCAGCACGGCGAGGCCCGCTTGGGCGGCGAGGTGATGGGGAGCCACCACCATGCCGCGCGTTGCTCTCGGCGTATTCAGCATTGCGAATTCCAGTGTCGGCGCCGCTCTCGAAGCCGCCATCCCTAATGCCTTAGCGCCGCCGGCGCAACCCAATCCACATCCGCATCCGGGCGAGGCCACATCTCGGCGGCGTTATGGCCCGCGCGGGTGTTTCGCGCTAGAATGGGCGATCTTGAGGCTCCGGCATGCGCTCTCTTCTTCTCGTGCTCGCCCTTCTCGCTTGGCCGCTTTCCGTCTCGGCCCAGGACTCGAGCGGCGGCGTCGACGCAGCCGCGATCAGGAGCGTGATCGAGCGGCAGCTCGAGGCCTTCCAGCGCGACGATGCCACCGCCGCCTTCGCCTTCGCCGCCCCCGACATTCAAGCGCGCTTCGGCACGCCCGACGCCTTCATGGACATGGTGAAGCGCGCCTATCAGCCGGTCTATCGCCCGCGCGAGACGGAGTTCCGCGCGCTCACGACGGGCGAGGAGGGCCCGGTGCAAAAGGTGCTCCTCGTCGGCCCCGACGGCCGCCTGGTGCTGGCGCTTTACAGCATGGAGCGCGAGGCGGACGGCAGCTGGCGCATCTCGGGCTGCGTTCTCGTCGAGGCGGAAGAACGCACGAGCTGAGCGCGGAGCGCGCCAAGGGAGACCAGCGCGATTGCCTCGTCTCGCTCGATCCGCTTTAATCGCTATGCTTGATGAAGGGAGCCGCCGGTGAGTGGCAGCGATCGCTTTTCCAAGTCCTTCCCCGTCTCTTGGCAGGAATTGCATCGAGACGCCAAGGCGCTGGCGTGGCGGCTCAACGAGAGCGGGCCGTGGATCGGCATCGTCGGCATCGCGCGCGGCGGCCTGGTGCCGGCGGTGATCGTCGCGCGCGAGCTCAATCTGCGCCTGCTCGCGACCATCTGCGTCGAGAGCTACGCGCACCAGGAGCAGGCCGAGGTGCGCATCCTGAGCGCGCCCCCCGGCGACGGCCGCGGCTGGGTGATCGTCGACGATCTCGTCGATACGGGCGCGACCGCGCGCGTCGTGCGCGAGCTCTTGCCCTTGGCCCACATGGCGGCGGTCTACGCCAAGCCCGCGGGTCGGCCGCTCGTCGACACTTTCGTCACCGAGGTGAGCCAGGACACCTGGATCCATTTCCCCTGGGACACCGATCTGCAATACGTCCAGCCGCTTGCCGGCGTGGACCGGCTGCGCTGAGTCCCGGCTCCGCCTTTGAGCGCCCCGCGGCCCTTGCCTCGCCTCGGCTGGCTCCTGCTTGCCGCGGTCTCGCTCTTTTGGGGCACCAATTGGGTCGCCCTCAAGCTCTCGCTCAACGAGATTCCGGTCTGGCAGTACCGCGCCGTCACCACCACCTTCAGCGGCCTGGCCCTCCTGCTTTTCGCCCTCCTCGGCGGCCGCTCCGTGCGCCCGCCGCGCGACATCTGGGGCGCGCTCGCGCTCGGCGCGCTCTTCAACGTGACCGGCTGGCAGGTGTTGATCGCCTTCGGCGTGCAGCTGATCGCCGCCAATCAGGCCGCCGTACTTGCCTATACCATGCCGATCTGGTCGACGATCTTGAGCGCCATCTTCTTGCGCGAGCGCGTGACCTTGCGCCTGCTTGCGGCCTTGGCACTCGCCATGGCGGGGGTCGGCGTCCTCTTAGCACCGGCGCTGCATGCGCTCGGCCAATCTCCGCTCGGCATATTCTTGACCCTCGGCGGTGCTGTCTCCTGGGCGCTCGGCACGCTCGTGCAGAAGCGCGTCGTGTGGCCGATCCCCATTCTTGCCGTTGCCGGCTGGCAGTTCCTGATAGGCGTCGTTCCCATCATCGTCGTGGCCATTGCGAGCGAGCGCTTCGTCATGCAGGACGCCAGCGCAACCGCCCTCTGGGCGCTCGTCTACTCAGTCGCCTTGCCGCTTCTGTTTTGCCAATACGCCTGGTTCAAGGTGGTGAGCCTGTTCCCGGCCTCGATCGCCTCCCTCGGCACCGTCCTGGTGCCCGTCGTGGGCGTGCTCTCGGGCGCCCTCGTCCTGGGCGAGCCGATCGGCTGGCGCGAGATCGCGGCCCTCCTCTTCGTGCTGGCGGCACTCGTCCTCGTGCTGCTGACGCCGGCACCCGCCAGCGCACGGGAAACGGCACTACGCAGGCATTGACGGCCGCATTTCCCTAACCCCTCGGGGCATCTGCCGCTATGCTGCCGCGCCATGGCGCCCCACCCCGACATTCGCCTGCTGCCCGGCCGCCACAAGCGCGCGCGGCAGGGACACCCTTGGGTCTACTCGAACGAGATCGCGATCGACGCGGCGGCGAAGGCGTTGCCGGCGGGCTCGCTCGTGCGGCTCGTGGCGGCCGGCGGCGAGGCCCTCGGGCTCGCCTTCTTCAACCCGCACAGCCTGCTCGCGGCGCGTATCTTGACGCGCGACGCGGGCTCAACCGTCGATGCCGGCTTCTTGGTACTACGGCTCGAGCGCGCCCTCGCGCTGCGCACGCTCTTATACCGCGAGCCCTATTATCGCCTCGTCCATGCCGAGGCCGATGGGCTTCCCGGCCTCGTCATCGACCGCTACGCCGACGTGCTCGTCTGCCAGCTCAACACGGCCGGCATGGAGCGGCTCTCGGGTCCGCTTGTGGAGGCGCTCGACGGCTTGCTCGCGCCCAGCACCATTCTCCTGCGCAACGACAGCTCCGTGCGCGCGCTCGAAGGGCTCGCGAGCGATGTCCGCTTCGCCAAGGGCAGCCTCCCCGGCCCCATCGAGCTCGTCGAGAACGGCAGCCGCTTCCTCGCCGACCTCGCAGGCGGCCAGAAGACCGGCTGGTTCTTCGACCAGCGGGAGAACCGCGCCTTCGTGGCCTCGCTCGCGCGCGGCAGGCGCGCGGTCGATCTCTATTGCTATAGCGGCGGCTTCGCCGTCCAGGCGGCCGCGGCAGGGGCCGCGTCCGTGCTCGCGATCGACCGCTCGGAGGCGGCCTTGGCACTCGCCCAAGAGGCGGCGCGCCTGAACGGCGTCGCCGAGCGCCTGAGCTTCCGGCGCGGCCACGCCTTTGCCGAGATGGAGCGCCTCGTTGCCGCGGGCGAACGCTTCGAGCTCGTCATCTGCGATCCGCCCGCCTTCGTCAAATCGAAGCGCGAGCTCGCCCAGGGGGCCAAGGGCTATCGCAAGATGGCGCGGCTTGCGGCCGAGCTCGCGAGCGCAGGCGGCTTCGTCTTTCTCGCCTCCTGCTCCCACAACGTGGAAACGGAGCGCTTTGCCGAGGAGGTGCGCCGCGGCCTGGCGCAAGCCGGTCGCACGGGACGCATCTTGAGGAGTGCGGGTGCCGCCCCCGACCATCCCGTGCATCCCTTCCTCCCCGAGTCCGCCTATCTCAAGACGCAGGTGCTGCAGCTCGATTGAGGGCCGTAGGCGGTGCGGCGCTGCAGCTATCCCCTCACTGCGAGCCTGATGAAGTCTCCCAACGCGGTCGCGCGGAGCTAAGGATTTCCGTTCCCGTGCGTCGTTCACGCCGCTTCGACGGTGCGTGCCTGAATTTCCACTCCCAGCTTCTTGCGGACCACGGCGAGAATGGCCGCGAGATTGTCCATTGTCGGATTTCCCTTCTTCGACAGCATGCGGTGCAGGCTCTTGGCAGGCTTCGCCGTCTCGGCGGCGAGCTCCTCGAATCCCACGGTCGCGTTCACGAGGTCGCGTAGGATGAGGCGGGCCGTGTGCGGCTCACCATTAAGAAACAGCGTGGCCGCCTCGTCGAGCAGCGCTTTGGCAAACTCCGGATCTCGCTGCACGCGCGCCACCACCGTCTGCTTGAAGTCCCGGGTCAGTGCCATGTCCCTCACCTGTTGCCTAGCTCGAGCCGCAGTATCGCCGTTGCGACTTTCGCCGCTGCTTGGGCATGGAGGCTATCGAACCACGTCCGGAATGGGTTGGAACCGTCCTCCCGTACATACTCGACCACGGTCAGCGAGTTGCTCATATAGTCACATATAAGTTACTTTCAAGGCAAGCCCATTTCCGCGCCCCGGCGGCGCCTCACGGCACCCGCTACCCCGCGCGCGCGATCAGCGCCACGCCGAGGGCGATGAGTGCTATGCCCGCGAGCTCGAGCCGGCCGATGCGCTCCTTGAAGATGCGGCGCGAGACGGCGTAGCTGAAGAAGACCTCGACGAGCCCGAGCGTGCGCACGTGCGCCACGGGCTCGAGCGCCATCGCGGTCACCCAGCCGGCCGAGCCGGCAGCGCCCGCCAGGCCCGCCGCGAGCGAGAGCCGCCACGCGCGCAACACCGCTGCGATCACCTCAGGTCGGCGCAGCAGAAGCCAGCCGCCGAGGAGGAGGACCTGAAGTGCGAGTGCGAGGACGAGCACATAGCCCGCCGCCATGAAGAGCGAGCCCGCGTGAAGGGACAAGGCGGCGCCGCGATAGCCTACCGTCGAGATGGCGAAGGCGGCCCCGGAGCCGAGCCCGAAAAGGGCCGCGGGCGAGCTCCAGGCCCGCGCCAAGGAGACCGCCCCCGCCGGTCCCGCCTTGAGCGAGATGAGGACGAGCCCGACGGTGACGAGGGCGATGGCGCTCGCCGCCGCGAGCGAGAGGGGGTCGCCCAGGAGGATGATCGCGAAGAGGGCGATCTGCACGATCTCCGTCTTGGAGTAAATGACCCCGATGGCGAAATTGCGCTCCTCCATGGTGCGCAGGAGAAGGGCGGTCGCCACCAGCTGGCCGACGGCGCCGACCACGGTCCAGCCAAGCGAACTCCAAGTCGGGGCGGGCAGTGCCAGGCCCAGCCCGCGGTTTAGGAAAAGGAGCCACAGAAGGGCGAAGGGAAGACCGTAGAGAAAGCGCACCAAGGTGGCGCCGAGCGTGCCGAGATCCTTGGTGAGGTGGCGCTGGGCTGCGTTGCGGAAGGTCTGGGCGAGTGCTGCCCAGATGGTGATCGGTATCCACACCCAGCTCATGACGGCATTGCAGACGACTGCCCATGAAAGCAATGAGTCGTCGTCCCGGCGAAGGCCGGGACCCATTTCCGATAGGCCACTATAGTCGCTGTTTTCTCCAACAATTGTGATACGTCCAATGGATACCGGCTTTCGCCGGTATGAGGGGACGGGTCACGGGTGGAACGCCCAAATGCGCTTGCCGCCGCCCGAGCAGCCGAATCGGACGTCACACGGCGTGCCTCACGTCGGCGTCCGCGACAGCGCATCTCTCGGGCAGCGTGAGGAGGAAGCGGGTCGAGCCGGGACGGCTCTCGGCCAATCGAATATCGCCGCCATGCGCGCGCAGGAGCTCGCGCGAGATGGCGAGGCCGAGGCCCGTCCCCCCCGGCTTTCCCGTGCCGGCGAAGGCATGGAACAGCTTGTCGCGCGCGGCAGGCGCAATGCCCTGGCCGTTGTCGGCGATCTCGAGCGCGATGCCGTCCTCGCCGTGACGGGCCGAGACCGTCACCTTGGTGGCACCCGCCTCGTAGGCGTTGCGGCCGAGATTGAGGAGCACGCGGAACATCTGGTCCCGGTCGGCGCGGAGCCAGAACTCGCGCGGCACCTCGTTGATCCAGCGGCTGGTCTCGGGCAGCGGCAGGCGGAGGGCGGCACCCACGTCGTCGACGAGGAGGCCCAAGGAGAAGCGCGTCATCGCGACGACCGGCTTTTCCTCGCGCGCGAAGCTGAGCGTATTGACGCAGAGCGAGATGGCGCGGTCGAGCGAGGCAAGCAGCGTCGGCGTCACGCGCTTGACCGTGGGATCCTTGCTGTCGGCGAGCCGGTCGGAGACGAGCTGCGCCGTCGAGAGGATGTTGCGGAGATCGTGGGTGATCTTGGTGACCGCGGCCCCCAGCTCGGCGAGCCGCGTCTTCTCGTGGAGGGCCACGCGCAGGTCGCTCTGCATGCGCTGAAGCTCGCGCTGGGCGATGCCGATCTCGTCGCGGCGTTGGCTCGGCATGGGGCTCCCGCTCTCGTCCTCGGGCGCCGTGCGGAACTGATGCATCGCCTCGGTGATGCGCCGCATGGGCTGCACGAGGAGCCACTGCAGGCTCAAATAGACGAGCCCGGCGGTGATCAGCGAGATCACGATCGAGAGCGAGAGGATGCGCCAGGCGAAGTCGTACATGGCGCGCCGCATCGGCCCCTCGTCCAGCACGATATCGACGGTGATGCCGGGATTCTTGGGCGAGGGTCCCACCACGCGAAGCACCCGGTTCTGGGTCTGTACTAAGGTCGAGAACGCATTCCCGATGAGCGAGAAGAGCGTCGCCTTGCGCAGATCATAGGTCTTGTCGATGACGGGCGGCATGTCGCGGTTCATCACCAGCATGCGCTGGTAGCCGCGCATGTCGAGCGCCACCGAATAGGCGTCGACATATTGCAGGAGCTCGATCTCGAGCTGGGGGCTCAGCATGTGCGAGGGTGCGGCCTCGAGCGCCAGCGCCGCGATGTGGGCGGCGCCGATCTTCTCCTCGAGATAGTCGAGCCGGAAGCGCGCGATCGACGGCGTGAAGATCAGCACCTCGGCCACCATCACGAACAACACGGTGAACACCAAGAGCTTGGCCGAAAGGCTGTGCCGGAGCTTGGGGAGGCTCGTGTGCGGGTCCGCCATGTCGTCAGAGTATAGCCAAACCGTTGCCGTGTCAGCCGAAGCGCGCGAGGAAACGCACGAGGCGCTTGGTGCGCTCGCCGAAAAGCGAGGGCGTGAAAAAGCTGCCGGCGACGCTCTTGCTGATCTCGCTCAGCGTGGGATAGGGGGCGATGAGCCCGGCGAGCGCGCTCACGCGGAGCGCGCGCGCGATCGCCAGCCCCCACGGCAGGATGAGCTCGCCCGCGTGCGCGCCGACGATGGTGGCCCCGACCACGCGCCCGCGCCGGGTCGTGATCACCTTGGCGAAGCCGTCGATCTCCCGCTCGGTCTGGGCGCGATCGTTCTCCGCGAAGGCCCAGCGCAGGATGCGGATAATCCCATGCGCCTCGCGCGCACTACCCTCCTTGAGGCCGACATGGGCGAGCTCGGGGTCGGTAAAGGTGACCCACGGAATGGCGCGCTCCTCCACCTTGGCGGGCAGGCGGAAGAGCGCGTTGCGCACGACGATACCGGCGTGATGGCCCGCCATGTGGGTGAACTGGTAGCGTCCGGCAACGTCGCCGAGCGCGTAGATGCGCCTGTTCGTCGTCCTGAGGCGGCGGTCGACGGTGATCCCCCTAGCCGTGAAGGCGACGCCCGCCGCCTCGAGCCCGAGCCCCGCCACATTGGCGCTCCGGCCGGCGGCGACGAGAAGATGCGAGCCTATGAGCGTCTCCTTCTCGCCGTCCCGCTCGATCGTCGCCGCGATGCCGTCGCCCGCGTGCGCGAGCGCACGGATTCGGGTGCCCTCGTAAAGGGTGACACCGTCGCGGCGCAAGGCCTGGCGAACGACATCCGCCGCCTCGACGTCGTCGTTGCCGAGAATGGCGAGGAGCTCGACGACGCTTACTTTGGCGCCGAGGCGGGCGAAGGCCTGGGCGAGCTCGACCCCGATCGGCCCGCCGCCGATGACGATGAGATGCTCGGGCCTGGCCTTGAGCTCGAAGACGGTCTCGTTGGTGAGAAAGGGCACCTCCGCGAGCCCCTCGAGCGGAGGGATCGCGGGCGAGGAGCCGGTCGCGATCACGAAGCGCCGCGCGCGGATGCTTGTGCCGTCCGCGACAAGCACGTCGGGGCCGACGAAGCGGCCCTCGGCGCGGATCACCTTGCAGCCGAGGCCCTCGAAGCGCTCTTGCGAATCGTGCGGCGCGATCGCGGCGATGACGCGCTCGACATGCGCGTGGACGCGCGCGAAGTCGATCCGCGGCTCGCCCAAGTCGATGCCGAAGTCGCCTCCCGTGCGGGCAAGCGCCGCCCGCTTCGCCGCCGCGATCAGCGATTTCGAAGGGACGCAGCCGTAATTGAGGCAGTCGCCCCCCATGCGGCCGCGCTCGACGAGGGCGACCCGGCGGCCGAGGAGAGCCGCCGCGGCAGCGACCAAGAGGCCGCCCGAGCCGGCGCCCACGACGCAGATGTCGACCTCGAGTGCGTCCGCCATGTGCTCCCCTTCCCGGCCGCTCGCTTCTCCGTCCTCAGCGTCTGCGCGCCTTGAGCGCCTTGTAGGCGACCGGCGTCAAGGCGAGCACCGCGAGCCCGACGAGCGCCAGCAGCACCTCGCCGTGGAAGAGGACATTGAGGTCGGGCTTGCGGCCCGCATCCAATACCCCGGCCAGGCCGCTGCCGACGAGCGCGAAGACGAAGGTCCCGGGGATGATGCCAAGGAAAGTGCCGAGGACGTAGGTGCCAAGCGGGACATTGAGGAAGGCCGGCACCAGATTGACGAGCCAGAAGGGAAAGAGCGGCACCAGGCGGAGCACGAGAAGATAGCTGAGCGCGTTCTCGCGGAAGCCCGCCTCCATCCTGTGCAGGAACGGTCCGGCCCTGGCCGCGAGCACGGCGCCGAGCGTGGTGCGCGCGACGAGGAAGAGGAGCGTCGCCCCGAGCGTGGCGCCGATGACCACATAGACGGTGCCGAGATAGGGCCCGAAGAGAAAGCCGCCGAGCACGGTCGTCACCGCACCGCCGGGGAGCGAGAAGGCCGCCATAGCCGAGTAAGCGACCATGTAGACGAGCGGGGCGAGCAGCCTGTGCGCCGCCACGAACTGCAAGAGCTCGCCGCGGTAAGAGCGCAGCATGTCGAAGCTTACGTAGCGTTGCCAGCCCAGCGCGAAGAAGAGGAGGAGCCCGGCGATCAGCAGGCCGACCGGCAGCCAGCGCTTGACTTGGAACGGGCTCTCGCTCGGGACTGGCTCGCTGCCGCTCGTGGAGTGCGTCATCGTCAATGCGGAACCGCTTCCCGGCCCCTCTACTCCGCTTTGTGCCGGTTGCTGCTAGCACCGCAGGGCGTGCGTTTGCGAATCACCTTCGCGTGAGAGGGCCGCCCGCTTCCCCAACAGGTGGAGCTCGGCCGCCGGCGGAAAATCCCTCGGAGCGGCAAACCCTTGCGGTTGACAGCGCGCACCTAAGCCCCTATACAGCCGGCCAATTTCGACGGAGGATGCACGTGAAGCGAACCTATCAGCCCAGCCGTCTCGTCCGCAAGCGCCGTCACGGCTTCCGGGCGCGGATGAAGACGGTCGGCGGGCGCAACGTGCTTGCCGCGCGCCGCGCCAAGGGGCGCAAGCGTCTGTCCGCCTAAGACGATGGCTCGGTCGCTCGGGCGCTTGACACGGCGCCCGGAATTCTTGCGGGTCGCCGCCTCCCGGCAGCGATGGGTGGCGCCGGGCCTTATCCTCCAGGCCTACAAGCGCAAGGCCGCCGACCCGGAGAAGGGCCCGGCGGACGCGGTGCGGCTCGGCCTCACCGCGAGCCGCAAGGTGGGCGGTGCGGTCGAGCGCAATCGCGCGCGACGCCGCCTGCGCGAGGCGGCCCGATGCCTGCTGCCCGCCGCTGCGGAGCCGGGCTACGACCTCGTCCTCGTCGCGCGCGCGGCGACCTTGAGAAGGCCCTTCGCAGCGCTCGTCGAGGATCTGAGGACGGCCTTGGAGCGCCTCAATGTTGCCCGCGGACCCGGGGGCGATGCCAAGGCGTGACGGGAGGGGGCGAAGGGTGTAAGAGTCCGCCTGCCCGGGAGCGGCCTCGGCAGCTTAGCGGCTGGCCCGAGGGCCGATCACGAGCGGTGACATCGCTCGAACGCCAAACGATTGCAGCGAGTAGCTCAGAGGCTCGATGATGACGCCGATCACGCGACTGCTGTGGCTCCTCGTGCGCGGCTATCAGCTGCTGCTGAGCCCGCTTCTGCCGAGCACCTGCCGCTACCATCCGAGCTGCTCCTGCTATGCCTTGGCGGCGCTCGAGCGCCACGGGGCCGTGGGCGGCGCGCTCCTCGCGCTCAAGCGGATCGCGAGCTGTCATCCCTGGAGCAGAGGCGGATACGACCCGGTGCCCCCGCACCCGCGCGGCCGGGCCTCCTGATCGCCGGCCGCCTCGAGCCGCCGATCGCAACTCTTCACGACGCCCGGCAGTCTGGAAGCGAATGATGATGGAACAGCGCAATCTGATCGCGGCGATCCTTCTCTCCATCGCGATCGTGCTCGGCTTCCAGTTCCTCGTCGAGGCGCCGCGGTTGGCCAAGGAGCGCGCGCGCCAGCAGGCGTTGCAGCAGACCACCGGCCAGACGGCTCCGCCGGCAGCAGCCACGGGCGCTCAGCCGCAAATCCCGCCCGCAGGTGCGGTGGCGACCGCCCCCACCGTACCGGGAGTGGCCGCCGCCCCCGCCGCCGCCGCCGCCGGCCACCCCGGGCGGGCCGAAGTCCTTGCCGAGAGTCCGCGCATCGCGATCGCCAGTCCCTCGCTCAAGGGCTCGATCTCGCTCAAGGGGGCCCGCATCGACGATCTCAAGCTGGTCCAGTACCGCGAGACGGTCGACCCCAAGAGCCCGGAGATCGTGCTCTTGAGCCCGCCGGGCATGCGTGAAGCCTATTACGCGGAGTTCGGCTGGGTCGCGGGCGGGGCGGGCGTCAAGCTGCCCGATGCCAACACGCTGTGGCAGGCGGACCGCACCACCCTGACGCCCGCAACGCCGGTGACGCTCACGTGGGACAACGGTCAGGGCCTCAAGTTCGAGCGCACCTACGCGATCGACGACGCCTACATGGTGCAGGTGACCCAGAAGGTCGAGAACAGCGGCAGTGCCGCGGTGACACTCTTCCCCTATGGCCTGGTCTCGCGCAGCGGCGACCCGCCGACGAGCAACTACTACATTCTCCACGAAGGCCCGCTCGGCGTGCTCGACGGGGTCCTTCATGACGGCTCTTTTTTCGACAAGGCGAAGATCAACTACAAGGACCTCCAGAAGGCGGCGTACGAGCAGGACACCACCGGCGGCTGGCTCGGCTTCACCGACAAGTACTGGCTCGTAGCCCTCATTCCCAATCAGAAGGCCCCGGTCCGCAGCCGCTTCAGCGATACCGTCACGAGCGGCAACAACAAGTATCAGGCCGACTACGTGACGACCGCGGGGTTGGCACTCGAGCCCGGCCAGACGATCGCAGCCGTGAGCCGCATGTTCGCCGGCCCCAAGGAGGTTCACCGCCTCGACAGCTACGAAGAGAAGCTCGGCATCGAGCGGCTCTCCTATGCGATCGACTGGGGATGGTACTGGTTCTTCACCAAGCCGATCTTCTACCTGCTCGACTACCTCAACAAGCTGGTCGGCAACTTCGGCATCGCCATCATCCTCCTGACCGTCATCATCAAGGGCCTATTCTTCCCGCTTGCCAACAAGTCCTACCGCTCGATGAGCAAGCTCAAGAAGCTGCAGCCCGAGATGATGAAGATCCGCGAGCGCTTCAAGGACGACCGCGAGCGCATCAACAAGGAGATGATGGAGCTCTACAAGCGCGAGAAGGCGAACCCGGCCTCGGGCTGCCTTCCGATGGTGATCCAGATTCCGGTGTTCTTCTCGCTCTACAAGGTGCTCTTCGTCACCATCGAGATGCGGCAGGCGCCGTTCTTCGGCTGGATCCGCGACCTCTCGGTGCCGGACCCCACGAGCCTGCTCAATCTTTTCGGCCTGGTCGCGTGGACGCCGCCCGAGTTCCTCAACTTCCTTTCCATCGGCATCTGGCCGCTCATCATGGGGGCGACCATGTGGGCGCAGCAGAAGCTCAACCCCGCACCCCCCGACCCCATGCAGGCCAAGATGTTCATGGTGCTGCCGCTCGTCTTCACCTTCATGCTCGCGCGCGTCCCCTCGGGCCTGGTGATCTATTGGGCGTGGAACAACTGTCTCTCCATCCTGCAGCAATGGGTGATCATGCGACGCGCGGGCGTCAAGCCCTGAAGGCGAGCGCGGCCGCGCCCGAAGACGCCGCGGCGGCGCTCGAGGCCGGACGGCGTCTCTTCGCGGCCGAGGCGCGCTTCAGCGCAGGTGCTGAGCGCGTGGACCAGCTGCCGGCGCCGGGCTTGCCGGAGGTCGCCTTCGCCGGCCGCTCGAACGTGGGCAAATCGAGCCTCATCAACGCGCTCACCGGGCGCAAGAGCCTGGCGCGCACCTCGCAGACGCCCGGCCGCACGCGCCAGCTCAATTTCTTCGTCCTCGGCGAGCGGCTCCTCCTCGTCGACCTGCCGGGCTACGGCTACGCCAAGGCGCCGAAGCGGCAGGCGGCGGGTTGGCAGCGCCTGCTCTACGCCTATTTACGCGGCCGCCCCACGCTCGGCCGGGCGATGCTCCTGGTCGATGCCCGCCACGGCCTCAAGGAGAGCGATCGCGAGATGATGGCCGCCCTCGACGCGGCGGCGGTCGGCTTTCAGATCGTCCTCACCAAGGCCGACCGCTGCGGCGAGGAAGAGCTCGGAGCGCGCGCAAGCGCGATCGCGGGCGAGCTCGCGCGTCACCCCGCCGCTCATCCGGAGATCCTGCCGACGAGCGCCAAGAGCGGACGCGGCATCGCCGAGCTGCGCGCGGCCCTCGCGATGCTGGCGAGTGCGGCATAGTTCGGTTACAGTTTCCGCCCATGGCTCAGAAGAATCACCGCTCCCGGCATCTCGAGTGGCTCGCCAAGGCCGGCATTCTCTCCGAGGCGCTGCCGTACATGCGGCGCTACGCCGGCAAGAGCTTCGTGATCAAATACGGCGGCCACGCCATGGGCGAGGAGAAGCTCGCCGAGAGCTTCGCCCACGACATCGTGCTCCTGAAGCAGATCGGCATCAATCCGATCGTGGTGCACGGCGGCGGCCCGCAGATCGGCGACATGCTGAAGCGGCTCAACATCGTGAGCTCCTTCGTCGACGGGTTGCGCGTGACCGACGCGGCGACCGTCGAGGTCGTCGAGATGGTGCTCTCGGGCAAGATCAACAAGGAGATCGTGAGCGCGATCAACCGCGCGGGCGGCCGCGCCGTCGGGCTCTCCGGCAAGGATGGCAGCCTGATCACCGCGCGCAAGCTCACGCGCAGCAAGCGCGACCCCGATTCGCGCATCGAAGAGGTGCTCGACCTCGGCTTCGTGGGCGAGCCCGCGCACATCGATCCCAAGGTGCTCGAGGTCTTCAAGACCTCGGACATCATTCCGGTGATAGCACCCGTGGGTGCCGGGCCCGCCGGCGAGACCTACAACATCAATGCCGATACCGTGGCGGGGGCGATCGCGGCCGCCACGGGTGCGGCCCGGCTCTACCTCCTGACCGACGTCGCCGGCGTGCTCGACAAGGAGGGCGAGCTCGTCACCGACCTCACGGTCGCCCGCGTGCGCGAGCTCATCGCCGACGGCACCATCTCGGGCGGCATGATCCCCAAGGTCGAGACCTGTCTTGCCGCGGTCGAGGGCGGGGTCGAGGCGGCGGTGATCCTGGATGGGCGCATCCAGCACGTGCTGCTGCTCGAGGTCTTCACCGCGAGCGGCATCGGCACGCTCATCGCGCGGCGCTGGCGGCGCAAGCCCGCCGCGTCGTGACGGCTGCCGAGGCGCGCTGATCGGGCGGCCTCACCTTGCTGCTTCCGGTGCTGGCCGTCGATCTGCCCGCAATCGCGAGTGCGGGGCCGACAAATGAGCAATGTCGGTTGAGATAAGCCAAGAGGGAGGGAAAAGAGATGCCCAAGATCAAGGTCAATGACATCACCATGAACTACGAGCAGCAAGGCGCGGGAGAGCCGCTCGTCCTCATTCCCTATCTCGCGGCCGACAACGCCTGCTACGCCTTTCAGGTCGCGGACTATGCCAAGCACTTCACCTGCATATCGCTCGACCCTAGAGGTGCGGGCGAGAGCGACAAGCCGGCCGGCACCTACTCGACGACGCTCTTCGCCGACGACGTGGCCGCGTTCATGCAGGCGATCCGCATCGATCGCGCGCACGTCTCCGGCCTCTCTTTGGGTGCCGCCACCGGAATGTGGCTCGCCGCCAGGCACCCGCAAAAGGTCAAATCGCTGTCGCTGCATAGCGGCTGGAGCAAGTCGGACCCGTTTCTCAAGGCCGTGGTCGAGGGCTGGCGGACCATGGCCAAGGGCCTGGGCAGCGTCACCGAAATGGTGATCCAGGGCATCTTCCCCTGGTGCTTCACCCCTGAGCTCTACGCGGCGAAGCCGGACTATATCGAGGCCCTCGCCGCCTTCGTGCGCGGGCGTCCGGCGCAGCCGCTTGATGCCTTCTTGCGCCAATCCGATGCGGTGATCGCCCACGATGCCGCATCCGCGCTCGCGCGCATCAAGGCCCCGACCCAGATCACCTTCGGCCGCCACGACGTCGTCACCTCCACCCGTTTCGCGGACGCGATGAAGAACGGCATCGGCCGGAGCGAGCTGACGGTCTTCGAGGGATGCGCGCATGCTCCCATCTACGAGAACGTCGCCGAGTTCAACGAAAAGACGCTGAGTTTCCTCAAGCGCAACAGCGGATAGCGGAGGCCCAGGATCGCGTCTCCGTAGTACCGGGCAGCCACGCCGGCAGGCGAAACGGGAAGGGGAGTGCCGTCATGTGGCGATTTTTTCTCATCTTGCTTTTGAGCCTCAGCTTCGGCGGAGCGGCGCCGCTCGCCTCGGCCTGGGCCGGCAATGTCAACGCCTGCATCGACACGTGCTTCGGCACGTTTCATCCCCCCTATGACTGCCCCTCCTGCACAGCGTTACGGGACAATTGCGTGAAGCAGTGCAGCAAGGTAGGGCCTGCTTATGGCGCCATCGCCTATGGGCGCACGAGCGGGGCCTGGGGCTCGTCCTATCAGTGGGACAGCCAGGCGAAAGCCGAAAGCAGCGCCATGCAGAACTGCCAGAAGTACGGCAACGACTGCGAAGTGATGGTGTGGTTCCATGACGAATGCGGTGCCGTGGCCGCAGGCGATGGCGCAAGCGCCTATTGGGGCCTCGGCGACGGCGAAGGGCAGGCGCGTGAGAACGCCGTGAACAAGTGCGTGCAAAGTGGCGACAAAAATTGCGAGATAGAGGCCGCGCAGTGCTCGAGGTGAGAGTCAACACCCACCCATGGCGAGAGCACGCGCCGGGTGGGGGACGGGAAACGCGACGTCCAGCAAGCAGCCAGCCGCGTCGATGCGGGCGCTCTGCTGCCGGTAGCCGTCGAACTCGACCCCGATCCGCATCGCACCTCTTTTGCCCGGGCCGCTGCGGGCGGCAATGCGCGGCATGATGTGCGTGACGTCGTCCCTCCTTGGCCGCTCGCCATCGGCCGGCCTCGATCGAAGGTCCCACCCAGAAGCGCCTCGTCTTCCCCGGTGCGCGCCTGCGTCGCATCGTGCTGATCCGGTGGCTGGCTGACCGTCTCATCGACTGCGGCATCGAGCGCGCGCCAACGCTCGACCGTATCCGAGAGCCTCGTGCGGATGAAAGTCGTTATGATGGCCGTCCCTCATGGCCCCTTGCCGGCCCGCGCAGTTTGGCCCACCTTCTACCGATGCCCACGCCAGAAGCCGCCCGCCCTCCTTCGCCCCCCTCCGGCGCTTTCGATCACGTCGCGGTCTGGATCTTCGACCTCGACAACACCCTCTATCCGGCCTCCTCGCGCCTCTTCGACCAGGTCGACCGCCGCATCGGCGAGTTCATCGCCGAGACCTTCGCCCTCGACCCGGCCGCGGCGCGCGCGCTGCAGAAGCACTACTTCCGCACCTACGGCACCACGCTCCGCGGGCTCATGAGCGAGCATGGCGTCGATCCGCACCACTTCCTCGATTACGTGCACCGCATCGACCGCACGGCCCTTTTGCCCGACCCGGCGCTCGAGGCGGCCCTCGCGCGGCTCGCGGGGCGCAAGCTCGTCTTCACCAACGGCTCCGCCGACCACGCCGAGAAGGTGATGGAGCGGCTCGGCATCGCGCATCACTTCGAGGCGGTCTTCGACGTGGTCGCCGCCGGCTTCCTGCCCAAGCCCGATCCCGCCTGCTACCGCCTCCTCCTCGAGCGCCACGCTATCGCGCCCGAGGCCGCAGCACTGGTCGACGACATCCCACGCAACCTCGAGCCGGCCCACGAGCTCGGCATGACGACGGTGTGGCTGATGGCCGAGACGGAGTTCGCGACGCTCGGCGAAAAAGAGGGCGCCCACATCCATCATCGCGCCAGCGATCTCGTCGCTTTTCTCGAGGCGGTCGCAGCCGCGCGCGCGGCGGGGCCGAGCGGTTGACAGGGCGGGGCCGCTGTCCCATTGTGCCGGCCGCGCGCCAAATGCAAGGTTCTACCCCGCCATGGGTCCCCGCGAGCTGCAAAGCATCATCGACGGCGCCTGGGAGACGCGCGAGGCGCTCAACCCGGGAAGCACGGGCGAGGTGCGGCGCGCCGTCGAGGCGGCCCTCGCCGCCCTCGACAGCGGCAAGCTGCGCGTCGCCGAGAAGGAAGCTGGCGCCTGGCGCGTCAATCAATGGCTCAAGAAGGCGGTGCTGCTCTCCTTCCGCTTGAACGACATGACGACGATTGCGGGAGGACCGGGCGACCCGGCGAAAGGCGGGGCTCCCTGGTTCGACAAGGTGCGCTCGAAGTTCGAGGGCTGGGACGAGCAGCGCTTCCGCGCCGGAGGCTTTCGCGCGGTACCCGGTGCGATCGTGCGCCACTCCGCCTATATCGCTCCGGGTGTGGTGCTGATGCCCTCCTTCGTCAATCTCGGCGCCTACGTCGACAGCGGCACCATGATCGACACCTGGGCCACGGTCGGCTCCTGCGCGCAGATCGGCAAGAACTGCCACCTCTCGGGCGGGGTCGGCATCGGCGGCGTGCTCGAGCCCTTGCAGGCGGGCCCGGTGATCATCGAGGACAACTGCTTCATCGGCGCGCGCAGCGAGGTGGTGGAGGGCGTCGTCGTCGAGACCGGCAGCGTGCTCTCCATGGGCTGCTACATCGGCTCGACCACCAAGATCATCGAGCGCGAGACCGGCGAGGTCATGAGCGGCCGCGTGCCGGCCTATTCCGTGGTGGTGCCGGGCACGCTTCCTGGCAAGCCGACGCCGGGCGGCCAGCCGGTGCCGAGCCTCTACTGCTGCGTCATCGTCAAGCGGGTCGACGAGCGCACGCGCGCGAAGACCTCGATCAACGAGCTGTTGCGCACGTGAGCGCGCGGCTCGGCAACGCCATCCTCGACCCGGTCGAGCTCACGGCGGCGCTCATCCGCTGCCCGAGTGTCACGCCTCATGAAGGGGGTGCGCTCGTCCTCCTCGAGGAGCGCCTCGCGAGTCTCGGCTTCGCCTGCCATCGCCTCAAGTTCAGCGAGAAGGGCACGCCCGACGTGGACAATCTCTACGCCCGCATCGGCACCGGTACCCCCAACCTCTGCTTCGCCGGCCACAGCGACGTCGTCCCCGTCGGCAGTGCCAAGGCGTGGACGGTCGAGCCCTTCGGCGGCGCCCTCGTCAACGGCGAGCTCTACGGCCGAGGTGCCACCGACATGAAGGGGGCGGTCGCCGCCTTCGCCGCGGCGGCGAGCCGCTTCGTCGCCGAGCGCGGCGCCGAGTTCGGCGGCTCGATCAGCCTCTTGATCACCGGCGACGAGGAGGGCCCCGCGATCAACGGCACGCGCAAGGTGCTCGAGTGGCTCGCCGCCAAAGGCGAGCTGCTCGACGCCTGCATCGTGGGCGAGCCGACCAACCCCGAGCGGCTCGGCGACATGATCAAGATCGGGCGCCGCGGCAGCCTCGTCGGCCGGCTCGAGGTGCGCGGCACCCAAGGCCATACCGCCTATCCCCACCTCGCCGACAATGCCGCGCACAAGATCGTGCGCATGCTCTCAGCCCTCTTGAGCGAGCCGCTCGACGAGGGCAGCCGGTATTTCCAGCCCTCCACGCTCCAGATCGCGAGCATCGACGTGGGCAACCCGGCGAACAACGTGATCCCGGGCGAGGCCGCGGCGCGCTTCAACATCCGCTTCAACGACCTGCACACGCCGGAGAGCCTCGAGGCCTGGCTGCGCCGCCGGCTCGATGGGGTGAGCCGCGGCTACGATCTCGCGATCGAGGTCTCGGGCGTTGCCTTTCTCACCACGCCCGGACCGTTGAGCCGGCTCGTCGCCGCGGCGGTCGCACAAGTGACGGGGATGACGCCCGAGCTCAGCACGACGGGCGGCACGTCGGACGCGCGCTTCATCAAGGACCACTGCCCCGTCGTCGAGTTCGGCCTCGTCGGCCGCACCATGCACAAGGTCGACGAGAGCGTGGCGGTTCGAGACCTGGAGCAGCTCACCCGCATCTACGAGGCCGTGCTCGCGGGCTACTTCAGCGCGCCATGATCGAGCTTCGGGAGATCCTCTACGGGCTCTACGGCGCCTACCGGCTCTGCCGCTTCGATTCCCAAGGCCTCGCCTACTTCAACGCGACGCATGCGGGCTTCTGGCGCTCGTTCTTCGCGGCGGTGCTGGTGGCGCCCGCCTATTTCCTGATCGTCTTCCTCGATCTCGATCTCTCGACGGTCGAGGCAAGTGCTATGCGCGTCTTCCTCCTCGAGAGTGCTGCCTACGTCGTGCTCGTCTTCGCCTATCCCTTGGCGATGTATTACATATGCGAGGCGATCGACCGGCAGCAGCAGTATTTCCTTTACATCGTCGCCTACAACTGGGCGAGCGTGATCCTCGCCGCGTTCCAATTGCCCGTGGACGCGATCTCGGCGGGCGAGCTCCTGCCCAAGGCGGTGACGAACCCGCTCGAGCTCGCGGTACGGGTCGTCATCCTCGTCATGCTTTGGTTCATCGCGCGAACAGCACTCGGCATCTCGCGGCTCGCGGCGGCAGGCCTCGTCACGCTCGACTTCGTCCTCAACCTCATCGTGAGCAGCATCGTCGACGCGCGCCTCGGCATCGCCTGAGGCAGGCCGGCTGGTGCCCTGGCCCGGAAATTCACTGCATCGGGAAAATACTTGTCATTGCGAGGCGTCCGAAGGGCGCCGAAGCAATCCAGGGAGAGTTTCGCACCAAGCCCCCTGGATTGCTTCGCTGCGCTCGCAATGACGGCGCGGGCGCGCACACCATAACAAACGCGACAACAACAAAAGGCGCTTCGACCTGAAATCATCGAGCTCTAGGTCACGTCTCTCCGTCACTCCCGCGCGCGCCGCCCCTCAAGTCGCAATCGAACAACACGTCGCCGTCCTCGAGAACGAGGATGCGTGTCGGTGGTCGCAGGGCCTGTTCGAGCCGCGCCACCGGCATGAGATCGAGCCCGGATTTCCC
>JBKQRV010000119.1:0-28847 GCA_052143835.1 Alphaproteobacteria bacterium
TAACCCCAAGATGTGCCGCGCAATTTTGCTCAAGGCGGCGGCGCTCGGACTCGGCCTTGCCTTCGGCCTGAGCCCGGCTTGCGCCCAGGCCGAGACGGCGGCGACCGGCGTTCGCATCGGCGTCAATGCGGCAGCGACGCGCTTCGTGCTGGATCTCACGGACGAGGTGCCCTTCAAGGTCTACACCATGCGCGAGCCCTATCGCGTCGTGGTGGATTTGCCCGAGCTCGCCTGGAAGGTCGAGCCCACGGCGGCACGGGAGCACGGCGGCGTCATCGAGCGCTTCCGTTTCGGCCTCTTCAAGCCGGGCACCTTTCGCGTCGTGCTCGACGTGAACAAGCCGGTCGCGGTGCATAGCGCCGTGGCGTTGCCGCCCCGCGACAGCCACCTCTACCGGCTGGTGCTCGACATCTCCCCGATCAGCAAGAGCCAGTTCGACCGCACCTATGTCGGCCCGCCGCCGCCCGAGCCGGTGGCGGCAAGGTCCTCGGCCCCGCCGGCCGTCGACGGCGCCAGGCGCGCGGATGGGAAGCACGTCGTGGTGATCGACCCGGGCCACGGCGGGGTCGATCCGGGCACCACGGGCGTGAGCGGCATCTACGAGAAGGAGCTGACGCTCGCCGCGGCCAAGGAGCTCAAGCGCCAGCTCGATGCGAGCGGGCGCTACCAGGTGGTCCTCACCCGGGACAAGGACGTCTTCCTGCCCCTCCAGGAGCGGGTGCAGATCGCGCGCAACGCGCACGCCGAGCTCTTCATCTCGCTGCACGCCGACAGCATCGCCAGCGACAGCATCCTCGGAAGCTCGGTGTACACGCTTTCCGAAAAGGCCTCCGATGCGCAGGCTGCGGCACTCGCCGCAAACGAGAACAAGTCGGACGTGATCGCGGGCGCCAATCTCGACGGCTATTCGGGCGAGGTCGCCGACATCCTCATCGACCTGGCGCAGCGCGAGACGAAGAACGATTCCGCGAAGTACGCGCACGATCTCGTGCAGGAGCTCGACAAGAGCGGGAGGGTGCTCGAGCACGGCATTCGCTCGGCCGGCTTCGCCGTGCTCAAGGCGCCGGACGTGCCCTCGATCCTGCTCGAGATGGGCTACCTCTCCAATCCCAAGGAGGAGCGGGAGTTGCGCAATCCCGCCTATCGTGCCAAGCTGATGACCGCGGTCAAGCGTGCGATCGACGTTTATTTCACCCAGCTCGACCGCATGACGAAGTCATAACTCCGCCGCATTTTTTGGGTTATCATGACCTCGGTCGGCGCCATCCCGGGAAGCCCGGCGCCGATCCGCCTCAAGGCGTGAAAGCACCGCTCGATAACCATGATCAAACGGCTGATCAAACGGCTGCTCGTCGCAGTCTCGCTGCTGCTGATCCTCTGTCTCGCCGGCGGCGGTGCGGCGATCGCGCTGTTCTACCATTACGGCCGCGGGCTGCCGGACTATCATCAGCTCGCCGACTACGAGCCGCCGATCGCGACGCGCGTCTTGGCGGGCGACGGGCGGCTGCTCGCCGAATATGCGACCGAGCGGCGCGCCTACGTGCCGTTCGAGGCGATACCGAAGCGGGTCGTGCTCGCCTTCCTTTCGGCCGAGGACAAGAACTTCTATTCGCATCCCGGCGTCGACATCGGCTCGGTGGTGCGCGCGGCCGTGCAGAACCTGGCGCACCTGGGCGAGGGCCGCCGGCCGGTGGGCGCATCCACCATCACGCAGCAAGTCGCGAAGAATTTCCTCCTCACCAACGAGGTCTCGTTCTCCCGCAAGATCAAGGAGGCGATCCTCGCCGTCCGCATCGAAAGCACCTTCACCAAGGACCACATCCTCGAGCTCTACCTGAACGAGATCTATCTCGGCGGGGGGTCCTACGGCGTCGCCGCCGCCGCGCTCAACTACTTCGACAAGTCGCTCGATCAATTGACGGTCGCCGAGGCGGCTTTCTTGGCTGCCCTTCCCAAGGCCCCCAACAATTACAATCCGAGCCGCTTTCCCGACGCCGCCAAGGCGCGGCGCGATTGGGTGATCGACCGCATGGCCGAGGACGGCTACTTGAGCCCCGCCGATGCCGCGGCGGCCAAGAGCGAGCCGCTTGTCATCCGCAAGAGCGGCGAGCCCGAGTTCGCCAATGCCGGCTACTTCAGCGAGGAGGTGCGGCGCGAGCTCGTCGAGCGCTTCGGCGAGAAGGCGCTTTACGCGGGCGGTCTCTCGGTGCGCACGACGGTCGACCCCACGCTCCAAGGCTATGCGGACCAGGCCTTGCGCGACGGGCTCATCGCGTACGACCGCCGCCACGGCTGGCGCGCAGCACTCGGCAAGCTGGAGCTCCCGGCGAGCGCAGAGGACGACGCCTGGGTGGCGCCGCTTGCGGCCCAGGAGCGCCCCGTCGGCCTCGGCAAATGGCAGCTCGCGGTGGTCCTCGCGGTTGATGCGACGGAGGCGACGATCGGGGTGGGCCAGGGCCAGCGGGGCCGCATACCGCTCGAGGAGCTCAAATGGGCGCGGCCCGAGCTTCCGGATCAGCACGTCGCCGCACCGCCGCGCCGCGCTTCGGACGTGCTCGCGCGCGGCGACGTGATCGCGGTCGAGCCCGTCGAGCGCGCGGCGGACGGCAAGCCCTATCCCGCGGCGACCTACGCGCTCCGCCAGCTCCCGGAATTGAGCGGCGCCATCGTCGTGCTCGATCCCCACACCGGGCGCGTGATGGCGATGAGCGGGGGCTTTCAGTTCGAGCGCACCCGCGACGAGTACAATCGCGCCATGCAGGCGAAGCGCCAGCCGGGCTCCGCCTTCAAGCCGTTCGTCTATTTGACGGCCATGGACAACGGCTTCACCTCCTCCTCCCTCGTGCTCGACGCGCCCTTCGTGTTCGATCAGGGGCCGGGCCTCGGCAAATGGAAGCCGGCCAACTACGAGCACAACTTCTATGGCCCGATGCCGCTCCGCTTCGGCCTCGAGCACTCGCGCAACCTCATGACGGTGCGCCTCGCGCAGAACCTCGGCATGGACAAGGTCGCCGCCACGGCCGAGCGTTTCGGCATCGTCGACCATATGCCGGAGCAGCTCGCCATGGCGCTCGGCGCCGGCGAGACCACGCTTCTGCGGCTGACCACCGCCTATAGCGAGCTCGTCAATGGCGGCAAGAAGATCACGCCCAGCCTCATCGATTGGGTGCAGGACCGTCACGGCAAGCTCGTCTATCGCCACGACAAGCGGCCATGCCCCGAGTGCAGCAACGTGACGTGGCACGACCAGGACGTGCCCGACCTTCCCGATACGCGCGAGCAGCTCGACGACCCGCGCAGCATCTATCAGGTGGTCGCCATGCTGCAGGACGTGATCGCGCGCGGCACCGGGGTGCGCGCGCGCGCGCTGGGCAAGCCGATCGCCGGCAAGACGGGCACCACTGACGACGACAAGGACACCTGGTTCATCGGCTTCACCCCCGACCTCGTGTGCGGCGTCTACATGGGCTTCGACCAGCCGCGCACCCAGGGCCCCAAGGAGGAAGGCTCCACGGTGGCACTTCCCGTCTTCATCGATTTCATGCAGCAGGCGCTCAAGGACAAGCCTGCGATACCCTTCCGCATCCCGCCGGGATTGACCATGGCGCGCGTGCGCGAAGCCGACGGCCTGGCCGCCGGGCCCGGCGACAAGCGGATCGTGCTCGAGCCCTTCAAGCCCGGCACCGTGCCGCAGGCGGCGGGGCCGGTGCTCGACGGCAGCGAGGAGGGCGGCGCTCCGGGCGAGGCCCCGCTCCGCGTCCCTGCGGCTTCCGAGGGGACCGGCGGAATCTATTGAGGGAGGCGGGGGCGAAATCGGCAGCAGCGGCTTCGGCCTTGCTTCGGCCCGGCATCCGGCCCTAAGAGAAGCGCATGCGCAGCGAGATCCAAGCCCTGGCCGGCCAAATCGAGCAGTCCCTCGAGCTGCTGAGGAGGCATCTTTGACCTGGAGAACGCCGAGCGGAAGCTCGCGGCGCTGAATGCGCGCGCCGAAGACCCCAAACTGTGGGAGGATCCTCCGGCGGCCCAGCGCGTCATGCGCGAGCGCACGCTCCTCGAGAAAT
This sequence comes from Alphaproteobacteria bacterium, assembly GCA_052143835.1. Classification (GTDB taxonomy): domain Bacteria; phylum Pseudomonadota; class Alphaproteobacteria; order JACZXZ01; family JACZXZ01; genus DASPPM01. The sequence goes on from JBKQRV010000119.1 coordinate 4,062, forward strand.
CGCTCGCCAACTATCGCGCGCTCGAGCGCGAGTACAAGGACAGCCTCGAGCTCATCGAGATGGCCGATGCGGAGGGCGACGCAGGCGTTGCCGCCGACGCCGAGGCGAGCCTGCGCTCGGTCCGGACGCGCGCGGCCAAGCAGGAGCTCGAGAGCCTGCTCTCGGGCGAGGCGGATGCCAACGACGCCTTTCTCGAGGTGCATGCCGGTGCGGGCGGCACCGAATCCCAGGACTGGGCGGAGATGCTCTTGCGCATGTACATGCGCTGGGCGGAGCAGCACGGCTACAAAGTGGAGTTCATCGAGGAGAGCCCCGGCGAGGAGGCGGGCATCAAGTCCGCCACGGTGAAGATTTCCGGCGAGAACGCTTACGGCTGGCTCAAGGGGGAGTCGGGCGTGCATCGCCTGGTGCGCATCTCGCCCTTCGATTCGAACGCGCGCCGGCACACCAGCTTCGCCTCGGTATGGGTCTATCCCGTGATCGACGAGGCGGTCGAGACCGACATCCAGGAGAAGGATCTGCGCATCGACACCTACCGCGCCTCGGGGGCCGGCGGCCAGCACGTCAACCGCACCGACAGCGCCGTGCGCATCACGCACCTCCCCAGCGGCATCGTCGTGCAGTGCCAGAACGACCGCTCGCAGCACCGCAACCGCGCCGTGGCCATGGCCATGCTCAAGGCGCGCCTCTACGAGGAGGAGCTGAGGCGCCGCGAGGCGGAAATCCGCAAGGAGCACGAAGCCAAGAGCGAGATCGCCTGGGGCCACCAGATCCGCTCCTACGTGCTGCATCCCTACCAGATGGTGAAGGACCTGCGCACGGGCGTGGAGACGAGCGATTCGCGGGGCGTGCTCGACGGCGACCTCGACCCCTTCCTCGCGGCCTCGCTCGCAGGTCGCATCAAGGGCGGTGCCGGTCCGGCTGCCGCTGCCGGCGCCGAGCCCGCGGCGCCTTAGCGAGTTCATCTCGCCGCATCGGCGGCCGGCGCTTCAGCCGCACCGCGAACGTTGCATGATTCAAATGAGCGGGGTAACGGCCTGCCGGAACGAGCGATTCAGAGCAGGACCGAGGCCAGCAGCAGCGAGAGCATGCCCACGGCGATGGCCGCCATGGGGAGGATCATGTACCAGTCGCGGTGCCGCAGCTTCATCTGGAGGAACTTCATCTTGTCCCTTATACGCGGGGAAGCCCGCGGCCTTGCGCTCGGCAGCGGTCGGTGGTCATTTTGTCGCGGTCTTGCTGAGGGGGCTCATTCCCCGAGGTAGGGCCAACCCCAAGAGGAGCGTGACCAGCGCTAACGCGCCCGCGATCAGGTACACCTCGTGGAGCGCGCCTGCGATGATGTCGGTGAGCCGCGCGATCTTGACGGCGCCGAGCGCCTGCCGCGCTGCCGGGTCCAGGAGCTGGTTGACCGCGTCCGTCAATTCCGGTGCCGCGCGGGCGATGCCGAAATTGAGCACGGCGCCGAACACCGCGGCGCCCAGCGCTTGGCCGACCATGCGCATGAACATGTTGGCGGAGGTGGCGACGCCGCGCTCCTGCCAGGTGACGCTGGCTTGCACCGAGACGAGGTAGGTCGTGTTGCAGAAGCCCATGCCGATGCCGACGAGGAAGGCACCGCCGCCCGCCCAAAGCGGCCCGCGCGCGGGCGTCAAGGCGATCAAAACGCCGCAGCCGAGCATCAGGCCGAGCGCGCCGAGCACCGCGGTGAGGCGGTAGGAGGTGCGCACCATCAAGCGCCCCGCCGCGACGCTGGCCAAGGCCCAGCTCACCGACATGGCGCCAAGCGTGAAGCCGGCGGAGGCGGCACCGAGACCCATCGCCCCTTGCACATAGGTCGGCAGGAACGCGGCGATACCCATCATGATGGCGCCGATGGTGAAGCCGCCGAAGCTGCCGACCGCGATGACGCGCTCGCGCCAGAGCCGGAGGGGCAGCATCGGCTCCGCGGCGCGCCGCTCGTAGAAGACAAGGGCCGCAAGTGCTGAGACGCCGCCGGCCACGGCGAGCGCGAGCGTCGCGCGGTCCAAGCTGCCGCCTTGCACGAGCGCCAGCATCAAGGCGCCGACGCCGAGCACGAGGAGCAGCGCGCCGAGATAGTCGACCCGATGCCGATGCCTGTGCAGCTCCTCGCGGAGGAAGAGCGCGATCATCGCGATCGCCGCGGCACCGATCGGCAGGTTGACCCAGAACACCACCGACCAGCTCACCTGCTCGACCAGGAAGGCGCCGAGTGCTGGGCCGATGACCGCCGCCACGCCGAAGGTGCCCGAGAGCAGCCCCTGCACGCGCGCCCGCTCGGCCGGCGTGTAGATGTCGCCTGCGATGGTGTAGGCGATCGGCTGCACGGCACCCGCACCCAGGCCTTGCAGCGCGCGGAAGATGATGAGCGGCACCATGCCCCAGGCGAAGCCGCAGAGCGTCGAGCCGAGGAGAAAGAGCCCGGTGCCCGCGAAGAACACCCGCTTGCGGCCGAAGAGGTCAGCCAAGCGTCCATAGATCGGGATGCTGATGCCTTGGGTCAGAAGATAGGCGGCAAAAACCCAGCTGAACAAACGGAAGCCGCCGAGGTCCGCGACGATGGTCGGCATCGCGGTCGCGACGATGGTGTTCTCGACAGCAGCCATGAAGGTCGCGATGATGCAGGCCGCGAGCACCGGCGCTCGCCGCACGGCAGCACGTGCCGCGGCGTCAACGGCGGCTTGGGCGTGCGCACTCGGGGGAGGCACTCGACTCGGCATGGCTCTTTACTGTCTCAGTGATCGTGCCGCCAGGGCCGAGCGAGGCCCGGGCGGAACCGCGATATATCCTTGCAGCCCGTTCGTGCGCAATCTCTCACGGTCGGGCGGCTTCGTCGTCAGACAAAGCGTCATGAGACAAATCGCCTTGCGGTCCTTCACGCCATGAGCGGCGCCTCGGCGGATCGGCTCCCCGAGCTCGCGGGCGCAAGCGTGGAGACGAGAGCCTCGTGGCTCGTCGCGAGCGTGGCCCTCATCATCCTCTCCTTCTCCTATGGCGCCCCGCTCGTGACCGCGGTCGCCCTCAAGCCGATCGCGGCCGAGCTCGGCAGCTCGCGCTCGCTGCCGGCGCTCGCCGGCTCCTTGGCCTGGCTCGGCTCGGGCCTCGGCGGCATCGCCATGGGCTGGCTCGCGGAGCGCATCGGCGTGCGCTGGACCGTCATGTTCGGCGCCGTGATGATGGGCGCCGGCCTGGCACTTTCGGCCGCGGGCGGCGTCTGGCTCCTCGTCTTCGCCCATGCCTTCGTGGTCGGGCTCGCCGGCATGGGCGGCATCAATGTGCCCTTGATGACCCATATCAGCCGCTGGTTCGACCGGCGGCGCGGCACGGCGCTGGCGCTCATCTCGAGCGGTCAATACGTCGCCGGCGTGGTCTGGCCGGCGCTCTTCGAGCGTGCCGTCGCCCATTTCGGCTGGCGCCACACCATGGAGCTCTTCGGCGCGCTCGCGGTCGTCGCCATTCTGCCGCTGGCGGCACTCTTTCTGCGCGATGCGCCCAAGGCCGCCGCTCGCGCGGCACCCGCCGAGGACACTCTGCGTCAGGCGGGCGTCACGGCGTGGAATCCGGGCACCGCCTTTGCGCTCCTTTGCTTCGCGGGATTCCTCTGCTGCGTGCCCATGGCGATGCCGCAAGCGCATCTCGTCGCTTTCTGCAGCGACGTCGGGATCACGCCCGCGCATGGCGCCTTGATGCTCTCGCTGCTGCTGGGCTGCGCCTTCGTCAGCCGGCAGTTCTGGGGCTGGCTCTCCGACAGGATCGGCGGCCTTGCCTGCGTCCTCGTCGGCTCGGCCTGCCAGTGTGCGGCACTCGCCGCCTTCCTCCTCACCCAGGACGAGGTCGGCCTGTTCACCGTCGCCGGCTTCTTCGGGCTCGGCTTCAGCGGCATCGTGCCGGCCTACGTGCTCGCCATCTGCGAGCTCTTCCCGATGAGGGAAGCGGGATGGCGCCTGCCGGTATGGTTCTGCTCGAGCCTCGGGGGCATGGCCGTGGGCGGCTGGCTCGCGGGTGCCCTCTACGATTACTTCGGCTTCTACGCGCCGGCCTTCGCCGTGGGGGTCGCCTTCAATATCGCCAATCTCTTCGTGATTCTGTGGCTGATTGCCCGGCGCCGCGCCGCGCGCGTCCCGGCGCTGGCGGCCTGAAGCCTCGAGACGAAGCGAGCTCGCCTGGCGGGGACTTGTCAGGGAGGCCCCGCCATGACATCTCAAAGGCATGCGATCGAGGTGCGGCACCCCGCCCCGCGCCGTTCAACGGGAGAGACCGTCATGTGGACCTTCGCGAGGAAGAAGCTGGAAGTGCCGGCGCCCGGAGAGGCGTTGCCGGGTCGCGCCACGCCGATGCCGCTCCATGAGCCGCACTTCGTGAGCGGGCGGCGGCTCACTCCTCCGTTCCCGGCCGGGCTCGAGCAGGCGGTCTTCGGCCTCGGTTGCTTTTGGGGGGCCGAGCGCTGCTTCTGGCAGAAAAAGGGCGTGTACGTGACCGCCGTCGGCTATGCCGGCGGGCAGACGCCGAACCCGAGCTACGAGGAGGTGTGCAGCGGCGGCACCGGCCATACCGAGGCAGTGCTCGTCATCTACGACCCCAAGGCGATCAGCTACGACAGCCTGCTCAAGCTCTTCTGGGAAAGTCACGACCCCACCCAGGGCATGCGCCAGGGGAACGATGTCGGCACGCAATACCGCTCGGCGATCTACACCTATGGCGAGGCCCAAAAGAGCGCCGCCGAGGCGTCGCGCGACGCCTATCAGAAGCGGCTCGCCGCCGCCGGCTACGGCGCCGTCACCACCGAGATCCGCGCGGCCCCGCCCTTCTATTACGCCGAGGATTACCACCAGCAGTACCTCGCCAAGAACCCGCACGGCTACTGCGGGCTCGGCGGTACCGGCGTCGCCTGTCCGGTCGGCGTCGGCGCCGCGGCCAGCACCTGAGCGAGTCCTCACGCTCCTCCTCGATCCGCTTCGCGGCTCGAGCCCGCAAGCGGGAGAGGGTAGGGTGAGGGGGCAAGTGGTGTCCACCTACCCCCAAAATGCTCTAGCGCAGCGGTTTGTGCGAGATGTGATAGGATATGACGCCGGTGAGAAAGCTCCGACTTTCCGTAGCGACGAATCCGACTTCCTTGAGAAGCTCGGTCAATTCGTGCGGCGTGTAGAAGTGCCGTATGGCATTCGCGAAGTAGCCAACGCACTTCATGGTCTCGGCGGAGCTCCGGAAAAGCTTGGCTGTAAACCAGACCGAGAAGCGCAAGTAGACGAGGTACGGCACCTCGACGACCCTCGACGTCGGGCGGACCATATCATTATGGCAGAAGATGCCACCCGGTTTGAGAACCCTATGGATCTCCTTGAACGCCCTGACGATCTCGAGATGGCGCGATGCAAACTGGAGCGTCACGGCATCGAATGAGCCGTCGGCAAACGGCAGCGTATGGGCATCGCAGACATGGGCGCGGATCGTCAGATTGCGCTCGCGAGCGCGGCGCTGACCCTCGGCTGTCATGTGCAAGCTGCCATCCACGGCGTGGATCTCAAGCGTCGGGTCTATTGCAAGAAGCCTCAGCGGGATATCGTGCATGCCCGAGCAGACGTCGAGCACTCTCGATCCGCGCGGCAGATGCCTTTGGATCGCGGCGGCGAACGTATTGCTCCATCGTGAGCAATTCCCGAGCGATGCGACCGCATTGCCCTGATCGTAATAGGCCGGCACGTCTTGAAAGACTTGCGGAATCAGAGTCCGCCACGTATCGCCGAAAAGACGCGAGCGGAGATCTTCCCTCTCCAAGAAATCCTTTGAGATGCTCATCAGGAGTCCCCTCTTGAGCGTTCCTGAAGCGATGACTCAAAGCTCGACGCCTGCCAACCAGGCTCCGATTGCCGCGAACCCGAATGAAAGCCGCCCCTCGACAGGGGGGCGAACTGTTCGTGCATCCCTTTACGGAGGTCGCCTACTTCTTCATGCGTCTCCTTCTGAAGACAGTCCGTCTCACCAGGGACGCCCGTGTCGTCGTACCAATAAGTGTGGCTCTTTCTCCTCGATGAACGCAAGGGGGAAAGGGGCGAGGCCCTCCCGGCGGGACGAGAAAGGTCAAGGAGTCACAGCGCCTTGACCGCGGCGAGCACCTCCTCGACGTGGCCCGGGATTTTCACTTTGCGCCAGGCGGCGCGGATCTTGCCGGCCTTGTCGATGAGGAAGGTCGAGCGCTCGATGCCCATGTATTTGCGCCCGTACATGCTTTTCTCGACCCAGGTGCCGAAGGCCTCGCAGATCTTGCCGTCCTCGTCGGAGACGAGGGCGAAGGGGAGCTTGTATTTGGCCTTGAACTTGTCGTGGGAGGCGACGCTGTCGCGCGAGACGCCGAGCACGACGGCGTTCGCCTTGCCGAACTTGGAGAGCGCGTCGCGGAAGCCGCAGGCCTCTTTCGTGCAGCCGGAGGTGTCGTCCTTGGGATAGAAATAGAGGATCACGTTCTGTCCCTTGAGCTTGGCGAGTGCTGTCTTGCCGCCGCCGTCGATGGGTGCGCTGAAGTTGGGTGCCGGATCTCCGATCCCGACGCTCATGGCAAGGTCTCCTTCGTTGCTTCTGATGTCTCGTCGCCGCGCGCGGGGTGCGCCGTCTCGCTCTCCGCGCGCAAAGCAGCCGCGCGCTCGGCCGCCGGCGTCTCGATGAGGGCGGCGAAGTGCCGGCGCACGCGCAGGGCGGTCGCCGTGAGCCGGCCCTTGAGCTCGAGGAAGTCGGCGGCGCCCGCCGCGCGCGCGATCACGCGGCGCAGGCCCTCGGGCGCCCTTTCCTCCGCGAAGTCGCGCTCCTCGGCTAAGCGCAGGATGCCCTGCACGCGGCGCCAAAGCCGCGTCGCCGCGACGAGCTCGCGCGCCGCCTGGCTCTCGAGGCAGCCGCGCTCCGCGAGACGCTCGTAGGCCTCCGTCGTGTTGGTGCTGAGCGCGCCGGGGTGTTGCTCGGCATGGCGCAGCTCGAGATATTGGGCGATGAACTCGAGATCGAGGAGACCGCCGCGCACGCGCTTGCCTTCCCAGATATTGTCGGTGTGATGCGTGCGCTCGATGCGCGCGCGCATGTCGGCCACGTCGAGGAGGAGCTTGTCGGGATCGCGCGGTGCGGTCAGCACCTGGCGCAAGGCGGCCTCGATGCGCGCCTTGAGCGCGGGCGGGCCGTAGACCAGGCGGGCGCGCGTGAGCGCCATATGCTCCCAAGTCCAGGCGTCTTGCCTCTGGTAGTCGAGGAAGCCCTTGAGGCTGGTCGCGAGCGGTCCCTTCTCGCCGGACGGTCTCAGGCGCATGTCGACCTCGTAGAGCCGTCCCTCGCCGGTGAGCGAGGTGAGGGCGCCCAGCAGGCGCTGAGAGAGCCGTACGTAATAGTGGCTCGGGGCCAAGGGTCGGCGCCCGTCGGAGGCCTCGATCTCCTCCGGCACGTCATAGATGAAGAGGAGGTCGAGATCCGACGTCATCGTCATCTCGCGCCCGCCGAGCTTGCCGAGAGCGACCACGGCAAGCGCCCCCGCCGCGATGCGGCCGTGCGTCTCGGCGAGCTCGGCCGTGACCGGCTCGACGAGGGTGCCGATCACGGCCTGGGCGATGTCGGCGAGCACCGGTCCGGCGGCCTCGGGATCGAGGTTGCCGCGCAGCATCTGCTCGCCGACCTGGAACTTTCGGTCGTTGGTCCAGCGCCGGGTGATGTCGAGCACGTCCTCGAAATCGCCGGCCTGGCGCAATGCCGCGGCGAGGCCCGCGGCGAGCGCCGCCTCGCCCGGCAGGGGTGCGAAGAAATCGCCGGAAAGCACGCCGTCGAGAAGGAGCGGCTGCTCGGCAAGCTGTGCCGCGAGCCGGGGCGCGCTCCCCATGATCTCGGCGACAAGTGCCAAGAGCCCCGGGTTCGAGTAGAAGAGCGCGAAAAGCTGCACGCCCGAGGGCAGGCGCGAGAGGAAGCGGTCGAAGCTCATGAGGGCCGCGTCGGAATTGACGGTGCTCCCGAGCGCCTTCAAGAGCGCCGGCGTCAACTCGGTCAAGAGCTCGCGCGCCCGCGTGCTGCGCATCGCGCGATAGCGGCCGTGGTGCCAGCCGCGGATCGTGGTCGAGACCGCCTTGGGCTCCTTGAAGCCGAGGGCGGCGATCGTCTCGAGCGTCTCTGGATCGTGGTCGGCGCCGGTGAAGACGAGATTGCCGGCGGCCGCACCCAGCTCCGGCGCCTCCTCGAAGAGCCGTCCGTAATGCCCTTCGACGCGCCTCAGGTGGCGCACCAGCTCCTCGCTGAACGCCGCCCCGTCCGCGTGGCCGAGAAAGACCGCGAGCTTGCCGAGCTCTTGCGCCCGGTCGGGCAGCTTCTGCGTCTGCTGGTCGTCGATCATCTGCAGGCGGTGCTCGACCTTGCGCAGGAAGCCGTAGCTTTCGATGAGCTCGTCCGCGACCTGCGCCTGCACATGCCCGCGCGCGACGAGTGCCTGCAGCGCCTCGCAGGTCCCGCGCACGCGCAACTCCGGCTCGCGCCCGCCCCAGATGAGCTGTTGGGTCTGGGCGAAAAACTCGATCTCGCGGATACCGCCGCGGCCGAGCTTCAAATCGTGGCCCAGGACCGCGATCCTGCCTCCGCCGCGGTGCGCGTGGATCTGGCGCTTGATGGAGTGGATGTCCTTGACGGCGGCGAAATCGAGATGGCGGCGCCAGAGAAAGGGCTTGAGCCGGCGCAGGAAGGCCTCGCCGGCCTCGAGGTCGCCGGCAATCGGTCGCGCCTTGATGAAGGCGGCGCGCTCCCAATTCTGGCCGAGGCTCTCGTAATAGAGCTCGGCCGCGGCGCTCGAGACGACGACGGGCGTCGCCCCCGGATCGGGACGCAAGCGCAGGTCGGTGCGAAAGACGTAGCCGTCGGGCGTGCGCTCCTGCATCATGCGTACGATGCTGCGCGTGAGTCGCACGAAATTGTGGTTGAGCGAATCGCGGTCCGCGGTCGCGACCCTCTCGTCGTCGTAAAGCACGACGAGGTCGATGTCGCTCGAATAGTTGAGCTCGTGCGCGCCAAGCTTGCCCAAGGCCAGGCAGAAAAAGCCGGAGCGGCGCTCCGGCGCGTCCTTATCGGCGAGCTCGAGCCAGCCGCGCTGCGCGGCGAGCCAGAGCTGGTGGCGCACGGCGATTTGCAGGCATTTCTCGGCGAGCCCGCTCAATGCCGCCGTGATTCGCTCGAGCGGCCAAAGCCGCGCGATATCGGCAAGCGCTATGGCGAGTGCCGCGCGGCGCTTGGCGGTCCTGAGCGCCGCCATGACCTCGTCGCTCGAGCGCTCGCGCGCATCGATGCGCTCGAGCGAAGCCAGCACTTGCGCGTAGCCCTCTTCGACGCCACTCTGAAAGAGCTCGCGGGCGAAGGCGATATCGACGAGGACGCAGTGAGTGAGGAAGGGGCTGTTGCCGAAAATCGTCTCGAGCAGCCGGCGCCCGGCCGGGTCCCGGGCAATGTCGGCCGCGTCGAGCGCGAGCTGCCGCTCCCCGCTCGCCGCGGCCCGCTCGCTCCAATGCTCGAGCCCGATGAGCGCACGGGCTGGATCTGCCGGCTTGGGTAGCTCCGGCAAATCGGCTAAGAAGGTCGAATGTTTCATTTCCCGTCGGCCCGCCAGCCAGCAAAACTGCGCGAACCCCGGGTAGCGGTCAAGTCTTGTCGAGGGTGGGGCGTGGGCTCTGAGAGGGACGTCATCGCAGCTGGCCGATCTTTGCGCGGAGGCGGAGCCTCGCCGCGGGAGGCGAAGCGCAGCGCTTCGCGGGGATCGTCTCGTGGCGACGAGGGGGCGGAGGCCCCATCCCGTCCGGCGAGCCGGGCGGCCGTGATCCTTGTCAAGGCGGCGCTTTAGTGGTCAGGCGATCGGCCAGGATTCTCGTCGAAGTGCTCGGCACGGTCGTGGCGGGCATCGCCATCCTTGTCGCCGTTACGGCGTGGCGGCTGTCCCAAGGCCCCATCACGCTCAGCCTGCTCACCCCTTATGTCGAGGAGGCGCTCTCGGCTCCCGACCGCGGCTTCATCCTCAGGATCGACCGCACGGCGCTCGCCTGGGGCGGCTGGGAGCGCACGCTCGATTTGGAGGGCATCGGCATCCATGTCATCGATCCCGCCGGACGGCCGCTCCTCACGCTCCCGGAAATCTCGCTTCGCTTGAGCGCGCGCGCGCTCGTCGAGGGAGTCGTGGCACCCACCTCGCTCGAAATCAGCGGCGCCCAACTCCATCTGCGCCGGAATGCGGATGGAAAGTTCGATCTCGAGCTTGCCGACGAGTCGGCCTCAGAGGTCCGCTCGAACGTGCTGCCGGTCATGCTGGAGGACATGTTGCGGCGGCCCGATCGCGAGCGGCCGATCAGCTTCCTGCGCCGCATCACCATCACCGGCGCCGACCTTGTGGTTGAAGGCCCCCGCTGGGACACCTCCTGGAAGGCGCAGCTCCCCCGGCTCGTGCTCGAGCGCGACGCGGCCGGCGTCCGCGCCGCCGCGGTCCTCGATCTTCATGTCCAGGACCTGACCAGCCATTTCGATGCGCACGGACTCTACAACGCGAGCACGCAGGAGCTCAGTCTCGACGTTGCCTTCGGCGGGCTCAATCCGGCGACTTTCGCCCAGGCGGCACCGGAGCTCGCGCCCATGGCGCACCTCTCGCTTCCCTTCGGCGGGAAAATCCACGCGCAGTTCGCGCTCGACGGCTCCCTCGACGCGCTCAACTTCGACGTTTCCGCCGGCGAAGGCCGCCTAGTCGTGCCCGAGCTCTATCCCGCGGATCTGGACGTGAAGAGCCTGGCGGCCAAGGGCTCGCTTGCCGAGCACGGCACCGCCCTCACGCTCGATGAGGCCGACATCGATCTCGGCGGCACCACCTTCACGCTTCATGGCACGGCACATGGGCTCGACGGCAACAGCACTGCGACGCTCGATGTCGTGGGCAAGGGCGTCAAGGTCGATGATCTGCCGAAGCTTTGGCCGGCGAACGTCGCCGAGAACCCGCGGGCCTGGATCACAGCCAACCTTTCCGCCGGAACGGTCGATGAGCTCTACGCCTCGATCGAAGCCCACGGCCACGGCCCCGATTTCAAGGACCTCGCCTTCGATAGGGTCAACGGCACCATGCGTCTTTCCGGCATCGACGTGCGCTATCTCGACAAGATGCCGAAGGTGCGAGGTGCCGGGGGCGAGGTGCATTACGACGAGAAGAGCTTCAATATCGCCATCGACAAGGGCAGCGCCGAGGGCGTCGCCGTCGATTCGGGTACCATCGCGATCACCGGCCTCGACGGCGAGGACCAGCGTATGGCCATCGACTTGGCGCTGCACGGACCGCTGGGCGCGGCGGCGCAGCTGGCCGACCACGAGCCGCTCCACTATGTCTCGAAACTCGGTCTCGACCCCAAGAAGATGGTGGGCGACTCGGCCATCCGCCTCGTCTTCAAGTTTCCGCTGCTTCACGACCTGCGCCTGGCTCAGATCGATGCCTCGGCGTCCGCGGAGATGAAGAACATAAGCATGGCATCCATGTTCATGGGTCGTGATCTGAGCCGTGGCAACTTCGCGCTGAAGGTCGACAAGGCGGGCATGCAGGCGACCGGCGAGGCCACGATCGGACCCGTTCCGGTCTCGCTCTCATGGAGCGAGACCTTCGGAAAGTCGCCGGAGCGGCGCATACGCCTCGCGGGCGACCTCGACGATCAGGCACGCAAGGCTCTCGGCCTCGATGCCCCGGGGATCCTGAAGGGGCCCGTGCATGCCGAGCTCGACCTCAAGGGGGCGGAGCGTGGCCCTACCCGGGCCGATATCGCTCTCGACCTGACGAAGGCGCGTCTCAGGCTCCCGGAGATCGATTGGCGAAAGCTGCCGGGTGCCCCTGGCAAGGCCCATGCCACGCTGATCTTGAGCGGCGAAAAGCTGAGCGCCATTCCCGATTTCGCGGTCGAGGCCCCGGACCTCGCGCTACATGGCGAGGTGAGCTTCGATGCCGCAAGCGGCGCCTTCAGCGCCGCCAGGCTCGATCGCCTCGCCATCTTTCGCGACAGGCTGGCGGTCGCCGTCACGCGCCGTCCGGATGACGGCTATGCCATCGAGCTCCGCGGCGACGCATTCGACGCAGCACCCTTCATCAAGGACACAGGCAATGAGCCGAAGGAGCCCGGGGCCAAGCTTGCGATAGCGCTTGGCGTCAAGAAGCTGTGGCTCAGCCAGTCGGTGGACGTGCCCTTGAGCGACGCCTCCGCGACCATCGACTATGACGGCCGGCGCGCCTCGCGCGCGGTCTTCGATGCCAAGACCGCGAGCGGAGCCCCTTTTCACCTCGAGATCCTCGCGGAGGACGGCAAGCGCAGGCTCGCGATCAGCACCGATAATGCCGGCGACGTGCTCAGGGCCGTCGACTTCGCCGACAACGTCGTGGGCGGCAAGCTCAGGATCGCCGGCACCTACGACGACACGAAAGCCGACCCTCCGCTCTCGGGCACCTTGCGCATGACGGACTTCAAGCTGCTGCAGGCTCCGTTCCCGGTCAAGCTATTGACCGTTACCTCGCCCGCCGGCGCCGGCGAAAAGCTGTCGGGCGAAGGCATCAGTTTCAGCGCTCTCATCGCGCCCTTCACCAGGACGGGCACGCGCGTCGCGATCAAGGACGGCCGCACGGTCGGCTCCGAGCTCGGGCTCACCTTCGAGGGCTGGATCGATCCCGACGCCAACCAGCTGCGCATCGAGGGCACCATCGTGCCCATCTACACGATCAACAGCCTGTTGGGAAACATCCCGGGGCTCAACGAGGTTCTCGTCGGGCCCAAGGGCGGCGGAACCTTCGCTGCGACCTATGTGGCAAAGGGCAAGCTCGACGATCCGGACGTGACGGTGAACCCGCTCTCCGCACTTGCTCCCGGCATCTTACGCGAACTGGTCAGGGGCTTGTTCGGCGGCGGCTCGGACCTCACTCCGGAGCCAAGCGACCAGGTCAAGCCAATGCAAGGCGGGGGGTAGAGCGCTCAGGGCGGGCGGAAGCTGCTGCAAGGCTTGTTCGGGCAGTGGTAGTGTAGGCGCGCGGCAAGCCGCCGCAAATCGGTGATGGATTCATGTCCGAGCTCGATGCCGTCAAACTCGATTATTGCTTTCCGAGCCCGGTCATTCGCCACGTCTGGGCGGAGAGCGCCGGACTCAACAAGGAGCTCCGGCGCCATATCCTCGCCCATGAGCGAGAAAGCGGCGGGCAGGCCAAGAGCAACATCGGCGGCTGGCATTCCGAGACCGGGCTGCTCGAATGGTGCGGGGAGGCGGGCAAGACGCTGGTCGGGCGCATGGTGGAGATGGCCAATCATGCCACCACGGAGATCATGCTGGCCCAGGGGGTCAAGCCGACGGAGTTCGGCTGGACGCTGCAGGCCTGGGCCAATGTCAGCCGCACGGCCGACTTCAACAAGACGCACACCCATCCCGGCGCCACCTGGTCGGGCACCTATTATGTCGATGCCGGCGATTCCTCGGGCGATCCCGAGAAGAGCACGCTGCTTCAGCTCTTCGATCCCTGCCAGGGCCGCACCAGCACGTTCTTCCCCGGGCTCCTCCGGCCGAGCATCTTCGTCCGCCCCGTCCCCGGCCTGATGATCCTTTTCCCGAGCTATATCCCGCATACGGTATTTTCGCATCGCGGAGACCGGGCGCGCATTTCCATCGCCTTCAATTTGCGCAAGGAGCCCTATCCGTGACGGAAACGGCGTTGCGTCCGCTGCGGCGCACTCAGGCGCTCAGGAAGGCCTGACGAGGGCGTGGCGCTTCCTGCCGTGGGAGAGCTTGATGACGCCTTCCGCGCCGAGGTCCGCGAGGCTAAGCTGCCGCATCTCGTCGCTGACGACTGCGTCGTTCACCCGCACGGCACCTTCGCGGATCTTGCGGCGCGCGTCGCTGTTGCTCGAGGCGAGCTTGGTGTCGACGAGCGCGTGAAGCAGGGGCCAGCCGCCGACGAGTTGCGCGCGGCTCACCTCGCTCTCCGGCAGGGCGTCGCCGAATTTACCCTCGACGAAGGTGCGTTGCGCGGTCGAGGCCGCGCTCTCGGCGGCGGCACGGCCGTGGCAAAGTGCCGTCGCCTCGTTGGCGAGCACGATCTTCGCCTGGTTGATCTCGCTCCCGGAAAGCGCCTCGAGCCGCTTGATCTCAGCGAGCGGCAGCTCCGTGAAGAGGCGGAGGAAGCGTCCGACGTCGGCATCGTGCGTATTGCGCCAGAACTGCCAATAGTCGTACGCGCTGAGCATTTCCTCATTGAGCCATACGGCACCCGCCGCCGTCTTGCCCATCTTGGCGCCCGACGCCACGGTGATGAGCGGGGTCGTGAGCGCGAAGAGCTCGCGTCCCTCGGCGCGGCGGGCGAGCTCGACGCCGTTAACGATGTTGCCCCACTGGTCCGAGCCGCCCATCTGAAGGCAGCAGCCGTAGCGCCGGGCGAGCTCGAGGAAGTCGTAGGCCTGCAGCACCATGTAGTTGAACTCGAGGAAGGAGAGCGGCTGCTCGCGCTCGAGCCGCAGCTTGATGCTGTCCATGGTCAACATGCGGTTGACCGAGAAGTGGCGGCCGACGTCGCGGAGGAAGGGGATGTACCCGAGGCGGTCGAGCCACTCGGCATTATTCGCCATGACGGCGTCACCGGGGCCGTCGCCGAAGTCGAGGAATTTCTCGAACACGGCCTTGATGCCGGCCATGTTGGCGGCGATGTCGTCCTCGCTCATCAGCCTGCGCGACTCGTCCTTGCCGGAGGGGTCGCCGACCTTCGTCGTACCCCCGCCCATGAGCACGATCGGCTTGTGTCCCGTGCGCTGGAAATGGCGCAGCAGCATGATGCCGACGAGGTTGCCGACGTGGAGGCTGGGCGCGGTACAATCGAAGCCGATGTAGGCGACGGTGCGCCCGCCCGCGAGGCGCGCGTCGAGCCCATCGGGATCGCTGATCTGGTGGACGAACCCGCGCTCGGCGATGTTGCGCAGAAAGTCGGAGCGAAATTTCTTCATGTGCGGTGCGGACGAGGGCGAGGTGCTTCGGCGCGCAACTCTGGTTGCCGGGAGTGCCGTGCTTTAGCACAATCGACCCCCCCGAACAACGCCAGGGGACATGCGAGGGGAAACGCGCGGCGAGCGAGGCCGCGGCGCCAGCCGCCCGGCCGATGAGAGGGTGCTTTGAATTTGCCAGCCACCGTCCTGGGCCTGATGAGCGGCACCTCCCTCGACGGCATCGACGTGGCCTGTCTTGAGACCGACGGCGAGAGCCGCACCACGGCCGGACCGTGGGCGACCTACCCTTACGACCCTCGCGTGCGCGCGGCGGTGCACAGTGTGCTCGGCGGGAAGGGCGACACGGCCGAGGCGGAGCGGTTGCTTACGCTCGCCCATGCGCAGGCGGTCAAGCGCTTCCTCGCGAGCCAAAAGCTTGAAGCGCGCGCCATCGATCTCATCGGCTTTCATGGCCACACCATCCTCCACCGTCCGCGCGAAGGGCGCACCTGGCAGATCGGCGACGGCGCCATGCTCGCGCGCGCGACGGGGATCGACGTGGTGAACGATTTCCGCAGCGCCGACGTGGCCGAGGGCGGTGAGGGGGCGCCGCTCGCCCCGCTTTATCATGCGGCCCTCGCCGCGCGCCTGGAACGTCCGCTTGCCGTGCTCAATCTCGGCGGGGTCGCGAACGTGACCTGGATCGGGGAGGACGGCGCCGTGCTTGCCTTCGACACCGGCCCGGGCAATGCGCCGATCGACGATTGGCTGAGCCGGCATACCGGCCGCGCCATGGATGCGGACGGTCGGGTGGCACGCGCCGGCCGCGTCGATAAGGAGCTGCTCGCGGGGCTTCTCGCCCATCCCTATTTCACGCGGCCGCCGCCCAAATCGCTCGACCGCGACGATTTCGGCTGGCGCCTGGTCGAGCGCCTGACGCTCGCCGACGGGGCGGCCACGCTCACCGCCTTTGCGGCAGAGGCGGTGGCGGCGGGCGCGCGGTACTTTCCGGCGCCGGCACGGCGTTGGCTGGCGAGCGGCGGCGGGCGGCACAACGGGGCCCTGATGGCGGCACTCGCGGCGGCGCTCACTGCCCCGGTCGAGCCCGTCGAGGCGGTCGGCTGGCAGGGCGATGCGCTCGAGGCCCAGGCCTTCGCCTGGCTCGCCGTGCGCTCGCGCCTGGGCTTGCCGCTCAGCCTGCCGTCGACGACCGGCGTGCGCCGCCCGCTTTCGGGCGGCCGCTTTCATAGCGCCTCCGAGAGCCCGCACTGAGAGGGGAATGGGGCGGGTGGCGCGGCGGCTTTGCCCTCGCCGCGGAGCCTATTCGGCCGCCTGGGCGAGGCGCGCGTCGAGATAGCGCTCCATATTCGAGATGACGGCCTCGAGCTGGTCGTTGAAGAAGTGGTTGGCGCCCGGAATCACCCGATAGTCGATCTTGATGCCGCGCTGTTGGCTCAGCTTGTCGACCAGCTTGTTGACGGCTTCGATGGGCACGACCTCGTCGGAATTGCCCTGGATGATCATGCCGGAGGCGGGGCAGGGGGCGAGGAACGAGAAATCGTAGATATTGGCGGGGGGTGCGATCGAGATGAAGCCCGCGATCTCGGGCCGCCGCATGAGGAGCTGCATCCCAATCCAGGCGCCGAAGGAGAAGCCGGCAATCCAGCAGCTCGCCGCGTTGGGATTGAAGGTCTGCAGCCAGTCGAGGGCCGAGGCCGCGTCCGAGAGCTCGCCCTCGCCCCGGTCGAAGCTGCCCTGGGAACGGCCCACGCCGCGAAAGTTGAAACGAAGCGTGGAGAAGCCGCGCCGGACGAAGGCCTGGAAGAGGTTATAGATGATCTTGTTGTTCATGGTGCCGCCGTGCTGCGGATGCGGGTGCAGCAAAAGCGCGATCGGCGCATTCGGCATCTTGCTGTGATGGTAACGGCCCTCGATGCGGCCGTCGGGACCGTTGAATATTACTTCAGGCATCGACCGATACTTCCTTCCACTTACCCTCGCTCGGGCAAAAGCGGACCCCATGGGGGGTGCGGGGCCAAACTGTTTCATGGCGGCAGCAACGTGCCGCTTAACTTGACCGTTGATTCCAGGCAAATTATATGCCCGCAGTGGCACCCTCAGGGCGGCCCGTCGCCGGAGAGCGGCAAAGGCGCCCCGAGGCATGCCGAGACATATCGCAGTCGGGCCATGAATATCAAGAGCTTACGCGACCAAATCGACTCGATGATGGCACGCGACCCGGCCGCCCGCTCGCGGCTCGAGGTGGTGCTCGCCTATCCTTGCTTCCTTGCGCTCGTCTTCCATCGCGTGGCGCACTGGGCCTGGCTCGGCGGCTGGCGCCTCTCGGCGCGGTTCATCTCCAATATCGGCCGCTTCCTGACCGGGATCGAGATTCATCCGGGGGCCAGAATCGGCCAGCGCCTCTTCATCGACCATGGGATGGGCGTCGTCATCGGCGAGACGGCCGAGGTCGGCGACGACGTGACGCTCTATCACGACGTGACCTTGGGAGGGGTGCTGCCCTCGGTCGATTCGGCCGCCCAGGTCGGCGTGAAGCGCCATCCGACCCTCGGCAATGGCGTGATCGTCGGCTCGGGCGCCCAAATCCTCGGCGCCATCACGGTGGGCGAGGGTGCCAGGGTCGGCGCCAATGCCGTGGTGACCAAGGACGTGCCCGAAGGCGTCACGGTGGTGGGCAATCCCGCACGCATCGTCATGCCCAAGGACAAGCGCACGAGCAAGGACTTCCTCGCCTACGGCACGCCCACGGGGGATATCGTCGACCCCTTCTTGCGCGCGATCGAGGATCTGCGCGGCAGCGTCCAAGCGCTCAACGAGCGCGTGATCGAGCTCGAGGCAGAGCTCGCCGAGCGCGAAGCCGCGGGCGAGACGCGCCAGCGTCAGCACGTCGTCTCCTCGGGCAAGCCGTGAGCGGGGGCTCGACCGGCGCTCGCGGCACGGCATAGCCGGCTCCGCCGACGCCGAGCAGACGAGACGATGAGCCGCGACATCTACCTCGATTACAACGCCACCGCACCCCTGCGGCCGGAGGCGCTCGCCGCGATCGCGGCGGCGTTGGCGGAGACGGGCAACGCCTCCTCGGTGCACAGCTTCGGCCGACGCGCGCGCAAGCACGTCGAGGATGCGCGCGAGGCGGTCGCGGCTCTCACGGGTGCCGCCCCCGCCGCGGTCGTGTTCACGAGCGGGGGCACGGAAGCCAACAATCTGGCACTCGCGGGTGCGGGCCGTGAGCGCCTCTTGGTCTCGGATATCGAGCACGACTCCATCCTCGCCGCGGCACCCGCGGCCGAGCGCATTCCGGTCGGGCCGGACGGCGTCGTCCGCCTGGACGCGCTGGCAGCGCTCTTGCAGGCGGACCGGCGCCCGGCCCTTGTCGCCGTCATGCTCGCCAACAACGAGACGGGCGTCGTGCAGCCGCTTGCCGAGCTCGCCCGACTCGCGCACGCCCATGGCGCGCTCGTGCATGCGGACGCGGTCCAGGCGGCGGGCAAGATCAGAATCGATTTCGCGGCCCTCGGCGCCGATCTGATGGCGCTCTCCGCCCACAAGCTGGGCGGGCCGCAAGGGGTGGGAGCGCTCTTGGTGCGGGACGGCCTCGCGATTGCGTCCCAGCTACGCGGCGGGGGCCAGGAGCGCGGCTTGCGGGCAGGCACCGAGAACGTGGCCGGCATTGCCGGCTTCGGCGCCGCCGCGGCGGCGGCCCATGAGGGACTTCCCGGCTACGCGCTTCTGGCCGCCTTGCGCGGGCGGCTCGAGCAGGGCATCGCAGCCCTCTCGCGCGCGACGCGCTTCTTCGGCCGGGAGGCGCCTCGCCTCGCCAATACCTCGTGCTTCACCATGCCCGGGGTGGCGAGCGAGACCCAGCTCATCGCCCTCGACCTCGCCGGCATCGGGGTCAGCGCGGGCTCGGCCTGCTCCTCGGGCAAGGTGCGCCCCTCCCATGTGCTGCGCGCGATGGGTGCGAGCGAGGCCGAGGCGAGCTCAGCCATCCGGGTCAGCCTCGGCTGGCTCACCCTCCCTGAGGAGATCGAGCGCTTCATCGAGGCCTGGGGTGCCGTTTATAATCGGCTAGTACCTGCTGGCAGAGTTTCGCGCCATGTGGCGCGAAGCCTGCAAGCAGGTACAATACTTTGAGTTTGTACCGATTTCGCGGCTCGTAAGTCGCCAGAAGGCGACTTACGAACTCGCGAAAGTCGGTACTAGGGCCAAGGCGGCCTGAGCGACACACCAAAAGAGCGGACGAGCACGATGGCCACGGCTGAGGACGCGCTCACCAACCGGCCCAAGCTGCCGATCTATCTCGACTATCAGGCGACCACGCCCGTCGACCCGCGCGTGCTCGAGCTCATGCTGCCTTACTTCAGCGAGAAGTTCGGCAATCCAGGCTCGGCCACGCACAGCTTCGGGCGCGAGGCCGCGGCAGCCTGCGAGCGCGCCCGCGAGCAAGTGGCGACCCTCATCGGCGCCGAGGCGCGCGAGATCGTCTTCACCTCGGGGGCCACCGAATCGAACAACATCGCCATCAAGGGTGCCGGATATTTCGCGCGCGACGGACGGCGCCATATCCTGACCGCGGCGACCGAGCACAAATGCGTGCTCGAGAGCTGCAAGGCGCTCGCGGCCGAGGGCTTCCGCCTGACGGTCCTCCCGGTCGAGGCGAACGGCCTCATCGACCTCGCCCGCCTGGCGGCGGCCCTCAGCGACGACACGCTCCTCGTCTCGATCATGGCGGTCAACAACGAGATCGGCGTCATCCAGCCGCTCGCGGAGATCGGCGAGCTTTGCCGCGAGCACGGCGCCTATTTCCACACCGACGCGGCGCAGGCGGCGGGGAAGATCCCCCTCGACGTCGACGGCATGGCGATCGATCTCATGAGCATTTCCGGCCACAAGCTTTACGGGCCCAAGGGCGTGGGGGCACTCTACGTGCGGCGGCGGCCGCGCGTGCGGCTCGCCCCGCTCATGAGCGGCGGCGGCCAGGAGCGGGGCCTGCGCTCGGGCACGCTGCCGGCGCCGCTTTGCGTCGGGCTCGGTGCCGCCTCGGAGATCTCCGCCGCGGAGATGGCGGCGGAGGCCGAGCGGCTCAAGAGCTTGCGCGAGCGGCTGCGGCGCGGGCTCGCGGCAAAGGTCCCCGGCCTCGCGCTCAACGGTGACCTCGAGCGGCGCGTCCCCGGCAATCTCAACCTCACTTTTCCGGGTGTCGACGCCGAGGTGTTGATGGCACGGCTCAAGGATATCGCGGTTTCCTCCGGCTCGGCCTGCACGTCGGCCTCGATCGAGCCCTCCTACGTGCTGCGCGCCTTGGGCATGGAGGAGGCACTCGCGCGGGCGAGCTTGCGCATCGGGCTCGGCAGGTTTACGGACACGGCCGAGATCGATTATGCGGTGGAGGCGATCGCGGCTGCGGTCGACCAGCTTCGCCGCGAGGCGCCGCGGGCCGATCGCCCCGCCGCCGCGCAAAGGGGCTGAGCCGCTACTCGGAATGATGGATACGTGATACACCCCCCTCCCATCGGCCGCTCCTCAACGGGCGGCCGATCCCCCTCAGGGTGGAGGGGAAATTCATTGCCTGGCATCGAAAGTCCCCCTCCCCCTTGAAGGGGGCTCGGGCCGCGAAGCGGATCGAGGGGGTGGGGGTGACGCTCGAATTCTTGAAAGCGGGCACCGGGCAGGAGTCCCGCCCTGCAATACGGAGCGTTGTGGCGATGCCGCGTGTGGTTTTCATCGAGCGAGACGGCAAGCGCAAGGAGGTGGAGGCGCCGCTCGGGCTGTCGCTCCTCGAGATCGCGCATCGCAACAAGGTCGACCTCGAGGGCGCCTGCGAAGGCTCGCTCTCGTGCTCGACCTGCCATGTCATCGTCGAGCCCGAATGGTACGATCTCTTGCCCGATGCGAGCGAGGACGAGGAGGACATGCTCGACCTCGCCTTCGGCCTGACCGAGACCTCGCGGCTGGGCTGCCAGATCAAGATCACCGAGGAGCTCGACGGCTTGACCGTGCGCCTGCCGCCCGGCAGCCGCAATCTCCTCTTGGGCGATTGACGGCCGCGATTGCGCGTCAGAGCCAGCGGCGCACGCGCGCCTGGTACGCGCGGTAGGATTGGCCGAACTTGCGCTCGAGATAGGCCTCCTCGCGCGCGATCACGCCGTAGCGGATGACGAGGAGGCAGGGCAGGACGAAGAGCAGGCTCCACGCTCCGTTGGCCGCGGCGGCGATGCCGAGAAAGATGAGCGTGAGCGACACATAAAGCGGGTTGCGGCTGACGCCATAGATGCCGCCGGTGACGAGCGTCGTGGAGGGTCTGTAGGGCGAGATCTCGGTGCGGGCGCGCCGCAATTGGCGGTCGCCCAAGAGACCGATCACGAGGCCCGCGAGCACGAGGGGAAGGGCGATGACATAGTGCCAATGCCCCGTGCTCAGCCGGCCGAGCGGCCACAGCCGATCGAGCGCCAAGCCGGCCGCGAGCCAGCCCAAGAAGAGGAGGGGCGGCGGGGCCACGATCTGCGGGATGTCTTTCTGCGGCTCGGCCATGCTCGCTTCCCCCCGGCTCTCGCCTGGGCAGTCTCGTCGCGATTGCGCTTCGCCGTCAAATGCCTATAGTCCCGGCCATGGTCAACTCGCTCGACATCGCCAAGGCGCCCTCGGAGACGCGCGTCGTCGTCGCCATGTCGGGGGGCGTCGACAGCTCGACCGTTGCCGCGCTCCTTACGGCCGAAGGCTACGAGACGATCGGCGTAACACTCCAGCTCTACGACCACGGTGCGGCGACCGGACGCAAGGGCGCCTGTTGCGCGGGCCAGGACATCCACGATGCCCGCCGCGTCGCCCAGCGTCTCGGCATCCCCCATTACGTGCTCGATTACGAGGGCCGCTTCCGAAGCGAGGTGATGGAGCCCTTCGCCGCCGGCTACCTCGCGGGCGAGACGCCCATTCCCTGCGTCAGCTGCAACGAGCGGGTCAAGTTCCGCGATCTGCTCACGCTCGCGCGCGAGTTGGGTGCCGATGCGCTCGCGACCGGCCATTATGCCCGGAGGCTCTTGGGGCCGAAGGGCCCCGAGCTCCACTCCGCCGCCGAGCAGGCGCGCGACCAGAGCTATTTCCTCTTCGCCACCACGAAGCTGCAGCTTGAGCACCTGCGCTTCCCATTGGGCGCGCGGAGCAAGGTTGAGACCCGCGCACTCGCCGAGCGCTTCGGCCTCGCCGTCGCCGACAAGCCCGACAGCCAGGACATCTGCTTCGTGCCCCAAGGCTCCTACGCGCGCGTGGTGGAGCGCCTGCGGCCCGGTGCCGCCGAGCCCGGCGAGATCGTCGATCTCGCGGGCCGCGTGCTTGGCCGGCACCCGGGCATCATCCATTTCACCGTGGGACAGCGCCGCGGCCTCCAGCTCGGCGGCACGCCTGAGCCGCTCTTCGTGGTGCGCCTCGACGCCCAAGCGCGCCGCGTCGTCGTCGGCCCGCGCTCGGCACTCGCGCGCGACATCGTCGAGGTGAGAGAGCTCAATTGGTTGGCACCGGCACCGTTGGGGAGCGAGGGCCGGCGCGTCACGGTCAAGCTGCGCTCGGCGCAGGCCCCGCTCGCGGCGACGGTCTTCCCCGAGGCCGGAGGGCGCGCGCAGGTGAGGCTCGATCAGCCTTACGAGGGTATCGCACCCGGCCAGGCCGCGGTGCTCTACGAGGGCACGCGGGTGCTGGGCGGAGGCTGGATCACGGCCGCCGCCTCGAGCCGGCGCGCCGCCTAAGCTCGCCCCGCGAAGGAACATCCCGCAGGATCGCGCGTAGAGGAGCGGACCATGAGCCTCGCCAGCCTGACCGACGAGCTGCGCCGCCGTACCGCCGAGAGCCCGCCGCTCGGCCACACGATCAAGTTCGACCTCGGCGCAGAGGGCATCATCCATTGGGACGGCACGGGTCAGCCGGCCGCGGTCAGCAATGCGGACGCCGACGCCGAGACCGTCATCCGCCTCTCGGCCGAGGACTTCGAGCAGCTCATGAAGGGCACGCTCGACCCGACCGTGGCCTTCATGCTCGGCAAGCTCAAGGTCGAGGGCAAGATAGGCGTCGCCATGAAGCTGTCGACGTTCCTCGGCAGCTGAGGCGCTTTGGCGCGGCGCTGCGGCGCTTTGAGCGCGGCGCTGCTTGACAGGCTTTCGCCTTTCGCCCTATAGGCCTTGCCGGCGCTGCCGCCGCGCGCCATCTAGGGTGGGGTCCGATCACGTTGAATCGGCCATTCGCATCGTCATTCCCGCGAAGGCGGGGAGCGGGAATCCAGGCAGCTTCTGGACCCCCGCTTGCGCGGGGGTGACGACCAGACCGCTTCGACTTGATTGGATCATACTTTAGGAGCGCGTAGCTTGCCCTGGGGCGGAGTAGCTCAGCTGGTTAGAGCAGCGGAATCATAATCCGTGTGTCGGGGGTTCAAGTCCCTCCTCCGCTACCAACAATTTCAATTAGTTAGGACAAAATCATTTGGAGCTTAGGCACTCTCCAGGCACTTCAGAGGGGGCATGCCCTGATATCGGCCGCTAGCTGTCGAGGAGAATCCGGGATACGCGGCCATGGCTCTTCACAATGCCTTTATGACCTGGAATTATTGTGCCGCCGTTTGATCCGCGTTTCACCCGTCTTGGTAAGGCACCGTGACGAGTCTGTTATTGCAGTAGCGGAGATGCCGCCTCTCCGATTAGCGGAGGAAAAGGTGTGAAGAAATCATGCCGCAAATGTTTCGGTTTCATTCCTCGCCGCGGCTACAGCGTTCGTAAAATTCTCTTCTATATTTTAGGTTCCAAGAAAACCTAACGCGCTCGCGATCTGATTTTTCGAGACCTTTTAGTCATTGCAACATCCTCTCGGAACATAACTGAATCCCGCGACGCCTGGTCAAATAGAGATCGGATTATTTCAGTGACAGTGGGTATTCTGAAGGCGAGCATAAAATGAACACTTGTTCGTTCGAGTAGAAATGCTCTGTGAATCCATCCGCGTGGTATTCCTAGTAAATCGCCCGGCTTGAGCAAGAATTCATATAATGGAGGTACACCAGGTGTTTTGGTAAGTTGTTTGCTCGTCGCAATCGGGTACACGGGGTCCGGTGCCCAAAATTGCCATTTCTTTGGCCTTTGGCCTGAACAATGATTACATTATTGTCGTCCCAATGGGCATCAATTCCATCATGGCAATGGGTAAAAAATAAGTTAGCCCACACTCTTCCTTCCATTCGTTTCGTCAGTTCAACTACGATGCCCTGAGCCGCTGGCACGCGATCAGAAATCTCTTGAACTATCAACGTTCCCCCGCGCGCTTCCCAATCCTTTAAGACGGCGCGATCAATGACGCGTTTGGGATGGCCAAAACGGTCATAGCTAACCGTTAAAGCGCGCTTAGGCAAGTTGTCCTGGTAGATGACAACGCTATATGCGTCGATGCTATCAAATTGCAAACGCGTCACCCGCATGGCGCTCGCTGTGTCAGCGGCACCGCGCGCCATATAGCATGGCTTCGTTTTCAACGCGGCACGGATGTCCAGCGCCAGGTCGAGGATGTTATGGTTTGAAGTGGACCCCATCGCTGGGACCACGCGGAGCGGTTTCTTAATTGGAGTCGCGGCCGTTCCGACCTCCTGAACTGATCAAGCTGCACATGCTTGTTGTTGTGACGGCTGTGGACATGACGCTTCGCTTGGACAACGCTGGCGCGTTGCCCACATGCCCACAGCCGCCACAACAACAAGCATGTGCAGCTTGATCAGTTCAGGAGGTCGGAACGGCCGCGACTCCAATTA
>JBKQRV010000120.1:0-10842 GCA_052143835.1 Alphaproteobacteria bacterium
GGCGCGGCTTCATGAGCCTCTCGATCGTGCACGGCGAGCCCGAGTTCGACGGCTTCGCGGAAGCCTTCGCCGACTTTCTCGAGAGCAATCGCTCGCTGCTTGCCGGCTGAAGCATCCCCTCACCCAACTCCGGGTAGGGTGAGGGGTGTCGCGAGCTTGCGGACGCTAATTCCCGAACAGCGCGCGGATCTTGTCGAAGGGGTAGGAGTAGGTCATGAGCGCCGTCTCCGAGCCGGGATTATGGACGCCGATGCCGGCATTCGAGATGTGGTGGAACATGACGCCCAAGCGCGAGCGGTCGTCGAAGCGGTAGGCGATCGCGAGCGAGGAGCGGAATTCAGGGACGGCACCGAGATGCGCGTCATTGCCGTGGTTGTAGGCACCGATCGCCTCGCTCGGCGTCACCACCCAGCGGTCGCCGAAGAAGAGGTCGACCGCGAAGCCGCTGTAGACGTAGGTGGCCCCCCGCGCGGTCGCAAAAAAGCCCGCCATGGGCTTGAAGACCCAGAGCTTGTAGTCCGAGCGGTACTCCAGGTCGCCCACGAAGGTATGGGCGTGGCGGACGTCGAAGGCGCCGAGCTGGAGGTCGAGGAAATCGGGGTCGTCGGCGAGCGCCGGACCCGTTGCGAGACAAAGTGTGAGCAGGCTGAGCAGCAGCGAAAGTCGGCGCACAAGACCCTCCCGGCAATGGATCGCGATCGCGGCGCCATGATACGGGTTTCGCGCGGCTTGGCAAGGCATCCGACCGGGCGCCTAGGCGAGCGCGCGGAAACGATCGGTCGCCTCGACGAGGGCCGAGCGGATGCCGGGCTCCATGGCGGAATGCCCCGCATCGGCGACCACGTTGTAACGCGCCTCGGGCCAGCTGCCGTGCAGCTCGTCGGCGGTCACGATGGGACAGACGGCGTCGTAGCGGCCTTGCACGATCGCCGCCGGCAGATGGCGGACGCGGCCGAGATTTTCGAGGAGCGCGTTCTCGGGCAGGAAGATGTTGTTGACGAAGTAGTGCGCCTCCATGCGCGCAAGCCCGAGCGCCATGCGATCGTCGCCAAAGGCGGCGACCGTCTCGGGGCTCGGGAGCAGCGTCGAGCAGGAGCCCTCGAAGACGCTCCAGCGCCGCGCTGCCGGCATGTGCACGGCCGGATCGGGGTCCATGAGCCGCTTGTGGTAATTGGCGAGCAGATGGCCGCGCTCCGAGGACGGCAGATACTCGGCGAAGGCGCGCCAGGGCTCGGGAAAGATGCTGCGGATGCCGTAGAGGAACCAGTCGATCTCGCTTCTGCGGCAGAGGAAGATGCCGCGCAGCACGAGGCCGAGCGTGCGCTTGGGATGGGCCTCGGCGTAGGCGAGCGCCAAAGTGGAGCCCCACGAGCCGCCGAAGACGAGCCAGCGCTCGATGCCGAGATGCTCGCGCAAGTGCTCGATGTCGCGGATGAGGTGCGGCGTGGTGTTGTTGCGGATCTCGCCCAAGGGCAGCGAGCGGCCGGCGCCGCGCTGGTCGAACAGCACGATGCGGTAGTGCCCGGGATCGAAGAAGCGGCGGTGGGTCGGCGTGGTGCCGGCACCCGGCCCGCCGTGGAGAAAGACGACGGGCGCCCCCTGAGGATTGCCGGAGACCTCCCAATACATGGTGTGGATGCCGTCGAGCTTGAGCATGCCGCTCTGGTGCGGCTGGATCTCGGGGTAGAGCTCCTTCAGTGGCGGCATCGGCCTCTCCTGGGCACGGGGCGGGCGCGAGTGTACGATGCGCGCATGGAGCTGCCTAGCCGGGAAGGCGGCCCAATCCGCCATGCTCCGCGTGCGCTTGCCGCCCTTCTTGCGGCCCTTCTCGCGTCTCTTGCGGGGGCCCGCGCGAGTACGGCGTTTGCGGCCCAAGGCGCACCCGCACAGCCGCTCGAAGCGGGCGAGAGCGCGCGCGTGAAGGCCGTCATCGACGGCGACACGCTCGAGCTCGAGGACGGCCGCGTCGTGCGCCTCATGGGGATCCTGGCACCCAAGCCTCCGCTCGACGCCGAGGCGGGCCGGCGTTGGCCGCTTGCCGAGCGCGCCAGCGCCGCCTTGCGCGAGCTCGCCCTCGGCCAAGAGGTGCGCCTCGTCTTTGCGGGACGCAAAAGCGATCGCTACGGCCGCCTCTTGGCGCAGCTCTATCGCGCGGACGGGCTGTGGCTCGAGGGCGAGCTTCTGGCGCGAGGCCTCGCCCGCGTGCTCACCCACAAGGACAACCGCGCGCTGGCGTCCGCCATGCTCGAGCGCGAGCGCGAGGCGCGCGACAAGCGCCGCGGCCTGTGGGCCGCGCGCAGCTTCGCGGTCTTGGCCCCGGAGGAGGCGCGCCGCCACCTCGACAGCTTCGAGCTCGTCGAGGGCAAGATCGACGAGGTCGCCCGCAGCGGCAGCCGCGCGTTCCTGCGCATGGGCAAGGACGCGCGCAGCGGCTTCACCGCGGTTCTCCTCCCCGAAAGCAAGCGCCTCTTCGCCGCGGCCGGGATCGAGCCCACCTCGCTCGCGGGCCGGCGCGTGCGCGTGCGCGGCTTCATCCGCTGGTGGAATGGCCCGATCATCGAGGTGAGCCACCCCGAGCAGATCGAGGTTCTGGGGCCGTAGTATCGCGATCCGGAAGTTCGTCTCGCCCGGAGATAACCGTCATTGCGAGCGCAGCGAAGCAATCCAGCGTGGCTGGTGGGAGACCCTCCCTGGATTGCTTCGTTGCCCTTCGGGCGCCTCGCAATGACGCGTGTCTTGCTGAGGTGGAGAATTTCAGAATCGGGACAACAGGTGCCTGTCGCAACAGCGGAGGTCGTCCCACCTCACATCACCTTGCGGATGAATTCCGTCATCGCCGCGAGCGTCGCCGCACGCTGGTCGCGGTGGGGCGAATGGCCGCAGTGGGGGAGGATGAGGCACTCGACCGGGCCCGAGATTTGCCGGCGGATGCGCTCGACCTGCTCGAGTGTGCCGTATTCGTCGCTCTCGCCCTGGATGACCAGGGTCGGCACCTTGATGGCGGGGAGGAATTCCTCGAGGTTCCAGGTTTTGAACGCGGGATCGAGCCAGCTGTCGGCCCAGCCATAGAAGGCGCCGTCGACGTTCGCACCATGATGGCGGGCGAGCTTCTCGCGGAGATCGCCCGTCAGGTAGCTCTCGCGCGCGCGCGCGATCGAGGCGAGGCCCGACTCCTCGACGAAGACGTGGGGGGCCTCGAGCACGAGCGCACGGAGCCGCCTCCCGTTCTCGCCCGCGTAGATGAGTGCTATCGAAGCGCCGTCCGAGTGGCCGACGAGGATCGCCTCATCGATCCCCGCGGCGTCGAGAAGGGCCGGAAGTGCTGCCCTCGCCTCGTCGTGCATGAAGCTCAACGGTCGCGGCAGGGTGACCGGATCGGAGCGGCCGTAGCCCCGGCGGCTATAGGCGAGTGCCGGGCAACCCGTGGCATCAGCGAGCGCCTGCGGGAAATCGCGCCACAAGCTGACGGCACCCAATCCCTCGTGGAGGAAGACGAGGGCCTGCCGCGGAGCCGAGCTTGTGCCGCTCCCGCGCGGCCGGTAGCGCACCACCTCGAGCCGCACGCCCGCAACCGTGAGCCACGTCATCGGCTGCGGCCGCTCACATCCGTCTGAGCTTGAAGCGCTGGATTTTCCCGGTCGCCGTCTTCGGCAGCTCCGGCACGAAATCGATCCAGCGCGGAAACTTGTAGTGCGCGAGCTTGGCCTTCACATGGGCCTGGAGCGCCTCGGCGAGCGCGTCCGAAGGCGAGATGCCGCTCTTGAGCACCACGAAGGCCTTGGGCTTGACGAGCTTGTTCTCGTCGTCATGGCCGACGACCGCCGCCTCCAGGACCGCATCATGGCTCGCAATCGCCGCCTCGACCTCGAAGGGCGAGACGAAGATGCCGCCGACCTTGAGCATGTCGTCCGAGCGGCCCTGGTAGACGTAGAAGCCGTCGGCATCGACCATGTATTTGTCGCCGGTCTTGGTCCACCGCCCGTGGAAGGACTCGAGGCTCCGCGCCCGGTCGTTCCAATACATGATGGCGCTCGACGGCCCGCTCACATAGAGATCGCCGATCTCGCCGGGCCCGACCAGGGCACCGTCTTCTCCCAAGAGCTTGAGCTCGTAGCCCGGCACGGCTTTCCCCGTGCTGCCGTAACGCAGCTCGCCCGGGCGATTGGAGATGAAGATATGGGTCATCTCGGTCGAGCCGATGCCGTCCAGGATGTCGACCCCGACATGGTCCTTCCAATGCCGCGCGATCGGCTCGGGCAACGCCTCGCCCGCAGAGACGCAGGCGCGCAAGGCATGCTTGCCCTTGCCCGGCAGGGCGGGGTCGGCAAGGAGCGCCGCGTAGAGCGTGGGCACGCCGAAGAAGAGCGTCGGGCGCTGCTCGACGATCCGCTTCGCCACCGACTGCGGCGTCGGCCGCTCGGCCATGAGCAGTGCCGTCGCCCCCACGCGGAAGGGGAAATACATGCCGTTCCCGAGGCCGTAGGCAAAGAACAGCTTCGCCGCCGAGAACACGACGTCGTCCTCGCGCATGCCGAGGATAGGCTGGGCGTAGAGCTCGCAAGCGTAGACCATGTCGCTTTGCAGGTGGACGGCGGCCTTGGGCTGGCCGGTCGAGCCCGAGGTATAGAGCCAGAAGGCGATGTCGTCCGCCACCGTGGGCGCCGCCTCGAGCCGGGGCGATGCCTTGGCGACGAGCTCGGCGAGGACGGGCTTGCCGTGGTCGCCCGGGCCGTCGACCACCACGCGCTCGAGGGAGGCGTGCCGCGCGAGGACGGGGGCCACCTTGTCGTAAAGGGGTGCCGACACCACGAGGAGGCGCGCGCGGCTATGGCGCAGCATGAAGTCGTAGTCGTCGGGGGTGAGGAGCGTGTTGAGCGGCACCGGCACGGCGCCGAGCTTGATCGCCCCGAAAAAGAGTGCCGGGAAATCGACGCTGTCGAGCATCAGCATGAGGACCCGGTCCTCGGGCCGGATGCCGAGCTCGCGCATCATGTTGCCGCTGCGGTTCACGCGCTCGGCGAGCTCGCGGTAGCTGGTGCTGCCGCGGTCGTCGCGCACCGCGATTCTGTCGCCGCGTCCTTCCGCGAGATGGCGATCGATGAAATCGACCGCCGCATTGTAGAGGCGCGGGAGCTGCACTCGCGGCGGCGAGGCGGAGCGGTCGACGACGGTGAAGGGCGTGGGGGCGCTCATTGCGGCCGAAGCCTCACGAGGCCCCGGTGAACTCGATGGCGCCCGCGGGCAGCAGGTAAAGGACGAGGGCGCGGCCGCCGCGCACGGTCGGGTGATGGGCGGTGTCGGGCGCGTAGACGCACCAGCCGGCGCCATGGCCGTCGAACGCCGCACCCGGAGTGATCGGCATGATCATGTCGATCTCGCCTTGCGGATGGCGATGGTGCGGCCCCTTGACGTCGGCCATGTCCACCACGTCGATGCTGAAGCCGGCAAGGGCTGGGGAGGGCTTGGCGACGCGGCCGAACTTGATGCCGGCCGCCGCGCGATTGCACATCCAGCCGTCCTTGATCGCCTCGTGGCAGGCGGCCTCGATCGCCTTGAAGGCGGCCCCGGCCGGCGGGAACTTGGCGTTGAGCTCGGCCGCAAGCGCTGCATCGAGCGGCTTGCCGGCAAGCTCGCGGGTAACCTCTGACACCAGCTTCTCGAAGGTTTCTCGTTCCATCGCAATCCCCGCTGTCGCTCTCAGGCGGCTTCGCTCAGGTGGGCGGCAAGGGCTTCAACCCATGCCTCGGCCCAGGCGACCCCCGCCTCCTCCGGCACGGTGCCGGCACTCGCGTCGTGCTTCATCATAGCGCCGATCCGCTCGGCGTTAAGCGTCTCCAGGAGCTCGTCGAAACGCTTGCCGCCGTGGCAAAAGGTCTGCGCGTAGGTGTGGTCGCCGAGGGCGAGCACGCCGTAGCGCACGCCGGAAAGATCGGGCCGGCGCTCCTTGAGATCGTCGTAGAGCCGCATCGCATTGTCGGGCACGTCGCCCTGGCCGTAGGTCGAGGTGCAGATGAGATAGGTGCTGCCGGGCTCGAACACCTCGGCATCGAGGCCATCCATCGCCCGGATGTCGATGGCGTGGCCCTTGGGCTCGAGCGCATCCTTGATCTCCTCGGCCACGAGTTCGGCCGTGCCGGTCATGGTCCCGACCAGAATGGTAAAGGACGTGCTCACAACTCCTCCCCCAACGCCGGGCAGCGGCAACCGCGGCGGCAGATGCCCGACCATAGTACATTCTCGAACAGGTGACAAGCATTATATTGCATATAGCCCGAATGCGGTGTAGGCTTCTCGTTGCGGTTTCAGCGGGCAACGGAGACCAGGCGATGGCGCCCTCGCGAACGCTCGAGAGACATAACGCCGTGGCACTCGACGGCAGCGAAGCCTATCTCAGGCAGATAGGCGAGCGCGTGCGCAATGCGCGCGCCCGGCGCGGCATGACGCGCAAAATCCTGGCGCGCGATTCGGGCGTCTCGGAGCGTTATCTCGCCCAGCTCGAGAGCGGACAGGGCAATGTCTCGATTCTCCTGTTGCGCCAAATCGCCCGCGCCATGGGTCTGCCGCTCGCCGATCTGACGCGCGAGGGACCCGATCGTGCCGTCGAATTCACCCTTGCGCGACAGCTCCTCGAGCGGCTCTCGCCCGAGGAGCTCGCCCAAGCGCACGGCCTTTTGCGCGCGCACTTCGGCCAGGCCATGGGCGGCGAGCGCGGCAGCCGCCTTGCCCTCATCGGTCTGCGCGGGGCCGGCAAAACCACGCTTGGACGCCGCCTTGCCGAGCGTCTCGGCGCGCCCTTCCTCGACATGGGGGCCGAGATCGAGCGCGATTCCGGCATGAGCCTGAGCGAGATCTTCTCGCTCTCGGGCCAGGCCGCCTATCGCCGCCTCGAGCGGCGCGCGCTCGAGCGCGTGCTGCAGAGTCACGAGCGCGCCGTCATCGAGACCGGCGGCAGCATCGTCTCCGAGCCGGGCACCTACGAGCTCCTGCTGCGCGCCTGCTACACCGTCTGGGTCAAGGCGGCGCCCGAGGAGCACATGAGCCGCGTCATCGCCCAGGGCGACTATCGCCCGATGGCCGGCAATGCCGAGGCGATGGCGGACCTGCGCAGCATCCTCGCCGAGCGCGATCCGCTCTACGCCAAGGCGGACGCCGTGGTCGACACCACCGGACAAAGCGAGGAGGAAAGCCTGAGCGAACTCTTGCGCGCCGCCGGCATCTCCCCCGAGCGCGCTGCCCGCCTGCGCGCCTAAGCGCCGCTCTTGCGCAAAATAATGCTTGCGCTTAGTGCTCTATGCACTATAGTGCCTTCAAGCCTGCGGGCCTAACCAAACCGGGATTTGCCATGATCAGCTTCGAGGCCACACCGGAGCGCTACCAGCATTGGAAGCTCGCCATCGACGGCCGGCTCGCTATCCTCGTCCTCGACGTGAAGGAGGATGGCGGCCTCAAGCCGGGCTACGAGCTCAAGCTCAACTCCTACGACTTGGGCGTCGACATCGAGCTCCACGATGCGCTGCAGCGCATCCGCTTCGAGCACCCGGAGGTCGGTGCCGTGCTGCTCACCTCGGGCAAGGAGCGCGTGTTCTCGGCGGGTGCCAACATCCGCATGCTGAGCCAGGCGAGCCACAGCGAGAAGGTCAATTTCTGCAAATTCACCAACGAGACGCGCAACGGCATGGAGGATGCGAGCCGGCACGGCGGCCTCTCCTTCGTCTGCGCGGTCAACGGGCCGTGCGCCGGCGGCGGCTACGAGCTGGCACTCGCCTGCGACTTGATCGTCATGGCCGATGACGGCAACACCTCGGTGTCGTTGCCCGAGGTGCCGCTCTTGGCCGTGCTACCCGGTACCGGCGGCCTCACCCGCCTCGTCGACAAGCGCAAGGTGCGCCGCGACCGCGCCGATTTCTTTTGCACCACCGAGGAAGGGGTGAGAGGCAAGCGCGCGCTCGACTGGCGCCTCGTCGACGAGCTCGTGCCGCGCTCGAAGCTCGAGGAGACGGCGAAGGCCCGCGCGCGCGCACTCGCCGAAGGCTCGCCGCGGCCGGCAGGGGCCAAGGGCATCCGCCTCGCCCCCCTCGCGGTCACGCGCGAGAGCGAGCGCATCCTCTATCCCGCTTTGCGCGTGAGCCTCGACCGCGCTCTGCGCACGGCGGAATTCATGGTGCTCGGACCCGCAACGCCCGTGCCCGAGAGTGTCGCGGCCATCCACGCCGCGGGTGCGGAATTTTGGCCGCTCGCGCTCGCGCGCGCGCTCGACGACGCCATCCTCCATCTGCGCAGCAACGAGCCCGAGATCGGCACCTGGGTGTTCAAGAGCGAGGGCGATGCGGCGCTGGTGGAGAGCGTGGACGCCGTGCTTCTGGCGCAGCGCAACGACTGGCTCGTGCGCGAGACGACGCTTTTCCTGAAGCGCGTCTTCAAGCGCCTCGACGTGAGCTCCCGCACGATCTTGACGCTGATCGAGCCGGGCAGCTGCTTCGCCGGCACGCTTCTCGAGCTGGTGCTGGCGGCAGACCGCAGCTACATGCTCGAGGGCCGGCTCGAGGGCGACAACCGCCCGCCCGCGAGCATGCGCTTGGGCGAGGTCAACTTCGGCACCTATCCCATGCCCAACGGCCTCACCCGCCTCTCGAGCCGCTTCCTGGGCGAGCCCAAGGCGCTCGAGGTGGCGCGCGATCTCATCGGCGAGCCGCTCGAGGCGGCGGCGGCCGAAGGCGCCGGCCTGGTCACCTTCATCCCCGACGACATCGACTGGGCGGACGAGATCCGCCTGGCGCTCGAGGAGCGCGCGAGCTTCTCGCCCGATGCCCTGAGCGGCATGGAGGCGTCCTTGCGCTTCGCCGGCCCCGAGACGATGGAGAGCAAGATCTTCGGCCGGCTCTCGGCCTGGCAGAATTGGATCTTCCAGCGCCCCAACGCCACGGGCGAGGCGGGAGCGCTCAAGCGCTACGGCACCGGCCAGCGCGGCGAATTCGACAAGCGCCGGGTGTGAAAGAATGGGAAGCGAAGATTTAACGCAGAGGACGCAAAGGATGCGCGGGGGACGCAGAGCAATAATTATCCAAATCCTCCGCGTCCTCTGCGAACCCTCCGCGTCCTCCGCGCTGAAAACTTTCTTGGAATCCTTGTAACGAAGGAGTGCGGTGTCATGTCGATCGACTATGCTGAGCGCATCCCGAACAACGTCCATCTCGCCGAGGATCGCCGGCTCCAGCGCGCGCTCGAGGCGTGGCAGCCGCATTTCCTCGAGTGGTGGAAGACGCTCGGCCCCGAGGGCTTCCAGGCCAAGGATGTCTACCTGCGCACGGCCGTCTCCGTCGACGCCAAGGGCTGGGCCAGCTACGGCATGGTCAAGATGCCCGACTACCGCTGGGGCATCTTCCTCGCCGACGCGGCACCCGAGCGCAAGATCGGCTTCGGCGACTTCTACGGCCAGCCCGCCTGGCAGGAGATACCGGGCGAGTTCCGCGCCACCTTGCGCCGGCTCATCGTGACCCAAGGCGACACTGAGCCGGCCTCGGTCGAGCAGCAGAGGAGGCTCGGCCAGAGCTGCCCCTCGCTTTACGACATGCGCAATCTTTTCCAGGTGAACGTCGAGGAGGGCCGCCATCTCTGGGCCATGGTCTATCTCCTCCACGCCTATTTCGGCCGCGACGGGCGGGAGGAGGCGGAGGCGCTCCTGGCGCGCCACTCGGGAGATGCCGACAATCCCCGCATCCTCGGCACCTTCAACGAGCCGATCCAGGATTGGATGTCGTTCTTCTGCTTCACCTACTTCACCGACCGCGACGGCAAGTTCCAGCTCAAGAGCCTGGCCGAAAGCGGGTTCGATCCGCTGGCGCGCAGCTGCCAATTCATGCTGACCGAGGAGGCGCACCACATGTTCGTGGGCGAGACCGGCATCGGCCGCGTCATCCGCCGGGCGCTCGAGGTGATGAAGGAGCTCGGCAGCGACGACGCGGAAAAGATCCGCGCGCACGGTGCGATCGATCTCGCGACCGTGCAGCGCTACATCAACTTCTGGTGCTCCTCCTCCGTCGATCTTTTCGGCTCCGAGGTCTCGACCAACGCGGCGAGCTATTTCGCGAACGGCCTCAAGGGCCGCCCCGACGAGGCCGGCTACGAGGAGCACCGCTGCCTCGGCACCACTTACGCGATCGAGAAGCCGCGCGAGGGCGACGGCATCGAGAGCGAGGAGGTACCGATGCGCAACGCCATGAACGAGATCGTGCGCAAGGCCTACTTGCGCGACTGCGACATCGGCGTGCAGCGCTGGAACCGCGTCATCAAGAAAGCGGGGGTCGCCTTCGAGCTCAAGCTGCCGAGCGAGCGCTTCCGCCGCGCGGTCGGCTTGTGGGCGGGCCACCACTTCGATCCGTCGGGCAAGCCCGTCACGGCGGCCGAATGGGACGCGCACGTGCACGAATGGATCCCGACCGAGGCGGACAAGGCCTTCGTCCAGAGCCTGATGCGGCCGGTGACCGAGCCCGGCAAGATGGCCGGCTGGATCGCACCCCCCGAGCGCGGCATCAACAACCTACCGGTCGAGTACGAATACGTAAGGCTGTAGCAGGAGGCAGCTTTCGACCAGCGAGGGACCCCCCACCCCATCGGCCGCTCCTAAACGGGCGGCCGATCCCCCTCAAGGGTGGGAGGGCTATCGCATTTGAATACCTATGAACTGAACGTCATAATCCGTCGTCCCGGCGAAAGCCGGGACCCATTCCAGAGCAAGTACTGGCGGGAGCTGTTCCGCTCGGTCGACCGGATCGAAAAGGTTACCAAAGCGGACATACGGCGGGTCGCGAATCAGACGTTTACACCCGATAACCGGACGGTCGG
>JBKQRV010000121.1:0-5580 GCA_052143835.1 Alphaproteobacteria bacterium
CGCCAATTTTTCTCGTCACCCCCGGGCTTGACCCGGGGGTCCATGGATTGCCGGGTCAAGCCCGGCAATGACGGGAGGAGGCGGTTCCGCCTGAGCGGAATCCGCTCTAGCGACGCAACCAAACTACTGCGCGGGCTTGCGCCGCGCGGCAGCGAAGGCTTCGAGGGCGGCGTGGAATTCGGCAACGTCGCGCTCGGGCACGTCCGCACCACACTCGTAGCAGCGATTGGTCATGCGATCGAACCAGCGGCAACCGCATTCATTGCAAGCAAGCTCGGGGGCACCGGTGGGATTATAGAAGATCATCTCCCCGTCCTTCCCGCCGCTCAGCGGCAGGCACCCATGAAGGCGAGCCCGAGGGAGTCGAGGAACTCCTCATAGCCGAGCTCCAAGAGTGCGGCGCGGGGCTTGACCACGTAAAGCAGCGTCTCCCGGCGCCGGACCTTGCGCTTGAGCTCGGCGAACGGCGCGGGAGTGGTACTGTCGTGCAGCCGGCGCAGGGTCTCGCCATCGGCGACGAAGAGGAGGTCCACCTCGACCTCCGCGAAGCCGGGAAAGGGCCGATAGTCCGCCACCATGGCGTTTCCGGTCGCTTCCCAGACCAGCATCATCGCCGATCGCGACTCGAAATCCTCCTCCGGCAGGAGCGCGATGCGCGAGCCCGGCAGCATGCCGGCGAAGATCGCGGCATGGCGGTCAATGAGCGCCTGCCAGCCGGCGATGTCCAACTCCGCGCAGCACTCCGCCATCGCATCCATGAGCGTCCCCCTAGAGCCGGCAGCCGAGCCGGTAGCCGTCGTGAATGGCCTGCGTCAGGCCGCGCGGCACCATGGCGTCGCCGCAGCCGTGGAGCTCGTCGATCGACCATTCGAGCTCGGCGAAGAGCTCCTGGCTGCCGCGCACGGGTGATGCGGCGATGACCGTGTCCGCCGGCAGCGTCGTCTCGCTCCCTTTGCCGTCGACCACCGTGACGCCGTCCTTGGCGATACGCGTGACGCGGCAGCCGGTCATGGTCGGGATTTCCAATTCCTCGATCCAGGCGGCGTGGCGCCACTTCCATGATGGCATGACGTCGCCGGCAACGCGCCGCTCGCGCTCGACGACGACGACCTCCGCACCGGACGACTTGAGCGACTCCGCGAGCGTGAGCCCGACCTTGCCGCCGCCGAGCACCACGAAGCGCCGCCCGGGCCGCCGCTTCCCCAGCGCAAAGTCGATCGCCTCCACCAGGAGACCCTCCTCCTCCGGAGCGGGCAGCGCCCGCAAATCCACCCGCGCGCCCGCGGCGACGACGGCAACGTCGAATTGGTGGAGAACGCTGCGCATCATCTTGGGATCGACCGCGGTCGAGAGCCGCACCTCGATGCCGAGCTTCGCCGCCATGACGCGATAATACTCGGCGACGCTCGCGAGGTCGTCCTTGTGCGCGAGATCATGCGCGGCATAGCCGAGCAGGCTGCCGCCGATCCGCTCGCCGCGCTCGTAGACGGTGACGCGATGCCCGCGCCGGGTCGCGGCGATGGCGCATTCCATGCCGGCGGGGCCGGCGCCGATGATCATGATCTTCTTCCGCACCGCGGCCGGGGTGATCTGATACTCGGGCTCGACCTCGTGGCCCAGCGCCGGGTTCACCGTGCAGGTATAGGGCAGATCGCGAAACAGCCGCGAGAGGCAATTGAGCGAGCCGACGCAGCGCTTGACCTCGTCCAGGCGCGCCTCGGCCGCCTTCCTCACCAGGTCCGGATCGGCCAGCAAGGGACGGCACACCTCCCAGAAATCGAATTGCCCCTCGGCGAGGCAGCGCTCGGCCATGATCGGATCGGGTAGACGCACGCCGAAGGCGATCGGCGTGTCGGGCAGCAGCTGCTTCGCGCGCGCCGCGAGCCGGTTCCAATGGCCGGGCGGCACGTCCCGGCCGATCGAGGAGTCGGGAGCCTCCTGCCAGCCCACGGTGACGCTGATCATGTCGACGCCGCACTCCGCCGCCTGCTGCATCAGCGCCAGGCACTCGTCCTCGTCGTTGCCGCCCCAGCGGTCCATCAGCTCGGCGCCGCTGAGGCGGACGACGAGCGGGTGGCTGTCCCCCGTCGCGGCCTTGATGGCGTAGATCAGCTCGCGCATGAAGCGCCCGCGATTGGCGATCGAGCCGCCGTACTCGTCGGTGCGGCGATTGGTGAATTTCGAATTGAAGGTGGCCAGGAGGTAGCCCATGAAGCTGGTGATCTCGGTGCCGTCGAAGCCGGCCTTGAGCGCGCGCTTCGCCGCCTCGGCATGCTGCGCGATGGTCTCGCGGATCTGCTCCTTCGTGATCTCGCGCGGCGGCCGGAAATGCGGCAGCGTCTGCGGCACGACGGAGGGTTGGATGCAGTAGCCGAGATCGATGCCGCCGTAGCGTCCGGCATGCAGGATCTGCTGGATGGCGATGCCGCCGCCGTCGTGGATGTAGCCGGCGATCTTCTCGAACTGCGGGATGAATTTGTCGTCGAAGAGGGCGAGCTGGCTGAAATAGGCCTTGCCCTCGCCGAGCGGGTCGGGATAGGCGCCCTGGTTGGTGATGATGCCGCAGCCCGTGCCGGCGATCACCTTGGTGCGCGCGAGCTCGCGCTCGCTGACGAAGCCGTCGCGGGTGTTGTAGTTGGAGACGCAGCAGGCGCCGTACTTGATGCGGTTCTTGATGGCGAAGCCGGCCCAGGTGACGGGCTCGAAGAGATGGGGCAGTTGCGTCTCGCCGGGCCGTTCCGTCATGGACGTCACCTCGTCGCCTTGATTTGCGCGCGCTCCGCCGCGAGCTTCCGTTCGATGATCGCGCGCAGCTCGCGGCGCAGGATCTTGCCGGCGGGGCTGAGGGGGAAGCCGTCGACCAGCTCGAGCCGCTCGGGGAGCTTGAATTTCGCGATCTGCTGCCGGGAGAGGAAATCGATGAGCTCGCGGAAGCCGAGCGTCTCATGGGCTTTCGGCACGACGAAGGCGCAGGCGCGCTCGCCATAGACCTCGTCCGGCATCGCCACGATGCACACGTTCTCGACCTTGGCGTGGGCGAGGATGAGGTTCTCGACCTCCTCCGAGCTGATCTTCTCGCCGCCGCGATTGATCACGTCCTTCTTGCGCCCCTCGGTGTAGACGTAGCGGCCGAGCTTGTGGGCGACGTCGCCCATGCGATAGAAGCCCTCGGCGGTGAAGCCCTTGGCGTCGGCGTCGGGGTCGTCGTAATAGCCGCGGATGGTATAGGGGCCGCGGCAGATCAGCTCTCCCGATTGCCCATCCGGCAGGTCGCGTCCTTGGTCGTCGACCACCCTGATCTCGTCGTCGTCCGAGACGGGAGCGCCGGAGCTCGTCAGCACCAGCTCCTCGTCATCGTCGAGCCGGGTCATGTTGAGCAGTCCCTCGCCGGTGCCGTAGATCTCCTGGAAGCGGCAGCCGAGCTCCTGACGCACGCGCCGGCGCAGCTCGGGTGCCAGACGCGCGCCGCCGTTCTGGAGGACCTGGAGCGAGCGCGTGTTGTAGCGGCCGCGGCCCGGATGATTGAGCCAGTTGACGATGAGCGGCACCGCCGCGGCGATGTGGGTGACGCGCTCGCGCTCGATGAGCGGCAGAACCACGTCGGCGGCCGTGCCGGGTGCTATCACGACGGTCCCGCCATACGCCAGCGTCGCCAGGATGCCCGGAGAGGCCAGCGTGTAGTTGTGCGCGATCGGCAGCACCGCGAGGAAGACGGTGTCCTCGCTCATTCCGGCAATGCGGCCGCTCAGCTTGCAGTTGCAGACGTAGTCGTTGTGCGTGCGCGGAATGAGCTTCGGCAGACCGGTGGTGCCGCCGGAGAGCAGCATGAGGGCCACGTCAGCGGGATCCGGCCGCAGTGCGGTCCCGCCGCCGCCCGCCGAGCCGACGTGCAGCGTGTCGTCGAGGCTCGTCTGCCCACGATTGGCGGGACCGGCGACGAAGACGCGGCAGAGGTGGTCGAACTCGGCGCACAGCTGATCCGCCATCGGGCGGAAATCGAAATCGCGGAAGACAGCAGGGATGACGTAGCCCACGGCCCTCGAGCGCTTGACCAGATGGCGCATCTCCGTCAGCCGGTGGGACGGCAAGGCCATGACCGGGATCGCGCCGATCCTCGTCAGTGCCAGGAACGCGGTGACGATCTCGGGGATGTTGGGGAGGTGGAGCACCACCCGGTCGCGCGAGGCGAGGCCCGCGGCGCTGAAGCCGGCGGCCAGGCGGTCGCTCTGATCGACAAGCTCGCGATAGCTGATGCGCCGGTCGCCCATGACGAGGGCGGGCTTGTCGGCATGGGTGTTGGCCGAGCGGCTCAGCATTTCGCCGAGCGTGATGTCCTCCCAGTAGCCCTTGCGGCGATAGCGCTCGCCGAGCTCGACCGGCCATGGCGTGCAGCCAGGCAGCATGGAACCGCCTCCCTAGCACCTTTGGGTGGCTTGACGCGGTCCGCCCAAACGCCGCGGCCACAGAGCGCCCCCAACGGGCGACCGAGCGCGGCGCTTGCGAAAGCTAGCAATCCTGGGCGAGCGGAAAATTGATGTAGATCAGGGCCCGGGCGACATTCCGGGCTCGCGCCGGCGAGCCGCGACACGCACGCCCTCGGTCGGTGCCGCGTCCCGTCCTACATGGTCAGGAACAAGGCACCCCGTTCAATTGAACAGCTTGTGGCCGGTGATGCGCTCGAGATTCTTGTAGAAGATCTTGTCGCTGGTTTCCTTATCGAGGTCGAGCGAGTCGAGAATACGCAAGGTCTCGCGCGGATACATCGTCCCGTTCTCGGGATCGAAGGGGCAGTCGGAGGCGAACACGATCTTGTCGATGGGGAAGAATTCCAGGCCGCACTTGGTCGCCGGCACGCCGCCGAAGACCGCGGTATCGGCATAGAAGTCCTCTTTGAAATAGTCGAGCGGGCGCTTCTTCAGGCTCTTGCGCAGGGCTACGTAGTCCTCGTCGGTCGTGCGCGAGCCGAGCACGTCCCAGCCCGGCCCGATGCGGCCTTCGAGCATCGGCACGATGCCGCCGAAATGGTGCGTGATGATCTTCAGGTTGGGGTGGTTGTCCATGATCTTGGAGAACACCAGCCGCGCCATCGCGGTCGCGGTCTCGTAGGACCAGCCGAATGTCCACCAGATCTCGTACAGCGACTTCTTCTCGTCGAGGTAGTCCGGCATGCTCGCACCCCGCGCGGGATGCATCCACACCGGCTTGCCGAGCTCGTTCATCTTCTTCCAGAAGGGCAGGTATTGCGGCCGGTCGAGCGGCTTGCCGGCGACGTTCGTGTAGATCTGCACGCCGAGTGCCCCGAGCTGGTTGATCGCGCGCTCGGCCTCGGCCACGCCGGCGTCGGGCGAATCGAGCGATATGTGCGCCACCCAGCCCGGGAAATGGTCGTGCTCCTTCGCGCACAATTCGGCGTAGCCGTCGTTGATCATGCGGATGAACTCGTCGATCTCGGCCGGGCTCTTGGCGAAGGTCTCGACCGGCGGCTGGGGGTAGGACAGGATCTGCGCATAGTCCTTGTGGCCGTCGACGATCTTCTTGCGAACGTCGACGTCGTAGAGTGCGGGGATCGCTCGCACGCGC
>JBKQRV010000122.1:0-7622 GCA_052143835.1 Alphaproteobacteria bacterium
GCCTTAAGGTGCTCACATGCATGCTGCCGGCGCTCTGAACACTCTCAAATCACCCACTCGATTCCCTGATGAGCCAAAATTAATAGGCGACAGTTGATATTGCTGATTGGAATCGTCGTCGCTCTTATTGGGATTTGGCGATGGATTTTGCTCTGAGAGGCATTCCATCGCGCCGGGCGTAGTCGTGCCATCGGGATCAGGCAACCAGTCGAGAGCCCTTAGAGTCATTTTAAAAAAGGCTCGCGCGGGGTGTTGCTTCACATTGCTCCATGCCATATTCGCCGTTGGTCGGTTGCTCCCAAGCTACCCCAATTTGACGATGACTGAGGAACCCGCGGCTATTGAAGGGGATTTCCGCCGGTCCACGCTTGATCGATGTATCGCTTCAAGCTGTCGATATTCTGCTGGTCTTGCAAGCGGCTGATCATGAACGCCCGTTTGCCAGCGTCTTTGATCGACGCACCGACGTGATAAACTTCGATGTGGTCGATGACAATAAATCGGTCATGGATTTCATCTGTCGTCCGTACCTCAATTTTGATATCCTTGATCTGCTTTCTGAAGGACGCGAGTTCGATCGCAAAGTCTGGACTGAGAGTCTTTTGTTTCGTCAGAAACCGTACGGTTAGATTTCGAAGTGGGAGCGATTTCAGCGTCAGCAACAGGCTGCTGCCGAGATAGGCGTCGACGATCGTTAAGTCAGCTGACGCCTTGGCAAAAATGTCACGAATCGTAACGTAGGCATCGTATTCGGAGTTAGGTGGGAAAAACTGTTCGCTGATTAGAGCATCCTCAGTTTGTAGGATGCCGTCTGGAGAAATTGTCCACCCTATATCACCGAGGAGGTCAATCAATTTTGATCGAATCTGGGCGCCTTCGTGTCGCCCTAACATCGCCTTGACGACTATCCGAACGAATTGTCCCTTACGATCGTCCTTGAGACTTGCGTACGCATCACTGATGTCGCGGCGAAACGCCCGAATTCGCGTACCATGCGAGTATTTCTCGTCTTTGGTCAAGGGATGCCAGGCAACGTCGGTCCCCGTGTTGCCAATCGCATTTTGGACGAAATCCGAATCGCCGATCTCATACAGAACGGTCGAGATCGGTCCCCAAGGATCGAACCTATTTGTAACCGTGCTCATCCTCGAACCTCTAAATCCGACCGTCCTCCCCGCGAGCATATTGATCCAATGTTTACGGTTCCGCCAGACAGGGTTGGTCAGTGAGGCTCGCTACCTCCCTCGCCGGATCGGCACGACCTGATCATCGCCTGCGCGCTTGATCCGGGCACAAAACTTCGCCCATTCGGCCATCAGCGATCGGCGTTTCTCGAACAGGTCGCCGCGCCGATAGGCGGCCTCGACTTTGTTCCCGATCGCATGCGCCAGCGCCATCTCGATCACTTCGCGCGGGTAGTTCGTGCGCTCGGCGGCCCAATCGCGGAACGTGGAACGGAAGCCATGGGCGGTCAACTCCGCGCGGTCCATGCGATCTAGCAGGGCCAACATCGTCATGTTGCTGAGGGGCTTGTCGCGCTTGCTGCCGGGGAACAGGAACTCGGCGCCGTGCTCCTTTTTCATCGTCTCGACGATCGCCAACGCAGGGGCCGACAGCGGCACACGGTGTTCCGCACCGCCCTTCATGCGCCCGGCCGGCACCGTCCAAACCTTGTCCCTGAGCTCGCCGGGGCGCGCGCCGATCACCTCGCCGGTGCGCGCCGCCGTGAGGATCAGGAACTCAAGCGCACGAGCCGAAACGCCATCCTGCGTCCGCAGCGCGGTCATGAACCCGGGCAACTCGTCATAAGGCAGCGCGGCATGGTGCTTCACCTTGCGCACCATGGCGGGCGCCGGCAGCAGCTTGTCGAGATGGCCGCGCCACCGCGCCGGGTTCTCGCCGTGGCGATAGCCGCGCACGGTCGCCCAATCGAGCACGGCCTCGATGCGGCCGCGAAGCCGGGCCGCCGTCTCTGGCTTCTTCGACCAAAGCGGCTCGAGGACCTTCATCACCAAAGCCGTGTCGATGTTCTGGACGGGCAGAGAACCGATGACGGGTTCGGCATAGGTCTTGACGGTGGCGCTCCATTGCGCTGCGTGTTTGGCGTTGCGCCAGCCAGCGCGATGCGCCGCGATGTACTGCTCCGTGCATTCCTTGAAGGTCAGCGCTTTGGCAGCGTCGAGTGCGGCCCTGGCGCGCTCGGACCTGCGAGCCTCGATCGGGTCTACACCCTCGTAGGCCAGTCGCCGGCACTCGGCGGCCTTGATCCGAGCCTCGGCCAGGCCGTAGATCGAGAGCGAGCCCAGCCCCATCTCGCGAGCTCTGCCGCGAAGCGTGAAGCGGTAAATCCACGACTTCGCGACATGCGCGCCGCCGTCGCCGCTCACTTGCAGATAGAGGCCGGCGCCGTCGGCATACATTCCCGGCCTCTTCGTCTTGAGAACCTTGAGTGCGGTGAGCCTACCCACAAATTGCGCCATGTCCGCCCAACTCGTTTTACCCACATGTCTACCCGCGCCGTCGATGCGTTTACCCACAAGCCCGAGCGAACGCGGATGGACGACAACAA
Organism: Alphaproteobacteria bacterium; assembly: GCA_052143835.1. Taxonomy (GTDB): domain Bacteria; phylum Pseudomonadota; class Alphaproteobacteria; order JACZXZ01; family JACZXZ01; genus DASPPM01. The sequence goes on from JBKQRV010000122.1 coordinate 2,570, forward strand.
GCGGATAATATCAGAATATGGGATATTTCTCAATATGTTCGCCGGCATCGGCGAACAACCGCGAACAGCGGGTTTGGCGGAGGGGGTGGGATTCGAACCCACGGTACCCTTGCGGGTACAACGGTTTTCGAGACCGCCCCGATCGACCACTCTGGCACCCCTCCGCAAGGGGACATATCGGCAGGCGCGCAAGGACCCGCAAGGACAGCGCGGGCTCCCGGGTCGGGCGCACGAGAGCGGGCGAGACTAGCGTAAGGGGCCCGGGCCCGGCAACCTTGCCTCTCCCGTGCGCAAAAGCGGCCGTGCTAGGCTCGGGCTGCCGCGGCTCGGCCGCGGACAGGCGAGGAAAATCCGCCGTGTCGGAGTGCCCGAGACCCATGCCTCTTGAAGAGCAGGGCAGCGCCGAGACCTTGGGAGAGAAATCCATACCTGCCGTCCAGGCGCCCATCTTCGCCCGCAGCGGGGGCCTCCGCCGGCCCTCCCTTCGCCTTCTTTTGGGCGAGTTCGCCGCCTTTCTCTTCGATCCCCTCCCCCCACCACCCGGGCCTGACGTGCCGCGGGGCGACGGGCATCCGGTCCTCGTCTTCCCGCCCTTCCTCCACTCCGACGCCATGACGCGACCGATGCGCGGCTATCTCACGGCACTCGGCTACCGCGCCTTCGGCTGGGGCGCCGGCCGCCTGCTCGCTCCGAGCGACGCGGTGCTGGCAAGGAGTGCTGAGATGGTGGCGTCGCTTTGCCGCCGGCACGCCGGGAAACTCAGCCTCGTCGGCATCAGCTTGGGCGGCATCCTCGCCCGCGAGGCCGCCAGGCGTGAGCCCGCGTGCGTGCGCCAGGTGGTAACGCTTTGCAGCCCGTTCCGCCTGCCGACCGCAAGCAACCTCGAGCTCCCCTTTCGCCTCGCCACCGCGCGGCACGCCCGCACCTTTCAGCACCTTGTGCCGGGCCTCGCGTTGCCGCCGCCGGTGCCGACGAGTGCCCTCTTCACGCGGCAGGATGGCATCGTCGCCTGGGAGAGCTGCCTCAACGACGAGAGCGCCCTTGCCGAGAACATCGAGGTGGAGGGTGCCCACAGCACGATCTCGCGCAATCCGCAGGCGCTTGCGATCCTTGCCGACCGCCTCGCCCAAGCGCCCGGCGCTTGGCGCAAATTCCGCGCGCCGCAGCCCCGGACCTCGCCTGGCGCATCGGGCGCAAAGCCTTGACACTCGCCTCGCCATGGCTATAGTGCCGGCTCGCTGCGCACGGGCGCCAGGGGCTTCCGTGCGCGTAGTTTCATGCGCGCTTTTTGGTCTGCCCCATGTACGCAGTCGTCAAGACCGGCGGTAAGCAATATCGGGTTGCCCCCGGCGACGTCATCCGGGTCGAGAAGCTGCCGGCCGAGGCGGGTGCCTTGGTCGAGCTCGACGAGGTGCTGATGCTCGCGGGCGAGAGTGCGCCTGTGCAAGTCGGCCTGCCGCGTCTCGCCGGTGCCGTGGTGACGGCGACCGTGCTCGAGCAGATGCGCGACGACACCGTGCTGGTCTTCAAGAAGAAGCGCCGCCACAACTACCGGCGCAAGAAGGGCCATCGCCAATATCTCACGGTGCTGCGCATCGGCGAGATTCTGCCCGCGGGAAGCGTGCGCAAGGCGGCACCCGTCAAGGCGGAGGAACCCGCCCCGGCCAGCGCGGCGCCGGCGCCCGCGGCGGAGGTGCAGGCACCCGCACCTGCCGCGGCCAAGGCAGCCCCCAAGCGAGAGAGTGCCGCCAAGGTGGCCAAGAAAGCGGCGGCGGCCAAGAAGGCGGCAGCCCCCAAGCGGCCAGCCGCCGCCCCGAAGAAGCCCGCCGCCAAGAAGACCGCGGCTCCCGCTGCCAAGAAGAGTGCGGCCAAGCCCAAGCCCGCGGCCAAGGCCAAGGCGGGCAGCAAGCCGAAGCCGGGCAAGCGCTAGGAGAAGGATGCGATGGCCCACAAGAAAGCAGGCGGCAGCTCCCGCAACGGCCGCGACACCGCGGGCCGACGGCTCGGCGTCAAGAAGTTCGGCGGCGAGATCGTCATCCCGGGCAACATCCTCGTGCGCCAGCGCGGCACCAAGTTCCACCCCGGCCATAACGTCGGCATGGGTCGCGACCACACGCTCTTCGCGCGCGCCGAGGGCCATGTCGAGTTCAAGGCGAGCAGCGCCGGCCGCACCTACGTGTCGGTGAAGCCGGCCGGCTAAACGCCTTCCCATGTCGGGGCGGCGGCGTCCGGGGGAATGGCTGGCCATTCCCCCGTTTTCGTTGCGGCAGCGGGGCCGCGACGCGGATATGCGCAAGCAGCCATGAAGTTTCTCGACGAAGCGAAGATCTACGTGAAGAGCGGGGCCGGCGGGCAAGGCGTCGTCGCCTTCCGGTGCGAGAAGTTCATCGAGTTCGGCGGCCCCGACGGTGGCGACGGCGGGCGCGGCGGCAACGTCATCGTCACCGCGAGCGAAGGCCTCAACACGCTCATCGACTACCGCTATCAGCAGCATTTCAAGGCCGAGCGCGGCCGCGGCGGCGCCGGCGACAACCGCTCCGGCCGCAAGGGCAAGGACGTGGTCCTCAAGGTCCCCGCCGGCACCCAGATCCTGGACGCGGACAAGGAGACGCTCATTGCCGATCTCGTGGCACCGGGCCAGTCCGTCGTGCTGTGCAAGGGGGGCGAGGGCGGTTTCGGCAACGCGCATTACAAGAGCTCGACCAATCAGGCACCCCGCCGCGCCGATCCCGGCTGGCCGGGCGAGGAGCGCTGGGTCTGGCTGCGCCTCAAGCTGATCGCGGATGCCGGCCTCGTCGGCCTGCCGAACGCGGGCAAATCGACCCTCCTCGCCGCGGTCTCGCGCGCGCGGCCCAAGATCGCCGAATACCCCTTCACCACTTTGAGCCCTCACCTCGGCGTCGTGCGCCTGGGCGAGGAGGAGTTCGTGCTTGCCGACATCCCCGGCCTGATCGAAGGCGCGCACGAGGGCCGCGGGCGCGGCACGCGCTTCCTCGGCCACGTCGAGCGCTGCAGCGTGCTCCTCCATCTCGTCGACGGCACGAGTGAGGACGTGGCCGGCGCCTACCGCACCGTACGCCGCGAGCTCAAGCTCTATGCCGAGGCGCTCGCGAGAAAGCCGGAGATCCTGGCCCTCAACAAGTGCGACGCGCTCACCGCGGCAGAGATCAAGACGAAGCGCGCGGCGCTTGCGCGCGCCGCCAGGAAGAAGGTGATCCTGCTCTCGGGGGTCGCCGGCACCGGCGTGCAAGAAGCCCTCGGCCTCTTGCTGAAGGCGATCCAGGCAAGCCGCAGTGCCGAAAGAGGGGCGCAGCACCCGCTCGAGCGGGAGCTGCCCGCATGAACGCGGAGAAGCGCCAGCGCCTCGAGGATGCCAAGCGCCTCGTCGTCAAGATCGGCTCGGCCCTTCTCGTCGATCAGAAGACGGGCGAGCTCCGCAGCGCCTGGCTCGCATCGCTCGCCGACGACGTGGCGCGGCTCAAGGCGCGCGGGCAGGAGGCGCTCATCGTCTCCTCGGGCGCCATAGCACTTGGCCGCCGCCAGCTCGGCCTCACCGGCCGCAAGCGCAAGCTCACGCTCGAGGAGCAGCAGGCCGCCGCCGCGGTCGGCCAGATCGGGCTGGCGCACGCCTATCAGGAGAGCTTCGCGCGCCACGGCTTCGTGATCTCGCAAATCCTCCTCACGCTGCGCGACACCGAGGAGTGGCGCCAGCACCTGAACGCGCGCAATACGCTGGCAGCCCTCCTGCGCCTCGGTGCGGTCCCCGTCATCAACGAGAACGACACGGTGGCGACCGAGGAGATCCGCTTCGGCGACAACGACCGGCTCGCCGCGCGCGTGGCCCAGATGGCGAGTGCCGATACGCTGGTCCTCCTATCCGACATCGACGGGCTCTATACCGCCGATCCGAAGCACCACAAGACGGCCAAGCACATCCCGATCGTGCGCGAGCTCTCGCCGGAGATCGAGGCAATGGCGGCAGCCGCGCGCCCCGGCTACAGCTCGGGCGGCATGCCGACCAAGCTCGCCGCCGCCAAGATCGCCATGAGTGCGGGCTGCCGCATGGTGATCGCCAAGGGCGAGCCGCTCCATCCCCTCAGCACTCTCGAGGACGGTGCGGCCTGCACCTGGTTCCTGCCGCAGACGAGCCCCTTGACCGCGCGCCGCCAGCTCATCGCGACGGCGCTCAAGCCCGCGGGCTCGGTCGTGGTCGATGCCGGGGCGGCGACGGCACTCCGGGCCAACAAGAGCCTGCTCCCCGCAGGCGTCGTCGCGGTCGTCGGCAGTTTCGAGCGGGGTGACGCCATCCTCGTCTGCGATCGCGAGGGACGCGAGATCGCGCGCGGCCTTTCCGCCTATGGCGCCGCCGACGCGCGCCGCATCATGGGCCACCAGAGCCGCGAGATCGAGGCGCTCTTGGGCTATCGCGGACGCGAGGAGCTCATCCACCGCGACGATCTGGTGCTGAGCTGAGCGTATCCGTGCATCCCTCGCCCGCGTCACTTTCATGGCCGGTCCCTGGCATTCCGCGCGTTTCTGGGATAATTTTGCAGCTCTCCCTGGGTAAAGGAGGGAGGCGTCATATTTTGCGGCTTGCACAAAGGACCTAGCCCGTGAGTGCCGTCGAGCCGATCGAGCGTGGTGACATCCATGCTCTCATGCAGGGCATCGGCGCGCGTGCGCGCGCGGCGGCACTCGAGCTCGCGCGCACGCCGGCAGCCCTCAAGGAGAAGGCGCTCAAGGCCGCCGCCGCCGCGGTGCGCCGGAACAAGGCGGCGATTCTCGCGGCCAACGCGCGCGATCTCGCGGAGGCGAGGAGCAAGGACACGAAAGCGGCCTTGCTCGACCGGCTCTTGCTCGACGAGGCCAGGCTCGAGGCGATCGCGGGCGGGCTCGAGAGCGTGGCCCTCCTGCCCGATCCCGTGGGCCAGGTGATGGCCGCCTGGGAGCGGCCCATCGGCCTGCATAGCGAGCGCGGGCGCACGCCCCGCGGTGTGATCGGCATCCTCTACGAGGCGCGGCCCAACGTGACGGCGGACGCGGCCGGGCTCTC
>JBKQRV010000123.1:0-4578 GCA_052143835.1 Alphaproteobacteria bacterium
CCCTTCCCCGTGAGGGGGATCGGCCGCCCGTTGAGGAGCGGCCGATGGGAGGGGGGTGATGGCGCCACGGATGATTTGGCAATCAGGCGCGGCGCAGCCAGACCGCGGTGTCGTGGAACACGGCCCCGCCCTTGGGCAGGCCCGGATCGGCGCTGGTGAGCGTGTTGATGCCGCGCCCCTCCTCGAAGCAGCCGTTGGGCCAGATGCCCTCGACCACCACCACGCCGCGCTGGAGCCCGTCGAAAGGCTTGGCGTGGACGACGACGCTGCCGCGCGCGTTGCCGAGGCGCACGCGCGCGCCCGCCGCGAGGCCCAAGCTCCCGAGATCGTCCGGATGGACGAGTGCCGTCGGGCGGCCCTCGCGCGCGAGCGAGCTCGGCGTCTCGGTGAAGCTCGTGTTGAGGAAGGAGCGCGAGGGTGCCGCCAGGAGGCGGAAGGGATGCTCCTCGGTCGCCTCGTCGATGACCGCGATATGATCGGGGAAGGGGCTCATGCGCGCATGCTCCTGGCCCGAGGCCGCCCAGTCCGCCTTGAAATGGAACTTCTTGTCGGCATGGCCGAAGCCGTTCAGGAAATGCATCTCCTCCCAGGAGAGCGCGCAGTCGACCCAGCGCATCTTGTAGGCGGTCTCGGCGTCGGGGAGGCCGCTCGCCTCGAGCGTCTTGTCGATCATCTCCCACGCCGTCATGGCGAAGCCGGGATGCTCGGCGCCGAGGCGCTCAGCAAGCCCGCAAAGCACATCGTGGTTGGAGCGGCTCTCGCCCACGGGCTCGACCACCCGCTTGGTCACCTGGAGATTGGTGTGCCCGCTCGCGATGTAGAAATCGTCGTGCTCGAGGAAGGTGGTGGCGGGCAGCACGATGTCCGCCATCGCCGCGGTCTCGGTCATGAACTGCTCGTGCACGCAGACGAAGAGATCGTCGCGCGCGAAGCCCTCGCGCACCTTGGCCCCCTCCGGACAGACGGTGACCGGATTGGTGTTCTGGATGAAAAGTGCCGTGACCGGCGGGCCGTCGCCGAGGTCGCGCGGGTCGCCCGTGAGGATGGGGCCCATGCGCGACTGGTCGAGCACGCGCACCGTGGGGTCGAGCGCGTCGAGCCCCATGATGAGCGTCTTGTCGAGGGGATAGATGCCGGTCTGGCCGTAGAGCGCACCCCCGCCGCGATGGCGCCAGGCGCCGGTGACGGCGGGAAGCGAGGCGACCGCGTGCATCTGCTGCGAGCCGTTGCGCGAGCGCGAGAAGCCGTAGCCGGCGCGAATGTAGCTGCGCTTGGTCGAGCCGTAAAGGCGCGCGAAGGCGACGATCTCCTCGGCCGGCAAGCCGGTGATCCGGCTCGCCCATGCGGGCGTGCGCTCCCTCAAATGCGCCTCGAGCTCGCGCGGCGCGTCGGTGTAGCGCTCGAGATAGTCCCAGTCGGCGTAGCCCTCCTTGAAGAGCACGTGCATCATCGCGGCGGCAAGGGCGCCGTCGGTCCCGGGCCGCGGCATGACGTGGATGTCGGCCAGCTCCGCCGTCGGCGTGCGGTAGGGATCGACGACGACGAGCTTGGCGCCGCGCTCCTTCCGCGCGAGCGCTATGTGGTGCATCACGTTGACCTGGGTGTGCACCGGATTGCCGCCCCAGACGATGACGAGATCGGACTCGGCGATCTCGCGCGCATCGACGCCGCGCTTGGCCCCGCAGCCCGCGATCCAGCCCGTGTCGGAAAGCGTCACGCAGATCGTGCTGTGCTGGCGCGAGTATTTCATCACGTGGCGCAGGCGCTCGATCCCGTCGCGCTGCACCAGGCCCATGGTGCCGGCGTAGAAATAAGGCCACACCGTCTCGGGCCCGTATTTCTCCGCGGCGCGCGTGAGGCGCCCGGCCACCTCGTCGAGGGCGGCCTCCCACGAGAGCGGCTCGAAGGCGGCACGGCCGATCCCCTTAGCGCCGATGCGGCGAAGCGGGGTGGTCAGCCTTCCCGGATGGTGGATGCGCTCGGCGTAGCGCGCCACCTTGGCGCAGACGATCCCCGCCGTGTAGCTGTTCTCCTTGGCACCATGGACGCGGCCGATGGTGCGCCCGTCGAGCCGCTCCACCTCGAGCGCGCAGGTGGACGGGCAATCGTGCGGGCAGGCGGAGGAGAAGAGCTCCACATTGCGCCGCAAGGCGACCGGCTCGGGGGGGTCGAAGGGCATCTCGGGTCATCCGCGGTTGGGACCGGCGCCAGATATACGCCCAAAGCGCCCGCCCGAAAAGGCGCTACGCGGCGTTTTCGGGCGGGGTAGGGGGCGGTGCCGCGGGCTTGGCTTCGACCGCTTTTGGCTTGCCGAGCGGCGCGCGCCGAAAGCGCAGAAGCCAAAGCTGCGTGACCAGCACGAAGATCTGCGCGATCGCGAGATAGACGAGCCAGCGCGCGAGACCGGCGAGCGCTCCCAACTCGTCCGCGAGCTTCTGGGCGAGGCCATCGAGCTCGCTCGTGGCTGCGCCGAGCTTGGCGATCGCCTCCTTCTCCGCATCGGAGAGGGGCGGCGGGGCGATCGGGGCGGCCTCGACCTTGGGTACGGGAAGCGGCGTGCCGATGGCCGAGCCCCGCTCGTTTTGGCCTTTTTGCGGCTGCGGGGCCTGCGCCGACCCTGCCGCGTTAGCACTGCCAGCGGCGAGCGCGAGGCAAGCCGCCGCGGCGAGGATGATCGCCCATGCGCGTGATCTCGACATGTCCCAAAGCCTCCCCCCGCATTTCCCGCGTAATGTGGCCGCTCGCGCGCACCAGGACAAGCCGCCGGTCGCGGCGGCGCGCAAGACTAGATACGCCTGGGGCGAGCCTTGACCGGCGTGGTGCCGCTCGCCATGCTCCGGCGGTTTTCGCAGGTGCTGGGCGGCAGGCGCGATGGTCGAGCGGGTCGAGTGCGTGGTGATCGGCGCGGGGGCGATCGGGCTCGCGATCGCGCGGGCCTTGGCGCTCCATGGCCGCGAGGTCGTCGTCTTGGAGAAGGCCGGGCAGATCGGCACCGAGACGAGCTCGCGCAACAGCGAGGTGATCCACGCGGGCATCTACTACGCGACGGGCTCGCTCAAGGCCACGCTCTGCGTGCGCGGCAAGGAGATGCTCTATCGCTATCTCCCCGAGCACGGCGTGCATCATGAGCGCGTCGGCAAGCTCATCGTCGCGACCGAGCCGGATCAGCTCGCCTCCCTCGAGCGGGTCGAGAAGACCGCTGCGGCGAACGGGGTCGCCGACCTCGCCTGGCTCGACCAGAAGACGGCGTTGGCCCTCGAGCCCGCGCTCAACTGCCATGCCGCCCTCCTCTCGCCCTCGACCGGCACGCTCGACAGCCACGGCCTCATGCTCGCCTATCAGGGCGACTTGGAGGATCGCGGCGGGGTCATCGCCTTCAACAGCCCCGTGGTCGCCGGCTGGATCGAGAAGGACGGCTTCCTTCTCGAAGTCGGCGGTGCCGAGCCCACGCAGATCAAGAGCCGCATCCTCGTCAACAGCGCGGGGCTGTGGGCGCAGGAGGTGGCGCGCGCCATCGAGGGCATCCCGCCCGAGAGCATTCCGCCGCGTTATCTCGCCAAGGGCTGCTACTTCACGCTCGCAGGCAAGCCCCCCTTCCAGCACCTCATCTATCCCGCCCCCGAGGTCAAGTTCGCGAGCCTCGGGCTCCACGTCACGGTCGATCTCGCCGGCCAGGTGCGCTTCGGCCCCGACGTCGAGTGGGTCGACAAGATCGACTATGACGTACCGGCCGAGCGCGCCGCCAAATTCTACGAGACGATCCGCCATTACTACCCCGGGCTCAAGGACGGCACGCTGCATCCGGGCTATGCCGGCGTGCGCCCCAAGCTGCAGAAGCCCGGCGGCCCGCCCGAGGACTTTCTCATCCAGGGACCGGCCGGCCACGGCATCGCCAACCTCGTCAATCTCTACGGCATGGAATCGCCCGGCCTCACCGCCTCGCTCGCGATCGCCGAGGAGGTGCTCAGCCGGCTCGACGGCCGGTCACGCGATTGACGCGCCGGCACTGCCCTCCTCGGCGCGGATCGCGATGCCGCGTTGCGATTCGGATAATGAGCTTCGGCGAATTTAGACTGAAGGACCCGTACAGGCAGCGGAAAAATGCCCGCTCGACAATATGCCATGTCCGCAGGTCTTCAACTCGGGAAGCGCACCGCCGCGGCAGCCCTTTCGCTTGCATAACGGGATCTCCGGTTGCCTTTTTTGTTCTGAAAACTCTATGCTACTGTTTGCGGAGTACTTTTTAAGCCCTATGTTGCTGCTGGGGGAGGATGAAATACGGCGCGAAGAGAAAGAGTAAGCTTGGCTTCTGATCGCGCCCTTCAATTGAGTAGAGCGGTGTCAATGCCGGAGCAAGTTCAAAATGTTACGCAATGTCCGATATCAGATCATCATCTGGCGAAGCCAGCTTCCCTAACGGCAGGCTACGGCGCTCTTCCCAGTTTTTATATGGCAATTATCAAGTTGACAAAGCAGCCCTTCTATGCTAGGCTTTTGTCTAGGAATTGGAGAGGGCTGCGGAAATGCCAGAAAAACGCCAAACAACCAAGCTGAGAGGGCCGGGTCCGCACACGCTCG
>JBKQRV010000124.1:0-34008 GCA_052143835.1 Alphaproteobacteria bacterium
GCTGCCGAGGAGAAAGCCCATGCTCGCCGTTCCCCGATGGCTCGAGAGCATGAGCGTCGAGAAGGCGACCATGGTGACGAGGGCCGAGAACAGGATCGCGCGCGGGGTGCTGGTATGCATGAGGTCCACCAGTGCCGGCGTTTCACGGTGGCGCAATACGAAATAGATGCCGAAGGCGACCCCCAGGCTGAAGAGGAGCGGAAGTGCGATGATGTTGGCGAAATTGAATTGGTGTCCGGTTATCACGACCAGCGCCACCGTGAGCGCTGCGGCGAGCGTCAAGGGCAGCAGCACGAGAAGCGAATCGCGCAGGCTCCTCAACACGAGAATGAGCAGGAGACTGATCGCCGCGAGCGCGATCAAGCCCGCTTCCACGAATGCGCCAACCACCATCCGGCCGCCCTCGTAGAGCTCCACGGGCGAGTCGGTGGCGTTGGGCGCGATCGCGCGCACGGCATCGACGAAGCGCCGCAGCGCCTTGACGTGGTTGAGCGTCTCCGCCGGGAAGACCTGGACGCGCGCGCGGCCGTCGGAGGCGACGTAGCGCGCGCGAACGTTGGAGGGCAGGTCGGCGAGCGTCACGACCGCCGGCTGCATCAGCTCCTTGAGGCTGTCGAGCTTGGCCGACAGGCTGCCGATGAGAGCGGTCTCGAGCCGGCCATAGGCGGCGAGGTCCCGGCCGGGGCCATCCCTGTAACGGGCGAGAAGCTCGGCGAGCCGCGCGGCAGGGGCCGAGGCCGCGCCCGCCTTGGGCGAGGCGGCGAGTGCCGCAAGCGTGGTGCGCGTCTCCTCCATCGCCTTGCGACGCTGTTGGTCGCTGGGCGCCTTCCGCCGCTCTTGCCTCTCAAGAATTGGCATCAGCATGCCCGCCGTCCGAGCGACGAGGGGCAGCTTGGTCTCTTGGTCCGCGGGGAGAAAGGAGCTGAGCGTCACGGTGCTCGCCACCTCGGGCAGCTTGTCGAGCTGCCGGGCGAGCGCGTCCGCGTGCTCGAGGCTCGGCGCCACGATGCTGATCGAATAGGGCGAGACACTCGAGTCCTTGGTCATGTCCCGATAGACCTGGACGGACTCGGTGTTGGGGCTCTTCAGGTTGATCGGATCGATATCGAAGCGGACGAAGGGAAAGGTCGTAAGCGCGAGGAGGCCGACGGCGAGCGCGCCCCAGCACACGGCGTGGGCGTGGTTCTCGAGCCAACTCGCGGCCGTATAGAGATTTCGGTTCTCGCGGGGCCGCGGGTCGGCTTTCATCGGCAGGAGGGTGAGGATCGCGGGCAAAAGCGTCAGCGTCGCGAATAGCCCGATGAACATGCCGACGCCCGCGATGATGCCGAGCTGCGCCAAGCCAACGTAGTCGGTCGGCACGAAAGCGAAGAAGCCGATCGCCGCGCAAACCGCCGCCAGGCTCACTGCCACGCCCGTACCGGAAGCCGCCTCCTTAAGCGCGCTCTCGAGCGGCGCGCCGCGATCCAGGCTCTCCTTGTAACGGAGCCCGAATTGAATGCTGAAGTCGACGGCGAGACCGATGAAAAGCACGGCGAAGGCGACCGACATCATGTTGACGTAACCGATCGCAAGGGCCGCGAAGCTCGCGGTCCAAACAAGGCTGATAACCAGCGATGCGAGGGTCGCGAAGACGAGCTTGGGCGAGCGCAGGCCGAGGAAGACGATGATGGAGACGAGCGCGAAGGAGACCGCGCTTGCCAGCCCCACCCCGTCCCTGACCGTCTTGAGATCGTCCTCATCGAGCGCAGGCGAGCCGGTAATGCGCACGCGCACGCCGTGGGCCGGATCGAGGTTGAGCTCCGTTGCCGCCGCGCGCACGGCCTTGATGGCTCTATCGGCCGGAGCGAATGAATGCCGATCGAGGTAGGGCCTGAGCTGAATGATCTGACGCCGGTCGGAGGCGGCGTCGCCCGCCCGGCTCACGAGATCGCGCCAGCTCAACCGCGCGGGTTTGCCTTGGAGCTGCGCCTCCACCGTGTCGGCGATCGCGTTGAGCGGGCGCACGAGCAATGCGGGGTCGGCCTTTCCGAGCTTGACGCCGTCGACCACGTCGCCGAGCACGTCGGAAAAACCGCGCAGGCTGCGGTCGTTCGAGAAAGTCGCAACCAGCGGCATCGCATCGGCCACGCGGTCCGAGAGCTCTTGCAGGTCATTGGTCTTGAGGAAGAGCAGGCCCTCGCGACGGAAGAACGGATCGCCCATCGGATAGAACACGTCTTGGAAGAGCTTGTCATTCTCGCCGAGCTTGGTGGCGAGCGCCTTGGCCGCGTCTTCCACGCGGTCCGGGTTGTCGCCCTCGAGGACGACCACGAGATTGTCCTGAAGCCGGGGAAATGCCTGCTCGAACTCCTTGAGCGTCTTGCGGTAAGGCACCTCCGACGACAGCAAGGCGTCGATGTCGGTGTTCATGCGAAGATGGCCGGCGGTGTAGACGCCGCCCGCGATCGCGACGAGGACGCTGCCGATGACGATGGGCCAAGCCATCCGGTACGCGCGCGCCACCCACCACATGAGCGCCGACGCGATCATCGGCCCCATCTGGCGGTACCACCGCTGAGACAAAAGATTTCCTCTGGCGGGGCTCAGCTCCGAAATATCGGGGTTCACTGGTATTAAGGCTCGTCAATAGGGAAAATCGTCGGCTGAGGTCGGGCGCAGCGCAATCTCGCCATGCGCCCCCGTCCATCGGCCGTCGATAACAAGGCGTCGATATAACGGCGGACGGAATGATCCACAAGCCAAATATTGCGGCGCATGATCGGCGGCGCACCCAGCGGTGCCGCCGCGGCCGTATCGGACAAATGGAGAACCCCTCTATCCGGCGGCCCGATGCGCCGCATCCGCAGGCGTCCCTCGAGAGAGGTCGCCTCGGCGCGTTTGAGGCCATATGCGTCGCAAGAAAGCCTATTGCCCCGCCATGCTTGCGGACCTACTTTGAACTTGCCACGCGCCCGCACCTCGTCTGACGAAGCGATAAAGATCAGGAGTCCCGATGCTGCGCCGCCTGAAGACCGCCCTTGCCGCCCTCGCCATCGCCGTTTTGCTCCCGCTCGCCGCATTCGCCGGCCCCGACACGCCCAAAGAGGTGATCGAGAGCTATTACGCCCAGCTTCTCAAGGCGATGCAGAGCGGAGCCAAGCTCGGCTTCAAGGGCCGCTACGAGATGCTGAAGCCGTGGGTCGATAAGACTTTCGACGTGGCGCTGATGGCGCAGACGAGCGTCGGAGCCTATTGGGATAAGATGACGGCGGATCAGCAGAAGCAGCTGATCGATGCCTTCCGCAACTTCACCATCGCCAATTACGCCCACAGCTTCCACGCCTACGAGGGCGAGAAATTCGTCACCACGGATGCCAAGGAGACGCCGCGCAAGGACATCGTCGTCTACAGCGCGATCGTCAAGTCCGACGGCGACAAGGTCACCATCGACTATCTTCTCCGCGCCGACAGCGACCACAACTACAAGGTGATCGACGTCTTTCTCGATGGCTCGATCTCGCAGCTCGCGACGCGGCGCTCGGAGTACACCTCGTTGATCCGCGAGCACGGGGTCGACGCTCTCATCGCGGCGATCAGGAAAAAGGCCGAGGATCTCGCGAGCTGAGGATGGCGGGCCGCGGCCGGCCGGCTCTTGCAGCTCATGCCGGAGGGCACCTCACGCGCGAATGAGCGCCGGCCTGCTGCGCGCGAGAGGCAAAGGGCTAGAAATTGAAGATCTTCACGATCGGGACGCCCACGGTCAGCATGAAATTGTTGGCTCCCGGATTGCACACGCATCCCGAGCGCTCGCGCGGTAGCAAGGTTCCGTTCGATTCGTGGCTGAAGGTGAACCCGGCGCGATAGCCGCTGTCGAACACGTAGAGCAAGCCGATTCCCGTCTGGAAGAGCGCCGTGCCGCCCATGTCGCGGCCGCTGCCGCGCCAGTATCCGCCGACCGCGAAAAAAGGATCCGCCTCGAAATGCTGGCCGATGGGCGCGGTGCCGTGAATGCCGCCGTAGCCCATGCCCCCGCCCTTGCCGGTCGCGAAGCCGCCGATGTAAGGGTTGACGATGAAATAGTTCCAGAAATTGACGATGTCCCAGCGCGAAATCGCGTCGACTTGGAAAAGCGCCGTCGAGCCGGCGCCATGGTTGTTCTCGCCGGGAGGGTCGAACGGCGCAAAGCCCCCGACGCTGAACTCGAGCAACGCCGGAACCGGTCCGCGCTCGAAATAGCCCAGGCCATCGGCCTTGGCGGCAGCCCCATGCATCATCAGGCATAAAAGCGCCGTGAACACGGCGCTCGGAAATTGACGGCGCATTTGCCCCCCGCGATTCTTCACTCTTGCGCTACACTATGCCGGCAGGGCGGGAAAGAATCAACCAGCTGTGCGCCTCCCTGGAGGCCGTGCTTACGCGATTGCCGCAGCCGCCTTGATGCGCGGCCGTATTGGCGCCAAACTCGACGGTGGGGCCGGCAATCGATCCATTGGCGACAGCCGCGGCGGCTTTGTCGTGCGAGGCCAGGGAGCGCAACCGGAGGATAGGCATGCGGGCGACGGCAGTAGCAAGCGTGGGGGCAGTCGTTCTGGTGGCCGCCCTTGTCTTCGCCGGCCGGGTCTCCGCCGATGAGGCGCGCATCCGCATCACCCTCGTCACACCCGTGGGAATTGGCGCCACGATCGGAACCATTCGCGCGGACGACAGCGGGGGGGGGGTGCGGCTCACCCCTCTCCTCAAGGGTCTGGCGCCGGGTCCTCATGCGATCTCGATCCACGCGAATGGCGACTGCGGCCCCGCCGAGATCAATGGAACGAAGGTCGCGGGCGGTGCTGCGGGCGGCATCTTCGTGCCGACAAAGGCCGAGCAGCCTGGCAAGGCCCCAGCCACGGATGTGTCCGCGGTCCCCTCGCTCGTGCTCACCGTCGACAAGGACGGGATCGCGCGCAGGGCGGTGACGGCGCCCGGCTTGCGGCTCGAGGAGTTGCAGGGCCGCGCGATCGTCATCGAGGGCGGCGCGCCAAGCGAGCCGGACAAGGCCAAGGCGGCGGGCGAGGCCGGAGTGCGCGTCGCCTGTGGCGTCATTCCGTGATGCGCCCGGAAAGTCGGGTATTATGCAGTTGGGAGACTCGGCCATGAGCAAGCTGACCCGAGAGGAGGTGATAGGGATCCTCGGGCGCCTCGACGACGTCAAGCTCGCCTCCGTGATGGCGCTCGCGCCGACGAAGGACGAGGTCATCCAGGCGAAACTGTGGTTGACGCACACCGACTTGCGCGACACGGGCGCACTTGGCACGCCGAGCGCCAAGGTCACCCGCATCTACGACATGCTACGCGCAGACACGCCGCTCGATTGGGAGGAGTAGCTAATCGGCGCTATACGCCGCGAAAGCTGGGCTTGCGCTTCCCGATGAAGGCGCGATAGCCCTCCTGGTAGTCCTCGCTGCCGGCGGTCGCGAAGCCCTCGGCGAACTCCTCGGCGGAAAGCGGCCGGGGATCGAGGAGCCGGCGCGCGAACTTCTTGTGGTAGCGGTTCGAAAGCGGCGCGCCGTCGGCGATGCGGCGCGCGCTCACATAGGCCTCCTCCTCGACCTTGTCATCGGCGACGACGCGCGTGACGAGACCCTTCTCCTTCGCCTCCTCGGCGCCGAAGAGGCGGCCTTCGAGCAGAATCTCAAGCGCCGTGGCGCGGCCGACGAGATCGATGAGCGCTATGATCTCGGGGTACGCCATGATCACGCCGAGGCGGTTGATCGGCACGCCGAAGCGGCTCGATTGTCCGCAGATCCTGAGGTCGCACATCATGGCAAGCTCGAGCCCGCCGCCGACGCAGATGCCCTTGATCATCGCGACGGTGGGATGGCGGCACTCGGCGATGCGGCCCATGGCCACGTGCATGACGCGGCCGTAGGCTTGCGCCTGCTCCCGGTTCGCGCGCTCGTTCTCGAACTCGCCGATGTCGGCACCGGGTGCGAAGGCCTTGTCGCCGGCGCCGCGCAGGACGACGGCGCGCAGGCTGTCGTCCCGCTCGAGTGCCGACATCGTCTCGCCGACCGCCTGCCACAACGCCTTGTTGAGCGCGTTGAGCTTCTCGGGGCGATTGAGGATGACGGTCGCGATGTCGGCTTGGCGCTCGACGAGAACGAGCTCGGACATGGGGCAATCCCTGCAAATGGCGACCGTGGAGCTTAGCAAGCAGCGAGAGGCGTGCAAACGAGCGCGTTTGCCGCGGCGTACCCGCCCGCCCGCGATGGCGCGCGGCGCTTCCGCCAAACCCCTTCCCTCGCGCGGCGTTCGGCCGTAACGTGCGCCCCTGGAAGGGCGCCTCCGGCCCGCCGCCGCCAGTCCCGCACCGATCTGGAGACCCGGCATGAGTGCTGCAAGAGAGCCCCCCGCGCAAGACAGCCCGGCCTACACGACCGCGCGCATCCTGCTCGAGCTCGACGCCGTCAAGTTCAGTCCGGACAAGCCCTTCGTCTTCACCTCGGGACGCCGCTCGCCGGTCTATATCGACTGCCGCAGGCTGATCTCCTTCCCGCGCGCGCGCGCGAAGCTCATGGATTTGGCCGTCGAGATGATCCTCAGCGAGACGGGCTACGAATCGCTCGACGCCATCGCGGGCGGCGAGACGGCCGGCATCCCCTTCGCCGCCTGGATCGCCGAGCGCCTCTCCCTTCCCATGCTTTACGTGCGCAAGCAGCCCAAGGGCTTCGCCCGCATGGCCCAGATCGAGGGCGACATGGCGGAAGGTTCCCGTGTCCTTCTCGTCGAGGATTTGGCGACCGACGGGGGCAGCAAGCTCGTCTTCGTGGACGCGCTGCGCAAGGCGGGTGC
The DNA here is from genome assembly GCA_052143835.1 of Alphaproteobacteria bacterium. Classification (GTDB taxonomy): domain Bacteria; phylum Pseudomonadota; class Alphaproteobacteria; order JACZXZ01; family JACZXZ01; genus DASPPM01. The sequence goes on from JBKQRV010000124.1 coordinate 6,817, forward strand.
TGTGGTCACGCACAACTTCGTCATCTTCCATTACGGCATCTTCCCCGCGGCCATCGCCCGGCTCGCGGAGGCCGGCGTCAAGCTCTTAGCCCTTGCGACCTGGTGGGACGTGCTCGCGGTCGCCGAGGCCGGAGGCTTCTTCGACCGCGTGGCCCTCGATAAGGTCGGTACCTTCCTCAACGACCCCGACGGATGGCAAGCCGCCCACGCGGGCGCCTTGGGCACGTCCTGAGGCCGCGGATGGCGCGCACAAGCCCGGAGCCTCCGACCACGAAGGCGCGCACCGCGCCTTAGCTTGCCTCGCCGCCGTCCCCACCCGGGAGGAGCAACATGGCCCAAGACAATGTCGCGATCATCACCGCCGCGGGACGCGGCATGGGTGCCGCGATCGCCGTCGAGCTCAAGGCGCGCGGCTGGCGCCTGGCGCTGATGTCGCCCTCGGGTGCCGCCGAGGGGCTCGCGCATGCGCTCGGCGCCGTCGGCACCAGCGGATCGGTCACCGCGCCGGCCGATCTCGAGCGCCTCGTCGAGACGACGCTCGAGGCCTATGGCCGCGTCGATGCGGTCGTCAACAACACCGGCCACCCGCCATCGGGCGCGCTCCTCGAGGTGCGCGACGCCGAATGGCACGCCGGCCTCGATCTGGTGCTGCTCAACGTGGTGCGCATGGCGCGCCTCGTAACCCCCCTCATGGAGCGGCAAGGCAAGGGCGCCATCGTCAACATCTCGACTTACGCTGCCGTCGAGCCCGAGGCGGCGTTTCCCGTCTCCTCGAGCCTGCGCGCGGCCCTCGGCGCCTTCGCCAAGCTCTACGCCGATCGCTACGCCAGGGCCGGCATCCGCATGAACAACCTGCTGCCCGGCTTCATCGACTCTTATCCGGCCGACGCCGCGCGCACGCATCAGATTCCCATGGGCCGTTACGGCAAGGTCGCCGAGGTCGCCAAGGCGGTCGCCTTCCTCGTCTCGGACGATGCCAGCTACCTGACCGGCCAGAACATCCGGGTCGACGGCGGACTCACGCGCTCGGTCTGAGAGCCCGATGGGCCGCGCGGCAGTTGCGATCTTCCTGGCGACCGCCCCGCTCGGCTTCGGTCTCGCGACCTTGGCGCTCGGCATGGACGCCAATTGGGACCTCAGGAATTACCATTACTACAATGCCTATGCCTGGCTTACGGGCCGCGAGGGCTACGATATCCTCGTCGCCCAGGCGCAGAGCTTCTTCAATCCCCTCATCGACGTGCCGTTCTACCTCGCGACGCAAGCCTGGCCGGCGCGGCTCGTGGGCTTCCTCCTCGGCACGCTGCAGGGGCTCAACCTGCTGCCGCTTTACGGCATCGCCTATGCGGCCCTCGACGTCGCCGAGCAGCGCCGGCGCCGGCTTTTCGCCGCGGCCTTGGCCCTCCTCGGCATGGTGGGGGTGGGCAACCTCTCCGAGCTCGGCACCACCTTCTACGACAATGTGGTGAGCCTGGGGCCGCTCACTTCGCTCTGGCTCATCCTCCGCCGCCATCAGGCACTCCTCGGCGGCAGCTGGCGCGAAATCTGGCGCTCCCTTCTTTTTGCCGGCCTCATCTCGGGGATCGCGATCGGGCTCAAAGAGACGATCGTGACGCTCCCGCTCGGGCTTGCGCTTGCGTTCCTCTTCGCGTCGGCATCGCTTCGGCGCCGGCTCGCGCTTGCCTTCCTCTACGGCATCGGCGTCACCCTCGGAGTGGCGCTCGCCGCCGGCCCCTGGATGCTCCACCTGTGGCAGGCCTACGGCAACCCGCTCTTTCCCTTCTACAACCAGCTCTTCAAATCGCCCTGGGGGCTGCCCCAGGACTACCGCAAATTCTTCTATATTCCCGGCGGGGTATGGACGCGCATTTTCTTCCCCTTTGCCTATCTTCGCGATCCCCACCTCACGGCGGAAGTGGACTTCCGCGACCTGCGCATCCTCGCCTGTTTCGTGCTCATTCCCCTTGCAGCGCTCGCGGCCCTCGTGCGCCGTCTCAAGGCGACGGCGACGCCCGTCCCCGCCGCGCATCAAGGCGAGGTGTCATATCTCCTGATCGCGTTTGCGGTCGGCTACGTCGTCTGGGTCGCGATCTTCTGCATCTACCGCTACATCATCGCCTACGAGATGCTGGCTCCGCTGGTGATAGCACTCGCCATCGCTCGATTGCCTCTTGCCGCGCGCGGGCGCGCGCTCCTGACGGCTGCCGTGCTCGCGCTTGCGGTGGTGACGATGAAGCCGGTTGACTGGATCCGCGTGCCGTGGAGCGAGCGATGGGTGAGTGCCGTCGCGCCAAAGCTCGCCGACCCGGACCACACCATCGTGCTCATCACGGGGTTCGAGCCGCTTTCCCACCTCATCCCCTTCTTCCCGCCGGCGGCGCGTTTCCTGCGCATCCACAGCAGCTTCACCGGTCCCTACGAGCCCACGGTTCGCTTCAATGTCGAGATGCATTCCATCGTGGCGCGGCATCGCGGGCCGCTCTTCGTGCTCTACAACCCCGTCGAGGCCGCATCCGCCGAGACGCATCTTGCCGCCTACCGCCTCGCGATCGAGAAGACGGCATGCCAGCTGGTGCCGTCCAACATCGGCTACCTGCCCTACCTCTTCTGCCGCTTGCAGAGGACGGATGACAGATGACGGACGACGGATTAGAGAAGGTCGAGATGCCTGAGCGACGCACCACCAGTCGGACGATGGGTGCCTGCACCGCGCGCCTTCTTCTCTGTCTTCTGTCGTCCGTGCTCTGTCTTCTCTCTTCCGGCGTCGCCTTCGCCAAGGACGAGCTCACCATCGGCATCACGCAGTTCCCTTCGACCTTTCATCCGAACATGGATGCGATGGTGGCGAAGAGCTACATCCTCGCGATGACCCAGCGGCCGTTTACCGCCTATGACGCGAGCTGGCGGCTCGTGTGCATGCTTTGCACGGAGCTGCCGACCTTCGAGAACGGCCTGGCCAAGCGCGAGGGTACGCCGGAGGGGAAGGACGGCGTCGCCCTCACCTACAAGATCCAGCCGGGCGCCACTTGGGGCGACGGAGTCCCGGTCACCAGCAAGGACGTGCTCTTCACCTGGCAGGTCGGGCGCGAGCCCAAGAGCGGGGTCGACGGCCTCGAGCTCTACCGCCGCATCCTCAAGATCGATATCGTCGACGACAAGACCTTCGTGCTCCATGTCGACCGCGTGACCTTCGACTACAACGCGATCGACGATTTGCACGTGCTGCCGGCGCACCTCGAGGAGGCGGCCTTCGCCGACCCGGCGCAATACCGCACGCGCACCCGCTTCGACACGGACACGACCAACCCCGGCCTCTATTTCGGCCCCTATCGGATCACGCAAGTCTCCCCCGGCGCCTACGTGGCGCTCGAGCCCAATGCCACCTGGTACGGCAAGAAGCCTTTCTTCAAGCGCATCGTCGTCAAGGTCATCGAGAACACGGCGGCGCTCGAGGCCAATCTGCTCTCGGGCGGGGTCGATTACATCGCGGGCGAGCTGGGCTTGACGCTCGACCAGGCCCTCGCCTTCGAGGCCAAGCACCGCGACCAGTACCGCTACCTCTACAAGCCGGGCCTCACATACGAGCACATCGATCTCAATCTCGACAATCCGATCCTCGCCGATATCCGCGTGCGCAAGGCGCTCGCCTATGCGCTCGACCGCAACATCATCAACGAGCGCCTCTTCGGCGGCCGCCAGCCGCCCGCCAACAGCTTCCTGAGCCCCCTCGACTGGCCCTACGCCAAGGACCTCCCGGGCTACCCTTACGATCCGAAGCGGGCGGCCGAGCTCCTCGACGAGGCGGGCTGGAAGACGGCGGCGGGTGGTGTGCGCCGGAATGCCGCGGGTGTCGCGCTCACGCTCGAGCTCATGTCGACGGCGGGAAATCGCATCCGCGAGCTGGTCGAGCAGGTGCTGCAGAGCCAATGGAAGGCGCTCGGCATCGACGTCCGCATCCGGAACGAGCCGGCGCGCGTCTTCTTCGGCGACACCGTGAAGAAGCGCAAGTTCGCCGCCATGGCCATGTACGCCTGGGTGAGCGCGCCGGAGAACGTGCCGCGCTCGACGCTCGATTCGAAGGAAATTCCCAGCGAGGCGAACGGCTGGAGCGGTGAGAACGCCACGGACTACAAGAGCGCCGAGATGGATCGCCTGATCGACGCCGTCGAGGTCGAGCTCGATCGCGACAAGCGCGCGGCACTGTGGCACCGCATCCAGGAGCGGTACCTCGAGGACCTCCCCGTGATCCCGCTTTTCTACCGCGCCGATCCCTTCATCATTCCGAAATGGCTCGAGGGCATCGTGCCGACCGGCCATCAGGATCCGAGCACGCTCTGGGTGGAGACGTGGCGCGCGAGCCCATAGCCGGCGCGCAAGCGGCGCCGCTCTTGGCGGTGCGCGAGCTGAGCGTCGTCTTCGCCACGCGCGAGGGGCGGCTCGCGGCGGTCGAGGACGTCTCCTATACGCTCGCGCGCGGCCGCACGCTCGGCATCGTCGGTGAGAGCGGATCGGGCAAGTCGGTCCTCGCACTCTCGCTCCTGCGTCTCGTGCCGCCGCCCGGACGCATCGTCCGCGGCAACATCCGGCTCGACGGCATCGAGCTCACCTCGCTCGGCGCGCGCGAGATCACCGCACTCCGCGGCGATCGCGTCGCCATGATCTTCCAGGAGCCGATGACGGCGCTCAACCCGGTCTTCACCATCGGCGAGCAGATCGCCGAGGCGCTGCGCCTCCATCGCGGCATGGACCGCGGCGAGGCGTGGGAAGCGGCACTCGCGGCCCTTGCGCGCGTCGGCATCTCCGCCCCCGAGCGGCGTGCCCGCGACTATCCGCACCAGCTCTCGGGCGGCATGCGCCAGCGCGCGATGATCGCGATGGCGCTCGCCTGCCAGCCCGCCCTCCTCGTCGCCGACGAGCCGACCACCGCACTCGACGTCACCATCCAAGCGCAGATTCTCGAGCTCATGCTCGAGGCGCAGGCGGAGCTCGGCATGGCCATCCAGTTCGTCAGCCACGACATGGCGGTGATCTCGGAGGTGGCGGACGAGGTCGGCGTCATGTACGCAGGCCGCCTCGTCGAGCTGGCCCCTGCCGAGGAGTTCTTCGCGAGCCCCCTTCATCCCTACAGCCAGGCGCTCATCGCGAGCGTGCCGCGGATCGGTGCCCGCGGTACCGGTGCCGGAATTCCCGGCCAGATGCCGTCGCCCTTCGCGCGGCCGCCCGGCTGCCGCTTCTCCGATCGTTGCCCGCTCGCCGATGCTGCCTGCCGCGCGGCCGAGCCCGCACTCGCCGAGGTAGGCCCCCGGCGCCGCGTGGCCTGCTTCAAGGCTGCGCGATGACGGAACCTCTCTTCGCCGTCGACGGGCTCTCGAAGCATTTTGCCGCACGCGGCGGGGGAAGCTTGCCCGCACTCGTCAAAGTGAGCTTCGCGATCCTTCCGGGCGAGACCTTAGCACTCGTCGGCGAATCGGGCTGCGGCAAGACCACGCTCGCGCGCACGGCGGCGCTTCTCTACCGTCCCGACGGCGGCAGCGTGCGCTTGGGTGGGATCGAGCTCACCGCACTCTCGCAGAGGGCGCTCAAGCCCTTCCGGCGCCAGATTCAGCTCGTCTTCCAGGATCCCTTCGGCTCGCTCAATCCGCGCCTCACGGTCGGCAGCATCGTGGCCGAGCCGCTCGTCATCCACGGCATCGGCAAAGCCGCCGAGCGCCTTGCGCGCGCGGCGGCCCTCCTCGAAAGCCTCGGCCTCGACGCCGCCGATCTCGAGCGCTATCCCCATGAGTTCTCAGGCGGCCAGCGCCAGCGCATCGCGATCGCGCGCGCGCTCGTGCTCGAGCCCAAGCTCCTCGTGGCCGACGAGCCGCTCTCCGCCCTCGACGTCTCGATCCAGGCGCAAATCCTCGAGCTCCTGCGCGATCTGCGCCAGCACCTCGGCCTCGCCATGCTCTTCATCAGCCACGATCTCGCGGCGGTCGACCGCATCGCCGACCGCATCGCGGTCATGTATCTCGGCCGCCTCGTCGAGCTCGCCCCGCGCGCGGCACTCTTCGCCCGGCCGAGCCATCCCTACACCCAAGCGCTCCTTGCCGCGCTCCCGCGTCTCGGCCACGGCAAGCGCAAGCCCGGCACCGCGCCCAAGGGCGAGGTCGCCAACCCGCTCTCGCCCCCCTCCGGCTGCCCCTTCCATCCGCGCTGTCCCAAGGCGCAAGCCCTCTGTATCCAGGTCGAGCCCCCACTCGAGGGCAAGCCCGAGGCCCCGGCTGGGCGGCGGATCGCCTGCCATTTTCCGGATTGAGGACGCACGCGATGACCCGCTATGTCGCGAACCGACTGCTCCAGGCGCTCCTCGTGCTGCTCGTCATGTCGGTCGTGGTCTATGCGCTCATCGGCTTCATGCCGGGCGACCCGATCGACCTCATGCTGAGCGCCGATCCCAAGCTGACGCCCCAGGATGTGGTGCGCCTCAAAGCGCTCTACGGCCTCGATCTGCCGCTTTACGAGCGCTACCTCAACTGGCTCGGTGCGGCCCTTTCCGGCGATCTCGGCTACTCGCGCGCCTTTGCCAAGCCGGTGCTCGAGGTGCTGTTGCCGCGCCTTGCCAACACCGGCTGGCTCATGGGGCTGAGCTTCCTCATCTCCCTCGCCTTGGCATTCCCCATCGGCGTCGTCGCCGCGACGCGCCCGCAAGGCCGGCTCGACGCCGCGGTCAATCTTTTCTGCTTCGCCGGCATCTCCGTGCCGCCCTTCTGGCTCGCCCTTCTCTTGATCGGCTTCTTCTCGGTCGATCTCGGCTGGCTGCCGCCAAGCGGCAGCGAGAATGTCGGCGACGGCTCGCTCCCGGACCGCGCCCTTCACCTCGTGCTCCCGGTGCTCGCGCTAACGCTGCTCTCCGTCGCGGGCTTCACCCGTTACCTGCGCGCCGAGATGCTCGAGGTGCTGAGCCAGGATTACGTGCGCACCGCGCGCGCCAAGGGTGTTCCCGAGCGCTCCGTGCTCTTGAAGCACGCGCTCAGGAACGCGCTCATCCCCGTGGTCACCGTGATCGGGCTCGATTTCGGGGCGCTCTTCTCCGGCGCCCTCATCACCGAGACCATGTTCGCCTATCCCGGCATGGGCAAGCTCACCTACGACTCGATCATGGGGAACGACTTCAACCTCGCCATGATCGCACTTCTCTTCGCCACCTTCATGACGCTTGCCGCCAACCTGCTCGCCGATCTCGCGGTCGGCTGGCTCGACCCGAGGATCAGCCTCGCATGAGCGCCAAGAGAGAAGGCGGCAAGCAAGCACGCCGGCACGGCCCCTGGCGGCTCATGGCCGAGCGCCTCAGCGCCGACCGCTTAGCGCTCGCGAGCCTCGTCCTACTCCTCCTCCTCGCGGTGCTTGTGCTCGCGGCACCGCTGGTGGCGACCCTCCTCGGTCATCAGGTCGACGAGGTCGATCTCGTGAGCCGGCTCGAGGCGCCGAGCTGGAGCCATCCGCTCGGCACCGACGAGCTCGGCCGCGACGAGCTCCTGCGCCTCCTCTGGGGCGGCCGCGTCTCGCTTCTCGTGGGCCTGGTGGCGGCCCTCGCGTCCGCCGTCATCGGCTCAGGGGTCGGGCTCCTCGCCGGCTATTGGGGCGGGCTCCTCGATGCCTTCCTCATGCGGGTGACCGACGGCGTCATCGCGCTTCCCCTCCTGCCGCTCCTCATCGTGCTCGCCGCCGTCGACCCGGCGAAGCTCGGCCTGCCGGCGTGGATCGTCGAGGCCGAGAGCCTCAACCTCTACCGCATCATCGCGATCGTGGCCCTCGTCGGCTGGACGCGCACGGCGCGGCTCGTGCGCAACACCACCTTGAGCGTGCGCGAGCGCGAGTTCGTGCTGGCCGCGCGCGCCGCGGGTGCGGGCCCGCTCAGGATCATGCTGGTGCACATCCTCCCCAACGCGGTCTCGCCCATCATCGTGGCGACCACGCTTTCGATCGGCGGCATCATCCTCTTCGAGAGCGTCTTGAGTTTCCTCGGCCTCGGCATCCAGCCCCCCGCGGCGAGCTGGGGCAACATGCTCTCGGGCGGCCTCGAGCTCTTCGCCACCTCGCCCGCCTTGGCCCTCTATCCCGGCGCCCTCATCTTCCTCGCCGTGATCGCCTTCAACCTGATCGGCGACGGGCTCCAGGCCGCCCTCGATCCGCGCGCGCTCGGGCGCACGCGCGGGCGGTGAATCAAGTACGCTTCCCCGCGCCGTCCCCCAGCATGGTCTCGACGAGCTGCACCCAGTAGCTCGCACCCAGCGGCAGGATCGCGTCGTTGAAGTCGTAGTGCGGGTTGTGGAGGCCGCAGCCGCCCGCCTGCGGCCCGTTGCCGAGCCACACGTAGGCGCCGGGACGGGCCTGGAGCATGAAGGCGAAATCCTCCGAGCCCATGCTGGGCACGGGGTCGCGGATGACGTTCTCGGCCCCCACCACCTTGGCGGCGGCGGCCTGGGCGCGCGCGGTCTCGGCCTCGCTGTTGATGGTCGGCGGATAGCGCCGCTCGTACTTGAGCTCGAAAGTGGCGCCGAGGGCAGCACTCACCCCGCCCGCGACGCGGCGGATGGCGGGCTCGATCGTGTCCTGCACCTCCGGACGGAAGGCGCGGCAGGTGCCGCGCAGCACCACCTCGTCGGGGATCACGTTCCAGGTGTCGCCGCCGTGGATTTGCGTGACCGAGACCACGACGGCGTCGAGCGGGTTGGTGTTGCGGCTCGCGATCGTCTGTAGCGCCGTCACGATCTCCGCCGCCGTGACCACGGGATCGATGCCGTCGTGCGGCATGGCACCGTGCGAGCCGCGGCCCTGGACCTTGAGCTCGAAGACGTCGTAGGCCGCCATCATCGGGCCCGGGCGCACCGCGATGGTGCCGACCGACTGGCCCGGCCAGTTGTGCATGCCGAAGACGGCATCGACCGGGAACTGATCGAAGAGGCCCTCTTGGACCATGACGCGGCCGCCGCCCTCGTTCTCCTCGGCGGGCTGGAAGATGACATGCACGGTGCCGGCGAAGCCGCGCGTCTCGGCGAGATAGCGCGCGGCCCCCAGCAGCATGGTGGTGTGGCCGTCATGGCCGCAGGCGTGCATGCGGCCCGCGTTCTTGGAGCGGTGCGCGAAGCCGTTCTTCTCCACGACGTGGAGCGCGTCCATGTCGGCCCTCAAGCCGATCGCGCGGCCCGGCCCCTTGCCGCCCTTGATGGTGCCGACCACACCGGTTCCGGCCAGGCCGCGATGGACCTCGATGCCGAAGGAGGCGAGCTTCTCTGCGACGAACTCGGCGGTCGCGTGCTCCTCGAAGGCGGTCTCGGGGTGGGCATGGAGGTGGTGGCGCCAAGCGGTCATGTCCGCATGGAACTCTGCGATGCGATTGAGGACGGGCATGGCTCCTCCGGTGCGTGCGGGGGAAACGGCAGGCGTAAAGTCTAGCGGCACCCAGCGCGCGCGTCGAGCGACTCAGCCGGGTACGAGAGGGAGAGCCGGTCCGAGCTTCGCGAGCCCCGCCTCGATCTCCTCGGCCGTGGGCAAGGCGCTTTGGGCGCCCTCCTTGAGGCAGGCGAGCCCGGCCGCGACGCTCGCGCGCCGCATCGCCTCCGCGAGCGCCTCGCCGCGGTCGAGCGCTGCGGCGAGCACGCCTACGAAGGCATCGCCCGCCCCCGTCGTATCGACGGGTGCCACCGGGAGCGCTCCGACGCGGAGGCCCGAGCCGTCGGGGGAGTGTGCCATGGCACCCTCGGCGCCGAGTGTGACGATAAGGGTGATGCCGCGCCGCGCGGCAAAAGCTGCAGCAGCACTTGCGCAAGCCGTCTCGCCGCCGAGCAGCATCGCCGCCTCGTGCTCGTTCACGACGAGGAAGTCGCTCGCGGCCAGCAGCGCCTCCGGCACGGGCCCCATGGGTGCGAGATTGAGGATCACGCTGGCACCCCTTCTCTTGGCGCGCCCCGCGAGTGCGGCGCTCTCGAGTGCCTCGACCTCGCGCTCGAGCAGAAGCGTGGTCCGCGGACCGAGGAGTGCCTCGGGGACGTCGGCGGCGCGCGCCAGCGCGTTGGCGCCGCTCGCGACCAGGATCTGGTTCTCGCCCTTGGCATCGACCGCGACCACGGCACAGCCGGTCGCGGCCGAGACGCATCGCACCAGCCGCACGTCCACGCCGTTCCCGCCGAGCGCCGCCAGCAAGCTCCGGCCGAAGCCGTCGTCGCCGACACAACCCGCCATCGCCACCTCGGCACCCGCGCGCGCGGCGGCCGTGGCCTGATTGGCGCCCTTCCCGCCCGGCAGCGTCTGGAAGTGACGGGCCGTCACCGTCTCGCCCGCGCGCGGCAGCGCGTCCAACGTGAAGACGAGATCGATGTTGAGCGAGCCGAAGACCAGGATCACGGCCGTTTGCCTCGAGCGGCGCGGCGGATTTGGCCCCGCTCAGTGCGACATGAGCACGGGCACCGTCATGTGCGCGAGCAAATCCCGCGTGGCCCCGCCCAGCACGATCTCGCGCAGCCGCGCGTGTCCGTAGGCTCCCATGACGATCATGTCGGCCCCCATGTCCGAGGCGCGGGAGAGGATCACGTCGCCCACGTCGATGTCGTCGGCGTTGATGTGGCTCGCCTCGGTCTTGATGCCGTGGCGCGCGAGATGGAGGGCGATGTCCGCACCCGGCACCTCGCCATGGCCCGCGGGACCGCCTGCCGGATTGACGGCGAGGATCGTCACCTTCCGCGCGCGCGCGATGAGCGGCAGCGCATCGTTGACGGCGCGCGTCGCCTGCATGCTCGCGTTCCAGGCGACGAGCACCCGCTCGCCGAGTGTGGGGAACTCGCCGGCGTAGGGCACCAAGAGCGTGGGCCGGCCCGATTCCAGCACGACCCGCTCGGGCACGTCGAAATCGAGCGCTGGCAGTTCCTCGTCGGGGTCGTTCTGTCCGACGACCGCGAGGTCCGTATAGCGCGCGTGAAGTGCCGCCATCTCGCCCGGGTCGCCGTCGGCCTCGCGCCACTCGTACTTGACGCCGCCCTTGCGCGCGCGCTCCTCGAAGTCGGCCTTCGCCTTGTCGCGCCCCCGCTCGGCCAGCTTGCGCTGCGCGGTGACGATGTCGGCCGGTATTTGCGCCGCGACGTAGATCGGCATGGTGAACTCGGGGATGGCGTACAGTCCCGCGAGGTGGGCATCGAAAGCCTGCGCCAGGCGGATCGCGAGCTCGATGCGCTTGCCCGCGTGCTTGGAGCCGTTGACATGAACGAGAAGGTCCTTGAGCGGCATGGCGGCCATCCCCCTTGCTCTCCCGGCTCCGTGCGACTCTCGCCGAGGGCGCACCCGAGGCGCGGGCCGATTTCATTCGTTGGCGCGATCGAACCATAGGCACGCCGGTACTGCCCGGTCAACCGCGGCCGCGCGTCATGAAGCCGCATTGTCCCCGCGGCCTCGGCGGAGTAGCTTAGGGGCCCAATCAACGATCCCTCGAAGCGAGGATGCCATGTCCGCCCGATTGAACTCGAACCAGGCGCGCGACGTCGCCTACTACTTGCACCCCTACACGAACCTGAGCGTCCACGAGAAGGAGGGGCCCCTCGTCATCACGCGCGGCGAGGGCATCTATGTCTTCGACGACGCGGGCAACCGCTACATCGAGGGCCTGGGCGGGCTGTGGTGCGCCTCCCTCGGCTTCAGCGAGGAGCGCCTCGTCGAGGCCGCGAACCGGCAGATGAAGAAGCTGCCTTTCTACCATTCCTTCGGACACAAGGTCTCGGACGTGGGCATAGAGCTCGCCGAGCGGCTCGTCGGCATGGCGCCCGTGCCCATGTCGAAGGTGTTCTTCACCAACTCCGGCTCGGAGGCGAACGACACGGCGGTCAAGCTGATCTGGTATTATCACAACGCCATCGGCAAGCCCGAGAAGAAGAAGATCATCGCGCGCCTCAGGGGCTACCACGGCGTCACGGTCGCCGCCGCGAGCCTCACGGGGCTGCCCAACAATCACCGCGACTTCGACCTGCCGATCGCGCGCATCCTCCACACGGATTGTCCGCATCACTACCGCTTCGCCCGGCCGGGCGAGAGCGAGGAGGCGTTTGCCGAGCGCTGCGCCCAATCGCTCGAGGCGCTCATCCTCAAGGAGGGTCCCGAGACGGTGGCCGCCTTCTTCGCGGAGCCGGTGATGGGAGCAGGCGGCTGCATCACGCCGCCCAAGGGCTATTTCGAGAAGATCCAGAAGGTGCTCAAGAAATACGACGTGCTCTTCCTGGCCGACGAGGTCATCTGCGGCTTCGGGCGCACCGGCAATATGTTCGCAACCACGACCTACGGGCTCCAGCCCGACATGATCAGCATCGCCAAGCAGCTCTCCGCCGGCTACATGCCGATCGCAGCCCTCATGGTCAACGAGAAGATTTACCGAGGCCTCGTCAGCGAGAGCGAGAAGATCGGCCTTTTCGCCCACGGCTTCACCTACGGCGGCCATCCCGTCCCCGCGGCGGTGGCGCTCGAGACCCTCAAGATCTACGAGGAGCGCCAAATCGTGGACCACGTGCGCCGCCTGGCGCCTCACTTCCAGGGCCGCCTCTCCGCCCTCGGCAAGCACCCCCTCGTCGGCGAGGCGCGCGGGGTGGGGCTCATCGGCGGCCTCGAGCTGGTCAAGAACAAGGCGAGCCGGGAAGCCTTCCAGCCCGGCGACGGGGTCGGCGTCTACGCCGCGAGGCTCGCGCAAGCGAACGGGGTGATCACCCGCGGGATGGCGGATACGCTCGGCTTCTGCCCGCCGCTCATCATCACCGAGCGCGAGATCGACGCGCTCTTCGACGCGGTCAAGAAGGCGCTCGATGAGGCGCATGCCGGATTGCGCAAGCGCCAGCTCGTGGCCGCGTAGGGACTGCGGGAACTGATATAGATCAAATCGCCCCGCTCGGAGACGGGCTAGGTTTTCGCCGCGACGCGTCGAACCGACACATTTTCGCTTGCGGCGACCGGGGTTAAGCAGCAAAAAGAGGGGGCCGCGCCTGCTATTCCCGCGCGGGGAGGGTCAAGATGGACTACGAACGGCGCTTTCGCGAAGCGCTCGCGAAGCTTGAGACGGAAGGGCGTTATCGCGTCTTCGCCGACCTAGAGCGCCGCTCCGGCTCCTTCCCGAGCGCAATCCACCACGGCAGCGACGGCCGCACCCGCGAGGTCGTGGTATGGTGCAGCAACGACTATCTCGGCATGGGCCAGCACCCCGCGGTGCTGCAGGCGATGAGGGAGGCGCTCGAGCGCTCGGGTGCGGGTGCCGGCGGCACGCGCAACATCTCGGGCACCAACCACGCCCACGTGCTGCTCGAGCGCGAGCTCGCCGAGATGCACGGCAAGGAGGCGGCCCTCCTCTTCACGTCGGGCTACATCTCGAATGAGGCGACGCTCTCGGCCCTCGCCCGCCTGCTGCCCGGCTGCATCGTCTTTTCCGACGCGCTCAACCACGCCTCCATGATCGAAGGCATCCGCCACAGCGGCGCCGAGAAGCGCATCTTCAAGCACAACGACCCCGCGGACCTGGATCGCCTGCTCGGCACGGTCGATCCCGCCTTGCCCAAGCTCGTCGCCTTCGAGAGCGTCTACTCGATGGACGGCGACATTGCGCCGATCGCCGAGCTTTGCGCGGTCGCGGAGCGCCACGAGGCGCTCACCTACCTCGACGAGGTGCACGCGGTCGGGCTCTACGGCAAGCACGGCGGCGGGGTATCCGAGCGCGACGGCCAGGCCCATCGCCTGTCCGTGATCGAGGGCACCCTCGCCAAGGCCTTCGGGGTCATGGGCGGCTATGTCGCGGGCTCGGCCGCCCTCGTGGATGCCGTGCGCAGCTACGCGGCGGGCTTCATCTTCACAACCGCGCTGCCGCCGCACGTCGCGGCGGGTGCCCTCGCCAGCGTGCGGCACCTCAGGGCAAGCGAGCTCGAGCGCGCGCGGCACCAGGAGCGCGTGGCCACCTTGAAGCGCCGCCTGGCCGAGGCCGGGCTGCCCGTCATGCGGACGGAGAGTCACATCGTGCCGATCGTGGTCGGCGATGCGCGGCTCTGCAAGGCGGCGTGCGACGCGCTTCTCGAGCGCCACGACATCTACGTCCAGCCGATCAACTACCCGACCGTGCCGCGCGGAAGCGAGCGCTTGCGCTTGACGCCCTCGCCTCTTCATACGGACGCGCATGTGGACCGGCTCCTGGCGGCACTCCTCGATGTCTGGCAGCGCCTCGGATTGAGGCGCGCGGCCTGAGCGGGCGCGCCGCCGGCCGGCGCTTTCACTTGTGGACATCGCCTCCCCGCGGCACTATATCTTCTGGTGCACGCGGGGGTTTCGACTCATGTATCGCGACAAGACGCTCATCCCTACCGAGGCGATCCGGCTTGCAGCACTCGGCATGCTCAGCGAGGCCCCAGAGCGCTACGGCGAGCTCGCGGCGAGGGTGCGTCACTTTGCGAGCCGCGTCATGGGCCCTTCCCTCGACATTCTCGGCACCTCGATCGAGCTCCTGCGGCTGGAGGGGCTGGTCGAGCCCGTGACGGGCGGCGACATCGCCGACAACGCGCTTCTGCGCATCACCGAGGCGGGCCGCGGCGAGCTCATCACCCTCCTCAAGAGCCGCGTGCGCTCCCCCGTCGACGACCTCAACAAGCTCGTCGTCGCGCTCAAGATGCGCTTTTTCCATCTCCTCGGCGCCGATGAGAGGCGCGCGCAGCTCGACCTCCTGATCGAATCGACCGAGGGAGAGATCAACCGCCTCAAGGACTTGCGCGCGGGCCAGCCCGACGGGCTCTTGGCCGACTGGCTCGCTCACGACATCGCCCAGCTGGAAGCGCGCAAGGGATGGTTCGAGGATCGGAGGTCAGCGCTCGCCTGACAGAGGACGGACGGCACCTCACGGACGAGCCGGCCCATGGCGCAAGCAGTTGCGCCATTTTTATTTCAGGCTTCTCGCATCCGAAATCCGCTCGTCAGAGCAAGTGCTGCCCGCCGGTGATGAAGATCTCGCTGCCGGTGACGTAGCCGAAATCAAGCGCGCAAAGCTGGTAGACGACCCCCGCCACCTCCTCGGGCGTGCCGAGGCGGTGGAGCGGGATACGCGGGATGAGGCTGTCGTACTCGGGCCCGACCATCGCGGTCTCGATCTCGCCGGGGGCCACCGCATTGACGCGCACGCCGAGCTCGGCGAACTCGACCGCCATCTCGCGCGTGAGCGCCGACAGGGCCGCCTTCGAGGTCGAATAGGCGGAGCCTGCGAAGGGATGGATCGCGTGCCCGGCGATCGAGGTGATGTTGACGATGCTGCCCTTCGCTTTGGCGAGGGCAGGTGCCAAGCCGCGCGAGAGCTCGAGCGGGGCGAAGAAGTTGAGCTCGAACACCTGCCGCCATTCGTCAAGATCGCCGTTGAGACAGCCGAGCCGCTCCTTGAACGGCGCCTTGGGCGACACGGCGGCGTTGTTGACAAGGGCGTGGAGCGCTTTGCCGTCGAGGAGCGCCAGCGCCTCCGCGATGAAGGCTCCGGCACTGGCGGGCAGCGCCAGATCGGTCACTACGTGGTGGGTCCAGTTGGGGTCACGCTTGCACTCGGGGGGTATCTCCTCGCGGCTGCAGGTGATGATGCGCCAGCCCTCGTCCGAAAAGCGCTTGACGGTAGCATGCCCGATGCCCCGGCTCGCGCCGGTAAGGACCACGGTCTTGGCTGTCCGCTGAGACATGGGGCGCAGTCTAGCCTAATCCGCGGACGACGCCAGCGTCATGGCGGCGAGCTCCCGCCCGGCGACGGCGGCTCAGTGCGCGATGAGGACGGGCAGCTTTGCCGCATTCAGCACGGCGCGCGTGGCCCCCCCGAAGATGGTCTCGCGCACCCGGCTGTGGCCGTACCCGCCCATCACCACGAGATCGGCACCCGCCGCTGCGGCCTCGTCCACGAGCCCCCCGCCGACGGGCCAGCCCTTGAGCCGGACACGCTTCGTCTCCCCCTTGATGCCATGATGGCCGAGCCACTCGGCGAGATCGTCGAGGCTCGGCTCGATCGGCCTCTCCTTGACGCCCTCGAGCAGCAACACGCGCTCCGCCTGGGCCAGGAACGGCAATGCCCCGCTCGCCGCGCGTGCCGCCTCCGCACTGCCGTTCCACGAGATCGCCACCGCCTTGCCGAAGCCGCTCGGCTCCGCGGGAAGCAGGAGAATGGGCCGCCCGCCTTCCATGAGCGCCGCCTCGAGGGTGAGGCGCCAATCGATGTCGCGATCCTCGGGCACGCGGATCATCACGACGAGGTCGCGCACGCGCGCGGCGCGCGACACCTCGTCGGGCGCCCGCCCGATCACGCTACGGAAGCCCGCAGAGGCGCCCGTACCCGCGCCGACGACATTCGCCTTCTTGACCGCCGCATCGAACAGGCGCTGGGCATCCGCCGCCCGGGCATTCGCCTCCCTCTCGGCCAGATCGATGATCTGCGAGATGACGGAGCCGGAGGTCCCTTCGGCGATGAGCGGGACGGCCTCGCGCGGGTCCGGCTTCACGTGCAGGACGTCGGTAAAGGCGCCGAGGCGGCGCGCAAGCGCCAATGCCGCCACGAGCGCGCCCTCGCCCTTTTCGTAGCCCGTGAGGGGCACCAGGATGCTCTTGATAGGCATTTCTTCCTCCGCTTCTTTCGCCATCATGGGGTCGAGAGAGGCTAACGTCGGGCACGGTCTCCTGCCGTGATCTATGTCAATGGCTTGCACCGAGAGCGAGGCCGAGGAGGCCGCGCGCCTGGGCGAGTGCGGTCTCGATTGTGCCCGAGACCTCGAGTTTCGGCCAGGCAATGTCGTCGAGCGCCAAGCCGAGCTGTCCGCGCAGCACCTCGACCGAGGCATCGGAGGCATCGCCGCTGCGCTCGCGCACGCGCGCCTCGAGCACGCGCACCGGCGCCTCGAGCCAAAGCGGGCGGAACGCGACGCCCGCCTCGCGCGCCACCGCCTCGATCGCCGCGCGCTCCTCGCGCCTTGCGTGCACGGCATCGGCAACGACCGCGTGGCCGGCCGAAAGTGCTGCGCGCGCACGCTCGCGGATCGTGTGGTAGACGCGCGCCGTCACTTCGGCCGTGTATCCCTCGGGACCGAGGCGGGCGAGCGCCTCGCGGCCGAGGATGCGCTTCCGGGTTACGTCGCTGCGCAGCACGACCGCTCCCGGCACGGCGCCGAGCGCGGGTGCGAGTGCCTGCGCGAGCGTCGACTTGCCGCTGCCCGAGAGCCCGCCGAGCGCCACCAGCACGGGTGCCGGCGGAGCGAGATAGCCGAGCGCCAGATCGAGATAGGCACCCGCCTCCTCGGTCATGCGGCGCGCGCGCGCCGCTTCCGGCTGAGCCGCTGCCGCCGCGGCTCCCACCTGCGCGCGCACGGCCGCCCGGCACGAGAGAAAGAGCGGGAGCGCCGCGAGGCCGGAAAGCTCGCCGAGCGCGCCTCGCCGAGCACCCTCGGAGAGATAGCGGTTGAAGACGAGATTGCCGAGCGGGTCGAGCCGGCGCTTGTCGAGGTCCATGAGGAGGAAGGCGAGATCGTAGAGCACGTCGATGCAGGCGATCTGGTCGTTGAACTCGATGGCGTCGAAAAGCGTCGGCCGCCCTTCGAAAAGGCAGATGTTGCGCAAATGGAGATCGCCGTGGCAGTGGCGCACGAGCCCGGCCATCCGCCGTGCCTCGAGCAACGGGCGGAGGCGGCGCAGCGCTGCCTCGCTTTCGGCCTTGAGGCGAACGACCTTGCTCGCCTCGAAGCACCCGCCTGCCGAGCCGCCGAGCTCGGCATCGTTGCCCGCGATCGCACGGGCGATGCCCTCGGCCCCGCCATGCTCGAGGCGCCGCTCGGCGGCCGCGTGAAGATCCAGCACGGCATCGGCGAGGGAGGTCATGAGCGAAGGTGCGAGGGCGCCGCGCTCCGCGAGACGATCGAAGAGCGCCTCCTGGTCGAAGCGGCGCATGACGACGACCCAGTCGACGACCCGGCCCTGACCCCCCAACCTGAGCGCGCCATCGGCATCACGCGTGATCGGCGTCGCGGCGAGATAGAGGGAGGGCGCCGTGCGCCGATTGAGGGCGAGCTCGGCCTCGCACGCGCGCCGGCGCAGCGCCAAGGTCGAGAAGTCCATGTAAGGAAACTTGACGGCGCGCTTGAGCTTGTAGGCCCGCTCGCCGGCGAGCGCCACGACGGCGCCGTGGGTATCGATGCGCTCGACCGCGGCACCGCCATGCGTGCGCGGATCGCAGAGAAAGGCGATCACCTCCCTCTGATCCTCGACGACGTGGCTCGCAACGCCCATCGCCCTCACTCGCTCGGTATGCCCGCCCTCTGTCATCTGGAATTCACCACATCAGGAAAAACTCGTCGTTGCGAGGCGCCCGAAGGGCAACGAAGCAATTCAGCCCCGGCGTACGCCGGGTTTCGCTGCGCTCGCAACGGCGGTCATCTCCGGGTGAGACGAACCTCCAAATCGCAACACTAGCACGGGAAGGAAGGAGGCGAATTGCGATGGATCAAACTGCTTCCAGCCGGGCGCGCGGCGGCGCGCCCCGGCTCAGCGCGCATAGCTCGGCCGCGCCTCGGGGATTCCGGCCGGGTCCTCGTGAATGATCACCTCGGCGTCCGGGAAGGCCTCGAGCAGATGCGCCTCGACGGCATCGGCGATCTCGTGGGCGCGCAGAAGCGTGATATCCGGGTTCATCTCGAGGTGAAGCTGGATGAACCGCCTCTGCCCCGAGGCGCGCGTGCGCAGATCGTGGAGCGTCACCACGCCGGAATGGGAGAGCGCGATCTCCCTGATGCGCTTGCGCGCGTCGTCGGGCAGCTCGCGATCCATGAGCTGATCGAGCGACTGGCGCGCGATGTACCAGGCGCTCACCACGATGTAGATCGCGATGGCGATCGCGAAGATCGGATCGAGGAAGTGCCAGCCGAACTCGAGGCCGAGGAAGAGGGACAGCATCACGCTGCCGTTCACCATCAAGTCGCCGAAGTAATGGAGCGCGTCGGCCTTGATCGCGATCGAGCGCGTCGCCCGCACGACATAGCGCTGGTACTGCAGCAGCACGAGGGTGACCACGATCGAGAGCCCCATGACCGCGATCCCGAACGCTCCGTTGTGCACCGGCTGCACGTCGATAAGCCGGTGCCCGGCCTCGAAGATGAGGAAGACCGCCGAGCCCGCGATGAAGGCCGACTGGCCCAGCCCGGCGAGCGCTTCCGCCTTGCCGTGACCGAAGCGGTGCTCCCGGTCGGCCGGCACGAGCGATTGGCGAACGGCCACGAGATTGATGACGGAGGCGGCGACATCGAGCAGCGAATCGATGAGGGTGGAGAGGAGCGCCACCGAGTCGGTCACCAGATAGGCGCCGATCTTCGCGACGATGAGCAGGGAAGCCACCGTGACGGACGCGTAGGTGGCGCCGGTCATCAGCCTTGCATTCTTTTGGCTCGCAACGCCGCTATCCATCATTGTGCCCCCGCCTTGCCGAGCCGGGCTCAGGGATAGAGCCGCTCGCAGCGCCAGCCGTCCTCGCCGCGCGAGTAGACGAGGCGCTCGTGTAGCCGGAACGGGCGCTCGCGCCAGAATTCGATGCGCTCGGGTAGGATGCGGTAGCCCGACCAATGGGGCGGACGCGGAACTTTGCCGAAGCCGAACTTCGCCGCGTATTGGGCGACGCGCCGCTCGAGCTCGAATGCGCCGGAGAGCGGACGCGACTGCTGGGAGGCCCAGGCGCCGATCTGGCTCTGACGGTGGCGGGAGGCGAAATACTCGTCCGCCTCCGCGTCGGAGACCCGGCTCACCGGCCCTTCCACCCGCACCTGCCGGCGCAGCGATTTCCAGTGGAAGCAAAGGGCCGCGCGCGGATTGGCGGCGAGCTCGTGACCCTTGCGGCTCTCGAGATTGGTGTAGAAGACGAAGCCGCGCTCGTCGGCATCCTTGAGCAGCACCATGCGCACCGAAGGCACGCCGCGCGCGTCCGCCGTCGCGAGCGCCACCGCATTCGCCTCCGCCGGCTCGCTCGCCTCCGCCTCCTTGAACAAGTGGCGGAAGAGAGCCACCGGGTCCTCGCTCGAGCCTTCATTCATGGCCGTCTCAGCCAGCCTCAACCCTTCCGGTGAGAGTGATATAATTCGATTAAGCTCAGCGCGCACGGCAAAAAACCGCGAAATATCGGAGGATACGGCCGCGCGCCGTGCAAGGAGGCGGGCTGCCGCCTCCGGGCCTGCCGCAGGGTGGAGGCTCTCTTGGCGTATCTGGTGCGCCCGCTACAGAAGGCGGCGTGAGGCAAGCGGCTGCGGGAAGAGTGCTGTGGCACCCGGCAAGGCACGCGACAGGCAAGGTGCTGCGGCGCCATTGCTCCACGGCCGAGCAAGCGGGCACCGCGAGCAATGCCGGACGGCGGCGGGTCAATTGACAAGGAACTGTCGGCACCCTACGTTCAATCGGTTGTTCATGAATCTTTCGTTCCTTATTTTCTGCGATTTTCATCGTCCGGTCGCCCAGCAGGGCGACTCGAACCCCACCCCTTTCCCAAGAGCGGAGGAAGTTGTGTCATGAAGAAGCTAGGGCAGCTCGTGGCTGCGTTGATGCTCGGCGCGGCTGCGGTGGCGCTCGCCGCGCCCGCTTGGGCGCAGATGCCGAGGGGGGATCACGGATTCCGTGATCATGACCCTGGGCACTTCGCGGAGCACGACTGGGGCGTCTGGCGCGGCGGCAATTGGAACCATGCTTGGCACGACGGACGCTTTGGCTGGTGGTGGATAGTTGGGCCTTACTGGTACTTCTACCCGCAACCGATCTACCCCTATCCGGACCCCTATGTTCCGCCGACCGTGGTCGCGCAACCGGGACCGGCCGCGCCGGCGCCCGTGCAGTACTGGTACTATTGCGACAACCCGCCGGGATATTACCCCTACGTCACCTCATGCAGCGCCGCATGGCGTCAAGTCCCCGCGACACCGCAGGGTCCGAAGCCGTAAGGAGAGCATCAATGACGCGCTATGCACTGATTGCGACCGGAGTTGTCGCCGCCATGCTGCTCGGCGGCTGCGGTCCCCAGCCGCTGTCGCCCAGCGTGCCGGTGATGCCGGCGCCCAATAAGCCTTTCGATGCCTTCCAGCAGGATCAGGCCGTGTGCCGGCAGTTTGCGCAGTCGCAGGTCGCCGGCCAGGAGAACGCGGGGAGCAACCAGGTGCTGGGCAGCGCCATCGTCGGCACCGTGCTCGGCGCCGGGCTGGGAGCGGCTCTGGGCGGCGGCAAGGGTGCCGCCATCGGTGCCGCCTCCGGTGCCATCGCCGGCACCGCCTACGGCGCGGGTACGGGCGGTGCGGTGCAGATGACCGTGCAGCAGCGCTACGACAATGCCTACATGCAATGCATGTACTCCCGCGGCAACCAGGTGCCGGGCTACCAGCCCGGCTATGCGCCCCCACCCCCGCCGGGAGGCGCGCCGCCGGCAGGCGGCGCCCCGCCGCCCCCGCCACCCGGCTCACCGCCGCCACAAGGCTGATCCTTCGGGCCGCGTCGCGGCGGAGCTCGGCTGCGATGCGAGCCAGGGTTCGGCCGAAAAGCGGGCGGCGTACCGCGGACGCCGCATGCAGCGATGGCATTCGTCCTTCGCGGGGAGCATTGCGGTCCTGCCTGCGGCTCGTCAGCGCGGGGAGCTGAGCCGCCCGCGTGATCGCAGCCGCGGCGCGCGCGGATGACGCGGCTTTGCCCTCTACCGGCTTTTGTGTAGGATCGCGGCAAACTCCGCACTCAACCCCCGAGAGAAGCCCCCGGGAATGCCAGAGAGGCCACGATGACCGAAGCACCCGCGCTCATGGCCGGCAAGAGCGGCCTCATCCTGGGAGTGGCGAACGACCGTTCGCTGGCGTGGGGCATCGCCAAGACGCTCGCGTCCCATGGAGCCAAGCTTGCCATCACCTATCAAATCCCGCAGCTCGAGCGGCGCGTGCGGCCGCTTGCGGAGTCCGTGGGCGCTCCGCTCGTGCTGCCCTGCGATGTGTCGGATGCGGGAAGCCTCGATGCCGTCTTCGCCGCGATGGAGAAGGCGTGGGGCTCGATCGACTTCGTCGTGCATGCGATCGCCTTTTCCGACCGCAACGAGCTCACCGGAAAATACGTCGACACCAGCCGGGACAACTTCGTCCAGACCATGCTGGTCTCGTGCTACTCTTTCACGGACCTCGCGCGTCGCGCCGTCAAATTGATGCCTCGCGGGGGCGGCTTGCTGACGCTGTCCTACTACGGCGCCGAGAAGGTGATGCCTCATTACAATGTCATGGGCGTCGCCAAGGCGGCGCTTGAGGCCAGCGTGCGCTACCTCGCGGCCGATCTGGGCGGCCAGCAGGTGCGCGTGAATGCGATCTCGGCCGGCCCGGTCAAGACGCTTGCGTCCGCGGGCATCGGCGACTTCCGCTATATCCTGAAGTGGAACGAGCTCAACGCGCCGCTCAAGCGCAACATTACGACCGAGCAGGTGGGGGCTTCGGCGCTTTATCTCCTGAGCGATCTCGGGAGCGGAGTTACCGGCGAGGTCCATCACGTCGACGGCGGTTACCATGTCGTCGGCATGCTGGCGGTCGATGCCGCTGTCGAGGTGAGGGAGATGCTGAAGACCTTCAAGGCCGGCCCCTGATCATGCCCGGCAACAGCTTCGGCCACGCCTTCCGCTACACGAGCTGGGGCGAGAGTCACGGCCCGGCGATCGGCTGCGTCGTCGACGGGGCGCCGCCGAAAATCCCGCTCGTGGAGGCCGACATCCAGCAGTGGCTCGACAAGCGCCGCCCTGGCCAGTCGCGCTTTACGAGCCAGCGGCGCGAGCCGGATCAGGTCAGGATCCTCTCGGGCACCTTCGAGGGTCTGACCACGGGCACGCCGATCTCGCTTCTCATCGAGAACGTCGACCAGCGCGCAAAGGACTACAGCGAGATCAAGGACCTGTTCCGCCCCGGCCACGCCGACTTCACTTACCACGCTAAGTACGGCATCCGGGACTATCGCGGCGGCGGACGGGCGTCCGCGCGCGAGACCGCATGTCGCGTGGCCGCGGGTGCCGTGGCGCGCAAGGTGCTCGGCCCGGGCGTGCTGATCCGCGGCGCCATGATCCAGATGGGCCCGCACAAGATCGACCGCGAGCGCTGGAGCTGGCAAGCGGTCGGGGAGAACCCCTTCTTCTGCCCCGACGCAGATGCCGCCAAGGCGTGGGAGGCCGAGCTCGACGCCGTGCGCAAGCGCGGCTCGTCGCTGGGTGCCGTGGTCGAGATCGTCGCCTCCGGCGTGCCGGCCGGCCTCGGCGAGCCGGTCTACGACAAGCTCGACGCCGACCTCGCGCGAGCGATGATGAGCATCAATGCGGTCAAGGCGGTCGAGATCGGCGACGGCTTCGCCGGCGTGGCCACCCCCGGCGAGGCGGCGCACGACGAGATGCGCATGGTGGACGGCAAGCCGAGCTTCTTGACCAATCGCGCGGGCGGCACCCTCGGCGGCATCTCGACGGGAGAGGACGTGGTGGTGCGCTTCGCCGTCAAGCCGACCAGCTCGCTCCTCATTCCACAGCGCGGCGTCAACCTCCGCGGCGAGGATGTGGAGGTCGTCACCAAGGGCCGCCACGATCCCTGCGTGGGGATGCGCGCCGTGCCGGTGGGCGAGGCAATGATGGCGCTCGTGCTGGCCGACCACATGCTGCGCCAGCGCGCCCAGTGCGGCGCCTGAAGCAGGGGCCGCTGGCGCATCGCCTGCGGCGCTCGAACCGACTTTCGCGCGCTCGCGGCTCGGCGCCTTCGGATCGCGAGCCGCGGGATGAGGAGGATCGTTCATGCGTTGGCTGAAACGGGTCGTCGTCGGTTTCTTCGCGCTCGTCGGCGTCATGACCGTGTGCCTGGCGCTGCTCGCCGTCTGGCTCGGCGCGAGCCTCCTGGCGCCCTCGCCGCGCGCGGTACCCGAGGCCACAGCACTCGAGCTCGATCTCACCAAGGCCCCCGCCGAGGCCGGATCCGGGGGCGGCATCGTCGACCTCCTCTCGCCCAAGCGCATGACGCTGCGCCAGATCGAGGAGGCGCTCGAGCGCGCGGGCCGCGACGATCGCGTCAAGGGCCTCGTCGTCCGCCTCGGCGAGTCGTTCAGCTACGCGACGAACGAGGAGCTGCGCGATGCGATCACCGCCTTCCGCAAGCGCGGCAAGTTCACGATCGCCTTCGCCGAGAGCTATGGAGAGGTCGGCAGCGGCAGCGGCGGCTATCCGATCGCGGCCGCATGCGAGGAGGTCTGGCTGCAGCCCTCGGGCGAGGTGAACCTCGTCGGCGTCATCGCGGAAACCCCGTTTCTCAGGGGCACCCTCGACAAGCTCGGCATCGTACCGCGCGCCGACAAGCGCGAGGAGTACAAGACCGCGCTCGACGAGCTGACCGATACCGCCTATAGCCCGGCGTTCAAGGAGTCGCTGCAAAGCATCCTCGGCTCGCTTTACGACCAGCTCGCCCAAGCGGTCGCGGATGGCCGCGGGCTCGGCGCCGATGCGACGAAGGCGCTCATCGACCGCGGGCCATTCCTCGCAGAGGATGCCGTCGCCGCCAAGCTCGTCGACCGCCTCGGCTATCACGACGAGACGCGGGACGCAGCTAGACGGCGTGCCGGCCCCGGCGGCAAGCTGATGCAGCTCTCCGACTATTTCCGCGCGACCCGCGATGGCTCGGGCGAAGGGCCCGTCATTGCGATGATCGCCGCGAGCGGGCCGATCGTCTCGGGCTCGAGCGGGTTCGACGACGCCTTCGGCGTCACCCGGATCGGCGCCGACACGCTTTCGGACACGATCGACGAGGCGGTGCGGTCGAGCGACGTGTCGGCGATCCTCCTGCGCATCGACAGCCCGGGAGGGTCCTATGTCGCGTCCGACACCATCTGGCGCGCGGTCGATCGCGCCAAGGCGGCGGGCAAGCCGGTCATCGTCTCGATGGGCGATGTCGCCGCCTCGGGCGGCTACCTCATCGCGCTACCCGCCACCAAGATCGTCGCGGAGCCCGGAACGCTGACCGCCTCGATCGGTGTCTTCGGCGGCAAGCTGGTGATCAAGGGTTTGTTCGAAAAGCTGGGTATCAGCGTCGATTCGGTCCAGTTCGGCAGCAATGCCGCGATGTGGAGCTCGGACCAGGACTTCACGCCCGAGGGCTGGAGCCGCCTCGAGGCCTCGCTCGATAAGGTGTACAAGGACTTCACCAGCAAGGTGGTGGCGGCGCGAGGCCTCGATGCGAGCCGCATTCCCGAGATCGCCAAGGGACGCGTCTTCACCGGGGCCCAGGCCCAGAAGCTCGGGCTCGTCGATGCGCTCGGCGGCTTTCCCCAGGCGCTCGAGCTCGCCCGCGAGGCGCTTCACCTCAAGCCCGAGGAGTCCGTGCAATTGCGCGAGTATCCGCCGCGCGGGCGCGAGTTCCGCGAGCTTTTGCACCGGCTCATCGCCGGCGAGGGCATAGCTGCAGCGCCGCTTGCGAGCACGCTCGCACGCGAGCTCGCGGCACCTGCGGCGGCGCTCGGCCCGCTCGTGGCCGAGCTGCCCGCCTTGACCCGTCCGGGCGAGGCCTGGCTCCTGATGCCCCCGCTCGAGGTGCGCTGAGCCGCGGCTCGGAACCAAGCCTCGCAGGCGAAACCCCAACCAGCGGGCGACGGTGCCAGCGGAGGAGACCGGCCCATGCCGACGATGACAACCGCCGAGGCCACGGTCGAAAGCCTGCTTCGCCATGGCATCGATACGGTCTACGGCCTGCCCGGGCTGCACAATGACCCGCTCTTCGATGCCTTCCACGGCGCGCAAGACCGCCTGCGCGTGCTCCACACGCGGCACGAGCAGACTGCGTCCTACATGGCGCTCGGTGCCGCATTGGCGACGGGCAAGCCCCAGGCTTTCGCGGTCGTCCCGGGCCCCGGCTTCCTCAACGCGAGTGCGGCACTGCTCACGGCCTACGGCATGAATGCGCCGGTCGTGGCCCTCGTCGGCCAGATCCCCCAGGCGGACATCGATCGCGGCCACGGCCATCTCCACGAGATCGCCGACCAGATCGGCGTCGCACGACATTTCGCGAAATTCGCGGCCCGCATCCGCGCTCCCCATGAGGCACCGCTCCTCATCGCCGAGGCGATCGAGAGCGCGTGCTCGGGCCGGCCCGGCCCGGCCGTGGTGGAATGCGCGATCGACGTATGGGGCCGCAGGGGTGCCGTTGAAATTCCCGAGCGGCCCAGAGCCTTACAGCGCCCGCCCATCGACGAGGACGCGCTCGAAGCCGCCGCCAAGATCCTCGGCGGCGCCAAGCGCCCGCTGATCGTGCTCGGCGGCGGCGCGCAAGGCGCCAGCGCGGAAGTGACAGCACTCGCCGAGCTCCTCGAGGCGCCGGCCGTCGCCTACCGCCGAGGCCAGGGCGTGCTGCCTGCAACGCACCGGCTCAGCATCAACCTGCCCATCGCGCACCGGCTCTGGGCCGAGGCCGACGCGGTGCTTGCCGTTGGCACCCGGCTCTTCATGCAGCAGAGCCAATGGGGAGTGGACGGCGATCTCAAGATCGTGCGCATCGACATCGACGCCGAGGCCGCGGAACGCTTCAAGAAGCCGGCAGTCGCCCTCATCGGCGACGCGGCGGACTACGCCAAGGCGCTCTTGGCACGGCTGCCGGCGCACAACCGCCCGCGCGCGTCGCGCGGCGACGAGCTCGCGCTTGAGCGCGCCTGGATGGTCGAGCGGCTCAAGCGCCTCGAGCCGCAGCTGAGCTTCCTCAAGGCGATCCGAGCGGCGCTCCCGAAGGACGGCATCTTCGTCGACGAGGTGACGCAGGTCGGCTTCGTCTCCCGGCTTGCCTTTCCGGTGCTCAAGCCGCGCACCTTCCTCTCGCCCGGCTACCAGGACAATCTCGGCTGGGGCTACGGCGCAGCACTCGGCGTCAAGGCGGCCAAACCCGCCCAAGCCGTGCTCGCCATCGCCGGCGACGGCGGCTTCCTCTACCAAGTGGGCGAGCTCGCGACCGCCCGTCAGCACAATCTGGCCGTCGTCGTCGTGGTCTTCGACAACGGCAGCTTCGGCAACGTCCGGCGCATCCAGGAGGAGCAGTACGGCAACCGCACGATCGCCTGCGATCTCACGAACCCCGACTTCCTGAAGCTCGCAGAGGCGTTCGGCGTCGCCGGCTTCCGCGCGCGCGACGGGCGCGAGCTCGAGCGCGCCCT
>JBKQRV010000125.1:0-3959 GCA_052143835.1 Alphaproteobacteria bacterium
GCCAGCTAAAGCACTTCTTGTTATTCCGATCATCATGTCGCGTATGATGCACCCCAACGGAAAGCCGTAGCCGCTGCTCGGCGGGGAAACCTGGCCGGCGTCACGACGTTTCCGTTGCCGGGCATTCGCCCGGCGAGTTAGTTGGAGAAAGACGGGGTCGTGAAAGCCAAGCGCGTAGCCATTGGACTGTGGCTGGCACTGCTGGCGGGGTTGGCGGCGCAATCCTGCTGTTACAAAACGGCTGAATATGGTCAGCAAAGAAATAGGAGTATCCAATTTATCGGCGCAACTGGGCCGCGCGTTGTGACGAATACAATGTCGTGATGAAAAGCACTCGAGAATGACAACAGGTGCCCCTTTCTCACCCATCCTGGGGCATAGCAAAGACAGAGAGAATACCAGTGACGAAACCCAATGCCGACCAACCTGAGGCTCCCATATCGAAGCCTGGATCATCGCCCAATGCAATGGACGATTTGAAATCCCTGCCCCTGCCAGAGGTGGAGAAAAAATTGGGTGCGTCACCGGACGGCCTGACGAGTGGCGAGGCGCGCCGCCAGCTAGAGAAGTGCGGCCCAAACACGATGCCGGATACGAGCGTGCACCCGTTGCGCATGGCGCTCGAAAAATTCTGGGCGCCCGTTCCATGGATGCTCGAGGCGGCGATCCTGCTCGAACTGGCGCTCGGCAAGTATGTCGAGGCCGCGATCATCGCCGGTCTCCTCATATTTAATGCCGCGCTCGGACTGTTCCAGGAGAGCCGCGCCCAGGCAACTCTTGCCGCACTGAAGTCGCGGCTCGCGCTGAATGCGTCCGTCCGGCGCGACGGCGCCTGGAAGACGGTCCCCGCCGCCGAGCTGGTCCCGGGCGACTTGGTGAAGCTGTCGCTCGGTGGCGTGGTCGCGGCAGATGTGAAACTCATCGGGGGGGAAGTCCTGCTCGACCAATCCATGCTCACCGGCGAATCGGTCCCCATTGAAGCCGGCCCGGGCGTCCAGACATTCGCCGGAGCGCTGGTACGTCGGGGCGAAGCAGTGGCGGAGGTCACGGCGACCGGAACGCGCACCAAGTTCGGCCGCACTGCGGAACTCGTACGCACCGCCCATGTCGTAAGTTCTCAGCAGAAGGCGGTTCTCCGCGTGGTGCGCAATCTCGCCGCGTTCAATGGCGTGGTCATCGTTATGCTGGTGGCCTATGCCTACTTTCTCAAGATGCCGCTCGCCGAGATCGTTCCCCTCGTCTTGACAGCGATCCTTGCATCGATACCGGTGGCGCTACCGGCCACCTTCACTCTTGCGGCGGCGCTCGGTGCGCGGGCCTTGGCAAAGCTGGGCGTCCTTCCAACCCGCCTCTCCGCGGTGGATGAAGCGGGAACGACGGATGTCTTGTGCGCCGACAAGACCGGCACACTGACCCAGAACGCGCTGACGGTGACGGCCGTTCGTCCCATGCCCGGCTTCGACGAGGAGCATGTTCTAGCGCTGGCCGCGCTGGCCAGTTCTGATGGTGGGCAGGATCCGGTCGATGGCGCGATTCGCGCCGCCGCGGCGAGCAAGACGGTTTCCGATGCACCCAAGCTGGTAAAATTCGTGCCGTTCGATCCGGCGAAGAAGATGTCCGAGGCGACCGCAACTGATTCGACCGGCGCAACGCAACGTATCGTTAAGGGCGCCTTTGCCTCGGTCATTGGCCTCGCACACACGTCGCCGACCGCTACAGAATTGGCGAAGGAGCTCGAGGGGCACGGTTTCAGAGTGCTGGCGGTCGGCGCCGGACCGCCGACGGCCATGAAGCTGGCGGGCCTCATTGCGCTCAGCGACCCGCCTCGTTTAGACTCGGCGGCACTCGTTACCGAATTGCACGGGTTGGGCGTTCGCACCGTGATGGTGACGGGCGACGCGCCAGCGACCGCAGCCATCGTGGCTCATGCGGTAGGGCTCGATGGCGCCGTCTGCCCGCCCGGTCCAATCCCCGACAACCTCCACCCCGAGCAATTCGCGGTCTACGCTGGCGTCCTTCCGGAGGACAAGTACAAGCTCGTCAAGGCGTTCCAGAAGGGCGGCCATACCGTCGGCATGTGCGGCGACGGCGCCAATGATGCGCCGGCGCTGCGCCAGGCGCAGATCGGCATCGCGGTCTCCACGGCAACCGACGTCGCCAAATCGGCCGCTGGCATGGTGCTGACCGAGCCTGGGCTCGCCGGCATCGTCGCTGCGATCAAGGAAGGGCGGGTGACGTTCGAGCGCATCCTGACCTACACGCTGAACTCCATCATCAAGAAGATCGTGACGGTGCTCTTCCTGGTCGTCGGCCTGATTATGACCGGGCATGCGATTCTGACCCCGCTGCTGATGGTCATTGTGATGATCACCGGCGATTTTCTCTCCATGTCTTTGACGACGGACAACGTGCGGCCATCCCCAATTCCGAATGCCTGGCGCATCGGCCGCTTGACGACGTCCGGCGTCATCATGGGTCTCTGCCTGCTGGCTTTCTGCACCGGCGTCCTGGCGGTCGGCAGATTTGAGATGAATCTCGGAACCGAGGCGCTGAGAACCCTGGCCTTCGTTGTCCTCGTGTTCGGGAGCCAAGCGACGCTATACGCCATTCGTCAACGCCGGCACTTGTGGGGCTCTAGCCCAAGCATTTGGGTTGCGGTGTCGTCCGTCGCCGATATCGCGATCGCTTCGACGCTGGCCGTCGGCGGAATTGCAATGACACCCTTGCCGGCCTTGGTGGTGGCCGGCACGCTTACCGCAGCGGTAGCGTTCGCATTCGTCTTGGATTTAGTGAAGGTTCCGGTATTCGCTCGTCTCGGGATCGCCCAGAGCCATGCGCCGGCCGGATCGCCCGAAGGCGGACAGTTTCAATCGGCTGGGACGGCGAATCAGACGGCTGCCGGTTGGGTCTCTGCCCGTTGGCAAATACCGGCCGCCGCCGTCGTCCTCGTCGTTCTGGCTTTCGGCGGCGGCGGTGGCTGGCTCTATTGGTCGACTTATCGCACCGCCACCGTTCACTACGCGACACAGAAGATCGAACTTGGCTCGATCGTACGCACCGTGACCGCAAGCGGCGGCGTCGTTCCCACGGCGACGGCGCTACTCGGCGCTCGGGTCTCCGGCGTGATTCAGGCGCTTTCTTGCGCCGCCAACACGAAAGTGAAGGCGGGCCAGATCTGCGCGAAACTTGACCCGCGCCCCTATCAAACCGTCGTGGATCAGGACAACGCCGATCTGGCAGCAGCCGAGGTTCGCCTCGAAGAGGAGAAAAGGGATCTCGCCCACGCGAAAGCGGTCTTCGAACACCATGGGACCCGATCGAAACGCCGGGCAATTTCCCTGAAAGCACTCGACAAATCGCGCAGGACCTATGAGCAGGCGCAGACGCGGATGAAGCTCGACGAGGCGACGGTTGCGGAGCTTCAAGCAGCGCTTCATGCCGCCGAGACTAATCTCGGCTATACCGATATCGTTTCGCCGACTGATGGAACAGTAGTCTCGTGCAACGCCGCAATAGGCCAGACGGTCGTGGCGGGCTCAGAGACGGCGCCGCTCTTCCTCGTCGCGGCCGATCTCACCGTCATGCAAATTAACGCCAATGTCCGCGGGAATGGCATCGGCGAAATTAAGCTCGGCGACAACGCCTCATTCACGGTCGAGGCCTTCCCGAACCGTGTTTTTCCCGGCGAGGTGACGCAAATTGGCCAATCGCTGCAGACTATCCAGAACATCTTGGCCAATGACGTCGTCATCACCGCGTCCAATCCGGAACTCTTGCTCAAACCCGGCATGACGGCGACGATCAAAATCGTGGTCGACAGACGCGACGGTGTCCTCCGTGCGCCGGATCAAGGGCTGCGCTATTCGCCCGCTGGCCGTGCGGCCCCGAGCGGCAGTTCCGATGCCAGGGCGCCGCCGGATGGCTGGCCGCAGGTCTGGATCCTGCGCGAGGGAAGGCCG
>JBKQRV010000126.1:0-5871 GCA_052143835.1 Alphaproteobacteria bacterium
AGCCACGTCGTCAACGTGGTCCCCGCCCGTTGACCCGTCGGCAGACTCACGGCGTCCAACGCGCCCGTGTGGGCGTCGAAATCGATCGTGGATCGGCCGCTTCTGTCGCCGACGTCGCGGCTCGAACGAACACTGTATTCGTAAAGGCCTTTGTCCCGAAAAAGATAGAACGCGACCGATCGTCCGACGCTAAACCGCTTCTCGCGGGATTGGTTCTCCATGAGCTGGAGCGCAATCTCATATGCCGCCTTCCAGTCGAGTAACGGGCGATTGTCCTCCTCCCGGGGCGGCGGGGCGGGGCGCGCCCACACGGGTTGTTCGTAGTCGAAGACCAGCTCCGTCGCGCGCGTGTAGAAACCATTCAAATCCATATAGACGCCGGACCAGGCGAAGATCAGCAGCGCGGCCCACAGCCATAATCCGCCGGCACGGTGCAAATCGAAATTGATGCGATAGGCGGAAGCCGGAATTTTCACCCGCCATGCGTGCCTCCAGCGCGTGATGAAACTACGGGGAGGCCTATGACTCCGCGCCGGCAAGGTGAGGTAGAAAGCGACAAAGCAATCGAGAGTCCAGATCAATGCGACGAAACCCACGACCCAACCTCCCATGTCGCCCGCCATGAGCTGGGTGTGCAAATTGTAAATGAAAGGCATGATCTCCACCGCTCGCGTCGGCAGACCACTTTGCCGAGCGCGGCCGAGCTCCGCGCCGGTCACGGCATCGAGGTAGAGAACGTCGAAATCGAGAGGCGCGTCTTCGAGGCGCGCCTCCATGCCGATCGCCGCTGTTCCCTCGTTCTTCAGGTCAACCGCGATAACACGGCCTCGAGGAATCAAATTCTCGGCGCGGCCCGCGAGAGTCGCGACTTCGAGTTCGATTTCGCCGTGGGGTCCGGGAAACTGCTCGGGCGCAAGCCAGCGGTTCAGTTCGGGCATGAACGCCAGCATGCTTCCCGTCAGTCCGATGACGACGAGAAACGCCGCCAGGGTCAGTCCTACCCACCGATGGACGACGACCCAGACGGCGCGGTGCATCTCAAAACTCCGCGCGCACCGAGGCCAGGAAGGTCCGAGGCGCGCCGGGGAAGATGTTGTAGTAGGTCGAGCTGTTCTGATAATAAGTCGTGTTGGCGAGATTCTTTACATTGAGCTGAAATGTGAGGTTCTTCACGCCAGGAACGGTCCCCGGCCTCAGCCGATAAGCAATGAGCGCGTCGATGCGCGCATAGCCAGGGAGCTGGAAGTCGTTCTGATTGTCGCCCTGCCGCTCGCCTACCGCGACGACGCCACCGCCTAGCGTCAATCCTTTCAGTTCTCCAGACGCGTCATACTTCAGCCAGAGGCTTCCTGAGTGGCGCGGCACGTCTTGGAGCACATTGCCGCTCAGATTCATCGCGGCGCCGGTGAAATCGTTCGGAGCCGAGCCGTTCCGGATGCGCGCTTCATCATAAGCGTAGCTAGCCGTAAGGCTCCAGTTGTCATTGATGCGACCCGCGATGTCTAGTTCGACGCCTCTGCTTTCGGCGAGACCGATCGGATACGAATAGGGCGTGCCGGCGACAGGAGCGAGGATGTTCGACTTGAAGATGTCGTAATAGGCGAGCGTCGCCGTCAGGCGCTTGTCGAGCAACTCCGCCTTGACCCCGCCTTCCCACTGCAATCCGTGCTCCGGTGCCAGCGGCGGCTGGCCGGGCGCCGGGATGCCATTCGCCATGCCAAAGGAGCGCGTGTAGTTGGCGTAGAAAGAGACCCATGGTACCGGGTTCAGCACGACACCGACGCGCGGGCTCAAGGCATGGTCGTTATTGGCGGTGAAGCTGCCGCCGGTGATCGCGTTATAAGGCCCGAGCGCGTCCTGCATGGAATAGGCGCTATAGCCGCTTCCGTACTCCGCCCAATCGTAGCGGCCACCGAGTAGGAGATGGATCTTGTCCTCATAGAAGGAGACCATGTCCTGCGCATAAATTCCCTCCCAGGTCTCGCGCAAGGGATAGTAACCGTCCGGCACGATGCCGCTATACGGCATGAGGCCGAAGGCCGGCGCCAGCGGCGAAAAGGACGAAACATATCCCCAACGCGTGTAATAGGGTGCGAAGATATTTAGCTGTCCGACGGTCGGGTTGGGACCAAAATAGGATTCGATGTTTTTCTCGAGCTTCCAGAAATCGGCGCCGAACAGAATCTGATGCGTGAACGGCCCAGTCTCCATTTTGCCCTTCACGTCGAAATTGCTGGCAAGATAACGGGAGTCGACATATGCGTCCCAGAGGTTGAAGGAGGCGAGACATGTCGTTGGATCGAAGGCGTCAGTAAGGCTCTCGTACTGGCGATAATTTATGTTGGTGTACGCGAAGCGGTTGGTGACACTCCAGTCCTTCTGAAACTCATAGGTCCAGTCATAGCCAACGAACTCTCGCTGCTGTCGGTTGGGATTGGCGACGGTGACAGCGGGGTCGGCGACATAAGTGGTGACCGGTATGGGCGCCGGTCTGTTGCCGAGCGCGGGAATGCCGTTGGCTACGTCCGAGAAAATTGTGTTCTGATACTCGGCGTCGAGGTTGAAACGGAATTGCTCATTCGGGCGCCATGTGAGGGTCGGCGCGACGAACGCATTCTGTAGCGTCACGTCCTGACCGAGGAAGGAGCCTGTGTGGGTATAGTCCGCGTTGACCCGATAGAGCCAGGTCTTGTCGGAGGTCAGAGGGCCCGTTGTATCCACGGTTGTGCGCGTCAGGCCCCAGGAACCGGCCTGCTCCTGGATCGAGGTGTAAGGCGTGTCCAGCGGACGCTTCACAACGAGATTGACGATGCCGCCGGGCTCCAGACGCCCATACAGCATCGCCGCCGGTCCCTTCAGCACTTCGATTGACTGTAGGTTCGCGGTCTCGAGGTTTGTGACCTCCCACACCCGCAGATCGTTGCGGAAGATGCTGGCGTTGTCGAAGCCGCGGATGTTGAAGCCGTCGTAAAAATTGTTGCTGTCCGAGGTGGTGCTCGGCGGCTGCACGCTGCTGACATAGCCGACGATCGCGTCCTTGACGGAAATGTCCTGGCGGTCGTCCATGGCTTGGCGCGTCACCACTTGCACGTTCCCCGGCGTCTGCATCAGCGGAATGCCATCCTTGGTCGCGACGGCGGGCGTCTCGAGGTTAACGGAATAGCCGGTGAAACGTCCGCCAAGACCCGCGCCGCTTTGGCTGCTTCCAGGCGTCCCTTCGCCGGTTTGGTCGACGGGAGCCGCCGCCGGCTGCGCCGCGCCGACTTCGATTGGCGGCAGCTGCTCCGCGCCACCGGCGTCGCTGAGAACGCCATTATCGGCCTGCGCCAATTGGATGGTCACCACATTACGCTTGTCAGTAAGACGGTAGGTCAGGCTCGTTCCCGCCAGAAGACGATCGAGACCTTCGGTCACGGAATAGGCGCCTTGAAGCCCCTTCGTGTGCACCCGTTGCGTCACCTCTGCATCATATAAGAGCTGCAGTCCATTCATGTCGGCGAAAGTATTGAGAGCATTCGCCATGGAGCCTGCGGGAATTTTGTAGGTCTGGACGAAACCGGTTCGTTCTTGGGGCGAAATCGACGCCTGGGCGGGAGAGGCCGAGGCCGAGGCTCCCACCATGATCGCGCTCATCGCCGTGGCGGCAAGCGCCGAGCCGAATCCACCGCCTTCGGCGCGGTTGCGAAACTTCCTTCTAGCCATTGCCGCCTCGTCATGTTGCGCGGAGAGGCTATGCTTGAACCTCTCATTCTGCTCCACGCGCTCGACGAAAAAAGAGGAGGTCGATGGGAGAAAATTTATTTATATATGAGTATCAGATAATTAGAGAGGTGAAGCGCATGCAACCCAAGAGACGCCTCGATCTCATCGAGCGCGGCGAGTGGTTCATATGTCAGAAAAACGCCGGACACGCGTCGCAAGCGTAAAGCCGGGTCGAGAAAAGCGACATAACCTCGGTGATAACGCCCGAGGGCTTCGATTACCTCGCCAAGGGGCTTGTCATTGAAAACCAAACGGCCTCGCCGCCATGCCGTCGCCTTTTCGACATCGATCGCTTCGGGCGGGTGAGGCGACGTGTGCTCGGAATAGACGCTATGCTGTCCTTCTCCGACCTCGATGCTTCGTCCTGCGCTTGAAACGGAGACGCGATGCTCTCCAACAGTCACTTCCGCCTGCTTTTTTCCCAAAGCTATATCGAAAGCCGTTCCTAGCGCCGTGACGCTTCCTCCCGCGGCGTCAACGACGAAAGGCCGGCGCGGATCGGGCGCGACCTCGAACCAGGCTTGTCCTTCCAAAAGGACCGCTCGCCGTCGCGTCGCTTCATTGTGGATGGAAATAGCCGATTTGGCGTCGAGTTCGACTCGCGAGCCATCGTCCAAGGTCACGACCTTTATTTGGCCGGTTCCGGTAGAATAGTCCGACTTGAGAAACAACGAGATTTCGCTATGGAAAACGAACAACGCCACCGCGCCGACGATGGCCGCCGCGAGCTTGCGCCGCGACCGTTTCGCTTTGCGAACCGCGCCAGCGCCTGGAAGCCTCGTCTCCAGGAACCCACATAGCTTTGAAATTTTCTCGAAGGCCGCCTTGTTCGCCGCATCGTGGGCGAGCCAAGCCGCGAACTCTTTTTGCTCTTCTCTGGACAGCGTGCGGTCATTCTGACGCAACCACCAGTCGATGGCGGTATCGCGCGCACTTTCGGGAATGGGATACTCGCGGTCATTCATTGTGACAGCCACTCAAAACACGCATTTTACCGCTCGACCTCCCATCAAAAGAAGCCTGCTCCCTCTGGATACCATGCGTAAGATCAAAAAACGGAAGCCTGCTGATCAAAAATCCTCCTCTAAAGCCGCCCAGCAACGCCCCAGAGCGATCCGCATGTGCTTTTGCGCCATGTTTCTCGATATTCGCAGCCGCGCCGAGATTTCCGCGATAGACAGGCCTTCATGCATATAAAGGACGAAAACCTCTCGACAGCGAGGGGGCAACGCCTCAATTGCTGAAAGCGCCTTACGCCATCTCTCCTCCGCCTCCAGGCGAGCCGCCGGCGATCCGTCCGGAGACGGAGCTTCCATCGGCAGGTCGCCAAATTCGAGATAGCGCGCCTCGGTCTCGCGGCGTCGCGAAAAGTCGCGAGCGAGGTTTATCGCGATCTTTTGCAAAAAAGGTGGAGGATCGGCGACGACATGCGCTTGATTATATTTGATGAAGCGCACGAAAGTCTCCTGCAGTAGGTCGAAGGCGTCCTCGCGACCGACCCTTCGGCTCAGATAGCTGAGCAGATTCCCTTTATTGCGCTCGAAGAGTTCGCCAGTGGCTTCGCGTTGTTTTTTGAACATGGGCCGGCTTCCGTTGGAGCCAAGAGACGCCATGCGAGAACAAAGATACGGTTGGAGTCCCCCGGACCTCGCTCCCGCGACAACCGTCTCCCAGTGCGCAACCGCGAAGGAGACGTTTCGATCAAGCGAAGGCCGGCGGCGCGCGCGACGACCAAGTGCTGTTCCAGCCTATCGGAAGCTCTATGTGGTCGTCCGGCGAGGAAAGATTGACTGAGGCGACTGTTTCGTTCGCCAAACCAATTGCGATGTCGAATACTACGAAGACGAAGACGAGCGACGCGTCACGTGTGCCCGCAGCGCAAAAGATGCAGCACTGTGCATGGTCGTGACGGCCCTGGTCAGGCGCGCTCTCGCCGCCCTCCGCATGGCAAGTTCCGCCGACCGCCGTTGTGACCACACCGGCCCCGGCAAAGTGGGGCTCCTTCGCAACATGACGGGGGACACCCGCAATTGAAGCCTGCAATACAAACAGGCAAAGAACGACCCAAGCGACGCTCGCTCGAGTCGAAAACCTTGGCCATATTTGAAG
>JBKQRV010000127.1:0-39911 GCA_052143835.1 Alphaproteobacteria bacterium
TGCCCACATGCCCACAGCCGCCACAACAACAAGCATGTGCAGCTTGATCAGTTCAGGAGGTCGGAACGGCCGCGACTCCAATTAAGAAACCGCTCCGCGTGGTCCCAGCGATGGGGTCCACTTCAGCTCGCGAGTGAATGGTTTCCCTTGTGTAAACACTTGCGAGAGGCGGTGGACAACCGCAATCAAATCGCGCACTACGAGGTGAATTTCATTCTCGACCTAAGCTTCCTCGAACCGGGCGAACCGCCCGTGGCCCTTACGCCCCATCATCTCCGTGATCCAACAGCCACAAAGGCAGCAACGACGAACACTTTACGACAGTTAGCGGAAAATTATCTCGCTCTCTCGTCTGAGTTGCTTCATTTTTCGGCGCGCCATTTCGAGCTCGAAAGGCTGCGCGCAACGCATCTTCCGCCAAGATTGCTGCGGTACCTGGAGAAACTTCAGAATCCGAATAATCAAGATGATCCTGGATCGCCCCCGCCGCCGCCTCAATCATAGCTGGCGTAATCTCACGCTCGGAGTTGCCGCGTTCGCGATCTTGGTTTGCCATAATCCACCTGCTGAGTCAAGGTTATAATTGCCGATGATTCTGGGCAATGTTGAGCGCGTAGCGGCAAAATCTCTGCCAGTAAAGAATATCTATGCCGAGGTGAATGGGCTCCAGAAAAGCAGCGAGAGACAATTGCCCTTTCCACAAGCGCTCAGAGCGTGGGCGGCTTCTCACTCGCTGAGTGATGCCGAGTTGCAGAAGTATCTTGATGAGTACGATCGGATGTGGGCAACCGGGTCGATGCGCGAGCCCGACCTCATTCCATCCAATGAAGAGCTCCCTGTCGAGTGACCGTTGCGGCGCGGCGTACTTCTGACCGCGTCACGTCCCGGAGTCGGACTTCGACGGAGCCTTCAGCCTCGCCGCCTTTTTCTCCCCAGCGACGACGCCGATCGCCTTGAGCTTTCCCTCGCGTTGATGACGCGCTACGTACCACTCCTCGAGCAGGAGCTCGATGAGCTCTATCAATTTCTGCGCCTCGTCTGGGTCAACGTCGACGATTAGGTTGATGTCAGCTTCCATGTGCGCGCCGATATTGCCGATCTCACGCACATGGTCGATCGCCTCGAGGGTATCAGGCTGAACGCCTGCCGGTGCTTTGCCCTGATCGACCTGACTTTCGAGCTTTTCGATCTCGTCGATGAGCCGGCTACCCCTTATTCCGCAAAAATCGCGGATCATGCCTTGAAGGCAACGGCGCGACAGCGTGGCGCTCGCTTTGGGACTCAAATCGCGAATTCGGCAAGCCTGGGCGTAGTCGGTTCGGATCGCCTCGGGGACGTAGTCTGGTAGTGGCCTAGCCGAGGACTCAGGCAGGAGTTTCCAGCGCTTCAGCTCTTCGGCGAGGCTGAACCCAAAGCGGGGATCCCCGCGCTCGTGAAGTTCAACCTCCAGCGTCATTTTACGGCATTCTTGGTTGGCGCAGGCGATTGAAGTGATCAACAAACCGGTTCGGCCAAGGGTGCTGTCGTCGTTATCTATGCGGAAACCTTCTGAGTGGAAGCGTGCGTCCCCTAGGGCCTGATGCGCCCCACAAAAAGGGCAACGCCAATTCTCGCCGAGCTTGGGCACGGTCTCACTCCTCCGGAGCTTCCACTCTACTGCACGGTCGCCGGCCGGGACTAGAGATTCTTCCTCTCCTTGCCACCTGGGCGAGGCCGGTAGCGGGACCGGTTGAAAAGCCCAAGGCGCTCCCTAGATTCAAGTTAACGCCCAGGAGGGACCGGAAGATGACGATCAAAAAAAGCATCTTCGTCGTCGGTTGGAGCGCCTGCGCGGTTGTCGCCACGGTGAGTCCGGCGCTCGCCCTCACCGATAATCCATACGCGGGCGACTCGGAAACAAGGACCATTCCCGTCTCCGCGCCGACCGGGGCGAGCAGCGGAAGCGCCGGCGGAAGCATGACTGGGGTCGGCCAGGAATATATAGGCAGCACGATCATCGAGGATACATACGCCATTCTGCCGCCTGAGTCGCCGCGCGCACAGCGTCTGCAAGTTGCAGGCTCGCCCGATAGGGATCGTAACCTCGCGGAAACGGAGGCCCTGGTCGAGAAAGCCGTGCGTGAGATCCTCGCCCGCAAAGCGGCGGCAGACGACGGGTGAAAGCGGCAGCCCCTGCCATCGCATCGCTTAGCGCCCCTAGCACCGCTCGTCATCGACGACGATCGCCGCGCGGCGCTTGTCGCAGCGCCGGCAGGCGAGGCGCGGCTGGAGGTCGCGGAGCGTGAGCTCGCCTACGAAGAGCGCCAAGTGTCGAGGGTCGAGGCGCACGGCATCGCCGCACGCCTTGCACAGTACCCAGAGGAGCCGGCGCGCGGCGACTGCTTAGGACACAGTCCGCTTTCGCCCCTGCTGCGCGGCGCCTGCGCCTGCGCTAAGCTCGCGCTCCCTGTGGTTGGCGAAGGACGCGAGGGCGCATGGCCGAGACTTTCATCCTCACCCCGGGCAGGCTCCGTCTCGGGGACTTGCGCGCGCTTTATGAGCGCGAGCACGCTGTCAAGCTCGACGCAGGCGCCTTTGCCGCGATCGACGCCGCCGCGGCGACGGTGGCGCGCCTCGTCGCCGAGGGCCGGCCGATCTACGGCGTCAATACCGGCTTCGGCCGGCTCTCGACCACGCACATTCCGGAGGACGAGCTCGCCGAGCTGCAGCGGCGCCTCTTGCTCTCCCACATGGCGGGCGTGGGCGAGCCGCTCCCGGACAAGGTCGTGCGCCT
Organism: Alphaproteobacteria bacterium; assembly: GCA_052143835.1. GTDB lineage: Bacteria > Pseudomonadota > Alphaproteobacteria > JACZXZ01 > JACZXZ01 > DASPPM01. The sequence continues at coordinate 2,774 of JBKQRV010000127.1, forward strand.
GGTCCTCGTGCTCAAGGCCGCGAGCCTCGCGCGCGGCTATTCCGGCTGCCGGCGCGAGCTGATTACCACACTCTTGGCACTCGCCAATGCCGGCGTCTACCCGCGCGTGCCGTCCCAGGGCTCGGTCGGCGCCTCAGGCGACCTCGCCCCCCTCGCCCATCTCTCGGGCGTCCTCATCGGGGTGGGCGAGGTGCGCCACCAAGGCGCGCTCTTGAGCGCGCGCGAGGGGCTGGCGCGGGCGGGCTTGACGCCCATGACCCTGGCGCCCAAGGAGGGGCTCTCCCTCATCAACGGCACGCAGGTCTCGACCGCACTCGCGCTCGCCGGCCTCTTCGCCGCCGAGGACGGCTTTGCCGCCGCACTTGCGGCGGGAGCCTTGAGCATCGACGCCGGCCTCGCCTCGGACGCGCCCTTCGATCCGCGCATTCAGGCCGTGCGCGGCCAACCGGGCCAGAGTGCGGTCGCTGCCGCGCTCGCGCGGCTCACCGCCGGCAGCGAGATCCGCCGCTCGCACCTCGTCGGCGACACGCGCGTCCAGGACCCCTACTCGCTCCGTTGCCAGCCGCAGGTGATGGGTGCCGTCCTCGATCAGCTGCGCTACGCGGCCGCGGTGATCGAGCGGGAGGCGAATGCGGTCTCGGACAATCCCCTTGTTTTCGCGGAGAGCGGCGACGTGCTCTCGGGCGGCAACTTCCACGCCGAGCCCGTGGCCCTCGCGGCGGACTCGATGGCGCTCGCCATCGCCGAGACGGGCGCCCTCTCCGAGCGCCGCACCGCCCTTCTCGTCGATGCGAATTTCAGCGCCGGCCTGCCGCCCTTCCTCGTGCGCGAGGCCGGGCTCAATTCCGGCTTCATGATTCCGCAAGTGACCGCCGCGGCGCTGGTCAGCGAGAACAAGGCGCTCGCCGCTCCTTCGAGTATCGACAGCCTACCCACCTCGGCGGGCCAGGAGGACCACGTCAGCATGGCAACCTACGCCGCGCGGCGTCTCATCGCCATGACCGAGAACTTGCGCCACATCGTCGCGATCGAGCTGCTTGCGGCGGCGCAAGGGGTCGAGCTGCGCGCGCCGCTCGCGACGAGCCCGGCGCTCGCGAAGGTGCTGGCCCTCTTGCGCACGCGCGCCGCCGCTTACGACGCCGACCGCGCGCACGCGCCCGATATCGCCGCCGTCGCCGAGCTCATCGCGAGCGGGGCGTTCCGGCGGCTGGTCGAGCTCCCCATTTGCGCTTGACCCGGGCCGCGGCCGCGGCGCTCTCTGGAGTCGGACGATGGATTGCGAAAGAAGCGCGAGGGCGACATGAAGGTGGTCATCACGGGTGGGGCGGGCTTCATCGGGCGCATGCTGGCGGCGCGAATTCTCGCGCGCGGCAAGCTCACGGGGCCCTCGGGGACGCCGGCGCCGATCGACGAGCTGGTCCTTTTCGATGCGGTGCTGCCGCCGAGCCTGCCCGCCCCGCTCGCGGGCCACGTCAAAGCGGTGGCCGGCGACGTAGCCGACCCCATCGCGATCGAAGGCCTGATCGACCGCGACGATATCTCGGTCTTCCACCTCGCCTCGGTGGTGAGTGCGGGGGCCGAGCAGGACTTCGACCTCGCCATGCGCGTCAATCTCGACGGCGGCCGCAACGTTCTCGAGGCCTGCCGCAAGCGCAAATCCACACCTCGCCTCGTCTTCACCAGCTCGATCGCGGTCTTCGGCGCCCCCGGCATGGGCCCCCGGGTCGACGATCTCACCAAGGAGACGCCGCAGACGACCTACGGGGTCACCAAGGCGATCGGCGAGCTTCTGGTCAACGACTACACGCGCAAGGGCTTCCTCGACGGCCGCTCGGCGCGGCTGCCAACGGTAATCGTACGGCCGGGCAAGCCCAACAAGGCCGCCTCGAGCTTCGTGAGCGGCGTCATCCGCGAGCCGCTCAACGGCGAGCCGTGCCATTTGCCGGTCGGGCTCGACACCATCATGCCGGTGCTCGGCTATCGCTCGATCGTCGAGAACCTGATCCGGCTCCACGAGGCCGCGGGCGAGGCGATCGGCGCCGACCGCGCCGTGAGCTTTCCCAGCCTCGATGTCAGCTTGAGCGAGATGATCGCCGCCTTGAGGCGCACGGTTGCCGGGCGCAAGCTGGGGCCGATCGAGGTGAGGCCCGAGCCCGCGATCGCGCGCATCGTGGCCGGCTGGCCCACGGGCACCGGCTGGACCAAAGCGGCCGCCCTGGGCCTCACGGCCGAGCCCGACATCGATACCATCATCCGCGCCTATATCGAGGATTTCCTGGGGAATTGACGAAGGCACGCGGCGGCCGCCGGAGATCTGGATAGCATGCTCGGCAATCTCTTTTCCTCGCTCCCCGAAGCCGGTGCCGAGGAGCGCTTCACGGTGCTCGCCGAGAGCGCTCATGTCCGCATCGAGCGCATCCTGTCGAGCGGCCAGTCGAGCCCGCCCGGCTTCTGGTACGACGAGGCGTGGAACGAGTGGGTGGTCGTGCTGCAGGGCTCGGCGATCTTGCGCTTCGCCGACCAGGCCGAGCCGCTGGTGATGGGACCGGGCGACCACGTCGACATCGTCGCCCACCGCCGCCACCGGGTCGAGGCGACCGCCGAGGGCACGCCCACCCTTTGGCTCGCGGTGCATTACCGCTGAGCCGGCAGCGCCACGAGCCGGAATTCTACGAGAATTTTACCCGGCCGTGAGCTGCGCTCGGGGTTCACGGCACCCATATTCTGTGGGAGAATTCGCCCCAAGACGCCGGACGGGGCTCTCGTTTCCCCCCAAAAAGGGACTCAGGCGGCCAAAGCGGGAAGGGTGTGACGCCCGTCACTCAAGCGACCAATCTGCCTTGTGAACCTCGGCTTGAGCTGAGCGCCGCCATGGCGGCCTGCCGCGCCGCGACCCTGGCGCGCGCCGGCACGCTCGGCGACGAGGCCTTGTGCGCCCAGCCCGATCCGGCCTTCAGCCCGATCGGCTGGCACATCGGCCACATCGCCTATACGGAAGCGCTCTGGCTCACGCCGGGAGCCGATCCCCATCCGGAATGGGAGCTCCTCTTCCGGCAGGACGGCCTGCCCAAAAGGGCGCGCCGCAACCTGCCGTCCGCACCTCGGCTCGCGGAGTATCTCGCCGCCGTGCGCGCCCGCGCGCTCGCGCGACTGGAGAGCGGACTGTCCGACGACGAGCTTCCGATCTGGGGCTTCGTGCTCCAGCACGAGGCTCAGCACGCCGAGACCGTCTCGATCGTGCGCCGGCTTGCCTCGATCGACGAGCCACCGCCCGGCACCCTCGCGCCGGTGGAGGATGAGGCGCTCATAAGAGTGCCGGCAGGGCTTGCACGCCAAGGCTATGACGGGCCTGAGGCGCTCGACAATGAGCGGCCGGCCCGCGCGGTCGAGCTTCCCGCCTTTCGCCTCTCGCGCCGGCCGGTGAGCGAGCGGCAATACCTCCGCTTCATGGCGGCGGGCGGCTACAAGGAGCCGGCGTTCTGGTCGGAGGAGGGCTGGGCCTGGCGCTCCGCGAACGGGGTCGAGCGTCCGCTTTATTGGACGGGCGGCAACGCAGCGCTCCCGGTCCACGGCATCAGCGCCTATGAGGCCGAGGCCTATTGCCGCTTCATCGGCGCGCGGCTGCCGAGCGAGGCCGAATGGGAGCGCGCCCAGGTGCAGCACCCCGAATGCGGGTTCCTGGGCGAAGTCTGGCAGTGGACCGCGAGCGTCTTTGCCCCCTATCCGGGTTTTGCACCCTTCCCCTACCGAGGCTATTCGGCGGCCTACTTCGACGGCCGCCACCGCGTGCTCAAGGGTGGGGGCTGGGCGACGCTGCCGCCGGTGCTGCGCCCGAGCTTCCGCAACTGGTATGCCCCCGACACACGGCAAATTTTCGCAGGATTCCGCTATGCCATGGACTCCTAGACCGCTGCCTCAGGCGCCCTACGCGCGCAAGCGCGACCGTCTCGACTGGACCGTCGCGGCGGAGCCCGGAGCTGAGAGCGAGGACGGCGAGGAGATCCGCCGCGGCCTCACAGAAGCGCCCAAGCGCCTGCCGTGCCGCTTTTTCTACGACGAGCTCGGCTCGCAGCTCTTCGAGCGCATCTCTGCGCTCCCAGAGTACTACCTCACGCGCACCGAGCGAGCGCTCCTCGAGGATGTCGCGGGGAAGATCGCCGCGCGCACGGGGGCTTGCGAGATCGTCGAGCTCGGCAGCGGCAGCTCGTTCAAGACGCAGCACCTCCTCGATGCCTATGCGAGGCTGGACAAGGCGCTCAGCTATGTGCCCATCGACGTGAGCCCGTCCAGCCTCGAGCGCGGCGCCGCCCAGCTGCTCGCCCGCTATCCCGGGCTCGCGGTGCATGCGATCGTCGGCACTTACGAGGCGGGACTGGCCCTCCTTGCAGCGTCGCGGCCGGGGGACGCACGCAACCCGCGTCTTCTCGTCTTCCTCGGCAGCACGATCGGCAATCTCACAATAGCCGAGACGTTGCACTTCTTGCGCGCGGCGCGCGCAGCGCTTCGGCCCGGCGATTGGCTTCTCATCGGCACCGATCTCGAGAAGGACCCGCGCATCATCGATGCGGCCTACAACGACAGCCAGGGTGTCACGGCCGCCTTCAACCTCAACATCCTGCGCCATATCAACCGCCGCTTCCGCGCCGATTTCGCCCTTGACCGCTTCGCCCATCGCGCGTTCTACAATCGGGAGGAGCGGCAGATCGAGATGCATCTCGTGAGCCTCGCGGCGCAGGAGGTGAGGCTTTCAGCGCTGGACCTGATCGTGCGTCTCGCGCGCGAAGAGACCATCGAGACCGAGATCTCGCGCAAGTTCGATCTCACTGTCTTCGCCAAGACGCTCGCCGAGTGCCACTTCGAGCCGGCGGCGCAATGGAGCGATCCGCGCAACTGGTTCGGCTTGAGTCTGGCGCGGGCCGCCTAAGGGGGGACGGGTGTTGCGTCTCAAGGACAAAGTCGCGATCGTGACCGGCGCGGGCTCGGGCTTCGGGGAGGGCATCGCGCGCCGCTTCGCGGCCGAAGGGGCCAAGGTCGTGTTGGCCGACATCAACGACCAGCAGGGCCGCCGCGTTACGGAGGCTACCCTGAAAGCGGGCGGCGAGGCGCATTACGTCCATGCCGACGTCAGCATCGCGAGCGAGGTGGCGGCCATGGTGGGTGCTGCGGCGAAGCACTTCGGCGGACTCGACATCCTCGTCAACAATGCGGGCGTGCCGCAACGGAACGGCCCCATGCTCGCGGTCGACGAGGCGACCTTCGACCGCATCTTCGCCGTCAATGTGAAGAGCATTTACCTCGCCGCCATCCATGCTGTACCGGCGCTCGAGCGGCGCGGGGGCGGAGCCATCATCAACACGGCTTCGACCGCGGGGCTGCGGCCGCGCCCGGGCCTCGTCTGGTACAACGGCAGCAAGGGTGCGGTGATCTCGCTCACCAAGGCGATGGCGATCGAGTTGGCAACCAAGAAGATCCGCGTCAATGCGCTCTGTCCGGTCGCCGGCGACACGCCGATGCTGGGCGACTTCATGGGGGGAGACACGCCCGAGAACCGCGCGCGCTTCATCGCCTCCATACCGCTCGGGCGTCTCAGCACGCCCGCCGACCTCGCCAACGCAGCCCTCTATCTGGCTTCCGACGAGGGCGCCTTCATCACCGGCGTGGCACTTGAAGTCGATGGCGGACGCTGCATTTGAGGCGGCCCGGCGCCGTCTGTCTCCCATCATCGTCGCAGAACTTGCCGGCCTCGCCTTGGCTCTCGTGGCGGGTGCACCTCTCGGCGCGCACGCCGAGGCCCAGCTCGTTCCCGCCTACTCGGAGCAGCCGCTTCAGGGGCCCGAGCACGCCAAGGGGGCGGTGATCTGGAGCCACGGCAAGGGGCCGGGCGAGGATGGGGCCAAGGCGGCGAACCCGGAATATCTCGCCCTCTTGCGCGATGCGGGCTGGGACGTCTACCGCAACAACCGCCTTGGCGAGCTCGACGAGTACAAAGAGCCGCACTCGAGCGTGGTCGCCCAGGTGAGGTCCAAGACGGACGAGCTGGCAAAGAACGTCGACAAGCTCGAGGCTGAGGGCTACCGCAGGATCGTCCTCGCCGGGCAGTCCTTCGGCGCGTGGCTCACGCTCACTCTCGCGGACAAGCGCAGCGATATCTATGCGGTGATCGCCGCCTCGCCGGCCGCCTACGGCACCCGGCAGCGCAATCCGGAGCACTACGAGAACAACGGCCGCTATCTTGGGGACTTGATCGACGATCTCGAGGTCAAGCGGGTGATGGTGACCTTTTTCCGCGACGATCCCTACGATCCCGGCGGACGCGGCCCGGCGGCGGACGCGAGTCTCGCGCGCCACCACATTCCGCACCTGGTCATCGACCAGCCGGAGATCCCGACCGGCCACGGGGGCGCGAACGGCCTCTTCTTTGCGCGGCGCTTCGGGCCTTGCGTCGTAGCACTCGTGGAAGCGCCGCAGGTGCCCCCACTCGCCGAGTGCGCCAACGGCAAGGCGCTCGAGCCGAGCGGTGCGGTGCCGCTGCCGCCGGAGCTCAAGCTCGCGACACCCTCGGGCGCGCCAGCGAGCGATCCCTTTCTCGGCGAATAGTGGGGGCTCTATGGCAACGGCCGCGAGATGATCTTGGCGGTCGAGCGGATCGAGGGCGAGCGCGTGCAGGCGATCTACGCCTATGGCCCGCAGGGGCGCCAGAAAGGTGGCTTCATGGAGATCACGGGACGCCTCGCCGAGGGCCGCCTCGTCTTCGCGGAGCCCGGCAAGCCGCGCTTCGAGTATCGCTTGGAGCCTGACGGCAGGCTCGCGGCGACATGGAGCAAGGGAGAGGTGACCCTTGCCGCCCACCTCCGGCGGCTGAGCCCCTAGGCGCCTGGCCGAGCGCGACGCGGGCGCAAAAATAAAGCGGCCCGGGGTTTGCCGCCCCGGGCCGCTCGCCTTGGAGAAGACCGCAGCAGCTAGTTGCGGCTACTGCCGAAGAGACGGAGGAGGAGGAGGAAGAGGTTGAGGAAGTCGAGGTAGAGGCGGAGCGCGCCCATGACCGACTTCCGCGTCGCCACGCCTGCGTCGTCGCCCACGAAATAGAGCTCCTTGATCGACTGCGTGTCGTAAGCCGTGAGGCCGGCGAAGACGAGCACGCCGATCACCGATACGGCGAACTGCAGCCCCGTGCTGTGGAAGAACATATTCACGAGGCTCGCGAGGATGACGCCGATGAGCCCGACCATGAGGAACGAGGCGAAGGGCGAGAGGTCCCGCTTCGTGGTGTAGCCGTAGAGGCTCAGCCCCGCGAACGAGCCCGCCGTGATGAAGAAGACGCGGGCGATGCTGTCGCTGGCATAGACCAAGAAGATGAACGACATCGACAGGCCCATGAGCGCCGCGTAGAGCCAATAGAGCGCTTGGGCGGTGGCCGGCTGCATGCGCGTGATGCGCGCGCTCAGGAAGAAGACGAGCCCGAGGGGGGCTAAGAGCACGAGCCAATAGAGCGGCGTGCCGAAGATCGCATGCACGACCGTCGGATTTTGCGACACCAGAAAAGCGACGATGCCGGTGAGTGCGAGGCCCGAGGCCATGTAGTTGTAGACGCGGAGCATATAGCTGCGCAGACCCGCGTCGATCTCCGCGCGCTCGACCGTCCCCGGAAAGGCGCGGCTTTGCTGGCGAATATCCATGTCATACCCTCACTCGAAATAGCGCTGGTGAATTCCCACAGGGGTATTTTGGGGTTATTCCACGGAAAATCAACTGTCTTATATTAAGAATTGTTAAGGATCAGTGAGTTAGCCAGAAGGAGCCCGGCCGCATTCGCGCGCAGGCGGGCCTGGACCGGCGCGGCGGCTGGCGAAGTTGGCGACACCGTGCGGTGCGCGAACAGCGCCTGCCCGCTTCTCACTGCCGCGGCACGGCGCGCCATGCCGTGGGACAGGCGCCGACATAGGGGTAATATTGCTGATAGGCGTCGCACCAGTACCAAAAGCCTGGGGCCGCACCTGGCGGGGTGAACGGATCGGGGTAGGGATAGATCGGCGCCGGATACCAATACCAATCGGCACCGATGATCCACCACCAGCCGGCGCGGCCGCCATAGTTGCCGTTCCACCAATGGCCGCTGTGCCAGTGGTTGTTATCGAAATGGCCTATGTCGCCGTGCCAGCCTTCATGCTCATGCCATGCGCCGTCGGCGCCGCCCCAATGCCCGGCTTGCCCGGCATGCTGCGCCTTGGCCGGGACGGAGAGCGCCAACGCGCAGACCGTTGCCATGACCAATGTTCTCAATTGCATGATACCCGACTCCGCGTGCTCATGACGCCCTGGACCTGGCCGGACTTACCTTGGCGAGGTTACGCGACCCGCCGCGGTTTGCCATTGACCTGCGTCAAGCGGAGACACACCGACGGGTATCCCTGTGCCGCCCTTGCCGCCTTGTGCTCGGTCAACGCGACGGCGCCAAGGCCCTTCGAATCTTTAAGTGAACAACATCGCGGCTAAAACCGCAGCAGGCGACCGGCAAGCGGCGTGGCGCCGGATTTGGCCAAAGGATCGACCAGGAACACGATCGTGCGCCGGCCGAAGGTCGCGCGATAGATGCCGCCACGCTTCAGGCTGCGATCATCCTTGACGAGGTCGTAGAACCTTCCGTGCAGCAGCTCACTCGCCGTGATGTCGAGCTGGATCTTCTCTCCTTCCTGATCGATCCGCTCGAGCACCAACCTGCCCGGGCCGCCCAGATCAAAGAGAGGGTTCCTTCCGTAAAGCGTCCACTCGATGCCACCTTCATGCGGCTGGCCGCGCGGCCGCGGCGGTGCCGAGAGGCTCGGCGCAGCGCCTTCCGACTCGGACGTCGCGCGCGGCTGTTTCCGGGCGCCGTCGCAGCTCACTTTTTGTCGTTCCACGCGGCCGTCCGTGACCTCGCTTTGCAGAGCGCCGACGCGCACCGTTCCGCCGTGGATCGTTTCGCGCGCGCAGGAGCGCAAGTAATCGATGACGATCACGTCTTGCGCGTTGAGGTGAATAACGGCTCCAGGGGCAAGATAGTCGAGCGGCGCCGCCTCCGTCGGCGGTCCCCGCAGGTCTTCGACGATGGCTGCCTGGTCCGCGGCCGCTGCCGCCCGCGCCGATGGACAGCCGCAGAGCACAGCAAGGGCAACCGCGGGCATGAGGCTCTTTTTCACGGGATCGCTCCTCGACCGTCGGCGCCGTGACGCAGAAATTTCTCGATCTTCTTTATATGGCATAGGCAGGCGCCGACCGAAAGGGCTCAGCAGTGCAAACGACTTCATCCGATATCCCCCGCCGACCCGTCTGCTCCCGCCCCCTCCGAGCACCTCACTCGTTGCGCAGGTAGGGTGCCGGGCGCTCGCCGAGCGCGCGCCAGGTGCTGGCAAAGCCGAGGGCGAGCGTCAGGAGGGTCGAGCCGAGTGCGGTGCCGGCGACGGCGGCGGGGACGAAGTGCCACGCTCCTTCGATGATCCGCGTGGTCATGAGGTAGCCGATGAGTGTGCCGAGTGCCGACGCCACTGCGGCGGCGGCGGCGCCGAGCACGCCGTACTCGATGAGAAAGGTCACGAGAAGGGTGCGGCGGGTCGCCCCCAGGACCTTGAGCACGACGGCGTCATAGGTGCGCCGCTCATGCTCGGCGGCGAGCGCGCCCGCGAGCACGAGCGTGCCGACGACGAGGGTGAAGAGGGCGGTCAGCCGCACGGCCGAGGCGATGCTGCCGAGGATGGACGCTGCCGCCTCGAGCGCCTCCTTGACGTGGATCGCCGAGACGTTGGGGAACCGGTCGGTGACCGCGCGCACGAGCGGCTCCTCGGCCGCCGCCGTCGCCTTCACGGTGGCGATGAAGGTCTGGGGCGCTCCCTCGAGCACGCCGGGCGAGAACACCATCACGAAGTTGAGCGTGAGGCTGGACCACTCGATCTCGCGAAAGTTCGCGATCCGCGCCGTGACCTCGCGCCCGAGCACGTTGACCGTTAGCGTGTCGCCGAGCTTGAGCGCGAAATCGCGCGCCACTTCCGCATCGAGCGAGACGAGCGGGGGACCTGCGTAATCGGCCGGCCACCAGCTGCCGGCGACGATGCGCGCGCCCGGCGGCGGTAGGGCGGCATAGGTGAGGCCGCGGTCGCTCTCCAATACCCAGGCCGAGCGCGGGTTGATCTTGGCGCGCTCGGCGGCGATACCGTTGAGTGCTGTGATGCGGCCGCGCAGGCTCGGCACCTGCTCGAGGCCGCTCGTGCCCTCGACCCCGCGGACGGCCTCGTCGAACCCCTTGAGCTGGCCCGGCTGGATGTCGATGAAGAAATAGCTCGGCGCGCCCGCCGGCAGCGTCTCCGTCACCTCGCGCAAGAGATTGCCCTCGATCAGGCCGACGGCGACAAGGAGCGTCAAGCCGACGCCGAGCGAGAGCACGACGCTCGCGGTCGGCGCTCCGGGACGGTAGAGGTTGGCAAGCGCCAAGCGCAGCGTGGGCCACGCGCCGAGGACGACCGGCGTCCTTGCGGCGGCGCGCGCCGAGGCCGCGATCAGCCAGGCCGAGAGCCTGAAGGCCGCGAGCGTAACAACGGCTCCAACAACGAACCAGAGGGCGGTGCGTCTGTCGCCGGCGCTCGCGACGGCGAGGGCGGCGAGCGCCGCTGCGGCCCCGAGCAGCGCCAAGGCATCGAGGCGGCGCGGCCACTCTCTGAGCGGGGTCGCGAGCGCACGGAAGAGGCGTGCGGGCGGCGTGTCGCGGGCCTCCGCGAGCGGCCAGAGGGTGAAGGCGAAGGTGGTGAGGACGCCGTAAGCGGCGGCGAGCAGCAGAGGGGCGGGATGGAGCCCGGCATGCGCCGCCACGGGGAGGTAGCGGGCCAAGCTGTCCGCGAGAAGGAAGGGCACGATCGCACCCAGCGCCAGGCCGATCGCGATGCCGCAAAGTGCGATCGCGAAGACCTCGGCGAGATAGGCCTGAAAGATGAGCCGCGCCGGCGCCCCCAGGCATTTCAGGATGGCGATCGTGGTGGCGCGGCCGTCGAGGTAGGCCTTGACCGCATTGGCGACGCCGATGCCGCCGACGAGAAGTGCCGTCAGGCCGACAAGCGTGAGATAGAGCGCGATGCGGTCGAGGAACTCCTGGAGGCGCGGCGTCGCATTATGAAAGCTGCGCGCGCGCCAGCCGGCATCGGGAAATTGCCGAGCGAGCTCCGCGAGCCAGGCGCGCCCGTCGGCGCCGCTCGGCAGCTTGAGGCGATAGTTGTAGCGCACGATGCTGCCGGGCTGGATGAGCCCGGTCGCCGGCAGCGCTGCCATGCTCACCATGAGGCGGGGGCCCAGGATGAAGGCGGAGACTGCCCGATCCGGCTCCCGCTCGATGGTGGCACGCAGCTCGAAGGTGGCATCGCCGAGCTTGATGCGCTCGCCGAGCTTGAGGCCCAGCCGGGCCAGCACGTCCGAATCGGCAACCGCGCCGAAGACGCCCTCGCGCAGGGCGAATGCCGCGGCGGTGGTCATCGGCGGCGAGAGCTCGAGCGCGCCGTAGAGGGGATAGTGCCGATCGACCGCCTTGAGCTCGACCAGGAGGCGCTTGCCCGTTCCCTCCTTGGCTTGGGCGGCGCGCGTCATGGCGCGCAAATCAGCACTCGTCGAGACGAGCCCCGCCGCCTGCATCGCCCGATACTCCGCAGCGCTCGCCTCGCGATGGGCGAGGGTGAGGTCGGCGTCGCCGCCGAGAAGCGTCTTGGCATCGCCCTTGAGAGCGCCGTCGACGGAGGCCGAGAGCGAGCCCACCGCGGCGATCGCGGCAACGCCGAGGGCGAGTGCCGCCAAGAAAACCCGGAAGCCCTTGAGGCCGCTGCGCAGCTCCCGAAGGGCTAACCTCAAGGCAAGCGGCAGGGCGGCGGCGGCACCCCTCATTGCGGGTGCGCCGTCGCAATGCTCTCGGCGCTCGTGTCGTCGACGATGCGCCCGTCGGCAAACCGCACGATGCGCTCGCAGCGACGGGCGATCGCCGGGTCGTGGGTGATGAGAAGGAGGGTGGTGCCGCGCCGCGCGCGCAGGTCGAAGAGAAGCTCGATGATCGCCTCTCCCGTCTTGCCGTCGAGGTTGCCGGTCGGCTCATCGGCCAGCAGCAGCCGGGGCTCGGTCACGAAGGCGCGGGCGAGTGCCGTGCGCTGCTGCTCCCCGCCGGAGAGCTGGCCGGGGTAATGGTGGATGCGCGGGCCGAGCCCGACCGCCTCGAGCCCGGCGCGGGCGCGCGCGAAAGCGTCCTTGATGCCGGCGAGCTCGAGCGGGATCGCCACGTTCTCGAGTGCGGTCATGGTGGGCACGAGATGGAAGGCCTGGAACACGATGCCGACGTTATCGCGCCGAAAGCGCGCCAAGGCGTCCTCGTCCAAGCCGGCGAAGGCTTGACCGGCGACGGAAATGCGCCCCTCGCTCGGCCGCTCGAGCCCCGCCACGAGCATCATGAGCGAGGTCTTGCCGCTGCCCGAGGGCCCGACCAGGCCGACGCTCTCGCCCGCTTGGACGGCGAGATCGACGCCGTTGAGGATGTTGACCAGGCCGGCGGCACTTGCCAACTTGAGATGGACACCCTCGAGGCGGATGATGACGTCTCGGACCGGCGGGCTGCGTGCGGGCATGGTGGGAGCGGATCGGGCGATGGCCATGGCGGGCTTGGCGGTTGAGGCAACGCGCGAAATGCGGCGCCGCTCCTCCGACGCAACGGCGTCTCGGCACGGCACCTTGAGCGCAAATCTGCTCGCGCGCGCCATCTTCAATCTGATGGTGCTGGCGTGCGCCGTCATTCTCGGGCCCCTGAGCGCCTGGAGCAAGCCCGCCGTGCGCATCCTCATGCTCGGCGACAGCATCACCGCCGGATTCGGCCTGCCCGAAGCCGAGAGCCTGCCTCAAGTGTTGCAGACCGCGCTCGAGAAGGCCGGCCATGAGGTCGAGGTGATGAACGGCGGGGTTTCCGGCGACACGACGGCGGGCGGGCTCGCGCGGGTCGGCTGGATGCTGCAAGAGCAGCCGCAGATCGTCATCGTCGAGCTCGGCGCCAACGACGGTCTCAGGGGCCTCGATCCCAAGGAGAGTTACGCCAACCTCGACAAGCTGCTCGCCGTCCTCGCAAGCGCCAAGCTCAAGGTGCTGCTTGCCGGCATGCTGGCTCCCCCCAATCTTGGCCCGGAGTACGGTAGGGAGTTCGCCGCGATCTATCCCGCACTTGCCAAGAAGCACGGCTGCCTCCTCTACCCCTTTCTCCTCGCCGGCGTCGCCGCCAAGCCCGAGCTCAACCAGGCCGATGGCATCCATCCGAACGCAGAAGGTGTCGTCGTCATCGCCCGCGGGCTCGCACCCTACGTGGAGAAGCTCTTGGGAGGATGATCGGAGTTGCGCGAGGAGGAGCCATGACCGCGTTCCGTTTCGCTCACAGCAACGGCCCGAGCTCGGCCGAGGCGGCGAGGGAGTGCGCCGCGGCGTTGCGAGCGGCGGGGCCCGTCGAAGGGCCGGGAGAGGCGCTCGGTTTTCTCTACGCGAGCGATGCCTTTGCCGGCGAGCTTGCCGACATCCTCCTCTACCTGCGGGCGGAGACCGGGGTGGCGCACTGGGTCGGCACGGTCGGCATGGGCGTGCTGGCGACGGGCAAGGAGTATTTCGACGAGCCAGCGCTCGCCGTCATGATCGGCGTCCTGCCGAGCGGCTCCTTCCGCATCTTCCCCACCGTCGAGCGCTCGCTCGAGGGCTTCCGCGCCGCGAACGCCGGCTGGATCAAGGAAAAACAGCCGACCCTCGCCCTCGTGCACGGCGACCCGCGCAACCAGCATTTGCCCGGCCTGCTCGAGGGCCTCACGGCGGAGACCGCCTCCTTCCTCTTGGGCGGACTCACCTCCTCGCGGGGCGCTCACGGCCAAGTGGCGGACGAGGTCACCTCGGGCGGGGTGAGCGGGGTGCTGTTCTCGGCCGAGGTCGCGGTGGCGACGGGGCTGAGCCAGGGCTGCACGCCGATCGGCCCCAGCCATACGATCAGCGCCTGCCGCGACAACGTGCTCCTCGAGCTCGACGGCCGGCCGGCGCTCGAGGTGTTCAAGGAGGATGTGGGGAAGCTCCTGCAAGGGGGGTCGGCGCGCGCGCTGCGCTCGCTCCACGCGGCACTGCCCGTCCGCGGCACGGATACCGGGGACTATCTCGTGCGCAACCTCATGGGTATCGATGCCGAGCGCGGCTGGCTCGCCATCGGCGAGGTACCGGCTCAAGGCGACGAGATCATCTTCTGCCGGCGCGACGGCGAGAGTGCGAAGCACGATCTCGAGCGCATGCTGGCACGGCTCAAGGCGCGGCTGAAGGGGAGCCCCAAGGGTGCCGTCTATTACAGCTGTGTCGCCCGCGGGCCCAATCTCTTCGGACCGGGTTCGGCCGAGCTCGGCCTGCTGCGCCAGGCCCTCGGCGAGGTGCCGCTCGTCGGCTTCTTCTGCAACGGGGAGATTTCCAACGCGCGGCTTTACGGCTATACCGGCGTCCTCGCGCTCTTCATGTAGCTCCATGCAGCTCCGCGCGGGGATGCCGGGGCGATCCCGGAAAGCGAAGCCAACCTGCGCCCGTCAAAGAACGAGGCCGGGGACAAGAAGGGACAAGAGGACATGATCCGCCTGTTCGTCGGACTCGAGTTGCCCGAGGACATGCGGCAACGCCTTGCGGGCCTGTGCGGCGGCGTGCCGGGCGCGCGCTGGGTCAGGCCCGAAAGCATCCACTTGACCGTGCGCTTCATTGGCGAGGTGGACGGGGGCCGCTTCGAGGACATCCACATGGCGCTGTCGCGCATCAAGGCGCCGGCCTTGGAGCTCAAGCTCGAGGGCGTGTCCACCTTCGGGAAGGCGAGCGCGCCGCACACGCTCTGGGTCGGCGTGCAGCGCAACGAGACGCTCAACGTGCTCCATGGCAAGGTCGACCGCGCCCTCGTGACGGCCGGGCTCGAGCCGGAAAGCCGGAAATATTCGCCGCACGTGACACTCGCGCGTCTCAAGGAGGCCGCGCGTCTGCGCCTGGGCACCTTCGTCAGCGCGCACTCGCTCTTCCGCGCCGGCCCCGCGCCGATCGATCAGTTCGTGCTGTTCTCGAGCTTCCTCTCGCGCAGCGGAGCGATCTACAAGCCGGAAGTCCATTATCCCCTCGCGGGCGGTGCGTGATTCGCCTACGCGATAGGGTGAGCCGGGTGGAGCGCCAAGCGGCTACCCGGACTCGGGTTGCTTGGGGAGGCGGAGCTTGCCGGCATCGCCGAGCGCGCGGATGACGCGCTCGACGAGGATGTCGAGGAGCGCGTCGTCGGCGGGGTCCGAATTGACGGCCAGGACGATCGCCGTCCCCGTCGTCGGCTCGTAGAGCAGGATGCTGTTATAGCCGGGTACCGATCCGGTGTGGCCGTAGAGCATGACGCCCGCGTAACGGAAGCGCTCGACGCCGAGGCCGTAGCCGCTCCCGGGCGCGCTGTCCTCCTCGCTCGGGGTCACGAAGCTCAGCATCTCGTCGAGCTGCGGCTTTGCCAGCACGTGTCCGCCGTAAAGCGCCTGGCCCCAGCGCAGGAGGTCGGCGGCGTTCGACACCATGGCGCCGTCGTCGCCGCCCAGCACGTCGGGCTCGCCCGTGGCATCCTGCAAGCTGCCGCTGCCGTCGAGATCGGAATAGCCGTGCGCAAGCATGCCAGCGGGTACCGTCTCCTCGGAGGCGAACCAGGTTGCGCTCAGCCCAAGCGGGGCGATAAAGCGCTGGCGCATCTCCGCGATCGGCGAGTGGCCGAGCGCCGTCTCCAGCGCCATGCGAAGCAAGAGGTAATCGGTGTCGGAGTAGTCGAAGCGGCTACCGGGCTCGAAGCCGAGCCGCTCGGGATGGGCAAAGGCGAGAAGCGCGAGCGGATCCCATGTCTTGCCCGGCTGGGCGCGCGCGGCCGCCACGAAGGCGTCGGTGAGGAAGTCGTCGTAGCCCGAGGTGTGGTTGAGGAGCTGTTTGAGGCTCACGCGCTCGGCATTGGGCACGTCCGGGAGGAAGCGGGCGAGCTTGTCGTCGAGCGCGAGCTTGCCCTCTTGCGCGAGGGAGAGCGTGAGTGCCGCGAGGAAGGTCTTGGCGATGCTGGCGACCTTGAAGTCGCTCGTCCGGCGCATCGGAGCATGCTCCGCGACGTCGGCGAGCCCGGCCGCCACGAGCATCGGCGTCTCGCGCTCCCGCCCGATGCCGATCACGATGCCGGTGACGCCGTCCTCGGCCACCGCCGCGCGCGCCAGCCGATCGAGCGTCGGTGCTAACTCGTCGGCCCCGGCGCGTGCCGCGAGGAGCAGGAGGAAGACAGAGAGGAGGCTCCCCATTTGCAGGCGGAGGACCCTGCGGCCGTTGCGAGCGTTTCTGGGCAAACCTATCTCCTGCTGCAGCACCCGGCTATCATAGGGGAGTGTCCCAGGACTTGTCATGAGCGA
This sequence comes from Alphaproteobacteria bacterium, assembly GCA_052143835.1. Lineage (GTDB taxonomy): Bacteria > Pseudomonadota > Alphaproteobacteria > JACZXZ01 > JACZXZ01 > DASPPM01. Next base: position 19,216 of record JBKQRV010000127.1, read on the forward strand.
GCCTCGTCGACCCTCGATCGTCGTGCTCACCGGTGCCGGCATCTCCAAGGAGTCGGGCCTCGACACCTTCCGCGACGCCGACGGCATCTGGGCCAAGGTGCGCCTCGAGGACGTGGCGACGCCCGAGGCCTTCGCGCGCCAGCCGCGGCAGGTCCACGCCTTCTACAACGCGCGGCGGAAGGCGCTCTGCAATCCCAACATCCAGCCGAACGCGGCGCACGGGGCGCTGGCCGCGCTCGAGGCCGGGTGGCCCGGCGAGTTCCTGCTCGTGACCCAGAACATCGACGACCTGCACGAGCGCGCGGGCAGCCGCGAGCTCGTCCACATGCACGGTGAAATGCTCAAGTCGCGCTGCGCCTGGTGCGGCGAGGTGTTCCGCTCCGAAGACGATCTCGCCGTCGAGATGGCCTGCCACGCCTGCATGCGCACGGGCGGGCTCAGGCCCCACGTGGTGTGGTTCGGCGAGATGCCGTTCGAGATGGAGCGCATCACCGCGGCCCTCGCGCGCGCCACACTTTTTATCTCGATCGGCACCTCGGGCAACGTCTATCCCGCGGCCGGCTTCGTCGCCGAGGCGCGCGAGATCGCCGGCGCCCGTACGGTCGAGCTCAACCTCGAGCCCTCCGAGGGCGCCCAGCTCTTCGCCGAGCGCCGCTACGGCCCGGCGAGCGAGGTGGTGCCGCGCTTCGTCGACGAGCTTCTCGCGAGCCTATGATGAGACGCCCGGGTTTCGCAGCACTCCTCGCCCGCGTGCGAGCCTGCCGGGTCTGCGCGGAGCATCTGCCGCTCGGCCCGCGCCCGGTGCTCCAGGCCCTCCCCACGGCGCGGCTTTTCATCTGCGGGCAGGCGCCGGGAACCAAGGTGCACGAGACCGGCGTGCCGTGGAACGATGCTTCGGGCGAGCGCTTGCGGGCGTGGCTCGGGTTCGCGCGCGAGGTCTTCTACGACCCGCGGCGCATAGCACTCATCGGCGTAGGCCTCTGCTATCCCGGCCGCCTGCCGCAAGGCGGCGACGCCCCTCCCCGGCCCGAGTGCGCGCCGCTCTGGCATCCGCCCTTGCGCGCCGCCCTCTCCGACATCCGCCTGACCCTCCTCGTCGGCGGCTACGCTCAGGCCTATTATCTCGGCAAGCGGCGCAAGGCGAGCCTGGGCGAGACCGTGCGCGCCTTTCGCGAGTATCTCCCCGATTTCATCCCCACCCCCCATCCGAGCTGGCGCACGACCGGCTGGCTCGCGCGCAACCCGTGGTTCGAAGCGGAGCTGGTGCCGGAGCTGCGCGCGCGCGTGCAAGCCCTCGTCGGCGGCTGATGACGCGCGTTAAGCGCGTTGCGCTTTCGCGTGCTCCCGCAAGGCCTTGACGGAGTTCCACGCAAACTCCAGAATCCGCGGCCGGGGAAGAATAACGATGCAGCAGGTGCCTCAGGCGCGCAGCGATATCGGAGCGTTGCGGGTTCGAGCGAAGGGGCCTCATGTCCAGGTTGTGCGAAGTCGGGACGGCCTCGATGAGATGCGAGCGCTTTGGGAAGCGCTCGCGCGGCGCGCCGCCTGGGCCAGTCCGATGCAGCACCACAGCTGGACGCGGATATATGCCGAGGTTTTCGGAATCGATCGCGAGCTGGAGGTCATGCTGGCCGAGGACTCGCAAGCGGCATCGATAGCGCCGCTCCGCCGCACCGGAGGCGGCTTGCGTCGGCGCCTCGAGTTCGTCTGCTTCCATGGCCACATCGACGAGCCTAACGATTTTGTCTATGCCGAAGGCGCCGATGTAACGGCACTTGCGCAGGCGGTGGCGGGCTCGGGGCGGCCGCTCGTGCTCAGGAGAATCCGCGCCGACTCGCCCACACTCGCGGCATTGCGACGCGCCTATCGGGGCAGGGGAATCGTGGTCTGCCGCGAAGGCGTCAGTTGCCCGTGGCTGGCGCTCGACGCGAGCTGGGCCAACCCGGAGGACCATGTCAACGCCGGCAGACGCTCCGATCTCCGCCGCGCGCGGCGTGCCGCCGAAAAGCTGGGCACGGTCGCGACCGAGATCTTGGCACCCAAGCCGGAGGAGCTGCCCGCGCTCCTCGAGGAGGTCTACCGCCTCGAGGCCATGGAATGGAAAAAACAAGCCGGAACCGCACTTCTCTGCCGGCCGCGTCTCAAGGAGTTCTACAGCCGCTTTGCCGCCGCCGCGAGCGCGGAGGGCATGCTTCGGCTTTGCTTCCTGCGCATCGGCGGACGGGCGGCGGCGGTGCAATACGCGATCGAGAGCGCCAACCGCTTCTGGCTCTTGAAGATCGGCTTTGCCGCCGAGTTCGCGCGTTGCTCGCCCGGCATTCTCTTGATGGTGGAGACGATCCGCTACGCCGCGCGAGCCGGGCTCCGCTCGTACGAGTTCCTCGGCGAGGACGAGCCGTGGATCAGAACCTGGACGCCGCTCGCGCATCCCTGTGTGTCGTTCCGCGCTTATCCCTTGAATGTGCGGGGCATCGCGGCCTACCTCGCGGGCACGGTGGCGAGATACCGGCCGCTCGGCCGCATCGCCGCATGGACGGAACGGTGATCCGTCTCCTCAGGCGCGCTCTGGACGTCGTCGGCGAATGGGTCGCCGGGGCCTATGTGGTCGGCCCCGAGCTAGCCGACGCGGTGCGCGCCTGCCATGCACTCGAGGCGCGCGGCTACGCGAGCACGATCTGCGCATGGAATGCGGACGGCCGCTCGGTCGAGGATAACGCGGCGCGCTATGCCGCGGCGGCCGACGCGATCAAGGCCGAGAAGCTCGATTGCTATCTCTCCTTCAAGGCGCCGGATCTCGGCTTCTCCCCGGAGCGCGTCCGCGAGCTCTTCACGAGGGCCGCCGCGCGCGGCGTCAGCATCCACTTCGATTGCCACGGCCCGGAGGAGGCGGATGGGATGTTCTCCTTGATCGCCGCGCTGCCGCTCTCTGCCGGCGTCGTCGGCTGCACGATCCCCGGCCGCTGGCGGCGCAGCCTGGCCGATGCGGATCGCGCCGTGGAGCTCGGCGTCCGCGTCCGCATCGTCAAGGGCCAGTGGGCCGATCCGGAGGCGCCCGGCATCGACTTGCGGGAGGGTTTCCTCGCCGTGGTCGAGCGTCTCGCCGGGCGCGCGCTCCGGGTCTCCGTGGCGACGCATGATGCGGTGCTCGCGCGCCATGCGCTCGAGCGGCTTCGCGACGCCGGAACCGCCGTCGAGCTCGAGCTCCTGTTCGGCCTGCCGGCCCGCCGCGCGCTGGCCGTGGCCAAGGAAATGGGCGTGCCGGTGCGCGTCTATATACCCTACGGCTTTCCGTGGCGGCCCTATCTCTTCTCGCAGGTGAAGCGCAATCCGCGGATCGTCTGGTGGGTGCTGCGCGACCTGGTGAGAGGCCGGCTGTCGCCGGATTTCTCGCTGCCGCGCGGCCGCGCGCGATGACGCGGCCGGAAGGGCGCGCGGGCGCGGCTTCCGCGACCGCCGGCGGCGCCGTCGATGCATCCGGGAGTCCGCAATCTTCACCGGATGCGGCGTTCTTCGCCGCCTACGAATGGTGCCTCAATCCCCTGATTTCGCTCCGCGAGGCGCTCGAGCACATGCGCGACGAGCTCGACCGCCGCGAGTCGCTGGCATTTCCGTGGCAACGCGAGGAAGCCGAGATCAACATCTTTCTCCTGAGCTCGGCCGCGTGCTGTGCCGCCGACGACTATCTCGCCCATCGCCCTTGGAACCTCGCGCGGCTCGCGCGCCGCCTCCCGCGGCTCGGCGCCGGCATCAAGATCGCCGAGAGGACGCTCAATCTGCTCCCTGCCGTGGCGCGCGCATGGCACCGCCCCCGCATCCGACGCTTTCGGCGCGAGCTCGAGCGCTGTGCCGACAGCATCTCGGAGATCCTTGTCGAGCCGGCGGGGGAGGCGGGCGAGCGCTGGGTGCTCTTGCGCGCGGCAGCGAAAGCCGCCGCGGCCCTACGACTGCCCGCGGCACTCCTCGGCTGGTGCGCGCGCATCCCCGACGCTTTTCGCTGCCAGGACCTCTCCCATCACGACGCCGTGGCGCTCGCCCGGCTTTTCGCCCAGTCCCGCGTCCGCGACTTCGGCCCCTTCATCGTGGTCGGCGTGCGCACCTCAGGCGCCTATTTCGCACCCCTCGTCAAGGCGTCGCTCGCGCGCGCAGGCTTGCCCGCGCGGGCGTGGCTGACCTTCCGTCCCAAGGAGGGCGTGGGGGCGGCGGAGGTGCGCCGCTTCCGCAAGCTCATCGCCGGGGGCGCGCGCGTGCTCCTGGTCGACGACACGCCCAACACCGGCGACACGCTCGTCATGATGGCGGCACTGTTGCGCCGATGGGGCATCGCACCCGAGAATATCGTCGTCCTGGCGCCCGATCATCCGGCTCAGCTCGACTGGAAGCGCGCGCTCGCGCCGGTGCCAGCACTTTCCCTTTCGCCCCGCGAGCGTCACAAGGAGCGCCTGCTCGACGATCCGGTGGCGGTCGAGGCGGTCTTGCGGGAGCTTTACGGCTCGGCCGGCTGGCAGGAGGTGCGCCTGCAGGCGAGTGCTGATGTCGCGGCCGCGAACGCGCGGCTCTCGGCCCGCTTCGGCGACGATTTCGACGTCCGCCTGAAGCGCGTCTTCGAGGTCCAGCTGCTCGACCGCGACCGCCCGCCGGAAGTGAGGCGCGTGCTTGCCAAGAGCGTCGGCTGGGGCTGGCTCGGCTATCACGCCTATCTCGCGGCCGCTCGCCTCGCGGATTTCGTGCCGCCCCTTGTCGGCTTGCGCCACGGCATCTTGTTCACCGAATGGATCGGCGAACCCGCCCGGAAGGAGCCGCACCCGGATGTCGCCGAGATCGCGGCGGTCGTGCCGTCCTACGTCGCCGCGCGCGCCGCGCGCTTGCGCCTCCCTACGGACCCGGGCTCAGCCGGCGCAAGCTATCCGGCACCCGGCCGGGAGACGCTCGCGACCGTCCTCGCCCATCCCTACGGGCGCTATTTGCGCCGCTTGATGACGGGCCGCCTCAGCGCCCGCTTGCAGCGCGCTCTCAGTTGCCGGCCGAGCCTTGTTGACGGCCGCATGGGGCCGGAGGAATGGCTGTGCTGCGAGCGCCGCATCTACAAGGTCGATTTCGAGCATCACAACTTCGGCGGCGGGCAGCCGAATATCGTCGACCCCGGATACGATCTCGCCGCCGCCGTTCATGAGCTCGCCCTGGGTGCTGAGGAGGAGCGGCATCTCCTCGCGTCCTATGTGGCGCTCTGCGGTGACGAGGGCGTTCACTCCCGCCTTCTGCCCTACAAGCTGCTTTGCGGCATCAGCGCCATGGCAGCGGTGACATACTGGATCGGCCGCGTGCCCATGGAGCGGCGGGAGGAGCTCAACCGGCGCTACAATGCCGCGCGCGATTTCCTGGTGTTCCAGATGAGCCGGCATTGCGCCGAGAGCTTCGGGCCGGGACCCCGGACGGGCTGGTCGAAGCGCCTTTTCTTCCTCGACCTCGACGGCGTGTTCGACTTCGAGTTCTTCGGGCCCTTCTTTCAGCACACCACGCCCAGCGGGCTTTCGGCGCTCCGCCTCTTGAAGGCGCACGGATACGCGGTCGTGATCAACAGCGGACGCAGCGTCAAGCACATCCGCGACTATTGCCGCAATTACGCGCTGCCGGGCGGGATCGGCGAGTACGGCAGCATCTTCGTTGACGCGGTGCGGCAGCGCGAGGAGCCGCTCGTCGACGGGGAAGCGCAGGAGCAGTTATCGCGCTGTCGCGAAGCGCTCCGCCGGCTGCCGGCCGTGTATCTCGATCCGGGCTATGAATGGGCGATCCGGGCCTACCGCTATGGCGGCGCGACGACGCTCGGCCTCGCCACGCACGAGCTCGAGGACATCGTAAGCGCCTTCGACCGGTTGAGCTTCGTCGCGCGTCATGCGGACAGCTACATCGTGCAAAAGGATGCGAGCAAGGGAAGCGCCGTCGCGGCGGTCAAGGAGCGCATCGCGGGCGTCACCACGCCGGTCGTGGCAATCGGCGATTCCGTCGAGGACATCGACATGCTCGAGCAGGCGGATATCGCCTACGTGCCCGGCAATTTCCCGAAAGAGCTCTTGGCGCGGCTTTCGGGCAGCAAATACCGCGCAGTGCGCGAACCCTTGCAGCGCGGCCTGCTTGCCGCGGTGCGCGACTTGACCCGGGGCGAAGCGGTAGAGGATACGGGTCCATCGCCCGGCCTTCGCCGGACCGGGGCCGACGGCCTCATCGACGCGCTGCTGCGCGCTGCCGACCGGCGGCAGCTCGTGCAAGCGCTTGACCTGCTCCTCAATCGCGTCTGAGTTCGGGCAAAACCCCGAAGGGGTCGAGCTCGCCGCCCCGCCGGCGCAGTCGCCGCAAGGGTGCCGGATAATGAGCGCTCCTATCGCGAGCGTGCGGGAAATTTTTCTCTTTGGCGAGCCGCGTCGAACGCCGGCGCACCCCGCCAACCCGGCGCGGCGCCTCTCGACCATGAAGGCGAGCGATTTTTCGCCGCAAGTCCTGTATGTTCGCCCGGGCGAAGCGGGATATGCGCGGGCCGCAGGCTGGGCCGGACGATGAAAGACATCTTTACTTCCTATATCGCACAGGCGATCGGACTTCTTGCCAATTTCGTTGGTGGCGTGCTCGCGGCGCGCCTTCTTATGCCGGTGGGGCGCGGTGAGCTCGGTCAAGCGGTGCTCTGGCCGGTGCTGATCGCAGCGCTGGGCGGTTTTTCGATCGGCGATGCGATCATATTCTTCACCGCGGGCCGGCGTGCGGCGGCGCCGCGCGTTATGGGATCCGCACTCGGGATAGGGGCCATATTGAGTCTCGCCCTCATGCCCGTGGGCTTCGTGGTTCTTTCCTTCGTAAATTTCGGCGGGAACCCCGCGGTGCGCAGCATCAGTCAATGGTACCTCCTCTTCATCCCAATCGGCTACGCCGCCGGATACGTCGTGAACGCCTGCCAAGCGCACCATCGGTTCGATCTCTGGAACTTTCTGCGCATCCTCGTGTCCCTTGCGTATGCCGCCATCGCCATCGCGCTTTGGCTCACGAACGAGGCCACGGTGGCCGCTTTCGTCGCGGCATCGCTTTTGGCCAATCTCATCGTGTTCGTGACTGGCGCGATCTTGCTCCGCCGGCTGGGCATGTTCGGCATGAGGCCCGACGTCGGCCTCATGAAGCGGATGTTCGGCTACGGCGCCCGGCTCCATGTTGGAGCGCTGCTCACCCTCTCCAACATTCGTCTGGATCAGATTCTGATCAGCCAATGGCTTCCCGCCGCCGACTTCGGCCACTATCTGGTGGCAATTTCGGTTTATGTGAGCGCATGCAGCCTAGTCACGCTCCTCGGAGCGCTGGTCTTCCCGAAGATGGCTGCGGCTGAGAACGATGCAGTGCGCGCGGAGGTTCTCGGCCGCTATTTGCGGCTCGCGCTTGTCCTCTCGGTCATGGGCGGCATCATTCTAATATTTGTCGCCCCGTGGTTGATCACACTGGTCTACGGCAGGTCCTATCTTCCGGCCGCGGGTGTACTGCAGATTTTGGCCGTCGGCATCGCGCCGACGACGTCAGGGTACCTTCTCGCTCAGGCATTCAAGGCAATAGGCCGGCCGCTCACGATCGCGTGGGCCGAGTCCATGTCGCTCGCGACTTGCGCGATAGCGCTCGTCATCCTGATCCCGGCATTCGGCATCCTCGGCGCCGCGACGTCGGTCGTGCTGGCGCACACGGCCGGATGCATCGTGCTGGCGGTCGCGGTACGCCGCCAAATGCACGCGGCGCTCTTACCTCTCTTCATGCCGTCGACAGGCGATGTTTCCTTCGTCATAAGGCGGGTCAAGGAGGTGCTCGGGCGGCGCTAGTACGGCATCGGCGAGCGCGGTGGCGATGAGCATGCGCCTTATCTCGCATGCAACGAGCCCTCTGCCGAGCGTGGTGGACGGCCGCTGCGGCCGCGGGCACTTGAGCGTCTCGTACCGCGCGCTTGTGCTTGGACAAATCGCCGCGGGTCCTTGCAGAGAGCCCATGCGATTGCATGCGGATTCGCGCGTGCTATACTGAAATGCATGGAGCGCCGGGACGCGGCGCGGCAAATCGAGCCGGTATGGATCATGGTGAAATTCATCTTTGCTGCCTGCACCGTCGCTCTCGCCCTCTTGTTCGCCGGTCCCACCGCAAGGGCGGACGAAATCGCCTGCCGATCGGCCGACCACTCGCCGTCCACGACCGGGGTCGTGCTGCTGCACGGCACGCTCGAGCCTTCGTACTGGCTGATGCCGCTCAAGAAGAAGCTCGACGCCGCCGGCTTCCGCACGGCAATGCCCGAGATGCCTTGGTCGACCAGGCACGAATACGACCGCACCTACGAGGAGTCGATGGAAGAGATCGCGACCGCGGCGACGGGGCTCGAGCGCCGAGGCGCACGGCGTATCGTGCTGGCCGGCCACAGCATGGGCGGCAATGCGGCACTCGGCTTTGCGGCGTTGCGCGGGGGAGTCGCCGGCCTCGTCATCATTTCGCCGGGCCCGTTCCCGGAGGATCCGGACGAAGTGAAGGTGATCGGCCCGGGCGTGGCCAAGGCGCGCCAGATGATCGCGGCCGGGCAGGGCGGCGAAATGGGGGTGTTCAAGGATTTCGTGCAGTGGCATGGCAGTACGGAAGGGGCCCACACGACGGCGAAGAACTACTTCAGCTACTACAATCCCGACGGCAACGCTTCTATCCTCAAGAACGCCGCGCGGATGAAGCCGGGCATCGCGGTGCTCTGGGTGATCGGGATGGAGGAGGAGGGCGAACGCGTGGCGGACAGGTCCTATGCCTTCGACAAGCTGCCGCCCAACCGCCTCAATCGATATATCGTGGCACCCAAGGGGCATCTCGACACCCCGGCCACGGGTGCCGACTCGATCGCCGCCTGGCTCAAATGCCTATGAGATGACGGCGAGCTGGTGACGTACGGTCTGCGCGCGACGCGTCGCAGCGCCTCTTGTCGCAACGTTGCCGGCTTTTGCCGCAGCCCCGACCGCGCGCCGCATCGACTACGGCCTGGATCGATTGACCGATTTCGGCTAGATTTGCTTTCGTCTCCGATGCTTCGTGAGCATTCGATTCCGTGTGCTTTTAAGCATGCGTCCTGACACGCGACGCAGATCGGACGTGCCATGCCGAGCGAGCACGACGTGAAAGCACCGCCGCAAGAGTCGCTTCTTGCCTCGAGCCCGGTCCTGCGACAATCGGAGCCACGCCCCATCATTGGCGGCATGCGCGCGGCGACGCTCGACGACGAGGCGTTTAAGCAGACGAGAGACGGCTACGAGCGGGCGGAAATGTTCCAGCTGACCTTGCGCGCCTCGCTCAACGAGGTGGAGATATCGCTCATCGACGAAGGCCGCCGCAACGATCCTTTCAGGCTCGCGTACTATCCGCCGATCAGGAGCCTGCTCAAGACGAAAACCCTGAGCGGCATCGTTCTCTTGAGAGAGAAGCAGGATCTCGCCGCGCAATTGGGCCGCGCCTGCTCGACCTTGCACGATGTCGAGCCTTTCGACGTGGCCAAGCTCAGCTTGGCGAACTACCGCAAGTCCGACGCGATTTGGGCGACGCTGATCAGGCGCTCGGCGGGCAAGCCGCTCCTCATGATCGGTCTACCCAAAAGGACGCGCGAGATACTTCCGCTCGCGGAGAGTTACGAGAAATTCCTCAAGAACCTCGGCAAATACACGCGGCGGAACGTGCGCAAGACGCGCGAGAGGGCAGACGCGCTGGCGATCCGCTTCGCGCTTTTCCCCAACCGGCCGCCCGACGATTACTTCGGCAAGATTCTGGAAATGTGCAAGCGGAACGGCCCGCGGCCGGTGCCCGAGAGCGAGATGCGCGGCTGGGAGCAAAGAATATCCAGGCAGAATGGCCATTTTTATTCGACCCTCGCGACAAAGGACGGATATGTGTTCAGCTTCTGTCGTGGATTTATCTGGGGGAAGAGCGCGATCATCCCCTATCAGCTCAACGACCGCGACTATTACGACAAGAATCCCTCCCTGCTGCATCGCGCGTTCCTGGCGGAGTCGCTCATGCAAAGGGGGGTCCGCGAGATGATTTTTCCGAACGGCTGCGCCGGCTTGCTGAAGAACGTGTGCCTTCCCGACGTCGGCTCGAGCGTCGTGGTGTTCCCTTTGAGCGTCGTGGCACTCGTCAAGGCGGCGGTCTCCTTGTCCTTGCGCGCGGGAACCCTGTTGGCATTCCTCGGCACGCTTCTGCCGGGATGGCTGCGCCGGCGGCTCGGGATGCAGGAGCTCTGACGCGCGCTCCGGGTCATGGCCCCGCCTACGGGGTCTTTTCCTCAGCCGCCTCTTGCGTCGGCGAGGAAATGCCGGGGACGGCGTTGCTCGGTCGCCGCCAGCCTTGCAATAAGCGGCGCTTCAACTGGCCGAGTCGCGCGCGCGCGCCGCTATAGACGGCACCCCACAGACTGTTGGCGAAGCGGTAGCCGAAGGCGTCGCGCTTGCGGTTGGCCCAGAACACCTTGTAGGGCAACTCGAAGCCGAGGAAGTCGTACTCCAGCCCTTGCTCGAACGCCCAATTGAGGCAACTTTCGGTGAGGATTTGGCCCGGCCCGTATTTCGCGGAGTCAATGTCAAACACGGTGACGAGCATCTCGATGCGCACGCGGTCGACGCGGGTCACCTGGGCGGCGATGGGCCGGCCGTCGAGCTTGAGGGCGAAGACGACGAGACGGCCGGCGGCACTGCCGCCCCTCGCCGCCGCGGCGAGCAGGTCGCGATAGGCCGTCGTTTCGAGCCAGGGCCCCCGCTGTCCGGTCGCGGCGAGCTGCTTGAGCTTCTGGTCGATCGTCCAATCGACGAGCGCCGTGCAGGCGGCGGGCTCGTCCACCGGCTCGAAGGCGAGCTTACCCTGCTGCTCGAGCTGCCGGCGGCGGCGGCGGTGACGATGGAGGCGCGGCCGGAGGTAACTATCCCAGGTCGGGTGCTCGTCCCAGGCGACGGCAAAGGTGGGGATGACCTCGACGACGCGTGCCCGCCGCTCGGCTGCGAGCACGCGATGGAGCGGAGAGCCGGCGAGGACGAAATGCATGGCCATGATGTCGCACCGGCTGGTCGCGCGCAGCAGGCGCCAGGCCGCGTCGATGCGCCGGTCCGCGTCGGGACCGTCCTCGACCAGGACGGACGGATATTCGGCAAAGCTCGTTCCGAGGAGATGGGCCTCGCGCGCGAGAAGGCGCCGGCGGATGACGCTCGGCCAGACGAGGACGAGGCGGCCGGCATTGCGCGCGACGACCGCGTGCAGCCGGCCTCCTTGCGGCGCCTCGACGGCGTCCCAGGTGGCCAAGCACCAGGCGAAGCTCTCTGAGAAGCGATGCGTCGGGCAGCGGGCGGCGAGGTCCTGCCAGTCCGCCTCGAGGGCCCTGAGCGACGCGATATCGGTGATGATCTCGTAGCGGTCCGACTCGGCGGCGGCGGTCATGCCCATGATGTCTGGCTGAGGAACGTCCTGCGAAGCGTATGGAACGAAGATATCGGAACCGCACTCTTCCGGCAACGATCGCCGCCCGCGGCGGAGGCACTCGACCCTAACCCTCGAGCCGGTCCATGTCCTCGTCGCTCAGGCCGAAATGATGGCCGATCTCGTGGATCAGCACGTGGCGGACCAGCTGGAACAGGTCCTCGCCGGTCTCCGACCAATAATCGAGGATGGGGCGGCGGTAGAGGAAGATCATGTCGAGGTCGCGCGGCGTGTCGCCGACGCTCTTGCGGTTGAGCGCCACGCCGCGATAGAGGCCGAGCAGGTCGAACGGGCTTTCGAGGTCCATTTCCTCCTCGGTCTCCTCGTCGCAAAATTCCTCCACGCGGATGACCACGTTGCGCACGTGGCGGGCGAGCTCGGCGGGGACGGTGGCGAGTGCCGCGCGCCCGATCGCCGCGATATCGTCGAGTCCGGGCGGCGTGGTGAAGCTCTTCGGCATGGCCAGGCTCCTAAGTCCGCTCTGCCCTTGATCGCGGCGCCGAGGCGGTCCACTCTCGCACGCGCAAGGTGGGGCGAGGAAGGCCGAAGGGAGGGATGAGAATGGCAGACAAGCTCGCCGGCGTCGCGCGCAAGGAAGCGCTCAAGCGCGTGCCTCTTTGGCAGGAGGTGGCCGGGCGCGACGCCATCCAGCGCGCCTTCAAGTTCGCCGATTTCAACGAGGCCTTCGGCTTCATGACCCAGGTGGCCCTCTTGGCGGAAAAGATGGATCATCACCCCGAGTGGTTCAATGTCTATAACCGGGTCGAGATCACGCTGAGCACCCACGACTTGGGCGGGCTTTCGGAGCGCGACATCGAGCTCGCGGCCCGCATCGACAAGCTCGGCACCTGAGGCGGCTTATTTCGCCTGCATGCGCATCGCGCCATCGAGGCGGATGCATTCGCCGTTGAGCATCACGTTCTCGATGATGTGCAGGCAGAGCCGCGCATATTCGTGCGGGTGGCCGAAGCGCCGCGGGAAGGGCACCTGGCTCGCCAGGCTCTCCTGCGCCGCCTGAGGCATGCCGAGAAGGAGCGGGGTGGCGATGAGCCCGGGTGCTATCGCCAGCACGCGGATGCCCGAGCGGGCGAACTCGCGCGCGGCGGGGAGCGTGAGCGCCACCACCCCGCCCTTCGAGGCCGCATAGGCCGCTTGTCCGATCTGGCCCTCGAAGGCGGCGACCGAGGCGGTCGAGATGATGACGCCGCGCTCGCCGTCCGCGAGGGAATCGAGCCTGGCCATGTCGGCGGCGGCGAGGCGCATCATGTTGAAGCTGCCGATCAGGTTCACGGCGATGACCTTGCTGAACTGGTCGAGCGGCATGGGGCCGTCCTTGCCGACGATGCGCGCGGCGGGCCCGATGCCGGCGCAGTTGACGAGCACGCGCGCCGGACCGTGCCGGTCGCGCGCCAAGGCAAGCGCGGCTTCTCCGCTCTTGGCATCCGAGACGTCGCAGCGCACAGCGCTCCCGCCGATCTCCTTCGCGACCGCCTCGGCGGCGGCCATGTTCACGTCGAGCACGGCGACCTTGGCCCCTGCCCGCGCGAGATGGCGCGCCGTCTCGGCGCCGAGACCCGAGCCGGCACCCGTGACGATGGCCGCATGTCCGCGTACGTCCATGATCCTCTCTCCTTCGGAAACACGCTTCTCACCTGCCCGCGCGCGGGGCGGCCTTCCTTAGCAGATGGGGCGGCGCGAGGCGAGGCCGTTCGGCGGCAGCGCACTCTCTCAGCCGCGGCGCGCCAGCTCGCGCGCCCGGTGGAGGGGATTGCGGCGGACCAAGAGCATGGCGAGGGAGGGTGCGGTCTGCGTGAGGAGGGCGCGGACGCTCTCCCTGCGCGGAACGCCGAGCCGGCTGAGCGCGCGATAGATCGGCAAGAACCCAAGCGGGCCGAGCCGCCGCGCCACGCGGAGGAGCTTGGCCTCGCCGGCATAGGCGGCGATGTCTGCACTCACGCGCGCAGCCCTTGCGGCATCGATGCGCCCTGCCGCGGCCATCATCGCCACGTCGCGCCGCATCGTCGCCGCGACGGGGATGCGGTGCTGCAGGTCTTGCGCAAGCCAATCGCGCAATTGCTTGCCGCTCCACGAGGCGCTGACGGCTCCGCTCACGTTCGACATGTGCACCCGCCGCAGCACGAGGATTTCGGGAATGGTCACCAGCCGGCCGAGCAGGACCGCGCGCAGAGCCAGGATGCGGTCCTCGCTATGGCGCAAGCCGGCAAGCGAAGTGCCCGCCTCGAGCACGGCCCGGCGGTAGGCCGCAACCGCGCCATGCGGCCCCGCCCGGCCGCGCGCGATTTGAGCGGCATCGAGGAGCTCGGAAGCCGGCCCGACCCCGGCCACCGCCGGGGACACGCCTTCCATCGGCCGCCCCTTCTCGTCGATCAAGGCGAAGCGGCAATCGAGGCCCATGAGCGAGGGACCGCCTTGGCACAGCGCCTCGTAGACGCGCTCCGTCCGCGTCGGCAGCGAGATGTCGTCGCCGTCCGCGATGACGAGGATCTCGCCGCTCATGTGCCGGCGGATCTCTTCCATCTGGCTGCCGACGCCGAGATTGGCCGGGTTGCGGATGAGGCGCACCCGGTGCGGCCCGCGGTAGGCTTCGATGAGCCGCCGGGCGATCTCGAAGCTGCCGTCGCTCGAATGGTCGTCCGCAACGATGATCTCGAGCGGGCTGTAGCTCTGCCCGAAGGCGCCCTCTAGTGCCGCCTCGACAAAGTCGGCGCAATTGTAGAAGCGGACGGCCATGGTGATGAGCGGCCGCTCCGCGCTCGGCGCCGCGATCGCGCTATGCCCCGGCTCGTCGTGGATGTCTCGCTCTCCCTCGCTCGCGGCACGCCCTCCCTTGCGGGACGCCCTCAGAGCGGGTTTCAGAAGGGGTTGATGCCGCTGAAGATCGAAGTGGTCCGCTGGCTGTCGTAGCAGGTGAAATAGCCCTGGTCCCAGCCCTTCTTATATTCGGCGTCCTGGCCGTAGCGCTGGTCCACCTTCGAGTTGTTCCAATTGGAGCCTTGCTTGGCCGCACTCTCGAGGCCGGCGGGGCAGCCCTTGTCATAGCCCTCTATGAAGGCGGGACTGCTGTTGGCAGGTGGGGCGCGCGGGTCCGGCTTATCGTCGCCGCCGCAGGCGCCGAGCAGCGCCATGCCGGCGCCGAGCAGGATTCCAAGCCAAGCGAGGCGAGCGCGTCTCATCGTGGTTCCCTTTTCATCCTTCCCCCGTTCCCCCGCCGCTCGATGCAGCTTACGGCGGTCGCGCGCCGTTGAGAAGCCTCGCGTGCATTCGCTCCCGTTGCAAGGGTGCCATGCGCCGACTGCGAATTGATAGGCCCGCTCCCGATCGATGACCCCACTTTCGGGGTTGCTTTCTGCCGTCATATGACTATGCCTTTCGGGAAAGGGGACGAGCTCCGGGGAATAGGCAGGGAGTGACGCATGGCCGAGCCCCTCTGGCGGCCGAATGCCGAGCGCATCGCGAGCGCCAACATGACCGCCTTCATGCGCAAGCTGGAAGCGGATTGGCAGCTCGAGCTCAAGGACTATGCAGCCCTCCATCGCTTCTCGATCGAGGAGATGGAGAAGTTCTGGCTCGCGCTGTGGGATTTCTGCGGCGTCGTCGCCGAGACGCGCGGCAACGTGGTGATGGAAAATCCGGAGCGGATGCCGGGCAGCCGCTTCTTTCCCGATGCGCGGCTCAACTTCGCGGAGAATCTGCTGCGCCGGAGCGACGACAGTGATGCCCTCGTCTTCTGGGGCGAGGACAAGGTGCGGCGCCGGATGAGCTGGCGCGAGCTCCACGAGGCGGTCTCGCGCCTGGCCCAGGCGCTCGAGCGCGACGGTGTGGAGCCGGGAGACCGTGTCGCGGGCTGGCTCCCCAACCTGCCGGAGACCGTGATCGCGATGCTGGCGGCGACGAGTCTCGGCGCCGTGTGGTCCACGAGCTCGCCCGACTTCGGCGTGCAGGGGGTGGTCGACCGCTTCGGCCAGATCGAGCCCAAGGTGCTGTTCGCCGCCGACGGCTATCATTACAACGGCAAGGCCCATGATTGTTTGGTACGCCTCAAGGAGATCGTCGAGCACCTCCCGAGCGTCAAGCGCGTCGTCGTGGTCGCTTACACCCGCGAGGTGCTCGCGCTCGGCGGCCTCCCCGCCGCCGCCTCATGGCACGAGTATCTGGCACCCTACCGGCCCCGACGGATCTCCTACGCCCAGCTCCCCTTCAACCACCCGCTCTATATTCTTTTTTCCTCGGGCACGACCGGGGCGCCCAAATGCATCGTCCACGGCGCGGGCGGCACCCTCCTCACCCATCTCAAGGAGCACAAGCTCCACGCCGACATCAAGCCCGGCGATCGCCTCTTCTGGTTCACCACCTGCGGCTGGATGATGTGGAATTGGCTCGCCTCGGGCCTCGCGGCCGAGGCCACGCTCCTCTTGTACGACGGCTCGCCCTTTCATCCGAGCGGCAACGTGGTGTTCGACTTCGCCCAGGAGGCCGAGATGAGCTTCCTCGGCACCTCGGCCAAGTTCATCGACGCCTGCCGCAAGGCAGGGCTTTCGCCGGCCAAGAGCCACAAGCTCGCGAAGCTGCGCGCGATCGGGTCGACCGGCTCTCCGCTCGTTGCCGAAGGCTTCGATTACGTCTATGCGCAGGTCAAGGAGGACGTCCATTTGGCCTCGGTCTCGGGCGGCACCGACATCATCGGCTGCTTCGTCGGCGGCAATCCCTTGGGGCCCGTCTGGCGCGGCGAGATTCAGGCCAAGATGCTCGGCATGGCGATCGAGGTGCTCGACGAAGAGGGCCGGCCGCTCGAGGGCGAGAAGGGCGAGCTCGTCTGCGTCAAGCCCTTCCCCTCCATGCCGCTCGGCTTCTGGAACGACCCCGGCGACAAGAAATACCGCGCCGCCTACTTCGAGAAGTTTCCCGGCGTCTGGTGCCATGGCGACTGGTCGATGACCACCGAGCACGGCGGCATCGTCATCTATGGGCGCTCGGACGCCACCTTGAACCCGGGCGGCGTGCGCATCGGCACGGCGGAGATCTACCGCCAGGTCGAGCAGCTCGACGAGGTGGTCGAGAGCCTCGTCATCGGCCAGGACTGGGAGAACGACGTGCGCGTGGTGCTCTTCGTGCGCCTCACCGACGGCACGAGGCTCGACGCGGCGCTCTCCGACAAGATCAAGGCCCAAATCCGGCGCAACACCACGCCGCGCCACGTGCCGGCGAAGATCGTGCAGGTCCGCGACATCCCGCGCACGAAATCGGGCAAGATCGTCGAGCTCGCGGTGCGTGAGGTGGTGCACGGCCGCCCGGTCAAGAACCTCGAGGCCCTCGCCAACCCCGATGCGCTCGATCTTTTCAAGCACCTCCCGGAGCTCGGCCATTGAAACAAATCCCGACTCGCCTCCTCGGCAAGCCCTCGCAGCTTGCCGGCCCGATCCGCGCCGCGATCTCGGCCCTCGAGCCCCAACTCATCGCCGATGTGTCGAAGCTCGCCTTGGGCGACCCCAAGGTGATCCCGCTGTGGTTCGGCGAATCCGATGTCACGACGCCCGAGTTCATCCGTCGCGCGGCCAAGGAGGCGCTCGACAGGGGCGAGACCTTCTACACCCATACGCGCGGCATCCCGACCTTGCGCGAGGCGCTCGCCGACTATCTCTCCGGGCTCTACCAGCGCCCCGTGGCGCTCGAGCGGGTGAGCGTCACCACGGCCGGCATGAATGCCATCATGCTGGCGATGCAGCTCGTGCTCGAGGCGGGCGACAATGCGGTCATGGTGACCCCGCTGTGGCCCAATGCCGCCGCCGCGGCGCGGATCATGGGGGCTGAAGCGCGCGAGGTGGCACTCGCGCGCGAGCAGGGCCGCTGGCGCCTCGACCTCGACGAGCTTTTCGCCGCCTGCGACAAAGGCACGCGGCTCATCTTCATCAACTCGCCGAGCAACCCGACGGGCTGGATGATGACGCGCGAGGAGCAGCGCGCCGTGCTCGACTTCTGCCGCGAGCGCAACATCTGGCTCCTTGCCGACGAGGTCTATGCGCGCATCGTCTACCAGGGCCGCGCCGCCCCCTCCTTCCTCGACATCGCCGAGCCCGAGGACCCGCTCCTCGTCGCCAACAGCTTCTCCAAGGCCTGGGCGATGACGGGCTGGCGCATCGGCTGGCTCGTAGCCCCCGCGGCCCTCGGCGATCTCCTCGGCGAGTTGGTCCAGCACAATGTGAGCGGCGTTCCAACCTTCCTGCAGCCTGCCGCGGTCACGGCGCTCAAAGAGGGCGAGCCCTTCGTCAAGGAGATGGTCGAGCGCTGCCGGCGCGGGCGCGACATCGTCGCCGACCACTTGGCCACCATGCCGCGCGTGCGCTTCACCCCGCCGGATGCGGCCTTCTATGCCTTCTTCGAGGTGGACGGCGTCGCCGACAGCCTGGCACTCGCCAAGCGTATCGTCACCGAGGCCGGCGTGGGGTTGGCACCGGGTGCCGCCTTCGGCAAGGGTGGTGAGGGGGGATTCCTGCGTCTCTGCTTCGCCCAGGCGCCCGAGCTGCTCGCGCGCGCCATGGAGCGCTTGAAGCGCCTGCTCGGCTGAGGCGGCCCGGTGCTCAGCCGCGGGCCGCCTCGGTGGCGGTTGACGCTCTCTTGTCTTGCCCCGCCTCGTCCATGAGCCAATCGCGGAAGGCGCGCACCTTGGGGCGCTCAAGCGCCTTGGGCGGCAGGACGATGTAATAGGCGAGCGGCACCTTGAGCTCGAGCTCGAAGGGCTTGACCAGGCGCCCGCTCGTGAGGTCCTCCGCGATCAAGGCCGTGCGTCCGAGCGCCACCCCTTCGCCGTTGATCGCCGCCTGCAGCACCATGCTGGAGTGGCTGAAGATCGGCCCGCGCGAGGAATCGATGCCCTCCACGCCGGCGGCCTTGAGCCATTCGCGCCAACCGATCGCGGTGGCCTCGCCGAGATCCTCCTGGCGCAGCGCGTCCTCCTCGTGGAGCAGCGTGTGGTGCTTGAGGTCCGCGGGCTTGCGTAGAGGGTGGGGCCCGCGCCGCAGCGCCGGGCTGCAGACCGGCACGTAATCATCGGCGATGAGGCGCTCGACCATGAGGCCCGGATAGCGGCCGCGGCCGTAGCGGATGGCGAGATCGACGTTCTCGCGCGCGAAATCGACGAGCTGGTCGTTGGCCTGGAGCCGCACGTCGATCTCCGGATGAAGCGCGCGGAAGCGCACGAGGCGCGGCATCAGCCATTTGTTGGTGAAGGAATAGGTCGTGCTGACGGTGAGTCCGCCCTTCTCTTCGCGCGCGCGCAACCGCTCGCTCGCCTCCTTGAGCCGCTCGAGAAGCTCGCGCACGGTGCGCGCATAGGCCTGGCCCTCGTCGGTCAAGCGCAGCGCGCGGTTGAGCCGGCGGAAGAGCTTGACCCCGAGCGCCTCCTCGAGCGCCTTCACCTGCCGGCTCACCGCACCATGGGTGACGTTGAGCTCGAGTGCCGCCTTGGTGAAGCTCAAATGCCGGGCCGCCGCCTCGAAGTCGGGAAGCGCCTTCAAAGGGGGCAGACGAGGAGGCATCGTCCTTTCCTTTCACGTGATTTTATCTCACGTATTATAAGAGAACAAATCGGTTGTCGGCAAGCGAAAAGCACCTTAATTCTCGGCTCAAGAGAACGGTTGAGGCAACGGCGGATGGGTTTGGCCCTCCCCCTTATTTGTGAGGAAATCGAAGATGACCGCGATGCAGTTTGAGGCCCGCAGCACCCCCACGGGTGGCGAGGGTTCGGCCCTGCGGACGAGGTACCAGAGAGCGGCCCCGGCGTGGCAAAAGCTAGGTGCTGCGCTCGGCGAGGCGGGGCGACGCTTCGATGAATGGCGCAGTCGCGCGCGCGCGCGGCACGAGCTCATGGCGCTCGGCGACCACGAGCTCAAGGACATCGGTCTCGGCCGCAGCGAGGCCTATCGGGAATACAGCAAGCCCTTCTGGCGCGGCTGAGGCGGCGAGCGAGCGCTCGCGAGGTCCCGCCCTCGAGAAATCCGTTGCGGGACCCCGCGGCGCCTCGCATCATCGCCTTCCATCCAGCGAGCGAGGGCGGCGTCATGATCGTGGTGATCTTCGAGGTGATCCCCAACGAGGGGCGCGCGCACGAGTATTTCGATCACGCCCAGGAGCTCGCCCCCGAGCTCGACAAGATCGACGGCTTCATTTCGGTCGAGCGCTTCGAGAGCATCGCCAACAAGGGCAAATATCTCTCGCTCTCGACCTGGCGCGACGAGGCGGCGGTCGAGGCATGGCATCGTCATGCGCGCCACCGAAAGGCGCAGGCACAGGGCAAGGCGCACATCTTCAAGGATTTCCGCATCCGCGTCGCAAGCGTGCTGCGCGATTACGACAAGGCGTCGCGGCAGCCGAGCGCGGCGGCAGGGCGCTAAATTACTTTTCGCTCAGCCCGGTGGTGAGCACGAGCTTGCCGGTGATCTTGCGCTCCATCATGAGGGTGAGCGCCTCCGCCGCTCGCTCGAGCGGGAAGGTGCGCGAGACGAAGGGCTTGAGCTGGCCCTGCTCGTACATGCGGAAGAGCTCGCTGAAGCCGGCGCGCGCAAGGGCCGGATTGCGGCGCGAGGTCGCACCCCACAAGACGCCGATCACCGAGCAGCTCTTGATGAGCACGTAGTTCGCGGGCACCGAGGGAATTCGTCCCGAGGCGAAGCCGATGACGATGATGCGGCCTTCCCACGCGAGCGCGCGCAGCGACGCGTCGAAGGCGTCGCCGCCGACCGGGTCGTAGGCGACGTCGGCTCCCTTGCCGTGCGTGAGCGCCTTGACCCGCTCGCGCAAATTCTCCGTCGTGTAGTTGATGGTGTGGTCCGCACCGTGCTGCCTTGCGACCTCGAGCTTCTCGGGCGAGCTTGCCGTGGCGATGACGGTGGCACCCATCGCCTTGCCGACCTCGACCGCGGTCAAGCCCACGCCGCTCGAGGCACCGGTGACGAGGAGCGTCTCGCCTGCCTTGAGCTTGGCCCGGTAGGCGAGCGCCAGTTGTGCTGTGCCGTAGGCGACGGGAAAGCCGGCCGCGGTAATGAGGTCCATTTTGGCCGGAATGCGCGCCGCGTGCGCCTCGGGCACGACCGCCTCCTCGGCATAGCCGCCATGTCCCATGTAGGCGAGGATGCGGTCGCCCACTTTGAGCTCCTTCACGCCGGCGCCGAGCTCGCTCACGA
>JBKQRV010000128.1:0-5936 GCA_052143835.1 Alphaproteobacteria bacterium
CCTTCACGACCATGGTCACCTTGGCACCCCGGTCGGCGGCCTTGAGCACGGCATTCGATCCGGCGGCACCGCCGCCGATCACCAGGACATCCGTCTCCAGCACGTCAACCATGCCAGCTCTCCCGCGTGCGCTCGCCGCCGCTCCTTTGGCGGGGCCTTACGACCGTCCTCGACCGGGTCCGTTCGCTTGCGGAACTCGGCGTCGAGCCTTCCCTTCGCATCGTGAATCTATTGCATCATCTCCGGCACGCAGCTAGCAAGAGCAAGTCAAGCGGATATTCCATTTTTCGGAAATTTCTATCAATTTCCGGAAGCATCGTGCCATAGCTGTAGTGTCTCGTCAATGTGGCTTTTGCGCGCTTCCGCCGGCGTAAGGCGTTGACCACCTTCTCCCGCGTGATCAAGGTGATTGACAGACGCCTCACCTCCGCCGTAGAATTTTTCGTAAAACGAAGGAAACTTTCGAAAAATGGGTTTTCTTGGGGAGGTATTGTCGCGGCCCAGTCGTGCCGGCGTGGTGCGTTGTCCAGCTAGGCCACTTGCGCGGAATGATACGCCCCCCGCCGGTCGCCTGACTCGATGCGCGGAGCCGGCTCGGTCTTACGGGCCGGACGTCATCGATCCGAACGGGGAGACTGCCATGATGAGGAAACTGAGCACCTGGCTTTCGGCGTGTATCGCCGCGATCGCCTTCGTCTTTTGCGCCGCTGCACCCGCCTCGGCGGCGGAGACGGAAGTGGTGATCGGGGCCATCTATCCCCTCTCCGGCCAAGCCGCGCAAGTCGGCGTCGATGCGCGGGTAGCCATGGAGACGGCCGTCGATATCATCAACAACAGTTACGACTTGGATCTGCCGCTCGCGCGCACGGCCGGGCTGCCGAACTTGGGGGGGGCCAAGGTCCGCCTCGTATGGGCCGACCATCAGGCCGATCCCCAGAAGGGCCGCGCCGAGGCCGAGCGCCTGATCACCCAAGAAAAGGTCGCGGCACTCGTGGGCACCTATTACAGCTCGGTCGCCGCGGTCGTCGGCCAGGTCGCCGACCGCTACAACGTGCCCTTCGTTGTCGTCGATTCCTCTTCGCCCAGCCTGACCCGGCAGGGCTTCAAGTGGCTCTTCCGCATCTCCCCGCACGACGAGATGATGTCGACCGCGATGTTCGAGTTCCTCAAGGACCTCAACGCGACGAAGCACATCGCCGTCGGCAGCGTGGCGCTCTTCCACGAGGACACGCTGTTCGGCACGGACAGCAGCAATGCCCAGCTCAAGCTCGCGAAGGAGGCCGGCATCAAGGTGGCAGCGGACGTCAAGTATCGCGCCAACAGCCCCTCCCTTACCAGTGAGGTGGAAACGCTCAAGGTCGCGAACGGGGACGTGCTGATGCCGACCTCGTACGTGAACGACGCCATCCTTCTGGTCAAGACGATGTCCGAGCTCGGCTATCACCCGCAGGCGATTATCGCCCAGGATGCCGGCTACACCGAACCCTCCTTCCTCTCGGCAGTCGGCGAGATGGCGAACGGCATCATCAGCCGCGGCAGCTTCTCGCTCGACCTTGCCGACAAGCGTCCGGCCGTTAAGATCGTGAACGAGATGTACAAGAAGCGCAGCGGCAAGGATCTGACGGAGAACACGGCGAAGGAGCTGATGGGGCTCCTGGTGCTGGCGGACGCGATCAACCGCGCCGGCAGTACCAAGAACGAGGCCATCCGCGCCGCGCTCGAGAAGACCGATCTGCCGGGCGACAAGACCATCTTCCCGTGGCCCGGCGTCAAGTTCGACGAAACCGGGCAGAACACGCTCGCCACGCCGATCATGGTGCAGTTCATCGATGGCCAGTGGCGCACGATCTGGCCCTTCAGGGTTGCGAGCCACGACGTGATCTGGCCGATGGGCAGGAAGTAGCTGCGTCGACGCCGCGAGTCCGCGATCCTGCCGGGGCCGGAGCGCTCGGGGGTCTGAGTGTCAGTCGAGTCCGTCGCCCAGGTTCTCGCCAGCGGATTGTTGATGGGCTTGATCTACGCCCTGATCGCCGCCGGCCTGAGCCTGATCTTCGGCCTGATGGACATCGTCAACTTCGCCCATGGGGAGTTCCTCATGACGGCGATGTATCTGACCTTCGGCCTCCACGTCCTCTTGACCCTCGACCCCCTGGCACTCCTGCCGGTGGTGGCAGCGCTCATGTTCCTCTTGGGTGTCGTCGTCTACCGGACCGTCATCCGGCGCGCCATGCAGGCGAAAACGAGCGTCTGGATGGCGCAGATCTTCGTCACCTTCGGCCTCGCGATCATGATGCGGGGGTTGGCGCAGCTCATCTTCACGCCGGAGTACCGCAGCATCCGTCATCACTGGCTCAGCGAGCGGAGCGTCAATCTCCTCGGCGTCTATCTGTCGCTGCCCCAGCTTGCCGCCGCCGGCATCTGTCTCCTCGGCTTCCTCGGCCTCTACCTCCTCATTGCGCGGACCGATTTCGGCCGCGCGCTCGAGGCCACCCGGGAGGATAAGGAGGCGGTGGCGCTGGTCGGCATCAACCGCGACCTGATCTTTGCGCTCGGCTGGGGGATCGGCGGGGCCGTGGTCGGCATCGCCGGCGTCATGCTGGCGACTTTCTATTACATCTACCCGGGCGTCGGCGCGAACTTCGCGCTGGTCGCCTTCATCACCGTGGCGCTCGGCGGTTTCGGCAGCCTGGGCGGCGCGCTGCTTGGCGGCATCATCATCGGCCTGGTCGAGGCGGTCACCGCCATGCTGGTCGAGCCGTCGCTCAAGTCGATCGGCATCTACGCCGTCTACATGCTGGTCGTCCTGCTGCGGCCGCGCGGCCTCTTCGGCTACCTCTAGCGTCGGCCGGGCGATGAAGCTTCAGGGCCTCCCCCTCGGCGCCGCGGTGCTCGCGCTCGTGCTCGCGGTGCCGCTCGGCATCCGCGATCCCTTCTTCCAGAACATCCTGATCCTGACCGCGCTCTATACCGCGCTATCGCAGGCCTGGAACCTGCTCGGCGGCTATTGCGGCCAGGTGTCTCTCGGCCAAGCGCTGTTCTTCGGCATCGGGGCCTACACCTCGACCATCCTGTTCACGCGCTATGGCATGAGTCCGCTCGTCGGCATGATGCTCGGCGGCCTCCTGGCGGCACTTGTCGGCCTCGCGGTCGGCTGGCCCTGCTTCCGCCTGCGCGGCCATTATTTCGTCATCGCGACCATCGTCGTCGCGGAGACCGGCTACCTCTTGTTCCTGAACTGGGACTGGGCCGGGGCTGCGACCGGAATCCTGATCCCGTTCAAGGGGGAGTCGATTGCCGACTTCCAGTTCCAAACCTCCAAGTTACCCTTCTATTACGGCATCGTGACGATCGCCGCCGTGCTGTGGCTCTTCAGCTACTGGATCGCGCGATCGAAATGGGGATTCTACTGGCGCGCGGTGCGCGGCAATCCGGACGCGGCCGAAAGCCTCGGCGTCCGAATCTTCCGCTACAAGATGGCGGCCGCGGCGGCGAGCGCATTCTTCACGGGCATCTGCGGGAGCTTTTATGCCCAGTACGTCTCCTACATCGATCCGGACAGCGTGCTCACTTTCAACCAATCGGTGCTGATCAGCCTGCCCACCGTGCTCGGCGGGATCGGTACGCTGTGGGGGCCGGCGGTCGGCGCGGTCGTCCTCATCCCGATGTCGGAGCTGGTTCGCGCCTATCTCGGCGGCACGGGGCAAGGCACCGATCTCATCATCTATGGCGCGCTCATCGTGGCGGTCGCCACGCTCAAGCCCGAGGGATTGTGCGGCTTGATCGCCGATCTGCGCAAACGCGGCAGGCGCGCTGCCCGTCCAGCTGCGGACGAGGGGGCCTAGCCGCCATGGTGCTCGAGGTCGACGACGTCAGCCGCCACTTCGGCGGCGTGCTCGCCAACCAGAACGTCTCGCTCACCGTGGCGGAGGGCGAGATACTCGGCCTGATCGGGCCGAACGGCGCCGGCAAGTCCACGCTCTTCAACATCATCGCCGGCGCGCTCAGGCCAAGCGAGGGGCGCATCCGCTTCCGCGGCGAGGACATCACCGGCCGCGGCCCGAGTGAGTGCTGCGAACGCGGCATCGCCCGGACCTTCCAGGTGGTCAAGAGCTTCGAGGCCATGACGGTGATCGAGAACGTCATGATCGGCGCCTTCTGCCGCACCAACAGCGAGCGTGTCGCCCGCGGCGTTGCGCGCGAGGTGATCGAGTGGACCGGGCTCGACGGCCGGCGCGACGCGCTCGCCGCGGAGCTGACGCCGCCCGAGAAGCGGCGCCTCGAGGTGGCGCGCGCGCTTGCCACCCGGCCGAAGCTGCTGCTGCTCGACGAGGTGCTTGCCGGCCTGACGCCGATCGAGGCGCAGGCCGGCGTGAAGCTGGTGCGAGACATCCACGCCCGCGGCATCGCGGTCCTCATGGTCGAGCACGTCATGGAAGTGCTGATGCCGCTCGTCGACCGCCTGGTCGTGCTCAATCTCGGCAAGCTCCTGGCCGAGGGCCGACCGGCGGATATCGTGCGGAACGAGGAAGTCATCTCGGCCTATCTCGGGGAGAAGTTCCGTGCTCGAGCTTGACGGCGTCTCGGCCTCCTACGGCGGCCTGGCCGCGCTCAGCGACGTGTCGCTCAGCGTGGCCGAGCGCGAGGTGGTCGCGATTCTCGGCGCGAACGGTGCAGGCAAGAGCACGCTGCTCAACACGATCGCCGGGCTGCACAGGCCTGATCGCGGCCGCATCCTCTACCAGGGGCGCGAGCTCCAGGCGTTGCCTGCCCACGAGGTCGCCCGCGTCGGCGTGGCGCTCGTGCCGGAGGGCCGCCGGCTGTTCCCGCGGCTCTCCGTGCGCGACAATCTCCGGCTCGGCTCCCTCGTCCATCGCAAGGCGAAGGACCGCGAGCAACCGCTCGAGTTCGTCTTCTCGCTCTTCCCCCTACTCGCCGAGCGCCTCAGCCAACGGGCCGAGACCCTGAGCGGCGGCGAACAGCAGATGTTGTCGATCGGTCGCGCGCTGATGCTTCGGCCGCGCATTCTGATGCTCGACGAGCCGTCCCAGGGCCTCATGCCGCGGCTGGTCGATGCCATTCTCGAATCCGTCGGGCGAATCCGCGATCACGGCACCGCGGTGCTGATCGTCGAGCAGCGGGTCGCCGAGAGCCTGGCCGCCGCCGACCGCGCCTACGTGCTGCAAAGCGGCCGTGTCGTCCTCGCAGGAACGAGCAAAGAGGTGGCCGAGAATCCCGGGGTGCGCGCCGCCTATCTCGGCCTTTGAGCGCCGGGTGCGCCCGCCCGCGCGATCGGTCTCGGGATCGAAGCGGCAGATTCGGACCCGGACTTTGTCCGGCTCAGTAGTCTGCTTCGAAGAAAGGCTCGCGACCTTTTTCGGGCGTCAGGTAAGGGACTGCGATCGGCGTCGTGCGCGACCGCCACTCGCCGTTCACGCGGCTCACGATGTTGCGGCACAGCCAGTTCTCGTTGTCGACATAGGGATAGTCCTCGCGGAAGAACGGCCCCCGGCTCTCCTTCCGGTTCAGCGCCGAGCGGATCGTCGCTTCGCAGGCATCGAGCATCGAGCATACGTCGAGCGCGTCCATCCACGCCGTGTTCCAGCTCCGCGACGTGCTCGGCAGGCTCAAGCGCGGCACCAACTCCTCGCGTGCCTGCCGCAGCGCTGCCAGTGCCGTCTGCAGCTTCTGCTCGTTCTTGATGTAGCCGAGCTGCCACATGATCTCGCGGACGCGGCGCTTCGCCTGGATCGGCCGCACGCCGTCCGGCCCCGCGCGCAGGAAGCCGAATACCCGGCTCTCCTCCGCCCCGAGGGCCTGCTCGGAGAGCGGCCTCCGCGCACCCTCCAGCGCCGCCGCCGCCGCCGCTTCGGCCGCCACCTTGCCGTCATAGCTGCACGGGCCCACGCCGCCGAGATAATGACAGCCGATGCCGCCGG
>JBKQRV010000129.1:0-4800 GCA_052143835.1 Alphaproteobacteria bacterium
GGCGCTCGCCATGGGCAGCAGCGAGAACGAGGTCGCGATGCGCTTCGAGGCAAGCCTCGATCGGCCGATCGAGCCGATCCTGGTGGGGAATGCGCCTTGCCAGGAGGTGGTGCTCGAAGGCGAGGACGCCGACCTCACCGCCATCCCCTACCCGCTCATGCATGTGCGCGACGGCGGTCCCTACATCTCGGCGACCTGCGTCGTCTCGAAGGACCCGGAGTACGGGCGCAACGTGGGCTCGTACCGGCTGATGTACCGCACTCCCACCGAGACCGGCATCGATCTCGTCTCGCCTTCCGACATGCGCCTCTACTACCAGCGCCAGCTCGACCGCGGCAAGCCGCTCGAGATCGCGGTCGCCATCGGCGTGCATCCCTTCGAGATGCTGGCGGCCTCCTACAAGGCGCCCATCGACATGGACGAATATTGGATCGCGGGCGCGCTCCATGGCGCGCCCGTCGCTCTCGTCAAATGCAAAAGCGTCGACCTCGAGGTGCCGGCGGACGCCGAGCTGGTGCTCGAGGGCGAGCTCTTGCCCATCGGCTGGAGTGCCGACGAGGGGCCGTTCGGCGAATTCAGCCACATCACCGGCGACGTCAAGTGGAACCCGATCTTCCGCGTCAAGTGCATCACGCATAGGCGCGACCCGATCTTCTATTTCCTGCAGATGCCGTGGGAGAACGACTGGCTCTCGGCCCCGGTCACCGAGGCGGCGGGCCTGCGTGCGTTGAGGAACGCCAGCATCAAGCCGGTGGCGATCAAGGCGCCCGTCGGCAGCTGCGGCTATTGGACGCTCATCGCCTCGATCAAGAAGCGCCCGGGCGAGGGCAAGAACGCGCTCCTGGCGCTCCTCTCCGTGGCCGAGGTCAAGCTCGCCATCGTCACCGACGACGACATCAACATCCACGACCCCGACGATCTCGATTGGGCGCTCACCTTCCGGGTCCAGGCCAACCGCGACGTGATCATCGTCGAGGGCGCGCGCGGCAAGCACGTCGACCCGAGCGTGCGCGCCTGGGAGCTCGGCAAGGGCGGCCTGCCGACGACCGCCAAGCTCGGCATCGACGCCACCATCCCCGAAGGCATCCCGAAGAAGTTCTACCGGCGCCTCGAATATTACGGCCGCGACCGCGTCAAGCTCGAGGACTACCTGTGAGCCCGCTCGCCGAGACCCTCCTGCGAGAGCTCCGCGCCGAGCCCCGGCAATTCGCCGAGCTCGTCGACGCCCACCGCGACGCCAAATGGCGCGACTTCCTCAAGGCCTGGGGCGAGGTGCGCGCGGCCGACGTGCTCGGCCGCGACGAGGACGGGCGGTATCTGATCAAGAGCGCATAGGCGCGCCCTTTGCGTCCAGAAGAGCACACGCGGAAGGGCCGCGCCGGGAATCAACCGACTCCGCGTAACCCCATCCCGAGAACACGCGCCGCGGCCCGCAAATCGTCGTCGAGGGTGGCAAGCGGCAGCGCGCGCCGCTGTGCAAGCTCAAGATAGGCGGCATCGTAGAGGGTGAGCCCGAAGCGATCGGCCAACTCCAGGGTCTCCGTCCAGGCATGGTCGTCGGTGCTCTTGTCGGCAGTAATGTCCAAGAGCGCAAGGTCCGCGAGGGCAGCGCGCCGGAAGCTCGCATCGATGCGGCCGCGGCGGAGAGCGACGGTCAGGCTGTTGGCGACCTCGAGCCGCCAGAGGGCGGGCACGACAGCACCGCTTTCCGCGACCTGGTCGAAGAGCTCGCGGATCGCCTCCGTCGTCTCATCGCCAAAGATCCAAGCAAGCGCGGCGGAACTATCGAGAACGAGGCTCACGAGCGGCCTTCGTCTCGGTAGGCCTTCCACTCGGACCAGTCGAAGCGGCCGAGCCTGCACGCTTCCGCGCGCGCGCGAATGCGACCAAGGGCGGCGCGCGCTTCCTCGCGGCTGACCTTGTGCCGCGCGGGCACTAGGCGCGCGACCTGCCGGCCGTGCCGAGTGATGGTGATCTCCTCCCCCCGCTCCACGAGGTCGAGCAGCTGACCGAGCTTATTCTTCGCCTCGAAGGCACCAATCTCGCGCATCGATAGTCTCCGATCCGTCTAGCTTAAGCTAGTCTATTCGCGACACCTGCGCATGTCCAACCATATTGAAGAATGCGTGGAGAGATTAGGGGATCTATTCACCGCGTAATCCGCGGAGAATGGGCTTGCTTGTGCGGCGATTAGGCGACATTATCTCCGCGTAGGATGCGGAGAATGCCTGACTATATCCACCAGCTGGCAACCTGGCCCGAGTTCCATTGGAACCGGGAGCACATCGCCGAGCGACTCGCCGCCGTGCGTCACCGGCAAGGGCGGTTGATCGGGCGAATGGAAGCGCTCGGCCTCAAGCTCCGCAGCGAAGCCACGCTTGAAACCCTGACGCAAGAGGTCGTCAAGTCGAGCGAGATCGAAGGCGAAATTCTCGATCAGGCGCAAGTGCGCTCCTCGATCGCGCGACGTCTCGGAATAGACATAGGCGCGCTCGCGCCCGTCGATCGCAAGGTGGAGGGCGTCGTCGAAATGACGTTGGACGCCACTCAAAAATTCAACGAGCCCTTGACCGCCGAGCGGCTCTTTGGCTGGCACACAGCGCTGTTTGCGGCGGGACGCAGCGGCATGACCAAGATCACGGTCGGCGCATGGCGAGACGAACGCTCGGGGCCGATGCAAGTCGTCTCGGGCGCAACGGGCCACGGGCGGGTCCATTTCGAGGCCCCGAGCGCGGGACGGCTCCCGCGAGAAATGCTCGCTTTTCTCGACTGGCTCAACGGCAAGGACAGCATGGATTTGGTGCTGAAGGCCGCCGTCGCGCACCTTTGGTTCGTTACCATTCATCCCTTCGAGGACGGGAACGGCCGCATCGCGCGCGCCATTGCCGATATGACGCTGGCGCGCTCGGAGAGGAGTGCTGAGCGCTTCTATAGCATGTCGGCGCAAATCCGCCGCGAGCGGGATGCCTATTACGACATCCTCGAGGCAACGCAAAAGGGCGATCTCGATATTACGCCCTGGCTCGAATGGTTCCTCGCTTGTCTCGAGCGTGCCTTCCAAGGTGCCGAGACCACATTGGCGGCCGTGCTCAAGAAGGCGCGCTTCTGGGAAGCGCATGCCGACGCAAACTTCAATCGGCGCCAGCGCACCATCGTCAACCGCGTGCTGAATGGATTTGAAGGCAAGCTCACCTCGTCCAAATGGGCGAAGCTCGCCAAGTGCTCACAGGATACGGCACTGCGGGACATCGACGATCTCGTCAAGTGCCGCGTCCTCATCAAGGATAAGGCCGGCGGCCGAAGCACGAGCTACTCGTTGGCGGAGGTCGATTAGAGTTTCGCGCGGTCATAGAGGGTCGTTACGGGACATGTCATCGTCGAAGTAACCTGCCAGTTCCGGCCCCGCACCCCGGTCGGGACGCTCTGAACCTCCCATCCGATGTTTCTTAACAAGTGAACAAGTTATCCCGCAGGCCGATCAAACCATACAACTTGCGAGGGAGGATAGATTCTGTTACCATGAAATTTAGTAGCCCATCGAGATAAACTACAACCATGGGCATGACTGCGATCAATCAACGAACAGCGGCTTTGGTGAAATCAATCGCGACCGCAAGCGACCACAAGGCAAGGTCACTGAGACGCGGACGCGCGTAGCCACTTGGTTTTCAACCGATAGAGCGCGCGGCAAAATTTTCATTGGTCGGCTCGAAGCGAACACAAAAGGGATCTTACCGACCGGATGAACAGAGGGTGTCAGACTAAGTGGACGGCGATAGGGCATGCGTGGCCTATCGTAGCCGCCCTTTTGACCCTCATGTCGCAAGCTTGGGCTCAGTGTGGCGAGCGCGGCGCAGCTGCACCGACGCAGTCTACAGGCACCCAAGTGCAAACCTGCGAAGGCGACTACACGAATACGCAAGCTCCGATTATCCCGGTCGACGCAATTCTAGCTTGCCTGAACAAAGGCAATCCAGTCCGATTGACCAATGTTCGGGTGGTTGCTGGGTCTGCCACCCGCACGCTCGACTTCGCGTCAATTCAGCCGACCAAGATCACAACAGCGGACGGTAATTCGTATCAGCCGATTGGACCTCAACGCCAGGTGATCGATTTTTCCGCTATTGCACGAAGAATGGGGCGTAAGGTGGAGTCAGCACGCCTCGTACTTGAGCGGTTTGAAATAAGGAACTCGATCGTCGAAGTGCCGATTGAAGAGAAAGATGCGGAGGCCACGGACATACCTTCGCCGTATGCGCCGCTCATTTTCCTAAAGCGCGCCAGTTTTGAAGGAAGCGTTCTATGCAAGGGGATAGAACTGCCAAATGCACAGTTTCTAGGCAACTTCTGGCTGCGAAATGCAAAGGTCGGCGGCGGGTCAAAAGCCTCTTTTATCCAAGCGACGTTCTGGGGAGAAGCTTATTTCGACTGTCTTGCGGTGACACCTTCCGACTCCACAGGAGCGCCTCCGAAATTGGCACAAGCCGAACAGAAGCCCCATTTCTTTTTGAACTTTCTCTCCGTGGATTTCCGGGGTGAGGTGCTGCTCAACTGCAAGAGCGAGGGCCATTCTTTGCCCGCGCGGGTCAATATGCATGGCGCCCTCTTTCAAGGGCCT
The DNA here is from genome assembly GCA_052143835.1 of Alphaproteobacteria bacterium. Classification (GTDB taxonomy): domain Bacteria; phylum Pseudomonadota; class Alphaproteobacteria; order JACZXZ01; family JACZXZ01; genus DASPPM01. The sequence continues at coordinate 4,619 of JBKQRV010000129.1, forward strand.
CCACCATGGTTCGATAGGCTTCAATTTGAACAACCAGCGAATTTTGTGAAGGCGACGTGAAGTGGACCCCATCGCTGGGACCACGCGGAGCGGTTTCTTAATTGGAGTCGCGGCCGTTCCGACCTCCTGAACTGATCAAGCTGCACATGCTTGTTGTTGTGGCGGCTGTGGGCATGTGGGCA
>JBKQRV010000130.1:0-7787 GCA_052143835.1 Alphaproteobacteria bacterium
CCCATGGGACGCTTCGGCAAGGTCGAGGAAGTGGCGGCCCTCGTCGCCTGGCTCGCGTCCAAGGACTGCTCCTTCTCGACCGGGGCCACCTTCGACATCTCGGGCGGCCGCGCGACCTATTGAGCGAGCGCGAACCCGCCACAGTCCGGGCGCGTGAGCCGGCTTCTAGTAGAAGGGCGGCAAGCTCGCGCACGCCGCATCAGTGCAGCTTCACGACCGGCTCGGTGCGGCGCGTCAGCAGGCGCGCGGCCGTGTCGAGCGCCACTTTGGCGAAGCCGTGGAGTGCGAGCTCGTGCATTTTGTAGAGCGAGAGGTACATAAGGCGCGCGAAATAGCCTTCGACCCGCACGTTGCCGCCGACCAAGGCACCCATCAGATTGCCGATGACGCTGTATTTCCCGAGCGAGACGAGCGAGCCGAAATCGCGATAGCGGAAGGGAAGGAGCGGCTTGCCGGCGAGCCGCCGCTCGAGCGAACGCACGAGATGCGAGGCCTGTTGGTGTGCGGCTTGGGCGCGCGGCGGCACGTTGCCCTTGCCGGCGGGCCAGGGACAGGCGGCACAGTCGCCGAGCGCGAAGATGCTCGCGTCGCGCGTTGTCTCGAGGGTAGGGTGAACGACGAGCTGGTTGATCCGGTTGCTCTCGAGACCGTCGAGCCGCGCCAGCACCTCGGGAGCCTTGACCCCTGCCGCCCACACCACGAGCTCGGCCGGGATTTGCTTTCCGCTCGCGAGCCGCAAGCCCTGGGGTGTGACTTCCGCGACGCGCGCCGCGGTGTGCACCTCGACGCCGAGCGAGTGAAGCAGGTCCTCGATGCCCTTCGAGAGATGCTCGGGGAGCGCCGGAAGGATGCGCTCGGAGGCCTCGATGACGTGGATGCGCACGTCCTTGTCGGGATCGATGCGGTCGAGCCCGTAGGCGACGAGCTCGCGCGTCGTGCGGTGCAGCTCGGCCGCAAGCTCGACCCCGGTGGCGCCGGCGCCGACGATGGCGATCTGCAACTGCTCGGGCCTGAGCGGCCCCGCTTGCGCATGCGCGCGGATGCAGGCGTCGACGAGCCGGCGATGGAAGCGCTTGGCCTCCTCCGGCGTGTCGAGGGCGATGGCGTAGTCCGCGACCCCCGGGGTTCCGAAGTCGTTGCACACGCTGCCGACCGCGATGACCAGCGTGTCGTAGGCAAACGAGCGGCGCGGCGTGACCTCGGTGCCCACCTCGTCGAGGACCGGCGCCACCTGCACTTGGCACCGCGCGCGATCGAGCCCGATCATCTTGCCGATGCGATAGCGGAAGTGGTGCCAATGCGCCTGCGCCAGATAGTCGAGCTCGTGGTGGCCCATGTCCATGCTGCCGGCGGCGACCTCGTGGAGAAGCGGCTTCCACAGATGGGCGCGCGCCTTGTCGACGAGCGTGATCTCGGCGCGCCCGCGCCGGCCGAGGCGGTCGCCGAGGCGAGTCGCGAGCTCGAGCCCGCCGGCACCGCCGCCGACGATGACGATGCGGTGGCGCCCGCCGCCGGGGCTCCGGGCTGTGGCATCCGTCACGGCGTGTTTCCCGGCTTCGTGGTGCGCTGGGCGCTTTGGCGCCTCAAAGCGTGATCCCGCCGTCGATCGCGATCGCAGTGCCCGTCATGTAGCTGCTCTCGTCGGAGGCGAGATAGACGCAAAGGGCGGCGATCTCATCCGCCGTGCCGACGCGGCCGAGCGGCTGGCGCGCGATGAAGTCCTGGCGCGCCTTGACCGGATCGGCGAAGGCCGCGATGCGCTCCTCGAGCGAGGGGCTCTCGACTGTGCCCGGGCAGATCGCATTGCAGCGAATGCCGCGCCTGATGTAGTCGATCGCGATCGACTTGGTGAGCCCGATCACGGCGGCCTTGCTCGTGCCGTAGACGAAGCGGTTGACGATGCCGCGCAGCGAGGAGGCGACCGAGGCCACGTTGATGATGGAGCCCCCACCCTTGGCGAGCATGCCGGGAAGGAAGGCGCGCGTCACGTAATACATCGACTTGACGTTGAGCCGCATCGAGAAGTCGTAGTCGTCCTCGCTGGTGTCGAGGATGGTGCCGTGATGGACGTAGCCCGCGCAGTTGAAGAGCACGTCGATCGGGCCGAGCTCGGCCGCGAAGCGCTCGACCGCCGCCTTGTCGGTGACATCGAGCCGGCGCGTCGTCAGCCCGACCGTGCCGGCCATCTCGCCGAGCGTCCTCTCGTTGATGTCGGTCGCGATCACCACCGCACCCTCGCGGGCAAAGGCGAGCGCCGTCGCCCGGCCGATCCCCTGCCCCGCCGCGGTCACCACCGCCGTCTTGCCCTCGAGCCGTCCGCTCACGTCCGCACTCCCTTCGGCACTTCGCCACTCGGGCGATGGTAGAGGCCGGCTTCGCCGCTTGGCAAGCGGCGAGCAGCTTCCCATCCGGCGGATCGGCACTATACTCTCTGCGGCATCCCATCCTCCGAGGGCATCCCCATGGCCGAGGGCTCGGCGCTCACCATCCGTCTCAATCCCGCCGACAACGTCGTGATCGGGCGCGCGGACATTGCGGTCGGCACCCCCATCCCGGGCGAGGCGGTCTCAGCCCGGGCGCACATCCCCTCCGGCCACAAGCTGGCCGTGCGCAAGATCGCCAAGGGCGAGGCCATCCTGCGCTACGGCCAGATCATCGGCACGGCACTCGAGCCCATCGCGGCGGGCGCCCACGTGCACACGCATAATTGCGGCATGCAGGACTTCGCGCGCGACTATGCTTTTGGCGCGAGTGCGAGGCCGACGCCGGCCACGAACGAGCCGGCGAGCTTCTTGGGCATCGTGCGCAAGGACGGCCGCGTCGCCACGCGCAACTACATCGGCATTCTCACCTCGGTCAACTGCTCGGCCGGCACGGCGAGGCACATCGCGGATGCCTTCCGCACCAATCCCTTCACCGGCGAGGGCCTTCTTGCCGATTACCCCAACGTGGAGGGGGTGGTGGCCCTCACCCACAAGAGCGGCTGCGGCATGGCGAGCGAGGGCGAGGGCATGGACACGCTGCGCCGCACGCTCGGCGGCTACGCGCGCCATGCGAATTTCTTCGCCGTGCTGATGGTCGGCCTCGGCTGCGAGGCGAACCAGCTCGGCGGCATTCTCAACGCTGAGGGACTCGAGGAGGGCGAGCTTCTGCAGACCATGACCATCCAGGACACGGGTGGAGTCGCCAAGACCGTGCGCGAGGGGGTGGCGCGCATCAAGGCGCTCCTCTCCGAAGCGAACAAGGCGCGGCGCGAGACGGTGCCCGCGGCGCACATCACGATCGGCCTCCAATGCGGCGGCTCCGACGGCTATTCGGGCATTTCCGCCAATCCGGCCCTCGGTGCCGCCTCGGACCTCCTGGTACGCCACGGCGGCACGGTCATCCTCTCGGAGACGCCGGAGACCTACGGTGCCGAGCATCTCTTGACGCGGCGCGCGGTGAGCCGCGAGGTCGGCGAGAAGCTCGTCGGGCTGATGAAATGGTGGGAGGACTACACGGCCAAGCACGGCGGCGAGATGAACCACAACCCCTCGCCCGGCAACAAGGCGGGCGGCATCACCACCATCCTCGAGAAATCGCTCGGTGCCGCCGCCAAGGCGGGGACGAGCAACCTCGTCGAGGTCTACCGCTACGCCGAGCCGGTCACGGCCAAGGGCTTCGTCTTCATGGATACGCCCGGCTACGATCCGGTGTCGGTGACGGGCCAGGTCGCGGGTGGCGCCAACCTCGTCTGCTTCACCACCGGCCGCGGCTCGGCCTACGGCTGCAAGCCCGCCCCCTCGATCAAGCTCGCCACCAACACGGCGCTCTTTGAGCGCATGACCGACGACATGGACGTCAACTGCGGCACCATCGTCGACGGCAGCGAGACGGTCGCGGACTGCGGCAAGCGCATCTTCGAGCTCATCCTCAAGACCGCGTCCGGGCAAAAAACCAAGAGCGAGGCGCTCGGTCTCGGCGAGGACGAGTTCGCCCCTTGGCAGCTTGGCGCGGTGATGTAGGCAGCCCTACGCCAGCTCCGCCTCGAGCCAGCGCGCCTGGGCGAGGAGCTCCTGATCGCGCTTGAAGCGGCCGACGAGCTGGACGCCGACGGGGAGGCCGCTCTTTCCCTCATGCACGGGGATCGTCACGCAAGGAACGTGGAGCAGCGTCCATTGCCGGTTGAAGACGGGGTCGCCCGTGGCGGCAATGCCGTGGGGCGCTTCTCCCGGAGCGCTCGGGGTGAGGATCGCGTCGACCTTCGCGAAGACGCCGTCGAAACTGGCGCGCGCGGCGGCGGCGTAGCTGAGGGCCGCCTCGTACTGCCGTTCGGGAATCCCTTGGGCGCTCTCGAGCAACTCGGCAAGCTTGGCGCTCAGCCTGTCCCGCTGGCCGCGCCACTCGGCCGCGTAGGAAAGAAGCGCCTCGAACGCCATGATCGTCTGCTGCACCTCGTTGAGCCCGCGGCAAGGCTCGGGGAGCTCGAGCTCGGCGACCCCGATGCCGTTGCGGTGGAAGGTGTCGACGGCGCGCTCGATCGCCGCCGCCGTCGCCGCCTCAGCCTTGTCCCAATAGGCGCTGCGGCAGAGGCCGATGCACTTCGGGCGCTCGGAGACGAGATCGGGCATTCCGGGGTCCTCGCCCGTGAGTACGCGCCGCAGGAGCTCGGTGTCCTCGAGCGTGCGCGCGAAGGTGCCGATCGTGTCGAGGGAGGGCGAGAAGGGCTTGACGCCCGCGATGTCGATGGCGCGGTGGCTCGGCTTGAACCCGACCACGCCGCAGAAGGAGGCGGGACGGATCACCGAGCCCGCGGTCTGGCTGCCGAGTGCGAGCGGCACCATGAAATCGGCCACGGCTGCCGCCGAGCCGCTCGAGGAGCCACCCGGAGTGTGCGCCGGATTGCGCGGGTTTCGCGTCTTGCCGGGGGAGAAGTAGGCGAATTCGGTGGTGACGGTCTTGCCGAGAATGACGGCACCCGCCCGCTCCAGTCGCGCGACCGATGCGGCGTCGCGCGGCGGACGGTGGCCGGCATAGATGGGCGAGCCATACTCGGTCGGCATGCGCGCGGTGTCGAAGATATCCTTGATCCCGACCGGCACGCCGTGAAGGGGCCCGCGAGACGCCGTCCGGTCGGCGGCCCGCGCGGCGGCTCGGGCAGCATCGTGATCCAGGAACTGCCAGGCGCCGACGGTCGCCTCTCGCTCGGCGATGCGCTGAAGGCAGGCTTCGACGAGAGCGAGTGCGGTCGCCTCGCCGCGGGCGATGCGACGCGCGGCCTCTGCCGCGCTCAGCTCGTTGAGCCGCCCGGCCTTGGTGATTTCGCTCGTCGACATGTCGATCTCTCCACCCTTTCCGCGGCGAAGGCTGCCGGTGCGGCCGTCGTACCCCGCTCGCGACTCTCCCTCATAACGGCACCGCCGTCGAGCCCTGCTTGATCGAGCCGGCGGCCAGGCTATATCCAGTGGGACGGCTGGCGAATTGGCAAGACGCGGGCAGGCGATGAGCGCTTCCTCTCCAGCTCCGGCAGACGCGTCCCGCCCCGCGTGGGGGGTCAAGCCCGTCCTCGCGCGCGCCGCCCTCGTCCTTGGCCTGCTTGCGCTCCTCGGCGCCGTCGCCTCCGGCCTGGGCGCGCGCCTCGGCCTGTGGCCGTTCCGCGCGGGCTTCCAGATATTGAGCTATGCCGCCTATGGCGGAGCCGGAGCGGCGGTGCTCTCCCTGGTGGCGCTCGCCTGGCCGCGCCGCACACGTTCGCGCAAGAGCGCCCTCTACGCGCTCCCCGCCCTCGTGCTCGGCTTCGCCAGCTTCGCCTATCCCGTCTATCTCCTCCACATAGGCCGCACCGTGCCGCGCATCCACGACATCACCACCGATGTGGAGAACCCCCCGGCATTCGTCGCCGTCGTCCCGCTCCGCAGCGGCGCCGAGAACCCGAGCGCCTACGAGGGAGCCCAAGTAGCCGAGGCGCAGCAGAAGGCCTACCCGGAGATCAAGCCGCTTCACCTCGCGGCCACGCCCGCGGACGTCTTCAAGGCGGCACTTGCGACCGCCCGTGGCTTCGGCTGGGAGGTGGTGGCGGCGGTGCCCGCGGAGGGGCGCATCGAGGCCACCGCGACGAGCTTCTGGTACGGCTTCAAGGACGATGTGGTCATCCGCATCGCGGCCGAGGGCGAGCGAACGCGCGTCGACATGCGCTCGGACTCGCGGGTCGGCAAAAGCGATTTCGGCGTGAACGCCAGGCGCGTCGTCACGTTTCTCACGGCCCTCAAAGGGCGCGTGGCCGGCGAGTGAGGCCCTCGCCGCCGCGCGCGCGGCAGCTCCCTATTCGCCCTTCTTGCTCGCGGCGACGAGGGCCGAGGTCGTGCGCAGCGGCAGCTCCTTGAGAAAGAGTGCCGCGAGGAAGGCGAGCACGCTCAAGGCGCAGGCGGCGAGGAACATGACCGCGAAGGAGCGTTCGAGCCCTGCTACGAGGAGCGCCCGCGTCGCCGCCGAAAGCGACCCTATCGCCCCCGTCTCGCCGTGAAGGAGGTCGAGCGCCGGATGCGGCCCGAGCGCCTCGTGGCCGGGAACGGCGGCGATGCGCACGGCGAGCTCGGAGAGCAGCACCGAGCCGAGCAGCGAGACGCCGAAGGCACCGCCCATGGAGCGAAAGAAGTTGACCGCGGCCGTCCCCGTGCCGAGGTCGCGCAACTCGATCGCGTTCTGCACCGAGAGGATCGCGACCGGCATCACCATGCCGATGCCGATCCCGAAGAGCGCCATATAGGCGCACAATTCGAGACGTTGCGTCCCTGCCGTCATGAGCGCGAGCAGCGCCAAGGCAACGCTCGCCATGACGAGGCCGAGGCAGGGGAAGATCTTGTAGCGCCCGGTGTGACTGACGATCCGTCCGGAGGCGTAGGCGCCCACCACGATGGCGCCGGTGAGGGGGATGAGCAGCAAGCCCGATTGGGAGGCGCTGTCGCCGCGGACCAGCTGCATGAAGAGCGGCAGGTAGACGATGGCACCGAACATCGCCATCGAGGTGAGGAACGAGAACAGGCTGGAGGAGGCGAAGATCGCATTCCTGAAGAGCCGCAACGGCAGGATCGGCTCGCGCGCGAGGCGCTCGCGAAAGCCGAAGACGACGAGGAGGACGAGACCCGCAAGGCCGAGGCCGATGATGGGTGCGGAGAGCCATGGAAACTCGACCCCGCCCCACGTGGTGACGAGGAGAAGCGCCGTCACGGCGGCGACCAGGAGTGCCGCACCCCCGTAATCGATCTCGCGTTGGGTGCGCCGCGTCGCCAGCTTGCGCAGCGCCTTGTTGGATATGAGGATGGCGGCCAAGCCGATCGGCAGGTTGATCCAGAACACCCAGCGCCAGGTCAAATGCTGGGCGAAGAAGCCGCCGAGCACCGGGCCGCCGACGCTCGTGGCCGCGAACACGGCGCTGAAATAGCCCTGATAGCGCCCGCGATCGCGCGGAGCGATGACGTCGGCGATGGTCGCATGCGCCATGGCGATGAGGCCGCCGCCGCCGAGGCCCTGGAGGGCGCGAAAGGCGATGAGCTGGGTCATGGTGGCCGCGAGGGCGCACAAGACCGAGGCGGCGAGGAAGAAGGCGAGGGCCGCCTGCAGCATGACCTTGCGGCCGTAGAGGTCGGAGAGCTTGCCGTAGATCGGCGTGGCCGCCGTAGAGGCCAAGAGATAGGCCGACACCACCCAGGACATGTGCTCGATGCCGTTGAGCTCGCGCGCGATCGTCGGCAGCGCCGTCGCCACGATGGTCTGGTCCAGCCCCGCCAGCAGCATGCCGAGCATGATGC
>JBKQRV010000131.1:0-12947 GCA_052143835.1 Alphaproteobacteria bacterium
GTGTTGCAGGAGGCGATCGCCGCGGTCGACGCGATGGCGACGGGCAGGATCGTCTTCGCGGCCGCCGCCAGCTGGCATCCCGGTGTCATCGGCATCGTCGCCAGCCGCCTCAAGGAGCGCTACAACCGCCCCGCCTTCGTCATCGCGCTCGAGGGTGCCGTTGGCAAGGGCTCGGCGCGCTCGATCGGCGGCGTCGATCTCGGGGCCGCGGTGATCGCGGCCAAGCAGGCCGGGCTCCTGATCAACGGCGGCGGCCACGTCATGGCCGCCGGCCTCACGGTCGCGGCCGATCAGCTCGCGGCCCTCCACGACTTCCTCGAGAGCCGCATCGGGCGCGAGATCTCCGAGCAGCGTCTCGTGCCCACCCTCGCCCTCGACGGCATGCTCGTCTTGCGCGCCGCCAATCGGGCACTCGTCGATCTCTTGGATCGCCTGCAACCCTATGGCGCCGGCAACGCCGAGCCGGTCTTCGCGCTGCGCGACGCCACGGTGGTCAACGCCGCGGTGGTGGGGGAGAGCCACGTGCGCTGCATCCTCGCCGATGCCGGGGGCGACCGGCTCAAGGCGATCGCCTTTCGCAGCATCGAGACGGAACTCGGCCAAGCACTCCTGCGCAAGCCCGCGACCCCCCTCCACCTCGCCGGCCGGCTCAGGGCCGACAATTGGGCGCGGGCGGATGGCGTGCAATTCGTCATCGAGGATGCGGCCCAGCCCTGAGCCATCCGGAGCACGTCCAGGTGCTGCGGAGCGGGCCTCCAGCATAAAACATAACGGAAATGTGATTATCGCCGCATTGACGGCCAGCGCCCGGAAAACTTAAGGTGCCAGATTACAAGCAGACGGCGAGTTGACGGACGCAATCTCGCGCCTTAGCTCGTAGTTAACTCTCCGAGCCGCGGAGCGGCAGGTCGTCTTGCTCCCGGCATGGCGTTGACCGGCGCCGGTTCCGCGCGCGTCCACTCCCCCGGACGCGCTTGGGTGCGCCGGATCCTGGGCCGGCGGCCGCGAAGACCTCAGCATGACGCCGGCCCATCTCTTTCTCTTGCCCGACATTATCCTCGCTGCGGCTGAGCGGCGCGCGATCTCGCGGCTTGCCAAGCCAAGTCGAAGGCGTTACCTCTGCCGCTCCAAAGCGAGCCCCTCGCGACCCCTTCGTCTAGAGGCCTAGGACATCGCCCTTTCACGGCGGTAACACGGGTTCGAATCCCGTAGGGGTCGCCAATGAAATCAAGGGCTGTCGCGGCGGTGGCCGGCTCCTGCACAACAAGGATAAAATATGCGCGGAGTCTTCCCCTGCTCGGCGGGCGCCCGGCAACGCGGAAGCCGAGAGCGTAGCAGCGCATTGCGGGGAAATGGCGGAGCGCGAATGACGATCCGGGCCTTCCCCGCAATACTTCAGGCGCTAAGCGTAGCGCTTTCCGCCGCGCCGAGAGCCGCTGCAACGAGGTGCCGAGGTTTCGTGCTTCACTTCACCCGGTCGAGCGCGAGGCCGAAACTGCAACCGACCAACGCAATGGAAGCTTGGTTGGAGTCGAAGCTCCCGAAGAAGTGATCTCCCTCGAAGCGGCCGGACATGAAGGTCCCTCCGCTGTTGGTCGTCATGGAGCCGTCGGCTGCGATCGTCCCGCTAATGTTGCTATTGAACGCAGGGCCCAGCATCTTGCCGGACACCTTGTTTCCCGAGACGGTGAGTTGAAACTCCATCCCGCCGCACTGGTTGATGTAGCGTAAAGGACCGTATCCTTTCCACACGCCGGCGAAGCGTCCGCCGGTCGGATCGGGCCCCGCCGTATTGCCATTGGCCAGCGCAACCGTCGCAGTCAGAAGCAGCACAAGTCCTGTGAAGGCGGCAAGTCTCTTCATGGCGATCTCCCCGGGTTTGTGGAAAATGCCGAAGCAGTCGTTGCCCTGGGCAATATAATGCGGGATTGGCCTTTTGAGAAACAACCGGGTCCTTTGATTCGCAGCAAGACAAAAAGCTTCGGGAAATACGCTTTCATGCAGGCGCGCGGCGCGTGGCTGCGGCGCCTTGTCTGTCGGGCCGCGCTCGTGGCACTCATGGCACTCGTCGCTCCGCCCGTCGCCCGGCCGCAGGCGGCGGAGAAGGTGCATTTCCCCTCGCTCGACGCGGGCGCGACGGTGCTCGACGGCTATCTCTTCAGGCCTGCCGAGCAGGGCAGACGCCCGGCCGTCGTCTTTCTGCACGGCTGCGCCGGGCTCTTCAATCGCAAGCACGACATCTGGCCGCGGGAAGTCGATTGGGCGGCGCGTCTCAATGCCCTCGGTTATGTCGTCCTCATGGTCGACAGCTTCGCGCCGCGCGATCAGGGCAACATGTGCGCTCCGGGCAACTTCCAGGATGCGGTCTATCTGGCGCGGCCGAGCGATGCCTATGGCGCGCTCCGCTATCTCCAGGCGCAGGCCTTCGTGCGGCCGGATCGCATCGGCGTGATGGGATGGTCGCAAGGTGGGGGCACGGTGCTCTATGCCATCCGCAAGGAGAGCTTGGGCCGGCCCGCGCAGATGCCCGCGGGCGATTTCCGCGCGGCTGTCGCCTTCTATCCCGCCTCGTGCAAGGAAAGCTCCCACACGGAGCCCTGGACGAGTTCAGTCCCGCTTCTCGTGCTGATCGGCGCGAGCGACAACTGGACGCCTGCAGATCTCTGCAAGAGCTTCATCGAAGGGGCGAAGGCGCGCGGCTCCCCGGTCGAGATGCGCATCTATCCCGGCGCCTATCACGATTTCGATTGGCCGAATATGCCGTTGCACGGGCTCGAGTCCGATCGCACGCGCGCCGGCATCGTGCCGATCACCGGCACCGACCCTGCCGCGCGCGAGGAGGCACTCGTGCGCGTGCCGCAATTTCTCGCGCGCTATCTTGAGGATTGAGCGGCAAGCGGAATGCTCGTGTGCTGGTTCTGAATTTCACCAAATCCGGAAAACACGCGTCATTGCGAGGCGCCCGAAGGGCGACGAAGCAATCTAGAGAGAGTTTCGACCACGCGCCCTGGATTGCTTCGCTGCGCTCGCAATGACGTCTATCTCCGGGTGGGACGAAGTTGCCAATTGCAACAGCCGCCGCCGTTTGGATTCCCGTTCTTGACGGTGAAGCGGTTTGAAGTTAATCTTCGAAATTCGAAATGTTGTTCCGGAAAACGGAAATCCTGGGATGAGGCGCACCGAACATTGTCGAAGGCCGAGGGGCCCATGACGGCTCGCCAATGGCGCGTCGGCGTCGACATCGGCGGCACCTTCACGGACGTCATCGCGCTCGACCCGACGAGCGGTACGACCTTGACGGCCAAGGTCCGCTCGCGCCCCGGCGACCCGCTTGCCAGCCTGCGGGCGGCCCTTGCCGCCCGTGGCCTCGGCTGGGAGGACGTGGCCATCCTCGTCCACGGCACCACGCTCGTCACCAATGCGATCGTCGAGGACCGGCTCCCGGCGGTGGCCCTCGTCGCCACTCAGGGCTTTGCCGACGTACTGGCGATCGGCCGGCAGAACCGCCGCTCGCTCTATTCCTTGAGCCTGCCGCCTAAGCTGCCGCCCATGGTGCCGGAGGCACTCCGCTTCGAGCTCAAGGAGCGCATGGGGCCGGACGGCAAGGTGAAGATTCTGCTCGAGGCAGCGGCGCTCGAGCCGCTGGTCGAGGCGATCCGGCGCTCGGGCGTCTCCTCGGTCGCGGTCTCGCTTCTCCACGCCTATGCGAACCCCGCCCATGAGCGGATCGTCGGCGACCGTCTCGCCGCCGTGGTCCCTCACGTCTCCCTCTCGCACCGGGTCAATCCGGAGGAGCGCGAGTACGAGCGCACCAGTGCCACGGTGTTGAACGCGGCGGCAATGCCGCTCGTGGGCTCCTATCTCGACGAGCTCGACCGCGAGGTGCCCGAGGCCGCGCATTTCCATCTCTTCCATTCCGCGGGCGGCATGGCCTCGACCGCGATGGTGCGCGAGCGGCCGCTCGTGCTCGCACTCTCCGGTCCCGCGGCCGGCGTCTCGGCCGCCCGCCAGGTGGCGCGCGAGCTCGCACTCGACAACGTGCTCACCCTCGACATGGGCGGCACCACCACCGACGTCTGCCTCATCCGGCACGGCAAGCCTGAGCGCCGCCGGGAGGCGAGCCTGGCCGACCGGCCGGTGCGCCAGACCATGGTCGCGGTGCAGTCGATCGGCGCCGGCGGCGGCTCGATCGCTTACGTCGAGGCGGGCATGCTGCGGGTCGGGCCGCAAAGTGCGGGCGCCAGTCCCGGCCCGGTGTGCTACGGCCTGGGCGGCACCGAGCCGACCGTGACCGATGCCAACCTGATGCTGGGCTATCTCGATGCCAAGAAGCCGCTTGCCGACGGCGTGCGCATGGACCTCGGCCTGGCGGAGGCGGCGATCGGGCGCCTCGCCCGGCACCTCAGCCTGAGTCCGATCGAGACCGCGCTCGGCATCCTGCGCGTGGCCAACGCCAATATGGTGCGGGCCTTGCGCAACGTGACGGTCGATCGCGGCATCGACGGCAGGCGCTGCACGCTCGTCGCCTTCGGCGGTGCGGGGCCGCTCCACGCGGCGACGCTGGCGCGGGACTTCGGCATCCGTTCCGTCGTCGTGCCGGCCTTCTCGAGCGCCTATTCGGCACTCGGCTGCGCCGTTGCCAACCTGAGCTATACCCAGCAACGCACCGTGCGTATGGCGAGCGGCGCCTGGTCGCACGACCACCTCGCCCAGTTGCGCGAGGAGCTGCTCGCCGAGATGAAATTCGACGACGGCGACGGCACGAGCGACGTAGCGGTCGAGGACACCGCCCTTGTGCGTTACGTCGGGCAGAGCTACTCGGTCGAGGTCCCCTATCGCTTCCCTCCCGCCCTCGCCACCTTGACCCGAGACTTCCGCGCGATCCACGAGCAGCTCTACGGCTTCTCAACCGAGGAGGACTGGGAGCTCGAGGCGATCCGCGTCACCGCCTCGGTGGACGGCCCGCCGCTCGAAGCTGCGCCGCCGAGGCCACCCACGCGTGCCAACCTGGCGCCGAGCTCGACGACCCCCTGCTGGTTCTCGGCGGCGGCAGCGATCGAGACGCCGCGCTATCGCCGGGACGCAATCATGCATCCCTGGCACCTCTCCGGGCCGGCCATTGTCGAGGACGAGTGGTCGACCATCACGCTGCCGCCCGGCACCACCCTCGAGGCGACCGCGGGCGGCCACCTCGTCATGAGCTTCGACGCAGCGCCATGAGCCGTACCATCGACCCGGTGACGCTCGAGGTGATCCGCAGCGCGCTCACCGCCACGGCCGAGGAGATGTCGCTCGTGGTCATGCGCTCGGCGCGCTCGCCGCTTTTGCGCGAGGCGGGCGATCTCTCCTCGGCGCTGACCGACGCCAAGGGCGAGATGATCGCCCAGGGCCGCGACATCCCCATGCACCTCGGCGTGATGTGCTTCACGGTCAAGGAGTTCCTCAAGCGGGTGCCGGCCTCGACCCTCGCCCCCGGCGACGTCTGGTTCCTCAACCTGCCGGAGATCGGCGGCAACCACCTGCCGGACGTGAAGGCGATCCGCCCGATCTTCGCCGCGGGAGAGCTCTTCGCCTTTGCCGTCAGCCTGGCCCATTGGGCCGATATCGGCGGCGCGGTGCCGGGCAGCTATTTCGCGAGTGCCACCGACATCTGGCAGGAGGGGCTGCGGATCAGCCCGACGCGCCTCTTCGCCGCCGGCGGTCCCGATCGAGAGAAGCTCGGCCTCGTTCTCTCCAACGTGCGCGGGGCTGCGGAGCGCGAGGGCGACATCCACGCCCAAATGGCGGCGACCCTCGTTGCCGAGCGCCGCCTCGGCGAGCTCGTTGCCGAGCATGGCCTCGGCGTGGTCAAGGCGGCGATGGCGGAGCTACAGGACCGCTCGGAGGAGCAGATGCGCGAGGCGATCCGCGCCATGCCGCAGGGCGTCTTCGAGGGCGAGGATTTCCTCGACGACGACGGCATCCGGGATCAACCGATCGCCGTGCGCGTGCGCCTCACCTTGGGCGACGGCGAGGCGAGCTTCGACTTCTCGGCCTCCGACGATGCGGCCGCGGGCCCGGTCAACACCACGCCCTTCATCGCCGCCGCAGGCGCCTTCTATGCCATGAAATGCCTGGCCGGCGAGGAGATCCAGCCGAACGGCGGCGCGCTCAGGCCGCTCACGGTCAAGACCCGCCCGGGCTCGGTGCTCGAGCCGCCGCCGACGCGGCCCGTCGTGGGCGGCAACCACGAGACTTCCCAGCGCGTCGTCGACGCCATCTTCCGGGCGCTCGAGCCGGTGCTGGCGGAGCGGCTCAGCGCGGGCGGGCCGACCACCTCGGGGCTCTTGCTCTTCGGCATGCGGCGCGCCGACGGCGCCTGGGCAACGCTCTACGAGACCCACGGCGGCGGCGAGGGTGCGCGCGTCGACCGCGACGGCGCACCGGTCGTCCGCGTGCACATGTCGAACGTGATGAACACGCCCGCCGAGGTGATCGAGGCGGAATATCCCATCGAGATCGTGCGGCAGACGCTCAGGCGCGGCTCGGGCGGTGCAGGTGCCCATCGCGGCGGCGACGGCCTCGTGCGCGAGTACCGCATGCTGAGCGGAGAGGTGTCGCTGACCACCATGTTCGAGCGGCGCGTCATTCCGCCTTACGGGCTCCAGGGTGGTGCGCCCGGTGCGCCTTTCCGGGTCACGCTCGTGGGCGCCAACGGCAAGCGCAAAGAGGTCAAAGGCAAGGCCAACCTTCGCTTGGCCGAGGGCGACAGGATCGTGCTCGAAAGCTGCGGCGGCGGCGGCTTCGGCCGGCCGAAGACATCCCGAAAAAAGAGAGGGTGACATGAGACTGGCGAACAAGACCGGCATCGTCACGGGCCCGGCCAAGGGAATGGGTCAGGCGATCAGCGAAACGCTCGCGCGGGAGGGCGCCGATCTGGTGCTCGCCGGGCGCGACGTGGCGGCGATCGAGCCGGTCGCGGCCAACATCCGCGCGATGGGGCGCAAGGCGGAGATCGTCAAGGCCGACGTGACCGACGCGAAAGAGGTCGAGGCGATGGCGGCGCACGCCGCGCGCTTCTTCGACGGCCGCATCGACATCCTGGTCAATGTCGCGGGCGTCACCGGCCCGATCGAGACGCCGGTGTGGGAGATCAAGCCGGAGGACTTCGAGTTCGTCCTGCGCGCAAACGTGCTCGGCACCTTCCTGCCGATCAAGTACACGCTGCCCTACATGGTCAAGCGCAAGAGCGGCAAGATCGTCAACATCAGCGGCACCTCGGGCCTGCGCGGCTACCGCTACCGCACGGCCTACAGCGCCTCGAAATGGGCGGTGCGCGGTGTCACGCGCACCGTGGCCCTCGACGTCGGCGAGTACAACATCAACGTCAACGTCGTCTGCCCCGGCATCGTCGAGGGGCCGCGCATGGACAAGCTGTGCGAGGAGAAGGCCAAGAAGCGCGGCTGGACCTTCGAGCAGGTCTACCAGGAGTATGTCGACGACATGGCGCTCAAGCGCGTGACCGAGGCACAGGACATCGCGAACGCGGTCCTCTTCCTCGCGAGCGAGGAGAGCCGTCAGCTCACCGGCCACGAGATCGCCGTCGACGGCGGCTGGGACGTCTAGGCAAGAGGGCTTGCCCGCGATGGAACCGGCGATATCTGTGATATGTTGAACGGAAGCGGCGGAGCCCCGGACCACGCGGGTACGGCGAGAGGGATCGAGCATGTTTGCTGAGTTTGACCTGGAGACACCCGAGCGGCTCGAGGAGGCCGTGGCCCTGCTCGCCAATGGCAACGGCGCCGCGGTCATGCCGCTCGCCGGGGGCACCAATCTGATCGTCGACATCCGCGCCAAGAGACTCGCGCCGGACCGGCTGGTCAGCCTGAACCGGATCGGCGAGCTGCGGGGTATCCGCGTCTCCGACGGCCGCATCGCGATCGGCGGCCGGACCACGGTGAGCGACCTTCTGCGCTCGGCCGAGATCGCGCGGCACGGCCCCTCGCTCGTCGATTCGGCGCGCGTCTTCGGCGGACAGATGGTGCGCAACGCCGCGACGGTCGCCGGCAACATCGCCTGCGGCTCGCCCGCGGCGGATCTTGTGCCGCCGCTCCTCTCCCTTGACGCCGATGTGGTGCTGACCGGCCCCTCGGGCTCCCGCACCGTGCCGCTCGCCGCGTATTTCACCGGCTACAAGACCGACGTCCGGTGCTGTGACGAGCTGATCACCGAGATCTCGTGGGCGCTTCCGGCAGCAAAGAGCGTGAACCGGTTCTACAAGCTGGCGCGGCGCAAGGGCGATGCGATCACGATAACGGGGGTCGCCGTCGGCCTGACCGTCGCGCGCGGCGTCTGCACCAAGGCGCGCATCGCACTCGGCGCAGTCTCGCCCATCGCACTGCGCGCACCGGGTGCCGAGGCGCTGATCGAGGGGCAGGCGCCGACACCCGCGCTCATCGACGAGGCCGGCCGCCGTGCAGCCGAGGAATGCCGCCCGATCGACGACGTCCGCGCTTCGGCCGACTATCGCCGGCACACCGTCCACATGCTGACCCGGCGCCTCTTGAGCGAGGCGTGGGCAAGCCTTGCCTGAGGAGAGCGACACGCCATGTCTCGGGAAAAAACCATCGTGCTCGATGTCAACGGGCGGCGTCACCGGAAAGCCTTTCCGGCGCACCGGACGCTGCTCGAGGCGTTGCGCGAGCTCGGCTTCTTCGACGTGAAGTGCGGCTGCGAGAAGGGCGATTGCGGCGCCTGCGCGGTCCTGGTCGACGGCGAGGCGATCGATAGCTGCCTGACGCTCGCCTGGACCGTCGAGGGCCGCGCCATCACCACCGCAGCAGGGCTCGGCACCGCCGAGACCCCGCACCCGCTGCAGGACGCCTACGCCAAGCTCGGCGCAGTGCAATGCGGCTACTGCACGCCGGGGCTGATCATCGCCAGCGAATCCCTGCTGCGCGAGACGAGCGCGCCCGACGACGACGATATCCGGCTCGCGCTCAGCGGCAACCTTTGCCGCTGCACCGGCTATACCAAGGTCTTCGAGGCCGTCAAGGAAGTGGCGCGCGCCAGCACCATCGGAGGGCGCAAATGACCTCGATCCCCGAGCTCCCGGCCGCCAAGCCCAATGTCGCCTGGCGCCAGATCGGACGTCCCCTCGAGCGCACCGACGCCAGGGGCAAGGCGGTGGGCACGACACGCTACGCCGGCGACTACACCATGCCGAACATGCTTCACGTCAAGGTGCTGCGCAGCACCATGGCGAGTGCCACGTTGCGCCGGCTGGATGTGAGCAAGGCCCGCGCACTTCCCGGCGTGGCTTGCGTTCTGACCGCGGCCGAGCTGCCGGACCGGCTGGCACCCACCGACATCCCGGGCCAGACCGGGCAGCAGCGCGAGAAGACCGACCAGCAGATCCTGGTGCGCGAGCGCGTGCGCTATTTCGGCGAGCCCTTGGCGCTGATCGCGGCCGAGAGCAAGGACATCGCCGAGCAGGCGATGGACCTCATCGAGGCGGAGCTCGAGCCGCTCGCGGGGGTGTTCGATCCGATCGAGGCGCTGAAGCCGGGTGCCCCGATCGTCCAGGGTGAGGACAACGTGGTCGCCGCGCAGAAGATCCGCAAGGGCGACATCGCCAAGGGCTTTGCCGAGGCCGATCTCGTGATCGAGAACACCTTCCGCACGCAGTTCATCGAGCACGCCTTCCTCGAGCCCGAGGTCGGCTTGGCCTGGGTCGACGAGAACGGCGTCGTCAACATCCGGGTCTCGACGCAGGTCATCGAGCATTTCCGTTACGTGGCCGACGCCCTGGGCGTGCCGCACAACCGCGTGCGCATCATGGGGGCACTCGTCGGCGGCGGCTTCGGCGGCAAGGAGGACGTGACGGTCGAGATCTACTTGGCACTCCTCGCCAGGGCGACCGGGCGGCCGGTGCGGCTCGAGTACAGCCGCGAGGATTCGCTGGTCGGCCACGGCAAGCGCCACCCCTTCGTCATGACCTACCGCACCGGGGTGAAGAAAGACGGCCGCATCACCGCGATCGAGGCCAAGTTCATCGCCGACGCCGGCGCTTACGTTTTCTTGAGCCCCTACGTGCTGCTCTATGCCGTGGTGGCCGCACCCGGGCCCTATCGGGTGGACAATCTCTTCGTGGATGCCAAGGCGGTCGCCACCAACAACATGTACACCAGCGCCTTCCGCGGCTTCGGCGCGGCGCAGGCGTGCATCGCCTACGAGCAGCAGATGGACGAGGCGGCCAAGGCCTTGGGCATGGACCGCCTGGAATTGCGACGGAGGAACTACCTCAGGACCGGCGACAAGATCTCGACCGGCGTGCCGATCCGTAGTGCTGTGTGGACCGACCGCTGCACGGAGCAGGCGTGGGCGGCCCTCGGCGAGCCGACCAAGGTCTCGGGCCCGGTCAGGATCGGCCGCGGCCTCGCCGCCTACCAGCAGAGCTACGGCCGCATCACCTGGCTGCACGACACCTCGGAGGGCTGGGTCGGCGTCGAGGTCGACGGCACGGTCATCGTGCGCTCCGGCGTCACCGACATCGGCGCCGGGCAGGCCTCGGCCCTGGCGCAGATCGTGGCGGAAGTGCTTGGCGTCACGCTCGAGGACGTCGTCGTCTATAACAGCGATTCGGCGACCACACCGCTCGCCGGCACGACCACCGCCACGCGCGCGCTCTACATGACGGGCAATGCGATCAAGCTCGCGGCCGAAGCGGTGCGCGGCCGGCTCGTCGCCCGTGCCGCCAAGGAGCTCGGCGTCGAGCCCGGCGAGGTCGATATGGCCTCATCGCGGGTGTTCGTGGCCGACCGTCCCGAGAAATCGCTGTCGTTCGCCGATCTGGTGAAGCTCTCTGCGGCCGAGGGCATCCATCGCTCCGAGCTTGCCATGTTCCGCGCCCCCTTCACCGACAAGATCGACCCCGATACGGGGCAGGGCCAGGTCCACCCCGATTATGCCTTCGGCGCCCACGCGATCGAGGTCGCGGTCGACACCGAGACAGGCGAGATCACCGTGCTGAAGAGCGTCGGCGCCCACGACGTCGGCCAGGCGATCAATCCGGCCGCGGTCGAGGGACAGATCGAGGGAGGTGCGGTGCAGGGTCAGGGATACGCCTTGAGCGAGGAGATGATCTACCGCGAGGGTCGCCTGATGACACCGTCCTTCAGCGAGTATTTGATCCCGACGGCGATGGACGTGCCCCCGGTCAAGTGCATCATTCTCGAATCCCGCAGCGGCCTCGGCCCGTTCGGCGCCAAGGGCATCGGCGAGCCGGCCTTGACGCCGGTGGCCCCCGCCATCGCCAACGCGGTCGCCGACGCGATCGGCGTGCGCATCCCCGATCTGCCGATCACGCCGGAGAAGGTGGTCAACGCCTTGCGTCGGCAAGCCTCCACGCCGCAGCGCTCGGCCGGACGTTAGCATACTGTTTGTGAAATTCACTTCGGGAAAACACTCGTCATAGCGAGGCGCCCGAAGGGCAACGAAGCAATCCAGAGAGAGTTTTGCACCACGCGCCCTGGATTGCTTCGCTGCGCTCGCAATGACGGCTGTTCCGGGATGAGACGAACGTCCGAATCGCGACGCTAGCACCTGCTTGTAAAGTTTCGCGCTGCCGACGCCGCGGCGCGCGTCAGCTTGCCGGCTCGGCTACGTCGGAGAACTTGAGCTCGCCGCGCAGGCGGGTCGAGGTGAGCCGGGCGGCATTGCTGAGGGCCGCGATCACCTCGGCCTCCTCGAATGCCATGAGCCGGCGGGACAGGGCCACGATGCCGATGCTGTAGAGCACGCCGGCGCCGGCAAGATGGATCGGGCAGGCATAACTCAGCACGCCGGGATCCAGCTCGTCCGCGCACACGGCGTAACCCTGCGCGCGGACCTCCTCGAGATGATGGCGCAGCTTGGCCGGGTCGACCACGGTGCGCTCTGTATATTTCACGAGCGGTGCCGCAAGCGCCTTGGCAATCACCGGCTCGGGCTGGAAGGCGAAGATGGCCTTTGCGGATGCCGCGGCGTTGATCGGCATGATGCGGCCCGGCTGGACGTGGGACTGGCTGTAGTTCTCGGGCGCGGCGGAAGCCACCGACTCGACCTGCACGCCGCTCAGCTTGGCGACGAACGCGGTCTCGCCGAAACGGGCGACCAGTCCTTGCAGGACGGGCTGGACCAGAAGCGACACGGTGGTCGGCGAGTGCGCCAAGTGGAAGAGGCGGATCAGCCGAGGCCCGATGCGGTAGATTTTCCGCCCGCCTTGGTCGGTGAGGTAGCCGACCTCGAGGAGGGCGTTGAGCAGCCGGTGCGTGGTGCCGCTCGAGAGGCCGGTGCCGCGCATGATCTCGGTCAAGGAGAGGCCAAGGCTGCTGGCCGCCACGGTCTCGAGGATCAGCGCATAGCGTGCCATCACGCCGCGGGGCTCATTGGGCTTGGCTGGGGGTCTGGCTTGTGACACCGATTCTCCCGCCTTTCGAAAAATATTTTTGCTTTAAGGTAAATTAGGGAGCCAACCGCGCCCGAGCAAGCCTTTTGCCGGGCCTAGAGTGAGATCGCCTGGCGATCCGGCCTAAGGCGGGGAACCGGGGCCAGGGGCAGGGCTTAGGAGCGCCGTTGACGTGGCTCCGCAACTATGGCAGGGTACTTCCGGAATTTGATATAATTTTCCGCAAACTGGAATGTCTGCTTGGATCACGCTCGCTTGCCGGGTGCCGAAGATGACCGAGTAGATTAGATATACTGAGGGAAGGCGTGGCGCCGAGTTCCGCAAGCGAACGGACCCGGTCGAGGCCGGCCGCCGGGCCCTCGCCACACGCGTGGGGGGAGAGCGGCCGGTGCGCGCGGGAGAGCTGGCATGGTTGACGTGCTGGAGACGGATGTCCTGGTGATCGGCGGCGGTGCCGCCGGATCGAATGCCGTGCTCAAGGCCGCCGACCGGGGTGCCAAGGTGACCATGGTCGTGAAGG
>JBKQRV010000132.1:0-32699 GCA_052143835.1 Alphaproteobacteria bacterium
TCACTCCTGCCGCCCTTGGCCCCAGTAGTGCCTGATCTTCCGCTAATCCGCCCTACTCCACCACGCATGCAAAACCGCAAAGGTTCACAAGCTCTCAGGATGAGGACACCTTGGTTAGGGTTTCACCTCATCCTGAGGGCGATTATCCCCCACTTGACAGACTGATTTTTCCGTGCTATTCTCACCACATAATCGAGGGAGAAGGCCAAATGTCCAGGTCCAGGAAGTCCAAAAGGCCCCGTATCCACCAAATGACGGTCGCCGATTTCGAGCGGGCTTTCCCGAACGAAGACGCTTGCTGTGCCTATCTGGTGGGGCATAGATGGCCGCTGGGCGTGCGCTGCCCCCGCTGTGGCGCCGAGAACCCCTATGAGCTTCCCTCGCGCCCTTGGCACTGGCAATGCGAGCAATGCACCGCTGATGGCTACCGCTTCTCCCATATCGCAGGGACGATCTTCGAGAACACCAACAAGCCCCTTCGCGAATGGTTCCGCGTCATTCACCTCATGCTCACTAGCAAGAAGGGGATCAGCGCTCTTCAAATCATGCGCTACATGGGTTTTGGCTCCTACAAGACGGCTTGGTACATGTGCCATCGTGTCCGCGCCGGCTTGGCCGACGAAGATTTCCGCAAGCTCATGGGCATCGTCGAGGTTGACGAGACATTCATCGGCGGGAAGGCATACAATAAGCACGGCGGGCGAGGCAGCGGCGGCCGTGGCGGGCTCGGCTCCGGTAAGACGCCCGTTGTCGGCGCTGTACAACGTAAGGGAAATGTCGTTGCCCGCGTGATCTCGACGGTAAGCGCCGACGTGCTTACGACCTTCGTCCGCGAGGCCGTGTCGCATCGGGTGAGCTTGCTTTGCACCGACGAATGGACCGGCTATCGGAAGCTCAAGGCCGAATATCCGCATGGGGTAATCAGGCACACGGCGGGTGAGTACGTTCACGGCAACATCCACACCAACACAATCGAAGGCTTCTGGTCGATCTTCAAGCGTGGCATCGTCGGGAGCTTCCATAAGGTCAGCAAGAAATATCTCCCGCTCTACGTCGCTGAATTCCAGTTCCGGTATAACAACCGTGGAAACCCGGACATCTTCGGCGAAGCGATCAAGGGATGTTGACATTTTCGAGCCGATGCAAATGAGAAAATCCTCGGCACGTAGTTTTTTGCGAGCCGCGCTGTCATTGTGTGCGGTCGGTAGCGTGATAGTCATTGCGGGCACCGCAGAGCCAGCCGAGAATTTAGAGCAACAGCACGCGGCAACCGCTGAGCTCCTGGCTCGGATGGTGAGCCAACCGGCGTTTATGCTGGGAGCGTTCCAATTTGATGTAGATCGCGAAGACCGGGAGATTGTTCTCTGGTTTAGCGAGGCGGCAAAAGATCGGATCGCCCCCATAATGCAAATCATCTGCCATATGGCAAAAGCGGACCATCTCGTGGGCTGGAAGGTGCATCCCATTCTCGAAGATGGCGACGGGGTCGACGTGACGAAGCTGGAATGCCAAATCCACGATTGAAGAGTTCGCAGGCTCGCAATTAGCCCAAGCGTTCGGACATTTTTGGAGAAGCAATTAAGGGATGTTAAAGTGGTTCCGCAGCATTGATTGGGCCTCGATCGTTGGGAGCGCACTATTTCTCGCATTTTGCATGCTGGTCGTTGTGCCCGCAATAAAGTGGTCATCGGAAGGCCCCGAGCAGCCAACATATCAGTATACCCCCACCAATCCCGAAGAGGGCGGCCCAGCCCCAAAACTTCCAGAAATATCCTTTTGGCAGAGGACGGTAAGCGAACCCATAGCGTTCTACACTTTGGCTCTCGCGGTTTTCAGCTTGGTACTGGCCACTGTATCTATCATTCAAATTCGTTTTTTGACTCGCGCGGATAAGACAGCGCGCAGAGTCGCCAACGCTGCCAAAATATCCGCCGCTGTTGCCGAATCCTCGCTGAGAGACCTTGAGCGGCCATACGTTTTCATTGAGTGTACTCCCCATATTAAAGGACATTTCGGGGGACCTCTCGGTAATATTGGTGGGCGTGCCGTTCAGTTGCCCCCGACACTTGTAGTTAAATACCAATTCATCAATCACGGTCGAACACCGGCCATCATAAACCCGATTGCCCAGGCCGAAATGCGCTTGAGTCTGCATAAACCGGAGATACCGCAGATCATTCGAAAGTTCCCGCTTCCCCGGGAACTCGTCCTTGGGCAACATGGTAAATCGGAGGTTTATGAATGTCCTTTCGAAACTAAAATCGAATGGGACCTGGAAGGGCAATTGGACAAAAACGAGACTTACTTTTGGTTCTGGGCGGTCGTGACCTATCTGGACATCTTTGAGAAAAGCCACTTCACGCGCGTTTGCTTGAGGTACCATTACCATTTGGACATCCTGATCCCGGACGGTCACCCAAATGCCAACTACCGCACATAGCGTCAACGCCACAGGCGCGCGCATAGCGCGCGCTCCTACCCGGCACCCTCCTTACTCACTAGTGGACCCTCCCCAAGAAGGGCATTATAGGAATTCCGCCGGCCTGTCCGAGCGAGCTTAGCGCATGGGCTAGCCACGCTGTCAAGAGAGGGATAATCGCCATCCTGAGGAGGGCCGAAGGCCCGTCTCGAAGGATGGGGTGAAACTGACCCGTTACCGCACCTCGGGCCCGAATGACAAGACCGCGCTGCGCATTATATTAACGGGACGTGCCGGCCGTCGCCGACGGCGCACGACCGGGATCGCGCCGAGGTCGTGGCCTGAGCCACGCTGAGCCCGGGAATGCCGCAAACCGGAGGGGGACATCGCGATGAGCGGGAGCGAGGGCCCTGGCGCGATTGGCGCGCCGTTGCCGCCTTGCGGCCCTGACGGCGGCCTATCCGCTCGCCCCGCGGGAGTGCGCCAGCGCTCGAGGCCGCGGCAGGGATACCGTTGGTCACTACTGCTGCTGGCCGGTATCGTCGCCGGCCTCTCTCTGGCCGAGGGGGGAGGCATCGGCAGGCCTGCCATGGCCCAGTCTCCGCCGGCGGCACCGCCCGCGGTAACGGTGAGCCACCCGCTTGAGCGCGAGATCGTCGAGTGGGACGAATACACCGGCCAATTCGCCGCCGTCGAATACGTCGAGGTGCGCGCCCGGGTCAGCGGCTACCTGACCGAGATCCACTTCGAGGACGGCCAGTTCGTCAAGAAGGGCGATCTCCTCTTCGTGATCGATCCGCGGCCCTTCGAGGCCGATCTGCAGCAGGCCGAGGCCAATCTCGAGCGCGACAAGGCGCAGGTCGTGCGCGCCAATCTCGACCTCACGCGCTACAGCGTGCTGGCCAAGAAGGAGTTCGCCCCGGAACAGCAATTGGAGCACGCGCGCGCGACGGCCGAGGGTGCCATTGCGACCGTCAAGGCCGACGAGGCGGCGGTCGAGCAGGCCAAGCTCAATCTCGAGTTCACGCACGTGACCGCCGCCGTGGACGGCCGCATCGGCAGCCACCAGGTGAGCCTCGGTAATCTCATCGTCGGTGGCTCGACGGGGGCCTTGACGCTCTTGACCACCATCGTCTCGCTCGATCCGATCTATTTCAATTTCGACATGAGCGAGAGCGACTACCTCGGCTACCAGCGCGCGGTCCAGACCGGCCTGATGACGGCGGAGCGCGATCATGCGGTGCCCGCGTACGTGAGGCTGGTCGACGAGAAGGGCTGGCCGCACGAGGGCCACATGGACTTCATCGACAACCAGATCAACCGAGGCGCGGGCACCATCCGGGCACGGGCGATCTTTCCCAACGCGTCGCATTTGTTGACGCCGGGCGAGTTCGGCCGCATCCGGGTGCCGGGCTCCGAGCCGCACCAGGCGATCCTCATTCCCGACGCGGCGATCGTGTCCGACCAGTCGCGCAAAATCGTGATGACCGTGAGCGCGGACGGCACGGTCGCCCCGCGGGTGATCCGGCCCGGGCCTACCTATGAGGGCCTGCGCATTGTGCGCGACGGGCTTGCGGCCAACGACACCATCATCATCAACGGGCTGGTGCGCGCCCGGCCCGGCGCCAAGGTGACGCCGCAGCCGGGCAAGATCGAAGTCGAGCCCGAGCCGTGAGCGCAAGGCCCGCCGCGACATGAAGCTCTCCCACTTCTTCATCGACCGGCCGATCTTCGCGGCCGTGCTGTCGATCTTCATCACGCTGATCGGCGGCTTCGCCTATTTCACCTTGCCCGTGGCACAGTATCCCGAGATCGCTCCGCCGACGATCGTGGTGACTGCCTCCTACCCCGGCGCTTCCGCGCAAGTCGTAAGCGAGACGGTCGCCACCCCGCTCGAGCAGCAGATCAACGGCGTCGAGAACATGCTGTACATGGTCTCGCAGGCGACCGGCGACGGCAATCTGCAGCTGACCGTGACCTTTGCACTCGGCACCAATCTCGACATCGACCAGGTGCTGGTGCAGAACCGCGTCGCCATTGCCACTCCGCTCCTGCCGGCAGAGGTCCAGAGCATCGGCGTCACGGTCAAGAAGAACTCCCCCGACCTCCTGATGGTCATCCACTTGAGCTCGCCCGACGGCTCGCGCGACCAGCTCTACCTGTCGAACTATGCGACCCTGCAGATCAAGGATGTGCTGGCGCGCCTCACCGGGGTCGGTGACATCAAGATATTCGGCGCGCGCGACTACTCGATGCGCATCTGGCTCGATCCGGACAAGGTCCAGGCGCGCGGGCTCACGGCGGGCGACGTGGTCGCCGCCCTTCAGGCGCAGAACGTGCAGGTCGCCTCGGGCGTGCTCGACCAGCCGCCGGTGCCCAAGCAGGGTGCCTTCCAGCCCAATGTGCAGACCCTCGGCCGCCTCACGGACCCGCGGCAGTTCGAGAATATCCTGGTCAAGACCGACCCGAGCGGCCGGGTCACCCGCGTGCGCGACATCGGCCGCGTCGAGCTCGGCGCGCAGGACTACAGCGCCAACGGCTACCTCGACGGTCGCGTGGCCTTGCCGATCATCGCCTACCAGCTCCCCGGCACCAACGCGCTCGCCACCTCGGCCCGCATCCGAGCCACCATGGCGGAGCTCGCCAAGTCCTTTCCCGCGGGCATGCGCTACGACATCGTCTACGACCCGACGCAGTTCATCGCCCAGTCGGTCGACGAGGTGATCAAGACGATCTACATCGCCGTGGCGCTCGTGACCGTCGTGGTGATCCTCTTCCTGCAGACCTGGCGCGCCTCGATCGTCCCCATCGTCGCCATCCCGGTCTCGCTCATCGGTACCTTCGCCGTACTCGCCGCCTTCGGCTATTCGCTCAACAACCTCTCGCTCTTCGGGCTGGTGCTCGCCATCGGCATCGTGGTCGACGACGCCATCGTCGTGGTGGAAAACGTCGAGCGAAACATCCGCGATGACATGGCGCCGCGCGATGCGGCGCACGAGACCATGGACGAGGTGGGGGGTGCGCTCGTCGCGATCGCCCTCGTGCTCTCGGCGGTGTTCGTCCCGGCGGCGTTCATTCCGGGCATTTCCGGTCAGTTCTTCCGCCAGTTCGCGGTCACCATCGCGTCCGCGACGGTGATCTCCTGCTTCGTGTCCTTGACGCTCAGCCCGGCTCTCTGCGCGCTCCTCTTCAAGCCGCACGCGGCCGCGGCGAAGGCGCCCACCCCGCTCGCCCGGCCGCTCGTCCTCCTCTTCAAGGGCTTCAACTTCGTCTTCGACCGGTTGGCACGCGGCTACGGCGGCTTGACCCGGCGGCTTGTCCGTCTGGCGCTCGTCACCCTCGCCGTCTACGCGGGCCTGTTGGCGCTCACCACGTGGCAGTTCGCGCGCGCGCCGACCGGCTTCATTCCCCTGCTGGACCAGGGCTATGTCATCACCGTGATCCAGCTGCCGCCCGGTGCCTCGCTCGCCCGCACCGATGCCGTGGTGCGGCGCGCGGCTAAGATTCTGCTTGAGACACCCGGCGTCACGCACGCCATCGAGTTCGCTGGCTTTGATGGCGCCACCTTCACCAACGCGTCGAACGTGGGCGCCATCTTCACCGACCTGGCGCCGTTCCCCGAGCGGGTCGCCAAGGGATTGAGCGCCGCCCGCATCACCGCCGATCTCAGGACCCGGCTCGCCGCAATACAAGACGCATTCATCATCGTCATTCCGCCCCCTCCGGTGCGCGGCATCGGCACGGCCGGCGGCTTCAAGATGATGGTGCAGGACAAGCGCGGCCGCGGCATAGCCGCCCTCGAGGCCGCGACGCAGGACATGGTGGCCGCGGCCAACCGCACGCCCGGGCTCGCGGGGGTCTTCTCGCTCTACAACACGCGTACGCCGACGGTTTACGCCGACGTCGACCGGGTCAAGGCCGAGATGCTCGACGTTCCAGCCGACAAGGTGTTTGAGACGCTCGAGGTCTATCTCGGTTCCGTATTTGTGAACGATTTCAATTATCTCGGGCGGACCTACGAGGTCCTCGCCCAGGCCGACGCGCCGTTCCGGCGCGACATCCGCGATATCGCCAACCTTAGGACGCGGAACGGCTCGGGTAGGATGGTGCCGATCGGCTCGGTCACGACCTTCCGCGACATAACCGTGGCCTACCGCCAGCCGCGCTATAACCTGTACCCTGCCGCGGAGGTGCAGGGGAACGTCGCACCCGGCTATTCGACCGGCTATGCCATCGCCGCGATGGAGAAGCTCGCCACCGAGCGCCTGCCCGACGGCTTCGGCTATGAGTGGACGGACCTCGCCTATCAGGAGAAGCTGGCCGGCAACTCGGGGCTCTCGGTGTTCGCCGCCTCCGTCGTCTTCGTCTTCCTGGTGCTCGCCGCACAGTACGAGAGCTGGGCGCTGCCGCTCTCCGTCATACTCATCGTGCCGATGTGCCTGCTCGCCGCCGTGAGCGGGCTCCTCGCTCGCGGCATGGACGTGAACATCCTCGCACAGGTCGGCTTCGTGGTGCTGGTGGGCCTCGCGGCCAAGAACGCCATCCTGATCGTGGAGTTCGCCCGCCAGGGTGAGGCCGAGGGGAAGGACCGTTTCGAGGCCGCGGTCATGGCGGCGCGCACCCGCTTGCGGCCGATTCTCATGACCTCGTTTGCCTTCATCTTCGGCGTGCTGCCGCTCGCGATCGCCACGGGTGCGGGAGCCGAGATGCGGCAGTCGCTCGGCACGGCGGTGTTTTTCGGCATGCTCGGCGTCACCGCCTTCGGCCTCATCTTCACGCCGGTCTTCTATGTCGTCGTGCGCGGGCTCTTCCAGAAGGGCCGCGGCGCGCGCCGGGAGCCCGGTCGGGATACGCCCGCCGCAGACGGCGTCGCGTGAAGCCGCGGCACGGCGACCCACCCCATCTTCTTGATTTATTGGAGGCCGGGGCCGGAATCGAACCGACGTACGGGGATTTGCAGTCCCCTGCATGGCCACTCTGCCACCCGGCCGGAAGCCCCGGGCGGCGGCTCTCCGCCCGCGGGGCGCTCATATTTGCGTCGCGGCCCCCCCTGGTCAAGCCGAGTCTTGGCGCTGGTGAACATTGTGTTTCCGGCGCATGCCGCGTATATCGTTGTGCAGCGGGCGCCGGTAGGGGACCGGTGCCGCCCTCGCGTCCGATTGCCCATGCCCATGTCCGACTTCGCCGCTCAACGCCTCAACATGCTGGAAAGCCAGCTGCGGCCGAACCTGATCACCGATCCGGATCTGCTCGCGGCAATGGGCGAGCTCCCGCGCGAGCTCTTCCTGCCCAAGCGCCTGCGCGGCGTCGCCTACGTCGACGAGGACATCCCCCTCGGCGGCGGCCGCGTCCTGATGGAGCCGCTGGTCCTCGCCCGCCTCATCCAGCTGGCCGGGGTCAGCAAGACCGAAAGCGCGCTCGATATCGCCTGCGGCCCGGGCTATTCGACGGCGGTGCTCGCGCGGCTTTGCCATCACGTGATCGGGCTCGAGAGCGGCCACGAGCTCGCCCTCGAGGCGGCCAGCCGCTTGCGCGATCTCGGCATCCGCAACGCCTCGGT
This sequence comes from Alphaproteobacteria bacterium, assembly GCA_052143835.1. Lineage (GTDB taxonomy): Bacteria > Pseudomonadota > Alphaproteobacteria > JACZXZ01 > JACZXZ01 > DASPPM01. The sequence goes on from JBKQRV010000132.1 coordinate 7,980, forward strand.
CGTGGAGGGGCCGCTCGCCGCGGGCCACGTGGTGCGCGCGCCCTACGACGTCATCCTTTTGGAAGGTGCCGTCGAGGAAGTCCCGAGCAGCATCACGGATCAGCTCGCCGAGAATGGCCGGCTCGTCACGGTGATGCGGCGCGAGGGCGATGTGGGCCACGTGACGCTCGTCACGAAGCGCGCCGGCGCCCTCGTTAGCCGCCACGGCCACGAAGCGGCGACGCTGCCCCTCGCGGGCTTCGCGAGGCCCAAGCAGTTCGTGTTCTAGGAGAACGGCTTGTTCGGCGAGCTCAATTGCGAGATCGACATCCCGGCGCTAGAGCGGCTGCGCGCCAATGGCGAGCATGTGACCATCATCGACGTGCGCGAGGCCTGGGAGCGCGAAATTTGCGCGGTCGCCGACAGCGTGGCCATCCCGCTCGATGAACTGCCCGCGCGGGCGGGCGAGCTCGAGGATGCGGGCACGCTGGTCGTCATCTGCCATCATGGCGTGCGCAGCCTCCAGGCCGCGATCTGGCTGCGCCGCCAGGGCCTCGACAATGCGGTGAGCTTGAGCGGCGGGATCGATGCCTGGGCGAGCGAGGTCGAGCCGACCATGAGGCGATACTGATGCTGGCACCCGATCCGCGGCGCGCGATGTGGCGGTACGCCGGCGGGGTGGCGACGGGAATGGCGCTGCTTCTCGCCGGGGCGCGGTCGGAGGCGCAGACCCTGACGGACGCGCTGGTCTTGGCGTACCGGAGCAATCCGGCGCTGTTGGCGGAGCGGGCGACGCTGCGGGCGCAGGACGAGGGGGTGGCGCAGGCGCTCTCCGGGTGGAAGCCGACGGTGACGCTGAACATCAACGGCGGGCGGCAGTGGTACTACTCGATCCCGGTTGCCAAGGGTGGGAGCACGCCGTTTAGCACGGAATATCCACGCTCGGGCGGCATCGTGGTGACGCAGAACCTTTACAAGGGCGGCAAGATCGAGGCGCAGACCCGGGTGGCGGACTACAACGTGCTGGCGGAGCGGGCTCGGCTGCAGCTGGTGGAGCAGACGACGCTGTTGAACGCGGCGCTGGCCTACATCAACGTGGTCGAGGCGCAGGCGCTGCTGGAGCTCAACATCTCGAACGAGCAGGTGCTGACGACGCAGCTCGAGGCGACGCGGGACCGCTTCTCGGTGGGAGAGGTGACGCGGACGGACGTGTCGCAGGCGGAGGCGCAGCTCTCGGCGGCGCATGCGGGGGTTGAGGCGGCGAGGAGCCAGCTGGAGATCGTTCAGGCGAACTACCGCAACGTGGTGGGGGCCCAGCCGGGGCAGCTTATCGATCCGGGCGAGCCGCAAGGGCTGCCGGCGACGCGGGACGAGGCCTTGGCGCTGGCCCAGCGGGAAAACCCGAACGTGACGGCGGCCGTCTATACGGAGCGCTCGGCCGTGGCGAACGTGGATGTCCAGCTGAGCGGGCTGTTGCCGAGCCTCTCGCTGCAGGCGATCCTGGAGAAGAGCGAGCAGCAGGAGAGCCGGATCGACGATACCTCGGTGGCGCAGATCCTCGCCGTGCTGTCGCTGCCGATCTACACGGGCGGGCTGGTTGAGTCGCAGGCGCGCCAGGCCAAGGAGCAGGTGGGCGCGAGCCGGCTGCAGGTCGAGGTGGCGCAACGCCAGGCCATCCAAGACGCGGCGAACGCGTGGGACACGCTCTTGAGCGCGCGGGCGCAGGCGGTCTCGTTCCAGGACCAGATCAGGGCCAACCAGGTGGCGCTCGAGGGCGTGCAGCAGGAAGCGCTCGCGGGTCTGCGCACGGTGCTCGACATCCTCAATGCGCAGCAGGCGCTCCTGACCTCGCAGGTGAGCCTCGTGCAGTCGCGCCACGACGCGATCCAGGCGGCCTTCAACCTCTTGAACGCGACCGGCCGGCTCACCGCGCGCGCGCGTCAGCTCCCGGTCGAGTACTACGACCCGACCGTTCATTACGAGGACACCCGCGACAAGTGGCACGGCATCGGCGATCCGGTCGAATAACGTCTCGCCCCGCCCGCGAATTCTTGTTATCTTGCTGTGCCTTACGGCTGCGATTGCGGGGGAGCGGCGGATGATGCTGGCGGATAAGGCCTCGCGATGAGCGAGCGGAGGAGCGAAGAGCCCTCGATGGAGGAGATCCTGGCCTCGATCCGCCGGATCATCTCCGAGGACGCCGGCGCGCCGGGTGCTTACGGGGGGTCGTCCGCCGAGGAGCGCAAGGACGAGGTTCTCGAGCTCACGGACGTGTTGCAGGAAGATGGATCGGTGAAACGGCTGGAGAACGAGCCGCCGGCGGCGGCAGGCGATGTGGCGCCGGATGCCGCTCCGGCGCCTGCGGCGAGTGCCGCCCCGGACGAGGGCGGGCTCATCTCCGCGGCAGCGACGGCGTCGTCGACGCGCACGCTCTCCGAGCTCGCCTCGGCGGTGGCGCGGGAGGAGGTAGGCAAGGGGGTCGATGTGCCGCTCGGCACCTCCTCGCACACGCTTGCGGAGATCGTCACCGAGCTCTTGCGTCCGATGCTGCGCGAATGGCTCGATCAGAACCTGCCCGGCCTCATCGAGCGCCTCGTCCGCAAGGAAATCGAGAAGCTGGTACGCCGCGCCCAGGACCGCTAAAGTCCGGCCTGGTTGCGCGCCGTCGGAGCTCGCTTCGCGAAATCCCATGGCACTCGGGGCTGTCGCGTTCCATCCTCGGCATTCATCCGTGATCCTCTCTTTGCGACGATGCAGCAGAAGCCATGCTGGACAAGACCTATCGGCCGAGTGAAGTCGAGAAGAAGCATTATCTTGCGTGGGAGGCATCGCACGCCTTCCGCGCCGAGGTGGCGTCGAACAAGCGGCCCTACGTGATCATGATGCCGCCGGCCAACGTGACGGGCAGCCTGCACGTGGGCCACGCCTTCACTTTCACGCTCCAGGACATCCTCATCCGCTTCCATCGCATGCGCGGCCGCGACGCCTTGTGGCAGCCGGGCACGGACCATGCCGGGATCGCTACCCAGATGGTGGTCGAGCGCCAGCTCGAAGCCGAGGGCCTCACGCGCGACAGGCTCGGCCGCGAGGCCTTCTTGAAGCGCGTGTGGGAATGGAAGGGGCAGTCGGGCGGCACCATTCTGCGCCAGCTGCGGCGCTTGGGTGCCTCCGCCGATTGGTCGCGCGAGCGCTTCACCATGGACGAGGGTCTCTCGCTTGCCGTGCGCAAGGTCTTCGTGGAGCTTTACAAGGAGGGCCTCATCTACCGCGACAAGCGCCTCGTCAACTGGGATCCCAAGCTGCATACGGCCATCTCCGACCTCGAGGTGCAGTCGCGCGAGGTCAAGGGCAAGATTTGGTATCTCAAATATCCGATCGAGGGCGACAGCGGCCGCACGATCACGGTCGCGACCACGCGGCCGGAGACCATGCTCGGCGACAGCGGCGTGGCGGTGCATCCCGACGATGCGCGCTACAAGGAGCTCGTCGGCCGCCATGCCGTCCTGCCGCTCGTCGGGCGGCGGCTCAAGATCGTGGCCGACCTCCACGCCGATCCGGAGCAGGGGAGCGGTGCCGTCAAGATCACGCCGGCGCACGACATCAACGATTTCGAGGTCGGCCGGCGCCACGGGCTCGAGCTCATCAACATCTTCGACCGCGACGCCCGGCTCAACGACAACGTGCCCCCCGCCTATCGCGGCCTTTCGCGCGAAGCGGGCCGCGCCAAGGTCGTCGCCGACCTCAAGGCCCTCGGCCTCGTCGACCGGGTCGAGGATCACCTTTTGACGCTGCCTTACGGCGACCGCTCCGGCGTGGTCATCGAGCCGTGGCTCACCGACCAATGGTACGTGGATGCCAAGACGCTCGCCGCGCCGGCGATCGAGGCGGTCAGGAGCGGCCGCACCCGCATCGTGCCGCGCCAGTGGGAGGCGGTTTATTTCGAATGGATGAACAACATCCAGCCGTGGTGCGTCTCGCGCCAGATCTGGTGGGGACATCAGGTGCCGGCGTGGTACGGGCCCGACGGGAAGACCTTCGTCGAGATGACCGAGGACGCGGCCAAGCGGGCGGCAGCGCTCCATTACGGGCACGAGGTCGAGCTCAAGCGCGACGAGGACGTGCTCGACACCTGGTTCTCCTCGGCGCTGTGGCCGTTCTCGACCCTCGGCTGGCCGGAGAAGACGGCGGAGCTCGCGCGCTACTATCCGGGTGACGTGCTGGTCACGGGATTCGACATCCTCTTCTTCTGGGTCGCGCGCATGATGATGATGGGCATCCACTTCATGGACGATGTGCCGTTCCGCGACGTCTATATCCACGGCCTCGTGCGCGACGAGCGCGGGCTGAAGATGTCGAAGTCGAAGGGCAACATCCTGGACCCCGTCGACCTCATCGAATCCTACGGCTGCGACGCGCTGCGCTTCACGCTCGCCGCCACCGTCGCCGAAGGCCGCGATCTCAAGCTCTCGGAGAGCCGCGTCGAGGGTTACCGCAATTTCTGCACCAAGCTTTGGAACGCTGCGCGCTTTTGCGAGATGAACGGCTGCCGGCCCGCGCCCGGCTTCACACCGGCCGCGGCGAAGGAGACGATCAACCTCTGGATCGTGAGCGAGCTCGCCGACGCGGGGCGCAAGGTGGCGCTAGCACTCGAGGAGTACAAATACAATGAAGCCGCACAGGCGCTTTACCGCTTCACCTGGAATCTCTTCTGCGACTGGTACATCGAGTTCGCCAAGCCCATCCTGACGGGTGCGGACGAGGGAGCCAGGCGCGAGACCCAGGCCACGGCCGCGTGGGTGCTTGACCAGCTTCTCCACTATCTCCACCCGCTCATGCCTTTCATCACCGAGGAGCTCCATGAGCAGCTCGGGAGCCGGCCCGGCGCGCGGCTCATCACTCAGCCCTGGCCCGCGCCCGGCGACGAGCTCGTCAACCCCGAGGCGCGGGACGAGATCAATTGGGTGGTGCGCGTGATTTCCGAGATCCGCTCCGTGCGCGCGGAGATGAACGTGCCGCCCAAGGCGGAGATTCCGGTCGAGATGCGCGGAGCCGTTGACGAGACTCTGAAGCGCCTGGAGCGCAACCACGGCCTGATCGAGCGACTTGCCCAGGTTTCCTTCAAGCAGCGAGGCCATGCGGCACCGGCCAAAGGCAGCGTGCAGGTTCTGATCGACGAGGCGACGTTTCTGCTTCAACTCGGCGGGGCGATCGACGTCGAGAAGGAGCGCTTGCGGCTCGAGCGAGAGCTGCAAAAGCTCGAGAGCGAGATCAAGAAGCTCGAGAGCAAGCTCTCAAATCCCGACTTCGTCGCCAAGGCGCCCGAAGAGGTGGTGGAGGAGCAACGCGAGCGCCAGATGGGGCTGCATCTCCAGCACGCCCAGCGCTCGACGGCGCTCGAGCGGCTTGGCGGCGGTTGAGCCCGCCGCATCGTCCCTCGCGGAGAAGGTGAATTCGCTCGCCCGGGGTGTGCCATGGTGAGGCGCGCGGCCCGCTTCCTCAAGAGGCTGTTCTCGGTCGATCCGGCCGAGCTGGTGCCGTCGGGGCAGCGCGACCTGCGGCTCGATTTCTTCCGCGGCCTGGCGCTCTGGTTCATCTTCCTCGATCACATCCCTTCGAACCTGGTGAACTGGATCACCGTGCGCAATTACGGCTTCAGCGATGCGACCGAGATATTCATCTTCATTTCGGGCTATTCGGCCTCGATCGCCTACGGCGGGACCATGCGGCGCCGCGGCTTCTGGCTGGCGACGGCGCGCATCCTGCGGCGCTGCTGGCAGCTCTACGTCGCCCACATCTTCCTCTTCGTGATCTTCACCGCGCAAATCGCCTACGTCGCGTCACGCTTCAACAATCCGATGTTCTCCGAGGAGATGCAGATCGTCGATTTCTTCAACGATCCGTCGGCGACCCTCGTGCAGGCGTTGCTGTTGAAGTTCCGCCCGGCTAACCTCGACATCCTGCCGCTCTATATCGTGCTGTTGCTCGTCTTTCCGCTCGTGCTCTGGGCGCTCGAGCGCCGGCCGGCGTGGGTGCTCGCGGCCTCCGCCTTCCTCTACGGCGTCGTCCTTGCCACCCGCGTGAACTTGCCCGGCTATCCGCCGGGCGAGGGCTGGTTCTTCAATCCCTTCGCCTGGCAACTCCTGTTCGTCATCGGGGCGTTGCTCGGCCGCGTGCACGGCAGCGCGCAACCGGCGTTGCCGCGCAATCGCGCGCTCCTCGGCACAGCACTCGCCTATCTCCTCTTCGCCTTTCTCGTGGCGATGAGCTGGCACATCCCCGAGCTCGCGCCGATCGTGCCGCCGTGGCTCGGAAACCTGATATATCCGATCAGCAAGACCGATCTCGATCCGCTGCGCCTCATCGATTTCCTCTCGCTCGGCTACGTGACCATGTGGCTCGTCGCCGCGCATGCGCCGTTCCTCAAATGGCGCGTCTCGCGACCGCTCGTCAGGTGCGGCCAGCAGTCGCTCTATGTATTCTGCGCCAGCATCTTGCTGTCCTTCTCGGGGCATTTCTTCCTCATCGAGGTGGATGACAGCTTCGCAGCACAGCTCGCGGTCTCGGTTGCCGGCATCGCGCTGATGGTCGCACTCGCCTATCTGCTCGGCTGGTATCGCCGGGCCGAGAGAGCGGAAGGCGTCGAGCACAAGGGAAGCGCGCGGCCGCTGCCGCGCGCGTGACGGAGAAAACCAATATGAAAAGCGGGGGGAAACCATAATGACGAGAAATCGGCGAATGCGACCAGGCTATGGGCTGGGTCTAGCCGCGGCGCTCTTCTTGGTGCTTGGCGGCGCGGCGGCGGAGGGGTTCGACCCCGAGACGACTTGCGCGGTGCCGGAGGAGGTCGCCGGCACGGAGCTGCCTTTGCCGCACGTGGCGGCAAAGCTGAAGGCGCGGGAAGCGGTGCACATCGTCGTGATCGGCTCGGGCTCGTCATCCGGCTTGGGCGCCTCCTCGCTCGCGGAGGCCTATCCTGCGCGGCTCACGCGCGAGCTCGTGAAACTCTTCCCCGACGGCAAGTTCGAGTTGATCAATCTCTCGAAGCGTGGCCAGCTCGCGAGCGAGATGGAGGCGCGCTTTGCCACTGAGGTCGCAGCCGCGCACCCGGCACTCGTGATCTGGCAAACCGGCACCGCCGACGCGGTCAAGGGCGTCGATCTGGGGAGCTTCGGGGAAGTGCTCGAGACGGGCATCGACAAGCTGCGCGCGCTCGATGCGGACGTCATTCTCATGAACAGCCAGTACAGCCCGCATACCTTGACAGCACTCGATACCGAGCCGTACCGGGATTATATGCGCTGGGCGGTCCAGAGCCGCTCGGCCATCCTCTTCCACCGCTATACCATGATGAAGTATTGGGTCGAGGAGGGGGTCATCGACTTCTCCAGCCCGTCCAAGGCCGACCAGACGAAAAACGACGATTTGGTGCACGGCTGCATCGCCTATCGCCTGGCACGGTTGATCGAGAGTGCCGTCAAATCCGGCGCCGAGGACGACGCCAAGGAATAGCGAGCACCCGCGGTATACGCATCGCCGGGGTGCCTATTTGGCGCTGGTTGAGGCGGGGTAGCACCCCTATGCTCTGCCGCAAGTGACATGACCTAGCACGAGGGAATGCCCATGGCTCTCCGCAAGACGTCGAGGAACGGGGGTTTCGACAAGTCCAGGCTGCCGAGCCGTCATGTTTCGGTCGGCGACACCAGCGCTCCCCATCGCGCCTTCTATTACGCGATGGGCATGAGCGAGGCGGACATCGCGCGCCCCCTCGTGGGCGTGGTGACGACGTGGAACGAGGCCGCACCCTGCAACATCTCGCTCTCGCGCCAGGCCCAAGTGGCGAAGCTGGGCGTCAAGGCAGGTGGGGGCAGTCCGCGCGAGTTCACCACCATCACGGTGACCGACGGCATCGCCATGGGCCATGCCGGGATGAAGGCCTCGCTCGTGAGCCGCGAGGTGATCGCGGACTCGGTCGAGCTCACCGTGCGCGGCCATTGCTACGACGGCCTCGTCGGCATCGCCGGCTGCGACAAGTCGCTGCCCGGCATCATGATGGCGATGCTGCGGCTCAACGTGCCCGCGGTCTTTCTCTACGGCGGCTCGATCCTTCCGGGCAGATTCCAGGGCCGCGACGTCACCATCGTCGATGTCTTCGAAGGCGTGGGCGCGCGCGCGGCGGGACGCATGACGGCCGAAGAGCTCCACGAGCTCGAGTGCGCCGCCTGTCCCTCGGCCGGCTCCTGCGGCGGCCAGTTCACCGCGAACACCATGGCCTGTGTCTCCGAGGCGCTCGGCTTGGCGCTGCCGGGCTCGGCCATGCCGCCGGCCGCCTACGAGAGCCGCGATGCCTTCGCCGAGGCGGCAGGGCTCGCGGTGATGGAGCTCATCAAGCGGCAGCTGCGGCCGCGCGACATCGTGACCTTGAAGGCGCTCGAGAACGCGGCGAGCGTGGTCGCGGCCTCGGGCGGCTCGACGAACGCGGGCCTGCATTTGCCGGCGATCGCGAACGAGGCGGGGATTCCCTTCACGCTGGCGGACGTGGTCGCGATCTCCCGGCGCACGCCCTATATCGCAAGCCTGAAGCCGGGCGGGAAATACGTGGCCAAGGACCTCTACGACGTGGGCGGCGTGCCCGTCTTGATGAAGGCGCTCTTGGACGGCGGTTTTCTCCACGGCGACTGCCTCACCGTCTCCGGCAAGACGGTCGCGGAGAACCTCAAGGACGTGGTGGTGCCGAAGAACCAGGACGTCGTCTCTTCGACGGAGAAGCCGCTCAGCAAGTCGGGCGGCCTCATCGGTCTCACGGGCAATCTTGCGCCCGAGGGTGCGATCGTGAAGGTGGCCGGCATGAAGCGTCTGAAGTTCAGCGGCCGCGCGCGCTGCTTCGATCGCGAGGAGGATGCGCTCAAGGCCGTGCTCGCGCGCAAGATCAAGGCGGGCGACGTGGTGGTGGTGCGCTACGAGGGGCCGAAAGGGGGGCCCGGCATGCGCGAGATGCTTTCGACCACGAGTGCCATCTACGGCCAGGGCCTCGGCGAGGAGGTGGCCCTCATCACCGACGGACGCTTCTCGGGCGGCACGCACGGATTCTCGATCGGCCATGTCGGTCCCGAGGCGGCCGTGGGTGGCCCGATAGCACTTCTCAAGGACGGCGACCGCATCGACATCGACGCGGTCAAGGGCACGCTCAACGTGGCGCTCTCGAAAGAGGAGCTCGCCAAGCGCCGCAAGAGCTGGAAACCGCGCCAGCACGACTTCCAGTCCGGCACGCTCTGGCGCTACGCCCAGAACGTCGGCCCCGCCCACACCGGTGCGGTCACGCATCCGGGTGCCGCAGCCGAGACGCACTGCTACGCGGATATCTGAGCTCGGCCTCTAAAGCGCGGCGGAGGGGAGGGGGCCATGGCCCGCGTCGCCGTCGGCGGCTTTCAGCACGAGACCAACAGCTTCGCACCCTCGAAGGCGCGCTACGAGGATTTCGTCCGCGCCGGCGGCTGGCCCGGGCTGACGCGGGGGCATGATCTCTTCGCGACCGTCGCCGGGATCAACATTCCGATCGCCGGCTTCATCGCGGCGGCGCGTGCGGCCGGCCACGAGCTTCTGCCCCTTGCCTGGGCCAATGCGACGCCCTCCGGTCCTGTCACGGGAGACGCCTACGAGCGCATCGCGGCCCTTTTGGTGTCGGAGCTGGCGGAGAAGCTTCCGCTCGATGCGGTCTACCTCGATCTCCACGGCGCCATGGTCACCGAGCATCTCGAGGACGGCGAGGGCGAGCTCCTGGGGCGCATTCGCGCCCTCGTCGGTCCGCACGTCCCCATCGTCGCGAGCCTCGATCTCCACGCCAACGTGACCGAGCGGATGGTCGAGGCCGCCTCGGCCCTCGTCGCCTATCGCACCTATCCCCACCTGGATATGGCGGAGACCGGGGGGCGCGCGGCAGGGATCATCGCCGGCTTGCTCGGGCGCGGCAAGCCGCTCAACAAAGCCTTCCGCAAGCTGCCCTACCTCATTCCGCTCACCTTCCAATGCACGCTGATCGAGCCGGCAAGGAGCCTCTATGGCCTGGCAAGCGAGCTCGAGCGCGGGCAGGTGGCAAGCGTCTCGCTCGCGACCGGCTTCCCGCTCGCCGATATTCGCGAGTGCGGCCCCGCGGTCATCGCCTATGGCACCAGCAAGAGTGCGGCCGAGCGCGCGGCCGACCGTCTCGCCGGCGAGTGCCTCGCCCGGGAGGGCGACTTCGCGGGCGCGTTGTGGGAGCCCGACGCGGCGGTGCGGCACGCCATCGCGACCGCCAAAACCGCCGAGCGGCCGGTCGTGCTGGCCGATACCCAGGACAATCCGGGTGCGGGCGGCGATGCCGACACGATCGGCCTCTTGGAGGCGCTCGTGCGCAACGGAGCGGAGGACGCAGTCCTCGGCATCCTTTGCGATCCTGCCGCCGCCGCGGCCGCGCACAGGGCCGGTTTGGGGGCCACCCTCAATCTCGAAGTGGGCGGACGCTCGAACCTCCCGGGCCACGGCCCCTTCGCGGGCGAATTCCGCGTGGCGGCCTTGGGCGACGGCAATTTCACCGCGACCGGACCCTTCTACAAGGGGGCGCGCATGCAGCTCGGCCCCATGGCGCGGCTCACCATAGGTGGGGTTCAGCTCGTGGTGGCGAGCCGCAAGCTGCAGGCGGCCGACCAGGCAATCTTCCGCCATCTCGGCATCGAGCCCGCGCGCATGAAGATCCTGGCGCTCAAGAGCTCGGTGCATTTCCGCGCCGACTTCCAGCCGATCGCCGAGGAGGTGCTGGTGGTCGAGGCCCCTGGCCCGGCGATCGCCGACCCGGCCAAGCTGACCTTCAGGCGCCTCAGGCCCGGCGTGCGCCTGACGCCCGGTGGCCCAGCGTTCCATCCGGGGCGATAGAGAGCAATCGCATATCGCGATTCCGCACCTTACCGGCTCCGTCATTACCGGCGAAAGCCGGTATCCATTGACCAAGATCACCACTGTTGGAGAAGGGAAAGACGCCGCAGCTGCTCCGAGATGGGTCCCGCCCCGGATCCAGTCCGGGGTCGCCGGGACGACGGATTATCAGATTCATAAATATTCAAATGCGATGGCCCTCCGGGCGGTAGGGAGGACCGAGGCCCGCGCTGGAGGAGATTGGCGCGTCAATGTCAAAGGCCTTGGATCAACGAGAGAAATCGATTGCGGTGCCAACAAGAAGGGGCGGCCGCTAGCCGTCCCTCCTATGGCTGCAGCAATCCTTATCGGCTCAATGCGCCGAGCCCGCGGCCGCGTGACGCGGGGCTGCGTCGTCGAGCATGTGATGGTGCGCCCTGCGCATGGGCTTGAGCACGACAAGTGCCGCGATCCCCGCCACCAGGTTGAGGATCGCCGCCAGGATGAAGACGTCGTACCAGCTCCCGGTCCTGGCCGTCAGCAGGCTGGCCAAGGGAACCAGAAGCGAGCCCGTGCCCTTGGCCGTGTAGAGAAGGCCCGCGTTCGTGGTGGCGTATTTCGTGCCGAACGCGTCGGTGCAGGTGGCGGGGAAGAGACTGAAAATCTCGCCCCAGGTGAAGAAGCTGAGCGCACAGAAGAGCACGAAGAAGACGGGCTCATGCCCGAGCTGGCTCAAGCCCCACATGCTGACGGCCCCCAGCGAGAAGACCACGAACATCGTGTTCTCGCGCCCGACCTTGTCGGAGACCCAACCGAAGAAGGGCCGTGCCAAGCCGTTCAGCACGTTGTCGATGGCGATGGCGACGACGAGCGTCGGTCCCGCGATGCCCAGGATGCTGATGGGCACGTCGGCGATCTTGAAGTCCTTGGCGATGGGTGCGATCTGCGCCGCCATGATGAGGCCGCTCGCGGCCATCATCACGAAGAGGACATAAAGCACCCAGAAGAGGGGCGTGCGCAGCGCCTCGAGCGGGGTCGAGTCGTGGGCGACCTGGTGCAGCTTTTTGCTGAGCGCGGCCGGCGCCTCGCCCGGACGCGGTGCGACTAGGAGGTTGGCGAGGAGCAACACGATCAGCCCCTGGCCGAGGCCGAACCACAGGAAGGCGGACTCGTAGCCGTTGGTCTTGATGATGTACTGGATGGGGATGACGGTCATCGCGGCCCCGGCGCCGAAGCCGGCGGCCGTGAGCCCGGCGGCCAGGCCGCGCCGGTCGCCGAACCATTTGAGCGCGTTGCCAACGCAGGTGCCGTAGACCGCACCCGCGCCGACGCCGCCCACGATGGCGCCGAAGTAAAGCGCGGGCAGGGAGGCGGCCATCGAGTTGATGACCCAGGCGAGGGCAACGAGCACGCCGCCCACCGCCACGACGATGCGCGGGCCGAAGCGGTCGACGAACCAGCCCTCGATCGGGACCAGCCAGGTCTCGGTCAGCACGAAGAGGCTGAAGGCCACTTGGATGCCGGTCCGGCCCCAATGGTATTTCGCATCCATTGGATTGACGAAAAGCGTCCAGCCGTATTGCAGGTTGGCGATCATGACCATGCACACGATCCCAACCAGCAGCTGAAGCCATCGGCTCGTGGTGGAACCTCGGCTCAGCGAAGCTGATGCGTGCGACATCGGCGTCGTTTCCTCCTAGGGTCGGCTCACGTTATCGCTTTGTCCGACCCCCGACCCCCTTGTTTTTGCCCGCCTTCCAGGCAGGTCTCTGCGGTTCCTCCTCTTGTCCGTCGCCCCAGCATTGTGCCGCGAGAAGCGGCAGTACTCGCGTCATTTTAGCATTACTACGGTCGAGAACAATCCTTATGGTTTTGCCTGATTTCGAGCCAGCGGCAAAATTGCGAGATCGAGCGCGCGCGCGAGGGTGGCGCCCGGGCTCAGCGCTCGGCCACGAGCGGCGAGCGGCTGTCGCCCACGTGGCGCGGGAGCCCGTCGCTCATGATCAGCCAAGGGATACGGTCCGGCGCATAGACGTGGCGGTCGGGTGTGAGGCACTCGGGATGGTCGAGGCTGCAGGCGGTCACGTCGACATAGCCCGCGTAGCGCGTCGAGGCGAAGAAGAGGGGAGTGCCGCAGCTCGGGCAAAAGGCGCGGCGCCCGTGATCCGAGGATTGGTACCAGCTCGGCGCGCCCTTGGTGACGGCGAGGCCCTGCTCCTTGAGCGTGATCCAGGTGACCACAGGCGCTCCGCCCGCGCGCCGGCACATGCTGCAATGGCAGTGGCCCGTGTGGTGGGGCTCGTGAGAAATGCGGTAGCGCACGCTGCCGCAGAGGCAGCCGCCCTCGAGTGGCATCGGCGTGGCCATGTGTACTCCTTGCTGGTGCTTGGACCTTACTCTCGAAAATTCGAGCGTCACCCCCTCCCCACCCTCCCCCTTCGAGGGGGAGGGGGATTTTTGCTAGTAGGCTATGCTTTTCCCTCCCCCCTTGAGGGGGAGGGTAGGGAGGGGGGTGCATCACGTATCCATGGTTACGAGCGCTACCTATCAGTCCGCGAGCGTCACCCAGACCGGGGTGTGGTCCGAGGCGCGCTCCCAGCCGCGCGGCTCCCGCGCGATGTCGCAGTCCTTGAGACGGTCCGCGGCTTGGGGCGAGAGCAGCAGGTGGTCGATGCGCAGGCCCTCGTCGCGCTGCCAGCGTCCGGCCTGATAGTCCCAGAAGGTATAGCGGTGCGGCTCGGGGTGAAGGGCCCGGAAGGCGTCCGTGAGTCCGAGGTGGAGGAGGGCGCGGAACTGGGCCCGGCTTTCGGGCCGGCAGAGCGCATCGTCCTTCCAGGCGATGGGATCGTAAACGTCCTTGTCCGCGGGAGCCACGTTGTAATCGCCGCCCAGCACGAAGGCTTCGTCGAGCTTCACCAGCCGCGCCGCATGGGCCTTGAGACGCGCCATCCATGCGAGCTTATAGGCGAACTTCTCGCCAGGGGCCGGATTGCCGTTGGGGAGATAGATCGTGGCGACCCTGAGCGTGCCGACGATCGCCTCGAGGTAGCGCGCCTGGGCGTCCTCTCCGTCTCCCGGCAATGCCTTGTGCTCGACCTCGATGGGGCGCTTGGCGAGGATGGCGACGCCGTTATAGCTCTTCTGCCCGACCACGGCGGTGTTGTAGCCGAGGTCCTCGATCTCGAGCGCGGGGAAGTCCGCGGTCTGCACCTTGATTTCTTGCAGCAGCACGATGTCGGGGGCTGCCTCTTTGAGCCAGCGCAGGAGATGCGGGAGGCGGGCCTTGACCGAGTTGACGTTCCAGGTGGCGATTTTGAGCAAGAGCCGGCTCCGCTCGGCGCGCGAGAGACCTCTCGGCACTGTCATAGCATGATTTGTCGGGTGCCGAGCGCCCTCTCGCCGGATTTTTTCTCAAGGGCCGCGTGAGATCGACTGCGCGAGCGGCGCGCCGAAGGCGACAGCTCTTACACCGAGAACGAGCTGCCGCAGCCGCAGGACGAGGTCGCGTTCGGATTGTGCACCTTGAAATAGGCGCCGAGAAGATCCTCGACGAAATCGACTTCCGCCCCCTTGAGAAATTCGAGCGAGACCTCGTCGACCACCACGCGCGCGCCTCCGCGCTCGAAGACGCGATCGTCCGCGTTGCGGGCATCGTCGAAGCTGAAGGCGTATTGGAATCCGGCACAGCCCCCGCCGGAGACGGCGATGCGCATGCCAAGCGCCGTATTATCCTCAGCCGCCAAGAGCTCGGCGATGCGCCTGGCGGCATTCTCGCTGATCGCTACGGTCGGCGTCTCGGAGGTGACGGCAATGTCCGTCATGATCGCTGCGGCTCCTCGCTTCGGGGGCAGCACTTCCTGGCCCGCGCGCGCATCCCTATTTAGCCCAGCCGAGGCCTTTGTCAATGAAGCCCGGGTGCGGCCGGCCGGCTCCGCTGGCTCGCCGTCGAGCCGCATTTTGCCACCGCAGCAGGCCAAAAGGGCTCTTTTCGCCAGCCTTGCCTTATGCTCCTGAGGGCGGCAGCGCGTTGCCTGCGGCGGGCGGCACCTGTAGGGTGGCGCCATGAGCGGAACTCTCCTGGCACCTTACGCGTGCGATCCGGCCAAGAGCCGCGGCCGCCTCGTCAAGGAGCCGGAGAGCTCGACGCGCACGCCCTATCAGCGCGATCGCGACCGCATCATCCATTCCGCGGCCTTCCGCCGCCTCAAATACAAGACGCAGGTCTTCGTCTTTCACGAGGGCGACTACTACCGCACGCGGCTCAGCCACAGCCTGGAGGTCTCCCAGATCGCGCGCTCGATCGCGCGCGCGCTCGAGCTCAACGAGGACCTCGCCGAGGCGCTGGCGTTGGCCCATGACCTCGGCCATCCGCCCTTCGGGCATGCCGGCGAGCAGGCGCTCGAGGAAGCCATGAAGAGCTTCGGCGGTTTCGATCACAATGCGCAGACGCTGCGCATTCTCACCAGGCTCGAGCAGCGCTATGCCGAGTTCGACGGATTGAACCTCACTTGGGAGACGCTCGAGGGAGTGGCGAAGCACAACGGCCCGCTTGCCGGCGACAACGCCAACGGCCCCATACCGGAGGGCATCTCCGAGTACAACGCGCAGCACGATCTCGAGCTGGCCAGCTGGCCGTCCGCCGAGGCGCAAGTGGCGGCTCTTTCCGACGACATCGCCTATAACAACCACGACATCGACGACGGTCTGCGCGCCGGCCTCTTCAATGTCGAGGACCTCTCGGCCATTCCGCTCGTCGGCCCCACCTTCAAGGCGGTGGAAGCGCGCTACCCCGGGCTCGAGCGCTCGCGCCTCATCCACGAATCGATCCGCCGGCTCATCGACCACATGGTCAACGATCTCCTGGCCGAGACGCGCCGGCGTCTTAGCGAGGCCAAGCCGAAGAGTGCCGCCGACGTTCGCGCATGGGGCCGCGCCGTGGTTGCATTTTCCGCCGAGATGCGGGAGAACGACCGCGCTCTCCGGGGTTTTCTCTTCGAGCGAATGTACCGCCATTTCCGGGTCAACCGCATGACCAGCAAGGCTCGGCGCGTGGTGGGCGAGCTGTTCCGCCTCTTCCTCGCCGAGCCGGAATGCCTGCCGACGGAGTGGGGTGCCTTGGCCGAAGGGAGCAACAGCGCCAAGACCGCGCGCGTGGTCACCGACTATATCGCCGGCATGACGGACCGTTACGCCCTCGATGAGCACCGGCGCCTCTTCGACCCGCGGACAAGACCGTAAAATGAACGTTTACAAGTACGTAAAGGGCCTCGTTCAGGGCGAGCTCGAGGCGCTCTCGGCGGCCGGCAAGCTGCCCCCCGGGCTCGATCTCGGCCGCGTCTCGGTCGACCCGCCACGCGAGCCGGGGCATGGCGAGCTCTCGACCAATGCCGCCATGGTGCTGGCACGGGAGGCGAAGATGCCGCCGCGCAGGCTCGGCGAGCTCCTGGCCGAGCGCCTGCTGGCCTACCCTTTGATCGCGACCGTAGAGGTGGCCGGGCCGGGATTCGTCAATCTCACGCTCGTTGGATCCTTCTGGCAGCAGGCACTGGCCGAGCTTCTCCAAGCGGGAAGCGATTACGGACGCTCGGAGATCGGCAAGGGCGAGCTCGTGAACGTGGAATACGTCTCGGCCAATCCCACGGGCCCGCTCACGGTGGCGCACGCGCGAGGTGCCGTGTTCGGCGATGCGCTCGCCTCGCTCCTCGCTTTTGCCGGCTATCGCGTCGTTCGCGAGTACTACATCAACGACGCCGGCCAGCAGATCGAGCAGTTGGCCTATTCGGCCTACGCGCGCTACCTCGAGGCGCTCGGCGAGACGATGAGCGAGAAGGAATTCGCCCGGCACTTTCCCGGCCGCACGTGGGAGTACCAGGGCGACTACTTGAAGCCGGTCGGCCATGCGCTTGTCGAGGCCCATGGCACGAGCCTCAAGGACGCCGCACGCGGGGTTTGGTTGCCCAAGGTGCGGGAGCTCGCGGTCGAGCACATGATGGCGCTTATCAAGGCGGATCTCGACGCCCTCGGCATTCATCATGACGTCTTCACCTCGGAGCGGCATGACATCGTCGGCAAGGGCAAGGTGGAAGACGCACTCGCCGAGCTCGACCGCCGCGGGCTCTTGTATACGGGCGTCCTCGAGCCGCCCAAGGGCAAGCCGCCCGAGGATTGGGAGCCGCGTCCGCAGACCCTTTTCCGGGCGACCACCTTCGGCGATACCACCGACCACGCGCTGCGGCGCTCGAACGGGAGCTGGACCTATTTCGCCTCCGACATCGCCTATCACTGGGACAAGTTTCGCCGCGGGGCGAAGATCATGATCGATGTTTGGGGCGCCGACCATGGCGGCCATATCAAGCGTACGCAGGCGGCGCTGAGCGCGATTACCGGCGGCGCGGGCACGCTCGACGTCAAGATCTGCCAGCTCGTCAGGCTTCTTCGCGAAGGCCGGCCCG
Source organism: Alphaproteobacteria bacterium (assembly GCA_052143835.1). Lineage (GTDB taxonomy): Bacteria > Pseudomonadota > Alphaproteobacteria > JACZXZ01 > JACZXZ01 > DASPPM01. Next base: position 25,295 of record JBKQRV010000132.1, read on the forward strand.
TCAAGATGTCGAAGCGCGCGGGCACCTTCGTCACCTTGCGCGAGGTGGTGGACGAGGTCGGCAAGGGCGTCGTGCGCTTCATCATGCTCACGCGCAAGAATGACGCCCCGCTCGACTTCGACCTCGCCAAGGTGGTCGAGCAGTCGCGCGACAATCCCGTGTTCTACGTCCAATATGCGCATGCGCGCTGCCACTCCGTCCTGCGCAACGCGCGCGAGGCGTTTCCCAATCTCGACTTTTCTTCCGAGTCGCTGGCGCGGCAAACGCTTCAGCGCCTGAACGACTCGCTGGAGCTCGCCTTGATCAAGCTGCTCTGCGGCTGGCCGCGCCAGATCGAGGCTGCGGCCGAGGTGCACGAGCCCCATCGACTCGCGTTTTATCTTTATGATCTCGCGGCCGCCTTCCACGGGCTCTGGACGAAAGGGCGGGAGGAGCCTAGCCTGCGCTTTATCCGGGAAGGCGACGCCGAGTTGACGCGCGCGCGCTTGGCCCTTGTTCGGGCGGTACAGCTCGTCATCGCCTCCGGACTCTCAATCTTCGGCGTCGACGCGGTAGAGGAGATGCACTGATGCCATCGGATCCCGGGCCGGCAGGATCGCACGATCCGCTCCGCGCGATTTACGAGCACGAGCAGAGGCGCCCGCGCCGCTCGCGGCTCTTCACCGGTGCCTTGGCGCTCCTCTTCCTCGGCGCCATGGCGCTCGTGGTCTATTACGCCTATCAGCTGGGGCTGCGCGCCGGCGCGCAAGGGCCCGCACCGCTCATCAAGGCCGAGCAGCAGCCCTACAAGGTCAAGCCGGAAGAGCCCGGCGGGATGGACGTGCCCAACCAGGACAAGCTGATCTACAAGGAAGTCAAGCCAGCCGGCTCGGGGGCCAGCGCCGAGCCGGCCGAGCGCCTGATGCCGCCGCCGGAATCTCCGCTGCCCAAGCCCGAGACGGAAGCGCCCCAGCCGCAGCAGGCCCAGGCAGCTGAGCCGCCGGCTCCAGCCGCTGCACCGGCGCCCCAGCAACCGGCCGCTGCGGCCCCGGCGCCAAGCGCTCCCGTCTCGCCCTCGGCCGCCGCGGCGGCGACGCCGCCCAAGGAGGAGGGCGCGCCGCAGCAGGTGGCGCAAGGCGGCGGGCTGGAGGCGCCGGCGACACCCGCGAAATCGGGCAGCTCGAGCGAGCCGGCGGCCAAGCCGGCGCCGGCTAGCGAGAGCGCGCCAGCGGCGGCCAAGCCCGCGCCAACAGCTTCCGCCAGCGCGGAAAAGGCGCCAAGCCGCGCCGCCGGCGAAGCGGCGGGCGACTGGCACGTGCAGCTCGGGGCCGTGCGCACGGCCGAAGAGGCGCAGCACGAGTGGGCGCGTCTCCAGGGCAAGTATCCGGATTTGCTCGGGCAGCTTTCGCTCAATATCCAGCGCGTCGACCTTGGCGGCGACAAGGGCGTGTTCTTCCGCATCCGCGGCGGCCCGCTCGCCGATCGCGCGCAGGCGAACGCGCTCTGCGACCGGCTGAAGGCGGTCCAGGTCGGATGCTTGGCGGTCAGGCGTTGAGCGCAACACGGTCGCATTGACCGACATGCAAGAGCCGCGCGCGGTCATCTTCGGCTGCGCCGGCGCCGTCCTCGGCAAGGCCGAAGCGCGCTTCTTCCGCGAGACCAACCCGCTCGGCTTCATCCTCTTCACGCGCAACTGCAAGGAGCCGGAGCAAGTGCGCGCCCTCGTCGGCGAGTTGCGCGCCTCGGTCGGACGCGGCGACGCCCCGGTGCTGATCGACCAGGAGGGCGGCCGCGTCGCCCGGCTTCTTCCGCCGCATTGGCGCAAGGCCCCTTCCGCTCGCAGCCTCGGGGATTTGGCGGAGCGCTCGCTTGAAGGGGCCCGCCGAGCCGCCTGGCTCAATGCGCGGCTGATCGCGGCGGAGCTCGCTGAGCTCGGCATCACGGTCGATTGCGCGCCGGTGCTCGACCTGGCCTTGCCGGAGACGCACGATGTCATCGGCGATCGTGCCTATGGCGCCGATCCCGAGCGCGTGGCCATCCTCGGCCGGAGCGTCTGCGAGGGGCTCTCGGCCGGCGGAATAGCACCCGTGATCAAGCACATCCCCGGTCATGGCCGCGCCCGCGCCGACAGCCATCTCGAGCTTCCCGAGGTCGCCGCAACTTGGCAGTTGATGCGCGCGACCGACTTCGTGCCCTTCAAGGCGCTTGCCGATCAGCCCTGGGCCATGACCGCGCATATCCGTTACAGCGCGATCGATCCGGTGCATGCCGCAACCGTCTCGCGCCGCCTCATCGCCGAGGTCGTGCGCGGCGAGATCGGCTTCGAAGGGGCGCTGCTCTCCGACGACCTCGGCATGCGGGCGCTCGCGGGCGGCTTCGGCGAGCGTACGACGGCGGCACTCGAGGCCGGCTGCGACGTCGTGCTGCACTGCTCGGGCGTACCCGAGGAAATGGCCGCCGTGGCCGCGGCAGCACCCCCCTTGAACGGCCTTGCCGCGGAGCGGGTGTCGCGTGCGCTCGCGCGGCGCCGTGAGGAGCAACCGCTCGACGCGGCCTCGGCGATGGCGGAGCTTGACGCGCTTCTTTCCGCAGCGTAAGCGATGCGCCGTGAACTCTTCCTCGCTCTCCTACATCCTCTTTGAAGCGTCGATATGGGTGCTGCCCGTGATCATCGCGGTCACCTTTCACGAGGTGGCCCACGGCGTGGTGGCCAATTGGCTCGGCGATGATACCGCCTATCGGCTCGGCCGAGTCAATTTCAACCCGTTGAGACACATCGACCCCTTCGGCACGATCGTGCTTCCCGCACTCCTGCTCTTGATCCGCGCGCCCTTCCTCTTCGGCTATGCCAAGCCGGTGCCGGTCAACTTCTCGCGACTCGGTCACCCGAAACGCGACATGGTGTGGGTCGCCGCCGCCGGTCCGGGGATGAACATCCTCTTGGCGCTCGCCTCCGGCCTGCTCGTTCACCTCGCCCCATTTCTACCCGGCCTGATCGGGCCCTGGGTTTTTCATAACCTCGAAAATTCACTTATTATCAATGTCGTACTGGCCGTCTTTAACATGCTTCCTCTGCCGCCTCTGGATGGCGGGCGGGTGCTCGTGGGGTTGCTGCCGCTGCGGCCCGCGCGCGCGCTCGCCGGGGTCGAGCGCTGGGGAATGTTTATTCTGATCGCCGTTCTCTTTATCCTGCCCATGTTGGGGCGCGAGCTTCACACCGACCTCAATGTGATGGCGTGGCTCATCGGATGGCCCGCCGAGAAACTGTTCGAGTGGATTATCTGGCTGACGGGGTCGAGCGGATTTTTTGGCTGAATCGTCGAGGCATCAAGCAGGCGGACCTGGCCGAATGGAGAGCGAGGAGCGCTTCGAGGACATCCAACCGCTCGCACTCCCGCACGAGCAGCTCATCGTCGAGCTCGGCGGCTACGAGGGGCCGCTCGATATGCTGCTCGAGCTGGCGCGGCTGCAGAAGGTCGATCTCGTCCATATCTCGATCTTGGCGCTGGCGGAGCAATACCTCGCCTTCATCGCGCGGGCGCGCGACTTGCGCCTCGAGATCGCGGCGGACTATCTCGTCATGGCGGCCTGGCTCGCCTATCTCAAGTCGCGCCTGCTGCTGCCCAAGGAGACAGCGGCCGAGGAGGAGCCGACGGGTGCCGAGATGGCGGCGGCGCTGCGCTTCCAGCTGCAGCGGCTCGAGGCCATGCGCGAGGCAGGCGTGCGCCTGCTTGCGCGTCCGCGGCTCGGCTACGACGTTCTGCCGCGCGGAGCAGCGGAGCGGCCCGTGATCGTCAAGAAGCCGTACTACACGCTCACGCTCTATGATCTTCTCAAGGCCTATGCCGATCGGCAGGCGCACGTCGCCGCGGCCACGCTTCATATCAAGGCCGCCACGCTCTATTCGATGGACGATGCGCTGCAGCGCCTGCGCGACATGCTGGGCAAGGTGCCCGATTGGCAGACGCTGATGAATTTCCTGCCGCCCAACCTGCGCGGGCCGTTGGTGCTGCGCTCGGCGATCGCGGCGACCTTTGCCGCGAGCCTCGAGCTCACCCGCTCGGGCCGCGCCCAGATTCGGCAGGACCGGCCGTTCGGGCCGATCTACGTGCGCGCACGCCGAGAGGGCGAATGAACGACCGACATCAGCAGCTTCGCCTCATCGAGGCCTTGCTCTTCGCCGCCGCCGAGCCGCTCGGCGAGGATACGCTGAAGGCACATCTTCCTGAGGATGCCGATATCGCGGCACTGGTGGCCGAGCTCGCGCAGCTCTATGCCAATCGCGGCGTGCATGTGATGCAGGTCGGCAAGAAGTGGGCGATGCGCACGGCGCCCGACCTCGCGGCGGCACTCAGGACCGAAGAGGCCGTGCCCAAGAAGCTCAGCCGCGCCACGGTCGAGACGCTCGCTATCATCGCCTATCACCAGCCGATCACGCGGCCCGAAATCGAGGAGATCCGCGGCGTGTCGCTCAGCCGAGGCACGCTCGACGTGCTGCTCGAGGCCGGCTGGATCAAGCCCGGACGGCGCAAGGAAGGGCCCGGCCGGCCCGTGACCTGGGTCACCACCGAGGCCTTCCTCGACCATTTCGGGCTGGCCAGCACCAAGGATCTGCCCGGCATCGAGGAGCTGCGCGCCACTGGCCTGTTGGACAAGCGCCCGGCGATCTCCGCTTATGGCGCGGCTCTCACCGAGGACCAGATCGCCACGGAGGAGGCAGAGCGGGAGCGCGCGCTTGAAGAGGCCGAGAGCCGAGAGGAAAGCCTCGAGGAGGCCGACCTCGGCGAGGAGGAGGTGCCGAGAGAGCGCTCGGGCGACGGTGCTTTGGGCTCTCGCGAGGGGGAAGAGGAGCCGCCCGAGGCTGAAGACGCAGGTGCCGCGGCCGGGCCGGGCGTTGAGACCGGGCCAAGGCGTTAGGGTTCGATCGACCCTGCTTCGCGCAAGGCTCCGCGGCAGACATCTGACGAGAGTGCCACGCCGACGTCTGGGCGAAGTATTTGCAGGCGGGACTTTTCCCCGCTTCGCCAATGTCCTACATATGACGGGTCTGGCCCGCCCGCCATTGCGGCGACCCAGGCTTTTTGCCATAGTCCGTGCGCGACCGGACTTGGCCGGCAGGGTCGCGAGGCGGCCTTGGTAGGTACCAGACTGTCGCTCAATCAACAACTTGGTACCCTTGCTCCACGGCTTCGACGTGGCCTCGGGTATCGGGAGTGAGAGATGGGATCATTTAGCATTTGGCACTGGCTGATCGTGCTCGCGGTCGTGCTCATCCTCTTCGGCGGGGGCGGGAAGATCTCGAAAATCATGGGTGACATGGCCAAGGGCGTTAAGGCCTTCAAAAAGGGCATCAAGGAGGAGGATGAGCCCCACGCCGAGGAGAGCGCGGCGCCGAAGCCCATCGCCTCCTCCGGGACGGCGGCGTCCGCTTCCGCGGCGCCGAGCCCCGAGCCCGCGGCCCGCCGCGACGATTCGGCGCGCAGTTGAGTCGTATTCGCGCGCGTCGCCTGGATCGGCCTCGAGAGGAATAGGCGCGGGAGCTCGCCGGCCATGTTGGACTTCAGCTGGTCCGAAATACTCTTGGTCGCGGTCGTGGCCTTGATGGTGGTGCGGCCGAAGGACCTGCCGCAGGTGCTCAAGGTCGTCGCCCAGTTCGCGCGCAAGGCGCGCGCGATGGCGCGCGAGTTCCAGTCCGGCATCGAGGAGATGGTGCGCGAGGCCGAGCTTCACGAGGTCAGGAAGGAGATCGAAAGCGCGGTCTCCACCGATCTGGCGCAAGAGCTCGACCACTCGATCGATCCCGGCGGGACGATCGCGAAGTCGCTCGATCTCCAGGCCGAGGCCGCGGCGAGCGCGCCCTCACCCTCGCCCCCTGATGCCGCTCCGAGCGAGGCGCCGGCGGAGCCGGCGCAGCCGGCCGCCGAAAGCGCGGTTGAGGCCACACCCGCCCTCAAGCCACCCTCTGAGCAAGAACCCGCCGCCGCCATCCCGCTCGTCGAGCCCTGAGAAGGCAGAATAGATGTCCGATGGGCCGCCCGACGACAAGTCGATGCCCCTCTTCGAGCATCTCATCGAGCTGCGCCGGCGGCTGATTTACGCCTTTACCGGTTTCATTCTCGCTTTTCTCGTCTGCTTCTATTTCGCGGGCGACATCTTCGATTTCCTGGTCCAGCCGCTGGCCCACCAGTTCCCACCGGGCGCCCACAAGGCGCTTATCTACACGGCTCTTCACGAGGCCTTCTTCACCTACATGAAGGTCGGGCTCTTCGCGGCACTCATGATCTCCTTTCCGCTCACCGCGATGCAGCTGTGGAAGTTCGTGGCCCCCGGACTCTACAAGCACGAGAAGCAGGCGTTCCTGCCCTTTCTCATCGCGACGCCGGTGCTGTTCATCATGGGTTCGGCACTCGCCTATTACGTGATCATGCCGCTCGCCTGGCATTTCTTCCTGCAATTCCAGCGTCCGGCCGCCCCCGGCGACATGGCTATCGAGTTGCTGCCCAAGGTGAACGAGTACCTCTCGCTCGTCATGCACCTCCTCTTCGGCTTCGGCCTCGCCTTCCAGATGCCCGTGGCGCTCACGCTCATGGCGCGCGCGGGCATGGTGACCGCGGCAACGCTCCGCTCTCGGCGCCGCTACGCCATCCTCGTCGTCTTCGTCATCGCGGCGGTCTTGACCCCGCCCGACGTGATCAGCCAGTGCTCCTTGGCCCTTCCCCTCGTCGTGCTTTACGAGCTCTCGATCTTCGCGGTGCGCATGATCGAGAAGAAGCGCGCCGAGCGCGAGGCGGAGGAGGAAGAGGAGCTCGACGAGCCCGCGGCGAAGCCGGCCGCGGCCACCGCGGGCGCCGGCGAGGCGCACTTCGAGGACACCGATTTCAACATGGGCCGGGAATAGCCGGCATCCCGCTCCCAGGCACATTCGCCCTCTCGTCATCCTCATGAAACGCTTCCGACGCTCTGCGGGCCGGCCGCGGTCGTTACCCGAAGGGGCTTCTATGCTGCCGCGGAACGTGCCTACACTGCGCTCGCGAGCGAGCGGCTCACCGGCCAGCATCGGAGGCGGGCCGTGCGGCCAAGAAAAGACGCTAGGGAAACGCCGATGGGATTGGCCGATATCAAACCCTCCGCCGAGGCGGTCCGGCGCTATACGGAGGCCGGCTATTGGGTCGGCACGACGTCGAACGAGCTCCTCGACCATAACGCGGCGGCGTTCCCGGCGCGCGAGGCGCTCGTGGACGTGCGCCAGCGCCTGAGCTGGTCCCGATACCACCGCCGCGTCCAACGCCTCGCCGCCCGCTGGCTCAGGCTCGGGCTCACGCGCGACGACGTGATCGCCATCCAGCTGCCGAACTGGAACGAGTTCGCCGTCGCGGTCAATGCCGCGATGATGCTGGGCATTCCCTTCTGCCAGTTCCACAGCGAC
>JBKQRV010000133.1:0-15099 GCA_052143835.1 Alphaproteobacteria bacterium
TGCCCACATGCCCACAGCCGCCACAACAACAAGCATGTGCAGCTTGATCAGTTCAGGAGGTCGGAACGGCCGCGACTCCAATTAAGAAACCGCTCCGCGTGGTCCCAGCGATGGGGTCCACTTCACGATCTTTCGGTGTGTTTCAGGAGAAACCGTTTGATGTTGTCTGGAAATTCAAACCCGAGGCGGCATCAGACGCTCGCGAATGGGTATTCCATCCCCATCAGGTTATCGAAGATCAACCTGACGGATCGCTGATCGTTCGATTTCACGCTGGCGGCGCGCGTGAAATGTCATGGCATCTCTACACTTGGGGCGATGCGGTTGACGTGCTGAGACCGAGGGGCTTTTGGGAAAGCATCGAAAATGACAGTCATCGGTCATGATCGGGCATAGTAGGTAACGACAACAGAATAGGACGTTGCGATGCTAAACGCAATTTTAGGCGGAAAGGCTGGAAGGGCCGAGTTGAATGGCCAAAGCATCAGTTGGGCGAGTGTTTATCAGAGCAGTGAAGACCTGCTTACCGCAACCGTCTTCGAACGCCTTGCTTATCTTCCCACCGGTCTGATGTGGAGGCTGCTGCGCGATTCAACATTCACCAAAGGAGTCCTCCCCGTGTCACTTGGAGAGCTGGTGCAAACCCGTTTCTGGCCGGTGCATACTCATCCAGACAACGGACAAGTGATCCCAGATGTCGTAATTGGGTTAGACCGAGGCGCCCTAATAGTCGAAGCGAAGCGTTTCGACCACGATTATCAATACGCTGAGCAGTGGGCTAGAGAATGGGCGGCATTCTTCCATGAGCGGGCCAAAGATAACGTGGCCGATACTCCCGGTGGAGAAGAGGTGTATCTCTTGGCCATCGGCGGCTTTGAGAAGAATGATCCCGGCCGAGTCAGTGACATGATAAAATCGGCGCAAGAACTTTTGTCCAATGTGAAGGGCAAAGCCCCTCCGCTTCGGGTCGTTGCGTGCCGATGGGGCGGTTTTGCAGACGGAATCCGCGCAGTTCGAAAGGCGCGTCAGGGCATCTGGGATTACAGCGGATTACGAGCGGTCATTGCTGATCTTGATGCCGCTCTTGAGTTCCATGGGTATGGACCAGGCACCTGGCTGGAGGACCTTACAAATGATAATTGGACCACCATTGATAATCTTGCTGGCGCGCTCAACTTACTGCGTCCGACCCAGATTAATCAGCCTGCCCCACCGGCTAGCGATTGGGGGCAACTATCAGAACTAATTCCGGTTAAGGTTGGCACGAACGATTTGAGAAGGCTGCAGCAATGAGCGATGATCTAGCGTCGGTGCTGGTTAATGTGCGTAAGGCCTATCGGTTGCTCAATGCCTATCATCGCCGAATCATTGGAACGGTTTATCAGATTGGTGACAATATGAAGATCGATTTCAGGTGGTGGCGAGCCGAGCCAGAGCACTGGACACGGCGGGTCTCGACCACGCTTCGTTACGACGAGAGGGCTTATCTCCAGTTGATGCCATTGTATCGAGCGCGGTTTGTCTTCACTTCCAGTGAATGGCACGAAGCTGAGGCAGGTCAATGGTTGTTGGAAGTGTGCCACGCTGGCGATACTGACTATAACCCCAACATCTTCGATTATGATCCGATCCAGATGAAGGACCCAGAAGCAACAGCGTCCGAGTTGAGCCTATCGGCCGCTATTGTGTGCTCTGGTGCGGGGGGTGATTGGTGGAAGCTTTGGGAAGAGGAATGCCCGTCACTAGATAGCGTGGATGCGCAGGCTAATATCCGAGTCTTTGAGGGCTCCAGGGTATGGTTTGGTCAACCGGCTGGCTTCAATGTTCGTATGGTAACCCGTAACTGGTCAGTGACCGAGTTTGCGGACGAAGCTGCGTTGAAGCAAAGGTGCGCCGAATTCAAGTCCTTAGTGACTGCGGTAAAGAATCTGCCCGCGCCTCCCGAATGAGATCGGGCGTCAGATAGGCACCATCAACGAATGTCGGTCTCGGCCAAATCCTGCCCCCGCAACCAGTCCAAGCCCCCGATCTCCGTGAGGTCAGCGGCTTTTCCATATCCGCCTCGGCGCGTCTCCGGTGGCGCAGCCAAGCTCACGGCCTGGCGCAATCCTGCGGGCTTGCCACAATTCGCTTGACAATACTTTTTCAATGGATGAAGTTATTTTCATGGATGTGAAAAGCGCCGGCCGAAGCGTCGAGCTCTTTGAGCTGTTCGCGCGCGTGCAAACCCCGCTCTCGCTCTCGGAGCTGGCGCGGGCGCTCAGTGCCCCGTTGTCCAGTTGCTTCAATCTGGTTCGCGCGCTCGAGGCGCGCGGTTATCTCTATGCCGCCGCCGGACGGCGCATTTATCCGACGCGAAAGCTGTGCAACGTCGGCAACGCGATCACCGCGGGCGAGCCGTGGATGGAACGCTTCGAGCCCAGGCTGGCGGCGTTGCGCGAGGCGACGCAGGAGACCACGATCCTCGGCAAACGGCAGGGCGACCAGGCGATCTATCTCGCCGTCATCGAGGGCCCGCAGAACGTGCGTTACTCGGCCCAAGCCGGCGAGCTCAAGCCGCTCTACTCGAGCTCCATCGGCAAGGCGCTTCTGAGCGCCTTGAGCCGCGCCGAGCGGGAGGCGATCGTGGCCAAACTGTCGCTCGAGGCGCGAACGGGATCGACCATCACCGACCGAGCGGCATTGCTCGCGGATCTCGATCGTTGCGCTGCGCGCGGCCTTGCCGAGACCCGCGGCGAGAACGTTCCCGATGTGATGGCCATCGCCAAGCCGGTGCGGCTGGGGGATGATCTCTACGCAATCGCGGTCGCGGGGCCGATGCATCGGATGATGGTCAACGTCGAGCGGCACCAGGCGCATCTCGCCGAGATCTGCGCCGATATCGCGAAAGCGCCATGAGCAAGCTTGTCACCATTCTATTCGACAACGGCACTCTTTCGGTGACGCTGAACCGGCCGGAAAAGCGCAATGCGCTCAGCCGCGCGCTCATCGCCGAGATCGCCGCGACCTTCACCGCCTGGAGCGAGAACGACGATGTCGTCGTCGCCGTGCTGACCGGAGCCGGCACCAAGGCCTTCGCCTCGGGCGGCGATCTCGACGAGCTCAACGCGATCAAGACCGAGGCGCAGGCGGTGTCTTTCGCCGCCGAGACACGCACTGCACTCGACACCATCAGACGTTTTCCGGTTCCGGTCATCGCCGTGCTCAACGGCGACGCGCTCGGCGGGGGTGCGGAACTGGCGCTCGCGTGCGACCTGCGGATCGCCGCCGCGCATGCGCGGATCGGCTTCCTGCAGGCGCGGCTGAATATCGCCACCGCCTGGGGCGGGGGGAGCGATCTCTTCCAGCTCGTCGGTCCGAGCCGTGCTCTCGAGCTCTTGTGCACGGCACCGCTGCTCGATGCGGAGCGGGCACGGGCCTTGGGCCTGCTCGACGCGGTGGCGCCGGCGGATCGGGATCAATCGGGATTCGTGAGTGAATACGTGAAGCGTTTCGCCGCCCAGAAGCCCCAGGTCATGCGCGCCTTCAAGTCGCTCGCGATCATGCACCGCTTCGGCGCCGGACCAAGCGACAAGGCGGCGACCGAGGGCGCGCGTTTTGCGCTCACGTGGGTGAATGCGGACCATTGGGCCGCCGTGAAAGCGATGGGTCGATGAAAGTCAAGAGGAGGCGTGGATGCTGACCGCCAACAAGACCGCGCCCGATTCGGCCGCCTCGGCGTCCGCTCCGGTGCGCACTCCCTCCGGCATCGGGCTGCCGCTGGTCGCCACCAGCGCGCACCACGGTCACGGTGCGAACGGGGAGGAATTGCCGGGCCGATATCCCTTCACGCGCGGCATCTTCGCCGACGGCTATCGCGGCCGATTGTGGACGATGCGCCAGTACGCCGGCTTCGCCACGGCCGAGGAGTCCAATCAGCGCTACAAGTTCCTCCTTGCGCGCGGCCAGACCGGGCTCTCGGTCGCCCTCGACCTGCCGACCCAGTGCGGCTACGACCCGACCGACCCGATGGCCCGTCCGGAGATCGGAAAAGTCGGCGTATCGCTCTCCAATCTCGCCGAAATGGAGACGCTGTTCGCGGGGATCGATCTTTCCAAGATATCCACGTCCTTCACCATCAACGGCACCGCGGCGATCATCTACGCCATGTACGTCGCCTACGCCGACAAGCAGGGCGTCGCGCGGGACAAGCTGACCGGCACGATCCAGAACGACATCCTCAAGGAGTACGTCGCACGCGGCACCTGGATCTTCCCGGTGCGGCCGTCGATGCGGCTGATCGCCGACAGCATTCTCTATGCAAATGCGACGACGCCGCGCTTCAATCCGATCTCGATCGCGGGCGCGCACGTGCGGGACGCAGGCGCCACGGCGGTGGAGGAGATGGCCTATACGCTCGCCAACGGGCTCGCCTACGTGGACGAGCTCATCGCCCGCGGCGGCGACGTCGAGAAATTCGCCAAGCGCCTGAGTTTCTTCTTCTACGTCCACATGGATTTCTTCGAGGAGGTCTGCAAGTTCAGGGCGGCGCGCCGGCTGTGGGCGCGGCTGCTCCGCGAGCGCTACGGTGTCAACGACGAGAAGGCGCTGCATTTCCGCTTCGGCGTCGTCTGCGGCGGGTCCTCGCTCACCGCAGCGCAGCCCTACAACAACGTCATCCGCGTGGCAGTCGAAACCATGGCCGCCGTCCTGGGAGGCGCCCAGTCGATCTTCACGGCCGCGTTCGACGAGGCGCTGCAGCTGCCGACCGAATTCTCGGCCGAGCTCGCGCTGCGCACGCAACAGCTCATCGCCTACGAGAGCGGAATCGCGAACACCGTCGACCCTTTGGGCGGCAGCCACCTGGTCGAGTTTCTCACCGACCAGATGGAACGGGAGATGGAGCGCGTGATGGGCGAGATCGATGCCTACGGCGGCGTGGTCAAGGCCATCGAGGAAGGCTGGCTGCAGGCGCGTATCGCCGAGCGGGCGCTCGCGCGCAAGCTCGACGTCGACAGCAAACGCACGATCGTGGTGGGGGTAAACGCGTTCCAGCGCGACGACGGCGGAAGCGATGGGGGTGCGGTGCCGCGCCTCGATCCGGTCGCCACCCAGGGCATTTTCGAGAAGTTCGAATCCGTACGCCAGAGGCGCGAGGTGGCCCAGGTGGAGCGAGCGCTCGCCCGTTTGTCGGAGGCGGCCGCCGATGATCGGGAAAATCTCCTTCCCTATCTGGTCGATTGCTGCCACGCCTATGCTACTGTTGGCGAGATGGTCGCGCGGCTGAAGAGCCGATGGGGCGATTTCAAGGAGCCGGTCCGGCTATGACAGCGAACAGAACGGCCGAGTCCCCGCCGGCGCTCAAGGGCAAGCGCATCCTCGTGGCCAAGCCCGGACTGGACGGTCACGACGTCGGCGCCAAGGTTATAGCACTCGCGCTGCGCGACGCCGGCGCGGAGGTGATCTATACCGGCCTGCGCAAGACCCCCGACTACATCGCCCGGGTCGCGGTCGAGGAGGACGTCGACGCGGTCGGCCTGAGCGTGCTCTCGGGCAGCCACCGGGAGCTGGTCGCCCAGACGGTGAGCTGCTTAAGACGGCTCGAGGCCGGCGATATCCCGATCTTCGTCGGCGGCACGATCCCGCGGCAGGATCAGCCGGAGCTGCTCGCCCTCGGCGTCAAGCGCGTCTTCACCTCCGAGATGGCGCTTGCCGACGTGGTCGCCGCCGTCGCCGAGGTGCTCAAATGAGCGGCCCCCTTGCCGGCATCCGCATCCTGGAAATCGGTCACGTGCTGGCCGGGCCGTACTGCGGCCTGCTCCTGGCCGACCTCGGCGCCGACGTAGTCAAAATCGAGCCGCCCGACGGCGATATCGCCCGGCGGATCAGTCCGCATTACATCGGGCCGCACAACGCCTATTTCGCCAGTCTGAATCGGGACAAGCGAAGCGTGGTCATCGATCTCGCTTCGTCCGAGGGGCAACGGCAGCTGGCCGGCCTCGCCCGAACCGCGCACGCGCTGGTGACGAACCTGCGGCCCGCGGCGATACGCAAGCTCGGGTTGACCTACGCCGCGCTGCGGGAAGTCAATCCCAAGCTCGTCTGCGTGGCGCTGACCGGCTTCGGTCTCGATAGCCCCTACGCCGATCGCCCTGCCTATGATTACGTCATCCAGGCGATGACCGGCGTCATGGAGATGACCGGCGAGCCGGACGGTCCGCCGACCAAGGCCGGCTATTCCGCGGTCGACAACTCGGCCGGCATCATGGCCGCGCTCGGCCTCTTGGCGAAGATCATCGAGGGCAAGGGCGGACAGGTCGACGTCGCCATGTACGACGTCATATTGTCGCAGCTCAACTACGTGGCGAGCGCCAGTCTCAATGCCGGAGAGAAGGCACGGCGGTTCGCGGGCTCGGCGCATCCCTACATCGTCCCGGCCCAGGTATTCGCCACGCGCGACGGCTGGCTCACCCTGTTCGTCAGTCACGACGATTTCTGGCGGCGGTTCTGCGAAGAGATCGGGCGAGCGGAATGGCTCACCGACGAGCGCTTCGCCACCATGGCCGCGCGCAGCGCCAATCGTGCGCTGGTCGTGGACTCCGTGGGCAAGGTCATCGCCGAGCGGACCGCCGCCGAATGGATCCGCCGGCTGGTGCCGCTCGGGATCGTCGCCGCTGCCGTCACCAGCCTCGAGGAGGCGCTGGCCGGCGAACAGGCCCGCGCGCGCCGAATGATCGTCGAGATCGCGCTCGGCGACGGCACGATCCGTACGGTCGGCAATCCGATAAAAACCGGCAGCACCGAGGAGCACCGGCCACCCCCCCTCCTCGGCGAGCACAATCATATCCTGAGCGAAGGCGTCATGGCATGAGCCCCCTGACCGGCAACGATCGACGGGCGCTTTCGCGAATGCTGAGCCGCGCCGCCAACGCGTCGGTCGCCGAAGTCCTGGGCATGTCCGGCGGCAGCGCGGCAAGCTGCCGCCGCATCGGCGTCACCGGCCCGCCGGGGGTCGGCAAGAGCAGCCTGATAGCGCGACTTGCGCAGAGCCGGCTCAGCCGTCCGGGCGAGCTCGCCATCATCGCCATCGATCCGACCAGCCCCAAGAGCGGCGGTGCCATCCTCGGCGACCGGGTTCGGATGCAGGATCTCGCCGACGAGCCGCGCGTCTTCATCCGCTCGCTGGCCAGCCGGGTGAGCCAGGACGGCCTGAGCGACAATCTGCCCGACATATTGGCCGTGCTCGAGAACGCGGGGTTTGCCGAGCTGATCATCGAAACCGTCGGGGTCGGCCAGGTCGGATACGCGGTCAAGCGCGTCGTCGACACCAACGTGCTGGTGTCGATGCCCGGCACCGGCGACCAGATTCAGGCGATGAAGGGCGGCCTCCTGGAGATGGCGGACATCTGCGTGGTCAACAAGGCGGATCTGCCGGGGGCGCGGCAGCTGGCCGCGGAGTTGGAGAGCGTCGTCGCCCCGCGTGGGAGCCCGCGGCGGGAGTGGACGCCGCCCGTCATTCTGATTTCGGCCGCGGAGCAGGAGGGCATCGACCAGCTCGGCGATGCGATCGATCGCCACCAGGCATGGCTCGATACAAAGGGCCGGCATGATGTCACCGTGATCGAGCGCCGGGTGCAGCACGTCGGCAGTCTCGTCGCCCGCCGCACGGCGGAGATCATCGACGCGCTGCCGCATGACGTTCTGCTTCAGCCCCTTTCCGCGGCATACGCGGCCGTGGTATCGGAGCTTGCCCGATCGTGCGCGCCCATTCAGCCGGCAGGCGACCGGGCCGCCAAGACAATGCGCCAACCGTGAATTTTCGAGGGAGGAAACGACAATGACGCAAGCAACCTTCAACCGCGCGCTCCGCCCGCTCGCACTGGCGTCGCTCGCCGCCGCTCTCCTCTGCGCCACATCAGCCAAGGCCGAGGAACGTCCGATCGTGATCGGCGGCTCGGTGTCGATCACCGGAGCGCTCGCCGTCGACGCCGCCTACCATCTCCACGGCATACAGCAGGGGATTGAGGACGCCAATGCGCAGGGCGGTTGGCTCGGGCGCAAGATCGAACTGAAATACTACGACGACAAGAGCGACGCCGGAACGGCGGTGCGGCTCTATACCAAGCTGATCACGGAGGACAATGTCGACTTTCTCATCGGCCCCTATTCGAGCGGCATCACCCAGGCGGTGGCGCCGCTGATCAACAAGTACGAAAAGGTGATGATCGAGCCGGAGGCCTCCGTGCCGGACATCTACGTCCCCGGCAACCTGTGGAACGTTCAGGGGATAGCGCCTTCGCTCGGCTATCTCGAAGGCGTGCTGCCGCTGGCGAAGAGTCACGGGGCTAAGACCGTCGCCGTGCTCGCGCTCAAATCGGCGTTCTCACTCGCCTGTGACAAGGCCCGCCTCGAGCAAGTGAAGGCTCTCGACATGTCGCTCGTGTACGATACGACCTACGCGTTGCCCCAGCCCGACTTCTCCTCCCTGGCGCTCGCGATCAAGAACGCCCAGCCGGACGTCGTGGTCGTGTGCAGCTATTACCCGGATGCGGTCGGCATCGCGCAGGCGCTGCAGCGGGCGGGATACGCGCCGAAATTCTTCGCCGAGGCCATCGGCCCCGCGGAGGATGAATTCACCAAGGCACTGGGGCCGATCGCCAACCGAATCATCTCCAACACCAGCTGGTGGGCAAGCCTGAAGACGGCGGGCAACGCGGCGTTCATCGCGCACTACAAGGCGACATTCCACCAAGATCCCGACTACCATGCCGCCTCGGGCTACGGCGCCATCCAGGCCCTCGGCGCCGCCCTCAATGCCGTCAAGGCGATCGACCAGGGCAAATTGCACGACTGGCTGCTTCACAACGAGGTCCAGACGGTCGCGGGTACCTTCGCCAGCGACCCGAACGGTGCGGCGATGAAATACGGCCAATTTCTGTTCCAGATCCAGGACGGAACCCGCAAGCTGATCTGGCCGCTCGCGGACGCGGAGGCGCCGGCGCAAATCCCCTACACCGGGCAATAGCCGCGAGCCGGCAACGAGGGCGGGCGGCTCGCCGCATGCTGGTGCTGCAAATTCTGATCAACGGCCTCCTGCTGGGCGGGATGTACATCCTTCTCGCCCAGGGCTTGAACCTGGTGTTCGGGGTGATGGGCGTGGTCAACCTCGCCCACGGAGCCATTATCACGGTGGCCGGCCTGTTCACCTTCTGGTTCGCCACCCACACGCAGCTGAACCCGCTCGTCCTCCTGCCTGTCGTCTTCGTCGCCATGCTCGGGATCGGCGCCCTCCTGCAGCGATCGCTGCTCGAGCCGCTCGCCGGGGTGGGGCGAAAATCCGAGCTGTTGAGCCTGATGATCACGTTCGGCCTGTCCTACGTGCTGGTCGAGATCGGGCTCGACGTGTTCGGCTCGCAGTATGTGTCGCTGCCCAATCTGCAGACCACGTGGTCGTTGGGCGGGCTCACGATCAGCGAAGCGCTGGTCGCCGCGGGCGTGCTCGGAGCGGCCATATCGGGCGCGCTTCAGATATGGCTGCAGCACACCGATTCGGGCAAGTGTCTGCTCGCCACCTCGCAGAACCGGATCGGGGCGGTCGCCTGCGGGATCGACGTGAGCCGCATGCGCTGCATCGCCTTCGCCATCGGCTCGAGCCTCGCCGCGGCGGCTGGAGTCCTGATCATCATGGTCATCCCGCTTGCGGCACAGACGGCCGACAGCCTCACCATCCTCGCTTTCGTCGTCGTCGCGTTGGGCGGCCTCGGCGACTACCGCGGCGCGGTGCTGGCGGCGTTCGTGCTCGGCATAGCGCAATCGGCGGTGGGCTATTACGGGGGCGGAGATGCGGAGAGCGTGGTCCCCTATCTGCTGTTCATCCTGTTCATGATCTTGCGTCCGCAGGGTCTCGGCCGGGCCGTTCAGGCGCAGTGAATCGAGATACCATGAGCTTCGAGCGAGACACCCTCGGCAGGCAGCTGCACAATCGCCTCACCCCGGCCGCCGCGGCATTCCCGAGCCGGGGCCGACAGGCCTACCGCGCGGTCGCCGGCCTGACGATCCTCGCCGTTCTAGCGGTAGCCCCGCTGCTGAGCTCCGGCTACGTCCTGCAGCTTGCGACCGACATCCTGACATTCGTGGCGCTGGCCTATTCGTGGAACCTGATCAGCGGATTCACCGGTTACGTCTCGTTCGGTCAGGTCACTTTCTTCGGGATGGGCGCCTATGCCACCGCCCTCATGGTGCTCCATACGCCAATCCCCTGGTACTTCGCGATCCCGATCGCCGTGCTGATCGCGGGTATGGCGGCCCTCCTCTTGGGCGCGGTCATGCTGCGGCTGCGCGGCATCATGTTCGCGCTCGGCATGCTCGGCCTGGCGCGAATCCTCGCGGTCGTCGCCGCCAACTGGTCGTTCGCAGGCGGTGCTGTCGGCCTGACCCTTCCGGCCGAGCTCACGCCCATCGCGGTGTATGTCGGCACCTGGGCGGCGGCGCTCATCGCCTTCGGGCTCAACGCCTTCTACATGCGCTCGGGACTCGGGCTGAGCGCCATGAGCGTGCGCGACGACGAGGGGGCCGCTGCAGCACTCGGGGTCGCCACCGGTCGCGTCAAGATCCTGACTTTCGTGCTCAGCGCGCTGGCGCCGGCCGCGGTTGGCGGGCTGGTCGCGTGGAACCGGAGCTTCATCGACCCTACGAGCGCCTTCGATCCGAACATGGACCTCCAGCTGGTGGTCTTCACGCTGTTCGGCGGGATCGGCACGCTGTGGGGTCCGTTGCTCGGCACCGTCGTCCTCATGCTGGTCGGCGAACAGCTGTGGGCCTATGTCCCCGAGCTGCAACTGGCGCTTTACGGCGGGCTCGTCATTGTCGTCGTGCTGGCGTTTCCGGGCGGCATGGTCGGACTGGCCAACCGTTTCGGCTGGCTCCTTAGGCGCCCCATTCTCGCGCCGCGCTCGTTCCCGGCGGCAATCGTGCCGCCGCCGGCGTCGCCGTCGCGGCCGTCCGGCGATACGATCCTCGAGGTGCGGGATCTCTCGGTGCATTTCCGCGGCATCGTCGCACTCGACGAACTCTCTTTCAGTGTCCAGCGCGGCGAGTCGGTGAGCATTCTCGGCGCCAACGGGGCGGGCAAGACCACCTTGTTCAACGCGGTGACCGGCTTCGTCATTCCCAGCGAAGGCAGCATCCTCTACCAGGACCGACCCGTGGCCGGCCTTGCTCCCTTCCAGCGCGCACGCCAGGGCATCGCGCGCACCTTTCAAATTCCGCGGCTCATGGAATCGATGACGGTGTGGGAGAACGTCCTGCTCGCCGCTCAGCACGGCAGGCTCTCCGGCCGAGCGCTCGAGCAGACGGCGTGGGCGCTCCACATCACCGGGCTCGCACCGATGTGGCTCGAGTCCATCGCCAGGCTGACGCCCGGGCAGCAGCGGCGGCTGGAGCTCGCGCGCTCGCTCGCGCTCGGCCCGACCCTGGTGCTGCTCGACGAAGTGATGGCCGGCATGACGCGCGATGAGCAGGAGGAGATTCGCGGAGTGTTGCGCCGCCTGCCCGAGTTCGGCGTGGCGGCGGTCGCCGGCATCGAGCACGTGATCTCGGCGATCGCGGATATTTCCGACCGCATGATCGTGCTCGACCACGGCAAGAAGATCGCCGAGGGCACGCCGGCGGCCGTGCTGCGCGACCCCATCGTCATCCAATCCTATCTCGGAGAAGTCCGTTGATGCCGGCACCCCAACCGTCCGCGACGCCCGCAGCGCTCGTGGTCGACGGCGTGGTGGCCGGGATCGGCAGCCTCACCCTATTGCACGGCGTCTCGCTCGAGGTGGAAGCCCAGGCCGTGACCTTGCTGCTCGGCGCCAACGGCGCCGGCAAGACCACCCTCATGCGCACGCTGGCGGGCCTGATCGTGCCGCGGTCCGGCCGAATCATGCTGTTCGGCCAGTCGATCGGCGGCCGTCCGCCGCACCTCGTCGCCCGCGCCGGGATCGGCCACGTCCCGAGCGGTCGCGAGCTGTTTCCCCGGATGACGGTCGCGGATCATTTAGCACTCGGCGGACGACTCTGCGCGCCGGAGCGGCGCGCGGCGTTGCGCGAGCGCGTACTGGAGCTGTTTCCGGCGATCGCCGCGCGGCTTCGCCAGCAGGCCGGCATCCTCTCGGGCGGCGAGCAGCAGATGGTCTCGATCGCGCGGGCGCTGATGACCGATCCGCGGTTGTTGCTGCTGGATGAGCCCTCGGCGGGGCTCGCGCCCAAGGTCGTGCAGTCCGTGTTCCACACCCTGCCCAAGCTGCAGAGCCAGGGGGTGAGCGTGCTCCTCGCCGAGCAAAGCCTCACTTTCGGGTTCGCGGTGGCCAAGCGAGCCTACGTCATCCGCGAAGGCCGCATCGTGCTGTCCGGCACCTCAGCCGAGCTCTCCGCGAATGCCAGCATCGTGAAGGCCTATCTCGGCGCGTGATCGGTGCGCGATTTCCGGGGAGAGCGTGGCGGCTACCGCTCCTGCCGGGCCATCCTCACAGCGCTTTGCGGAACGTCAGATTGATGCGGCAGCGGCCGCTCGGCCCGTCGTCTCCCGCGAGCACGCGCTCGATGCCGTGGAAGGCAAGCCGCGCGGCACCGCCCCACACCACGACGCCGCCGCTTTCGAGCCGGATGCGGCGCGGCCGATCGCCGCGGCGCAAGCCGCCGAAGAGGAATACCGCGGGCAGCCCGAGCGAGACCGACACGATGGGCGCGGCGAAGTCGCGCTCGTTCCTGTCCTGGTGCAACGAGAGGCGCGCGGCCGGCTCATAGCGGTTGATAAGGCAGGAGTCGGGCTCGAAGTCCGTGAATCCGGCTGCGGCCGCCGCGCGCATTGCGACGGCTCGGAACGCGGCAGGCATCGGCGGCCAACGGCGTTCTGTCATCGGGTCGACGGCATCGTAGCGATAGCCGCGGCGGTCCGTGACCCAGCCGGCGTCGCCGCAGTTGGTCATCGCCACGGACATGCGGTGGCCACCGGGGGTGACCATGTGGCGGAAGGGTGCGAGGGCGAGGATCGGCCCGAGGGCCATGATGAGCTCGGCCGCGTCGGGCGCGGCGAAGCCCGCGAGGAGCACAGCACCTTCGGCGAGCGCCTCGGCACCCCTGCCCGAGCCGCGCGCGCCGCGCAAGAGATCGCCTGTCGCGGCACCCCGTATCGTGCTCATCGCGCGTCGTGAAAGATGATGCCGAGCGTCAGGCGCCGGCCGGAACGCACCCGGCTCACCCCGTGACGGAGATTGACGCGGTAAGGGCCGCGCTTGCCTTCCACCGGCCGATGGCGAACCGGGAAGATCACGCCGTCCCCCTGGCCGAGGGGCACCACCTCCGCGCGCGATTGCATGCGGGGCCGCTGCTCCATGAGCACGAAAGCGCCGCCCGTGAAGTCCCGCTCGGGCGCCGAGAGCAGGACCGTGAGTTGCAGCGGAAAGACATGCTCTCCGTAGAGGTCTTGATGCAAGCAGTTGTAGTCGCCGCCACAGTAGCAGAGGAGGAGCGGCGTCGGCTTGGTTTGACCGGCGCTGCGGCAGCGCTCGAGGAATGCCGCATGGTCGTCCGGGTAGCGCACCTCGATGCCCATGGTCTCGTTCCAGCGGTTAGCGATGCCGGCGAGCGGCGGATAGAGTGCTGCTCGCAGGCTGGAGACCGGCTCGGGCAGAGGATATGCGAAGTACTTGTATTCCCCGCGCCCGAAGCCGTGGCGCTCCATCACGACGCGGCTGCGGAAGAGCTCCGCCCTCTCGTAACTCGCGGCCAGCGCTTTGCACGCTTCCGGCGCAAGCAGCGAGGCGATGACGGCATGACCATCCGCATCGAGGCTCGCGGCGAGACCCCGCCACTCGAGGGCGGCGACCCGCTCCGCGATGCCGCGCAAGGAGGAGCGGGAGGGCCGCGGCCGGGTCGCATCCATCGTCATGCGGCCTCGCGCTCGAGCAGCGCGCGTTTGCGCTCTTGACCCCAGCGGTAGCCGGAGAGCGCGCCGTCGTTGCGCACCACCCGGTGGCAGGGAATGGCCACGGCAATGGGGTTGGCTGCGCACGCCTGCGCAACGGCGCGCACTGCGCTGGGTGCGCCGATGCGTCGGGCGATCTCGGAGTAGGTGACGGTCGAGCCGGCGGGAATACGGCAGAGCGACTGCCACACGCGCTCCTGGAAGGCGGTGCCCGGCACGTCGAGCGGGAGGTCGAAACCGCGTGCCGGCGCCTCGACGAAGGCGATGACCTTGGCCACCAATGGCTCGAAGTCCTTGGCGCCGCCAACCAGCTTCGCCTTGGGAAAGCGGTCCTGGAGGTCGCGCACGAGTGCCTCGGGCGAGTCGCCGAAAAGGATGGCAGAGACGCCCTTTTGGGTGGCGGCGACGAGAATCGAGCCGAGCGAGCATTCGCCGACGGCAAAGCGCATCGACGTGCCCTTGCCCTTGGCGCGGAAGCTGGCCGGCGTCATGGCCGACAGCTCCGAACAGGTCGCGTAGGGGTGCTCGCCGGAATCGCCGTCGCCGGAGTGTCGCGGCAGACCCTTCTCTTGTCTCGTTCTCGGGTAAACCATGGAAATCTCCTTTTCGGTTGCGGCGCGCCGATCGACCCGCCTCGCCCGATATTTGGCGATTATGCGGCTGCCGACACTCCGGCTCTTGCTGTCAAATTCAAAAAGAGCGGCAGCAGGAAATCGGCGCCCGGCCGCTTGCAATTCCGCGCGTCCTTAGCTATATCGATGCGGTCCAGCCGCACAATATATAAAGTCGCCATGGCACGGGACCATGCGTCCGTGGCGGAAAAGCGGACATTTCACCTGACCGGGGCCTCAAGATACACCAGCGCGCACGCCAGCTCGCAGAGAGGGTAACTCCCGCCGCCAATCGCATCTGAGAATTTCCGCAACCCCACATCGAGGCGCGCGCTCTCGAGATGTCGAGACGCGGTCCGCGCACGGGCATCCAAAAGCTGATGGACAAAGAGGAAGACAGCAAGAAAAAGAGGCTCATCAGGGAATCGAGTGGGTGATTTGAGAGTGTTCAGAGCGCCGGCAGCATGCATGTGAGCACCTTAAGGCGGAGATATTCCTGGTCGCGCAGGCCGTAGGCGCGGCGCTGGAGGACGCGGA
>JBKQRV010000134.1:0-13382 GCA_052143835.1 Alphaproteobacteria bacterium
ATGATGCAGAAGAAGCGGGCCTTTGGCCCGCGGGGGCCCCTCCCTCTCCCGCGAAGCGGGAGAGGGGCCAAGTGAAAGAGTGAGGAAACTGCGCTCAATCCAGCTGCTTGCCCAGCCGTCCCGCCAGGTCCTGGATGTACTGCCAGGCGACGCGCCCCGAGCGCGAGCCGCGGGTGATCGACCATTCGTTGGCCTCGCGCTGAAGCTGCTCGACCGGGATGTCGAGGCCGTGGCGCGCGGCATAGCCCTCGATCATGGCGAAATAGGTGTCCTGGTCGCAGTGGTGGAAGCCGAGCCAGAGGCCGAAGCGGTCGGAGAGCGAGACCTTCTCCTCGACGGCCTCGGAGGGATTGATGGCGGTCGAGCGCTCGTTCTCGATCATGTCGCGCGGCATGAGGTGGCGCCGGTTCGAGGTGGCGTAGAGCACCACGTTCGCGGGCCGTCCCTCGACTCCCCCTTCGAGCACCGCCTTCAAGGACTTGTAGGTGGTGTCGGCGCCGTCGAAGGAGAGATCGTCGCAGAAAAGCACGAAGCGCCGCTTGCTGTCGCGCAGCTTGTCGAGCAGGCGGGGAAGGGAGGGGATGTCCTCGCGATGGATCTCGACGAGGGCCAGCGCCTTGGGCCGCTCGCGATTGATGTGGGCATGGAGCGCCTTGACGAGCGAGCTCTTGCCCATGCCGCGCGCACCCCACAAAAGCGCATTGTTGGCGGGCAGGCCGTCGGCGAAGCGCCGCGTGTTGTCGAGCAGGATGTCGCGCTGGCGCGCGATGCCCTTGAGGAGATCGAGGTCGACGCGGTTGACCGCCTCGATCGGATCGAGCCAGTCCCCCTCGGCATGCCAGACGAAGGCATCCGCTTGATCGAGGTCGGGTGCTGACGCCGGCGGCGGAGCAAGGCGATCGAGTGCTGCCGCGATGCGCGCGAGCATTGTCTCGAGATCGGGGTCGGCCATGGTCGTCCACGTACGCTCTTGGGCGGCGGGCACCCTAAGCATCCGCCCGCCCTGCGTCAAACGGGAAAGCGGGGCAGAGAGGCTTCCGGCAGAAGACCGCCCGAATTGCGCCCCCTCGATCCTTCAAGCCGAACTATGGCCGAGCCGCATGGCGCCCCGCGTTTGAATGGCGTTTGCGCTCGGCCGTGCGAGCGGGTAAGGTTGCGCCCCGCGCGCAGCCGGATCGTCGCACGTGAAAGGGGGAAGCGCTCATGTTCATCTCCACTGCCTATGCCCAGGCGGCCAGCGGCACGGCCGGGGGCGGCTTCGACCTCGTCCAGCTCGCGCCGCTCGTGCTCATTTTCGTCGTCTTCTACTTCCTCTTGATCCGGCCGCAGCAGAAGAAGGCGAAGGATCACCGCACGATGCTCTCGGCCTTGCGCCGCGGCGACCGCGTCGTCACCGGTGGCGGCATCATCGGCACCGTGTCCAAGGTGCAAGGCGAGGAGGAGGCCGTCGTCGAGATCGCCGAGGGCGTGAGGGTGCGCGTGCTCCGCAGCACTATCTCATCGGTGCTCGGCAAGCCGGAAGCGGCCCCCGAAAAGGAAAAGGGCGAAAAGGAAAAAGGCGAGAAGGAGAAGGCCGAGGAGCAGAAGAAATAGCCTCGGCGCAGCAGAGTGCCGGGCGGCCGGCATCATAGCCGTCTGTCGCGCGTTCCCGGCCCAGGGCAAGGGCGCCGCCGTCATGGATCTTACGCCGCTTATTCCGGTCAACAGGCAAGTGATCCAGGCCTATGGCGAGGGCCGTTTCCGCATCTCGAACGTCGTCCACCAGGGCTCGGTCATCGTGCTGCCCGAGCGGGCGCTCGCCTGGCCGGTCGACGCCCTTGCCGCCGTGACGCTCGACAGCCTGGCATCCGTGCTCGGGGCCGAGCCGAAAGTGGAGCTCCTCCTGCTCGGCTGCGGCGGCAGGCCCGCACCGCTCAAGAGCGAGCTGCGCGTGAGCTTGCGCGCGCGGGGAATCGTGCTCGAGCTGATGGACACGGGGGCTGCCTGCCGCACCTACAATGTGCTGCTCGCGGAAGAGCGACGCGTGGCGGCGGCACTGATCGCGACACGCTAAGGCGCAGGAGCGCACACGGGGCTCAGGCACGCGCTAGCGTGCGTTGGATGACGAGGCTCAGGACTCCGGCGAGCGCGATCGCTCCCGCCATGGGCAAGGCGCTCGTGCCGCTGATGGCGCCCAGAAGCGCGCTCGCGAGCGCTCCGGTGAGGAACTGGAGCGTACCGACGAGGGCGGACGCGCTGCCCGCACGGGTCGGGAAAAGCGAGAGGCAGCCGGCGACCGCATTGGCGCCCACGAAGCCGATGGTGGCGAGAAAAAAGAAGAGCGGGACGAGGAGGGCGATGAGCCCGCCCCAGCCGGAGAGTGCCGAGAGGCCGAGGAGCGTGCCGGAGATCGCGGCGGCGAGCACGCCGAAGGCGAGCAGGCGATCGATGCCGAAGCGCATCACGATTCGACCGTTGACGGCGCTCGCCACCAGGATGCCGAGCACGTTCGTCGCGAAAATGAGCGCGAAGCGTTGCGGCGAAGTGCCGTAGAGCGTGATGACGACGAGCGGCGAGCCCGTGATGTAGGCGAATAAGCCGCCATAGACGCAAGCGCTGCTGAGGGCATAGCCGAGAAAGCGAGGATGCTTGAGCGGCGCGCCGTAGCCGAGGACGAGCGTCGCGACACCGCCGCGCGCGCGGCGCTCGAAGGGCAGCGTCTCGGGAAGGAGCGCGAGCGTGGCGACGAAGATGAGGACTGCGAAACCGACGAGCACCGCGAAGATCGCGCGCCAGCCGGCGTGAAGCAGGACCTGCGCGCCGAGGATCGGCGCGAGCACGGGGGCGACCCCCATGACGAGCACCATGAGCGAGAGGACGCGCGCCGCACGGTCCCGCTCGTAGAGGTCGCGCACGACCGCGCGCGCGATGACCGGGCCGGCGCAACCGCCGAGGGCCTGGACGAAGCGGCAGGCGATGAGCGTATTGAGATCCCGCGCGAGCGCGCAGCCGAGGCTCGCGAGCGCGTAGAGCACGAGGGCGGCGAGCAGCGGCGCGCGTCGCCCGAAGCGGTCGGAGAGGGGGCCGTAGATCAGCTGGCCGCCGCCGAAGCCGAGGAAGAACGCGCTGAGGGTGAGCTGCGCGCGCGCGGGCACGACGCCGAGGTCGGCCGCGATCGTCGGCAGCGCCGGCAGATACATGTCGATCGAGAGCGGACCGAAAGCCGTGAGCACGCTCAGGAGAAGGATGAGCACGCCCCTGCGGGAGCGGGGGTCGAGGGCGGTGGAGGGAGGTACCGTCATTGGCGGAGCTATGTGGTCGGGTCGCGGATGCGCTCGAATCGAGCCGGCCTGACAAGCCGGCTGCGCGCGGCGTACGCGCGTTCATGCCACATATCGCGGCAAAGTGATACAATCGTCACGCCACGCGCGTAACATTCAACGAGGACCGGCTTGAGTGGGGGGCGTCGTGCGGCCTGCCACCATCATTTTGTGCCTTCTCGACGCCGCGGCGTGGGTTTTCCTCGCCGGCACCTACTTTTTTTCCGGCTCCGATCCGGCGACCAAGGGCTTCGACATTGCCGCCGGCGTGATCGTGACGGTGCTGTTTCTCATGACCGCCGTGCCCGCGCTCGTATTTGCGTTGCGGCGCCGATTGCCCAGAACCGCGCTCGCGCTGGCACTGGCCTTCCCTGCCGCATTCGGCCTCCTCTTCCTGACGGCGGTCCTGGTGCGCGGCTGAGGCCGCGCGCCCGACCGGATTGCCCCATCACGGTCATCTAGAAAAAAGAAACGGGGCCGCGAGGCCCCGTTCCGAGAGCTGCCTCGGCACCCACTCAGGTCAGGTGCATGGCGCCCGCCATGCCCCAGAGCATGGGGATGGAGAGCATGGTGTTGATGCGCGAGGCCATGCCGGCCATGCGCGCGGCGGCCTTCTTCTCGTCCGCGCTGGCCTCGACGATGCCGAGAATCTTCTTTTGGTTCGGCCAGATGATGAACCACACGTTGAACCACATGATGGTGCCGAACCACATGCCGATGCCGATCACCAACGAACGCCAGCTGTGGTCCACGATACCGAGGGTATAGCCCTGCCAGAGCTCGTTGTTCAGGATCGCCAAGATCCATCCCATGACGATCGTCGACATGGCGCCCCAGCGGAACCAGAAGAGCGCGCTTGGCGCGATCACTTTGCTGATGGCCGGCTTCTGCTCGTCCGGGATCTTGGGCATGCCGGGCGTCTGCACGAAGTTGAAGTACCACAGCAAGCCGATCCACATCACGCCGCTGATGATATGCAGCCAGCGGAAGAAGAAGGGCCAGAAAGTCGCGTTGTCGTAGCCGTGGAGGAGATAGAGCAGGAAGAAGACGACCGCCAGCACGACGCCGGCGATCACCGTTCGTTGCAGGGATGAGAAGAATTCGGCCATTTTGATCCCCCTTTTTCTTCGATGACGCTTATTCTACCACGTCCGCCGCCAGCGTGTGTCAAGCGCAGAAGCCGCAACAAAGGTAAGACCTTCCGCGCCGCTTGTGAAGGGTGGCGCCTGCGCTCAAGCGTTCGAGCATCACCCCCTCCCCATCGGCCGCTCCTCAACGAGCGGCCGATCCCCCTTCAAGGGGGAGGGGGAAATTTCTGTGAAGTCACCCCACTTTCCCTCCCCCCCTTGAGGGGGAGGGCAGGGAGGGGGGTATGGTCCGAGCACTAATTCGGGCTCGGGCCCTGGCTCACGCGCGCCAGCGCCTCAGGGCGCACCCATTTGGCGAAAGCGGCCTCGATGTCGCCGGCGCCGAACTCGAGGTATTGCCGCGCCGCCCGCGTGGGCTCGTCGAGCGGGAGATCGAGCTGCGAGCGGTCGAGGAAGCCGCGCGCGATGGCGCCGGTACTCGCCTCTTGCAGCTGGATCTTGCGCAGCAGCGTCGCCTTCGCGCGCTGCAGCTCTTCCGCCGTGACGGGTTCGCTCTGCATCGCCTTGAGCTCGCGCACGACGATGCCCTGCACCTTCGAGACGTTCTGCGGGTCGCAGGCGTATTGGACGTAATAGGCCCCGCGCGTCTTGTCCGCGTCGAAATAGGATGAGGCGTAATAGACGAGCCCCGTCTCCTGGCGCAGATCGCGGCTGAAACGCGACGAATAGAGCGAGCCGCTGAGCACCGCATTGCCGAGCTGGAGCGCGTAATAGCCCGCATCCGAGCGCGTGATGTCGACCGTCTCCGCGAGCGAGACGCGATCCTGCACGCGGCTCGCATCGGGTATCGCCGTGATGCTGGCCTTGCTCGGCGGGACCACGGGCAGCCGCGTGTCGGGCTTGGACCCCGCGACACTCCAGGCCCCGAAGGACTTCTCGATCGCCGCCTTGGCCGCCTCCGGCGTGATCTTGCCGATCACCACGATCGTGGTGAGGTCCGGCCGGAACGCGGCGTGATAGTAATTGCGCAGGTCCTCCAGCGTAAGCGAGCCGACGGTCGTGGGGAGCGCCTGGCGCAAGGCGGGGTCGCCCTTGGGGTAGAGCGCGATGCGCAGCGCGCGGCCGAGAAGGTAGTTCGGGCTCTTGAGCCGGCCGGCCACGATCTGGGAGGTCTGCCGCTTGACGACCTCGAAGGCGTCCGCGGGGAGCGCCGGATGCAGCACGTTGGCGGCGAGAAGCTCGACCCCGCGCGCGAAATTCTCCCTGAGCACCTCGAGCGCGAAATCGCTGCCCGCCTGCTCTTGCGCGCCGATCTCGTCGAGCGCGCGCTGGAAGGCGAGGCGATCGAGCTGCTCCGTGCCATAGCCGAAGAGCTGGTCCAGCACCTGCGAGGTGCCCTCCTGGCCCTTGGGCACCATGAGCTCGGGCCGGTCCATGATGCGTCCGTAGACGCTCACGGCGTCGCTCACGTCCTCGGGCTCGACGATGAGAGTGATGCCGTTCGGCAAGGTGGAGACGACGGGGTGGAGCGTCGACCCGGGCACCGCGAGGTGGGTGAAAGCGGCGTCGGCCCAGGCGGGCAGCGGCGTCGGCTTGGCCTCGGTCAAGGCGAAGGACTCGAGGCCGCCGAAACCTTTGGAGGCGACCGGCTTGCCGGCACCCTGCGGGGTCAAGAGGGCCGTCACCGCATGGTCGAGGTCGAGATATTTCCGCGCCACGCGGTTCACGTCCTCGACGGTGACCTTGTCGATGCGGACGAGGTCGTCTTCCGGCGCCGTGAGCCCATAGACCGCGACCGCCTCGGACCACACCATGGCGAGGCCCGAGATCGAGTTCTTCTGGAATTCCGCGCCGCGCCGCTCTTGCAGCTTGGCCGCGGCGACGAGGTCGGCGCTCACGCCCTCGCGGGCGATCTTGCCGAGGATGGCGCGGACCTCGCGCTCGGCCGCGTTGGCGTCGCCGCCCGCGGGGAAGGCGATGACGGCGTAGCCGAGCCCCGCCTTGGGCAGCGGATCGAGCGAGAAATCCGTGTAGAGCGCCTTGCCCTGGGGCACGAGCTGGTAAAGCGCGCCGCGCTCGCTGGTCAAGATGTCGACCAGCACCTCGGTCGCCGCGAAGTCGGGATCATCGAGGCCCGGCATGCGCATTGCGACCACCTTGAGCGCGTAGGGCAGGTCCGTCTTGAGGCTGAAGGACTGGGCGCTCACCGGCTGGAGCGTCAGCTGCGGGCGGGGCGGCAGCTTCTTGGCGGGAATGGCGCCGAAGAGCTCCTTGACCTTGGCGAGCGTCGCCGCCGGGTCGAGATCGCCGACCACGATGAGCACCGCGTTATTGGGCGCGTACCATTTGTCGTGGAAGGCTTTCAGCATGGCGCCGGTGGTCTTGTCGAACGACGGGCGCGTGCCGAGGGCGTCGTGGGCGTAGGTGGTTCCCTTGAAGAGGGCGGCGCGCAGCTTGGTGAAGAGCACGTAGGTCGGGCTCGAGAGGTCCTGCGCCACCTCCTGCTCGATGGCGCCGCGCTCCTTCGCCCAATCCTCCTCCCGGTCGAGCACGTCGCGCATGCGCAGCGCCTCGATGTGGAGCGCCACCTCGAGGTCCTCGGCCGGCACCGTGAAATAATACTGGGTGACCGTCTGGCGCGTGTCCGCATTGAAGCTGCCGCCCATCACGCTGCCGATGTTGGCGAGCTGGTTGGCGGAAAGACCGGGGCTGCCGCGGAACATCATGTGCTCCTGGGCATGCGCCGTGCCGGGGAAGCCGGGCGGCGTCTCGTCGGCGCCCACCAGGTAGTTGACCGCGGTGGTCACGACGGGGGCAAGCGCGTTGCGGACGATGACCACCCTGAGCCCGTTCTCGAGCGTGGCGCGGACGACGCCGGTCTCCTCGGCGAGCGCCGCTTGCACGAGGGTAGTGAGCGAGAGAATCGCGATCGGGACGAAGAAGAGCGCGCGCCGCCAGGCGAAACTCCGCGCGCGATTTGCAATGCGAGAATTCATGGACGCTCCACGGTTGAACCTCGGCCTATTCGTCGGCCACGCATTAAGACGGCCAATTGCGGCAGATGCAAGGCGTCGTCTCCGCGAGCGGCGCCTCGACGCGCGGGTTTCTGCAGGCTCCAATATGCCGTTGACGCGGGGAAATGGAATATTATAACGTAACTTTTCGACTGTTATATTATAACATTTCAGGCGAGAAGGGGGCACCGGTGGGGTGGAGGCGGGGGATACCGGTGGCACGTTTGCTGCTCGTCGCATGGTTGGTGATCGGGGCGGGTCTCGCTTCTGCCGTCGCCGGGACGGCGGGCGGGGAGGTGAGCGGTATCGTGCGTGATGCGCTCCAGCGTCCGCTCGACGGCGTCGCGGTCCGCTTGGAGACCCCCGACGGCAAGGTCGTCGGCCGTGGCACTACGGGAAAGGACGGCGCCTACACGCTGCGCGGCATCGCCCCCGGCACCTATTCGTTGACCGGCGACAAGCCGGGTTTCGAGAGCGCTGTGGTGATCGTCACGGTTCCGGCGACCGGTGCCTCGAGCGACCTGACCTTGGCGTCGAAAGAGGCGCTCAATCTGCCGCTCGTCGCACAGAAGCTCGCCGAGGTCCGCACGGAGATCGAGCCGCGCATCGGCGCCACCACCTATACCTTGACCGAGAACGCGATCGAAGCCCAGCCGGGCGGGGCGGACCTGCCCTTGAACCAGACGCTTTTGCAGACGCCGGGAGTGAGCCAGGATTCCTTCGGCCAGATTCACCTGCGCAACGACCACGCCAATATTCAATATCGCATCGACGGCGTGATCCTGCCGGAAGGCATCAGCTTCTTCGGCCAGAGCCTGAGCTCGCGTTTCGCCTCCTCGATCGATCTCATCACCGGCTCGCTGCCCGCGCAATACGGGCTGGTGACGACCGGCATCGTCGATATCACCACCAAATCGGGCCTCTTCGAGCCCGGCGGCTCGGCCAGCTTCTATGGCGGCAGCCACGACTGGCTCGAGCCGAGCGTCGAATACGCCGGCTCCGTCGGCCACTTCAACTACTACATCGTGAGCGACTATCTCCAGAACAACATCGGCATCGAGAATCCGACCGGCTCCAATCACCCGATCCACGACGTCACCCAGCAAGAACACGGCTTCGGCTATTTCGAGGACATCATCGACGAGACCAGCAAGGTGAGCTTCATCCTCGGCGCCTATCAGGGCTCATTCCAGATTCCCAACAATCCCGGCCAAACGCCGAGCTTCCAATACAACGACCAAACTACCTTCGACTCGAGCACGCTCAACGAGACGCAGCAGGAGAGCAATTATTACGCGGCGGTGTCTTACCTGAAATCGATGGAGGACTTCGATATTCAGCTCTCCGCCTTCGGGCGCTACTCGCAACTCGCCTTCCGGCCGGACCCGGTGGGCGACCTCATGTTCTACGGCTTGGCGCAGGATGCGGTGCGCACCGACGTCGCGATGGGATTGCAGCTCGACAGCACGTTTCATTTGACCGCCAACCACACGCTGCGCTACGGCGGGGTGGTCACGGCCGAGCGCGCCTCGTCCTCGACCAATTCCGCGGTCTTTCCCTGCCTGGATGAGGCGTGCGACAGCGTGGGCACGAGCCCGATCAACATACTCGACAGCAGCGCAAAGACCGGCGAAGTCTATGGCCTCTATCTGCAGGACGAGTGGAAGATCACGCCGACGATCACGGTGAATTACGGTGCGCGCTTCGATCTGCTCAACGCTTTCACGCAGGCCAATCAGATCAGCCCGCGCATCAACGCGGTCTGGAAGCCCGATGCCGACACGGCGCTTCACATAGGCTATTCGCGCTATTTCACGCCGCCCGCGATGGAGCTGATCTCTGGCGAATCGATCGGCAAATTCGCCGGCACGACCGGCTATCCCGCCGGCTACACCACGGCGTCGCCCCCCCAGGACTCGCCGATCCTCCCCGAGCGCTCCCACTATTTCGACATCGGCGCCGAGCGCACGGTGCTGCCCGGCCTCAAGCTCGGCATTGACGGCTTTTACAAGCTTGCACACGATCTCATCGACGACGGCCAGTTCGGCGCGCCCATCATCCTTTCCGTGTTCAATTACGCGCATGCCAATGTTTACGGCGTCGAGTTCACCGGCAGCTACAACCTCGGCGACTGGTCGGCCTACGGCAATCTCGCCGTCGGCCGGGAGAAAGCCACCCAGGTCGCCTCGCAGCAATTCAATTTCGATCCCAGCGACCTCGCCTATATCTCCGACCATTATATCTATACCGACCATAGCCAATGGATCACGGGCTCGGCCGGCGTCGCCTACACTTGGCGCGGCACCCGTTTCAGCACCGATCTGATTTACGGCTCGGGGCTGCGCCAAGACGCAGGCGGCGTCCCCAACGGCGGCGCGGTACCCCCCTATTTTCAATGGAATTTCGGCCTCTCGCATCGCTTCGACCAAGCGCCGGGGGGGCCGATGGAGCTCGGCCTCAATCTGATCAACGTGCTCGATCGGACGTATGAAATCCGCTCCGGCTCGGGCGTCGGCGTGTTCGCGCCGCAATACGGTCCGCGGCGTGCCGTCTATGCGAGCGTGCGGAAGTTCTTTTGAGAGCCGTGAGAACTCCCGAAGGGGCCGTGAAATGGACCGCTTGAGCGAAACCGTCGCTGTCCTGGAAGCCGGCGGCTTCGCGATTTACCCGCTCGCCGCCCTCGCCGTGCTCGCCGCGGTGATCATTCTCGAGAAGGGCTTCATCTTCAGCGTGCGCACGCGCCTCCCCGCGGCGACGGTCGCCCTCATCGAGACCTACGGCTTTTCCTGGGACGAGCTGGCGGGCCGGCTCGGCGGCCTCGGCGCGCGCAATTACTTCTGCGTCTTTCTCCGCGTCGTCCTGGAGAACCGCGAGCGTCCCGCCTGGTGGGTCGAATCGCGCGCGGCCGACGAGGCGAGCCTCATCGAGAAGGCGCTCGGGCGCTGGCTCTGGATTCTCGAGACGATCGTGACCGCGGCGCCGCTCCTCGGCCTGCTTGGCACGATCACGGGCATGGTGCGCGCCTTCAGGCTCTTCGGCAAGGAGAGCCTGGTCGACCCCGCCGGCGTCACGGGCGGGGTCGCCGAGGCGCTCATCGCCACGGCGGTCGGGCTCTTCGTGGCGCTGGTGGCGCTCTTCGCCTTCAACTTCTTCTCCCATCGCCAAACGCAGGTGATGGACGAGATGGAGCGGTTGGGGACGCGCATGGTCGATCACATCCGGCTCGACCGGCGGGAGGATGGACGTGAAGCTCCGTAAGTCGCGGGCGCGGCGCAAGGGGCGCATCGAGATCATTCCGATGATCGACGTGATGTTCTTCCTGCTCGCCACCTTCATGCTCGCTTCGCTCTCGCTGCAGAACCTGCACTCCCTTGCGGTCGACCTGCCGCGCGGGAAGGCGGTCCCCTTGCAGGCGAGTGCGGCGGTGACGCTCACCGTCACGCGCGAGGGTGCCATCCTTTTGAACGAGACGCCGGTGACGCTCGAGACGCTGGCAACGACGCTCAAGGGAATGGCGCCGGGCGCCGATGCCAAGGTGGTGGTCAACGCCGACAGCGCCGCCCCCAACGGCGTGGTGGTCCAGGCCATGCTCAGGTGCCGCGAGGCAGGTGTCGAGCACTTCCTCTTCGCGGTCAAGCGCGAGTAAGATTGCAGTGACCGCCACGCGCTTTGCGGACGAGTCCTGGCAGCGCCTCCCTTGGCTCGTGCCCGCGGCAAGTCTGCTCTCGTTCGCGGCGCTGATGGGGTTTCTCACCCTCCTCACAGAGATGCCGACAAGGTTGCCCCAGCCCGACGCCCTCGTGGTCCAGCTCGTCGAGTTGCCGGCGCCGGCACCCGCGGCAACCGCCCCGCCCGCGGAGGTGCCTCCACCCCCGCCGCCGCCGGGCCCCGAGCCTCCGCCGCCCGAGCCCGAAGCCATTGCCCCGGCCCCGCTTGAGCCCGTGCCTCAGCCGCCGCCGAGGCCCCCGCCGGCGAGGCCCGCCGCATCGCAGCCGCCCGCCGCCGCCGAGCCGCAACGCCCGCCGCCGGCGCCTGCTCCGCCAATCGAGACGCAGATCGGGGGCGGCGTCTCGGGCGCGCGCGCCATCTTCAAGCCCATGCCCGACCTGCCCGCTGAGCTCAGGCGGCGCAATGTCGAGTGGGTCGCCGTGGCGCGCTTCAAGGTGGCGGCCGACGGGAGTGCGGAGGTCGAGCTCGTCGAGCCGACGAGCGAGCCGCTCCTCAACCGGCTGTTGCTCGCGGCGCTCAACCGCTGGCGTTTCTTCCCCGCCCTCGACAACGGTAGGCCGGTGGCCTCCTCGCTCGAGCTCCGCATCCCTATCTCGGTGAAGTAGGCGAGCGCCGCCCTTAAGGCGTTCGGCATCCTCGGAGTCCCTTGTCCGTTAGGCCGAATTGGCACATCATCTCGCGCAATCCCCGATCAGCCGGGGAATGTCGGTTCAAGCGAGCACAGGGGGCACCATGGCGGACGAGCACGACGAAGCAAGCGAGCACGCGCATCATCATCCTCACGCCTGCGCCAACCTCTTCGGCTGCGGCGACGAGCTGGGCACGGGGGTCGTCCGCGAGGACATCAAGGACGCCGCCTTCGACGCAGGCACCTCGGATCGTCTTCTTCACATGGACGAGGTGGAGCGGGAGACTCTCGACGGCTATCTCTCGGCGCGCGGACGCTGGCGCCGCAAGTTCCTGCGCGCCAGCAGCTTCATGGGCG
The DNA here is from genome assembly GCA_052143835.1 of Alphaproteobacteria bacterium. GTDB lineage: Bacteria > Pseudomonadota > Alphaproteobacteria > JACZXZ01 > JACZXZ01 > DASPPM01. The sequence continues at coordinate 12,116 of JBKQRV010000134.1, forward strand.
TGCTCGCGGCAGCGGGGCCGTGGTTCGCCAAGCTCGCCGAGGCCGCTGAGGCGCCGGCGGCGGAGAAGGCCCAAGCCCATCACGGCGAAGGCCGCGTGCATGTCGTGCCGTCGACGAAGGAGACCGTACGCCTCGGCGTGTATGATGCCACGCTTGCGCCCATTCTCACCATCGACTCGGGCGACACCATCAGCTTCCCCGATACCTGGTCGCATTTCCTGAACGAAATGCAGCCGGGCGTGCCGATCGACACGCTGGCGAAGCTTCGCGTGAGCAATCCCGGCAAGGGGCCGCACTCCATCATCGGTCCCATCGCCGTGAACAAGGCGGAGCCGGGCGACGTGCTCGAGATCCGCTACAAGCGCATTCGTCCGTTCGAATGGGGTGCCGTCTTCAACAACCCGGGCTCGCTCGGGACCGGCCTCTTGCCGCAGGATTACGCGCAAGGGCAGATCAAATACGTCGATCTCGACCTGCGCGCGATGAAGGGCAAGTTCATGCCCAACATCACCGTGCCCTTGAAGCCCTTCCAGGGCACCCTCGGCCTGGCGCCGCCCGACGGCTTTTTCCCGCCGCTCAGCCCCGGCGTCACCAACTCGGTGCCTCCGGGCCCGCACGCGGGCAACCTCGATCTCAGCGAGCTTTCCGAGGGCTCGACGCTCTACATCCCGGTGTGGAAGCCGGGCGCGCTCATCTATACCGGCGACAGCCATGCCGTGCAGGGCGACGGCGAGATCTCTCTCACCGCACTCGAGACGCGCATGAAGGAGCTGCGCATCCAGGTCGTCCTCCACAAGCAGAAGAACCTGGCATGGCCCGTGGCGGAGACGCAGACGCACTGGATCATCATGGGCCTCGACAAGGATCTCAACGCCGCGATGACGCTCGCCGCGCGCAATGCGATCAAGTTCCTCGCAACCCAGGCGAAGATCGGCGAGCTCGACGCCTACGCGCTTTGCAGCATCGCGGTGAGCTTCCGTGTGACCCAGGTGGTGGACATCGTGCGCGGCGTCCACGCGCTCATTCCGAAGAGCCTCTTCGCGGGCGATCTCCGCCGGCAGATGAGGATGGTGTAAACCGCCCGCTCAACTCCCTCTCCGCCCCCCGGGGCGGGGCGCTCCAGCGCGCGCGCTGCCGGGCAAGGCGAAGCTTCGCTAAGCGTGCAGCACCAGCTTCTGCACGCGCCAGTTCAAGAGCTCGGCGACGTAGAGCACGTTTTCGGCTGGACAGGCCATTTCGTGGATCCAGCCGAATTGCTTCAGCTGCT
>JBKQRV010000135.1:0-5403 GCA_052143835.1 Alphaproteobacteria bacterium
ATCCGCACGCTCAAGGCGCGCAAAATCGCGGGCGCCGGCCTCGACGTGTTCGAGCACGAGCCGAAGGTCGCCTCGGCACTCCTGAAGATGGCGAACGTGGTCGCCTTGCCGCATCTCGGCAGTGCCGTGCGCGAGCTGCGCGAGAAGATGGCGAACATCGTGGTCGACAATATTCTCGCGCTCCTCGACGGCAAGCGCCCGCCCAACATCGTCAATCCGGAAGTCCTCGCGCATTGACCGGCCGGCGGCGCGTTGCCGCCCCGCGATCGGGTGCGCTCGAATCCGCCGGGTTCCTCGCCAGGTCGGTGCGAAATTCGATTTGGCCGTTCGCACCCGCTTGCAGGCGCGTGACCACGCGCCAGCGCACGTCGTCGGCGTGCGGATAATCGAGGCGAAAGTGGGCACCTCGACTTTCCCTGCGCTTGAGACAGGCGGTGGCGAGGATACGCCCCAAGAGGGCGAGGTTGCGCACGGCAAAGGCACTCTCCAACTCCTCGCCCAGCACCTTGTGCGAGCTTCGCGCCTTTTCGTCCAGCCGCATGGCGGGCACGTCTTGGCACTCGATGCGCTCGTACGCCGCGAGCGCCTCCTTGAGCGTTCGTTCCTCGCGGATGGGACCGAGCTTGTTGTGCGCCAGCATGCGGCAGCTCATGCGCACGTCCGCCTGGAAGGGACCGCTGTCGCGGTCTTTCAGGCGCGCAAGCCAGGCCTGTTCCGCTTCGGGGACGGCGTCGTCTTCCTCCCCTCCGGCCAAATCTACGCGCGCCTCATTGACGAGTGCTGCCGCCTTTCTGCCGGCGCGCCGGCCGAACACCAGCGAGGCGGCCAGCGCCGAGCCGCCGATGCGGTTGCCGCCGTGGATGCCGCCCGCGGTCTCGCCGGCGGCGAGGAGGCCCTCGACCGGAGTCCTGCCGTCGACGTCGATCTCGAGGCCGCCGAGCCAGGTGTGGCTTCCCGGTGCCACCTCGAGCGGCGTCTTGGTGATGTCGATGCCGCGGTGAAGGCAGGTCTTGTAGACGTGCGGGATCTGCTTTTGGATGACTTCCAGCGGAACCCTGGTCGCGTCCATGAAGATGCGGCCCGTGGAGCCGGCGCGCCCGGCGTGGATTTCCTTGGCCATGGCGGTAATCACCTCGGAACGGGTCGATTTTTCCGCGGTGTCGGGGAAATAGCGCTTGAGAAACGCCTCGCCCTCCCGATTTCTGAACACGGCACCCGCATTGATGAAGCCGGTCGGGTGCGGCGCGAAGCCGAACAGCTCCTTGGGCGAGCAGCACATCGCCTGGAAGTCGATCATCTCGATGCCCAGGAGCGCAGCACCGGCGCGGAACCCCAGCACGTAGCCGTCGCCCGTCACCTGCGGCGGGTTGTCGTTGACATAGAAGAGGCCGCTGCCGCCGCCGGTAGAGAGGATGACTTGCTGCGCATGGTAGACGACGAGCGTGCCCGCTCCGTAGTCAATACCCCAGGCGCCAACCACGCGGCCGTCCCGTTTGATGAGATCGACGACGCTCGTGAACGAATGCCTTTCAATGCGCGCGTCGGCGCGCAATTTCTTGGACAGCACCTTGGTGATCATGTTGCCGGTGGTGTCATAGTGATGGCACGCCCTGGCTCTCGAGTGGCTGGGGAACATCTTGAGGTCGAGCCGGCCGTCCGCGCCGCGGACGAACTCCGCCCCCCAGGACTCGAGATCGTGAACCACGTCAATAATGTCGTGGACCCAGACGCGCGCGAGCGCGGGATCGATCAGCTCGCCGCCGTGCGTGAGGATGTCCTGGAGATGGAGCTCGGGGCTGTCGTCCTCGCCCATGGCGGCGGCAAAACCGCCGCGCGCCACCGTGGTCGTGCCGCTGGTGGCGCGGCCCTTGGTCGCCTGGATGACCGAAACGCCCGCGTCCGCGCATTCGAAGGCGGCCATGGTGCCGGCCGCACCCCCGCCGACGATCAGCACGTCGGATTTGTGGCGTCGGACGGGAATTCCGAGCTGCTCGGGCCTGCCGCGCTCGGTCATCGTTGGCGTCCGGTCTTGTCGATGTCGACGAATGCGTCGACGCAGGCGTCGGCAAAGGCGCTGTCGTTTATGTGGAGCGCCAGCTCCTCGATGCGCGCGGTCTTGAGGTGCGCCTTGAGGGAGTCCGCGAAAACCCGGTAGTCCTCGGGATGCTTCCAGGGGCCCTTGTCATTGCCCTCGAGGTCGTACGCACGGTGCCTGGTATGCTCGCTGAAGCCTTCGAGCGGGACGAGAATCCGCACCGGCCCCTTGGCCGCGTTGATCCGGCTCGCGAATTCGCGGCCCAGTTTCCTGAACTCCTCGGCGTCGGTGCGCATAAGCAGGTTCTGCGCATTGTACTGGAAGAACTCGCGCGCCTTGTACCGCTCGGGTGTGCGGCCCACCCAGAAGTTGGCGTGGTCGATCGCTCCCGGGACGATCACCTGCGGAAGGCCGGCGGCACCCGCGCTCTTGAGGCGCGCCTCGCCCGCGGAATAGACGCCACTCACGATCAGATCGGTGATTTCGTGCGTCGTGACGTCGACGACGCCGGAGAGCTCGCCCGAGGCCGCCAGACGTTCGAGAGATTTGCCGCCGACGCCCGAGGCGTGGAACAAGATGACCTCGTAGCCCAGGCTTTCGAGGCGTCGGCTCACGCGCTCGACGCAGCCGGAGGTGCCGCCGAACGACGAGACCGCGACGAGGGGGGCATTTTCGCTTTTGGCTCCCTCTTTCGCCGCCCAGTTCCTGGCGGCCGCGGTCACCGCGAACGCCGCGTTCTCCATCGCCGATTTGGTGATGCGGTTGAGCGCGATGTCGCCGATCGAGGGATACATGGCAATGTCGCTCTCGGCCACGTACCACTCTACGGCCGCCGTGGCGGCGACCGTGCTCACCATGACCTTGGGCACGAGGTAGGGCAACGCCCGCATGATTGAGCAGGCGAGGCCGGTGCCGCTCGCCCCGCCGAGCGCGATGACACCGGCGATCTCGCCCTTGACGAATTTCTCGAGCAGAATCCTGGCCCCGCCTTCGGCCATCACCGCGGCGGCTTCCTGGCGCGTGCGTTCGTCGAGCGCTCGCCAGGATGCGCCGGCCGCCGCGGCGACGTCCGCACCCGCCACGTCGGCGCCGGCCACGTCGTGCACCTTCAAGGATAAGTCGACGAGCCACGGCTTCGCCCCCGCGCGCGCCAGCGCATCTGCGACGAAGCGGGCTTCCTTGCCCTTGGAGTTCATCGTCGCCAATACCGCCACGGTCGGTTGCGAAGCGCTCAAGAAGACCTCGCGAGACGAATGTCCCGGATTGCTAGCGTTTCAAGAGCGGGCTGCCGTAAAGGCCCGTCGGCTTGACGAGGAGGATCAACAGCATGATCGCAAAGGGCGCCATCTGCGCCAGAGGCGCGTAGATGAGGGAGCCCAGCGAGACGACCTGCCCGACCAGGAAGCTCGATACGAAAGTTCCCTTGATGCTCCCCAGACCGCCGATGATCACGACCATGAATGCGAATGCCAGCAACTCGATCCCCATCTGGGGGTCAACCATGATCAGCGGCGCATGCAGGCCGCCTGCCAGCCCGGACAGGCCGCCGGCGATGATGAAGGTGATGGTGAAGAGCCGGTAAACGTTGATTCCGAGTCCCTCGACATGCTCGACGTCCTCGATGCCGGCCCGGATCGCCTTGCCTATGATCGTCCGGTTCAGGAACAGCCAGATACCGACATAGACGAGCAAGGCGATGGCGACGACAACGAGACGATACACGGGGATATCCGTTCCGAGAATGTCGATCTGGGTATCGATCGGGTCGGGTACCGGACGGGGAACCAGCCCCCAGAAGTACTTTATGACCCCGACACCGCCGATCAGGATGCCGAAGGAGGTGATCATGCTGAAGGTGATATCGCGCTCGTAGATGCGCAGGAACACCAGCCGTTCCGCGGCAAAGCCCGCAGCACCCCCGGCGGCCATGCCTCCGAGCACGCCGAGCCAAAGGTTTCCCGTCGCCAAGCTGATGGAGTAGGCGATGTAGGCGCCGAGAGCGTAATAGAGCAGCTGGTCGAGGCTGATGACGCGCATCAGGCCGAAACAGAGGGAGAGCCCGATCGTAATGAGGAAAAAGATGCTCCCCATGCTCAACCCGAAGATGATCCCCGAGATCAGGAGGTGCGCTTGGGTCATGTGCTCGTCGCTCCATCGCGACCGGTCCCGCCCGCAGCCCTCGCGCGGAAGAGCGCCTTTCTGAGGAGAGGCTCAAGGGTGCCCCAGATGCCTTTCTCTCCGGCGAGCATGACGAAGACCAGCAAAGCGCCGATGATGAGCTCCCAGTTGCCGAAGACCTTGCTGATCAGGTCCTTCATGCCGGTGTAGGCGATCGCGCCCACGATCGGCCCATAGAGCGTGCCCGCCCCGCCGAGTATCGTCACCACCACCGGGTCCGCTGCCCGCGACGGGCTGCTCATCTCCGGGCTCACGAAGCCGAGGTAGACGGCGTACATCGCCCCGGCCAGCGCGGTCGTCGTATTGGCGATGACGAAGGCGGTCAATCGGATACGGAAGTTGCTGTAGCCGAGAAATCTCAGCTTGTCGTCGTTGATCTTGGCCGCCAGGCAGCAGGCACCGAAAATCGAATCGTCGAGATATTTGTAAAACGCCCAGACGGCGAAAGCGATGAGGAGCGAGAAGATGAAGAACTGGTCCGGCCTGGACAGATCCAAGACCGGAGTGGAAGAAAGGTTGGTCAGGAACCACAAACCATTGTCGCCGTGGGTCACGTCCGCCAGGACCTTCTGCATGAGATAGTAGATGATTACCGCCAACGCGAGGTTCACCAGAGCGAAGTAGTCGCTGCGCAACCTGACGAAGAGCGCACCGACGGCAAGCGACACGACGATCCCCGCCACGACGCCGATCAGGATGCCGAGATAGGCATTGGCGCCGAAATAGTAGAGATAGAACGCAGCCGCATAGGCGCCCACCGCGAGATAGGCGGGCTGGCCGAACGATATGAGGCCGACGCGCCCGAGAAGAAAGTTGCAGCCCATGGTGTAGATCGAAAAAATGATGACTTCATTGGCGAAGGGGAGCGGCAGGAATACCCGCAGGAGCGCCAAGAGCGAGAACGCCAGCAACAGGCCCCACCACCATCTGAGGACGCTCATCGCCGGGCTCCCCCATCGGGCCTCTCGGTTATGAGCGCGGGAAACGCGCTGCCCCATGCCGGACCCAAGCGTGCCGGGCCGCCTCTTCGAAACATGCTCAACCCTGCCAATCTCGATTGTCCCAAACCGCTCATTGCACTGCCCAGGGGCCTTCAGTCCGGCCATCGAAAGTACGTGATTCGGCTTGCCCTCTCCACTCGTCATGCCCCCGGGCTGTGACCCGGGGGTTGTCACGGCCATCCACGCCTT
>JBKQRV010000136.1:0-112353 GCA_052143835.1 Alphaproteobacteria bacterium
CGCAGACGACGCGCACAATAACTGACCCTTAGCTCGGCGAAAAATGTCCCGATCCCGAAATGCCGCCTCACCGCACGATATTTGCAAAGCCCTCGCAAGCGGGTGAGGGGCGGCTGGGGTGAAGGGAGGGGGGTGTCTCGCGCCGATGATTGCGCGCACTAGAACGGCATGATCGAATCAAGCGTCCTGGCGATGAACGAGTCGCTGTTCGGCTTCGCTTTGCCGGTGTCGGTGTCGACCTTCACGTTCTCGACCAGCTCGTAGCTGTCGATGTACCACTGGCTGCGCGGATAGTTGTAGCCGAGAACGGCGGCCGTCTTGCGCGCCTCGTCGACGATGCCGAGCGCCATGTAGCATTCGACGAGGCGATGGAGCGCCTCCGGCACCTGGCTCGTCGTCTGATACTTGTTGACGACGACCTTGAAGCGGTTGATCGCGGCGAGATATTGCCCGCGGGTCTCGTAAAAGCGGCCGATCATGAGCTCCTTGCCGGCGAGCTGGTCGCGCACGAGATCGATCTTGTGCCGGGCGTCCCTGGCGTAGGAAGTCTCCGGATAGCGCCTGATGAGCTCCTCGAGCGAGGACAAGGCCTGCTCGCCGTTGGATTGGTCGCGCCCCACGTCGGTCACCTGCTCGTAGTAGCAGAGCGCGCGCAGATAATAGGCATAGGCGATGTCCCGATTGCCCGGGTGCAGCTGGATGAAGCGATTGAGCGCGTTGATGGCGTCCTGATAGCTGTTCTCCTGGTAGAGCGAGTAGGCCGCCATCAGCTCCGCCTTGGTCGCCCAGATCGAGTAGGGATGCTCGCGCTCGACCTCCTCGAAGGCCTTGGCGGATTCCTTGTAGTGGCGCTGGGCGAGCTGATCCATCGCCTTGTTGTAGAGCTCGTTCACCGGCTTATCGACGGCGGTGTCCTCCTTCGGCTCGTCGTCCGAGCAGGCGGCAAGCGCCAGCGAGATCGCGAAAGCGGCGAGGAAGATGAGCGGGCTGCGCCGCAAGCTTTGCCAGGATGTCCTCATGGCCGTCCAAAGTCTTGAGCTGGAAGCGGGGCTTGGCCCGGCCAGCGCCCCTTGCGGGGCCCCTTATAGCATGCCGCTCGGCTTTCCAACAGGCTCGCGCGGAAGAGCCCCAATGCCCTTCGCACGGCCGCGCTCGCGCCGCTCGATCGATAATTCACAGCTTGAGCGAAGTCAGGCCGAGGCCGCGACCTTGCGCGAGCCCGCTGACGCAAGGCCACCCGCCTCGCGCCGACTCTCCAGCGGTACCACCCGCCATGCCTCGGCGTCCGCGAAGAGGGCGCGGAGCAAGCGATTGTGCATGCTGTGGCCCGAGCGATAGCCGTGGAAATGCCCGAGGATGGGGGCGCCCGCGAGCGAGAGGTCGCCCACCGCGTCGAGCACCTTGTGGCGCACGAACTCGTCCTCGTAACGCAGGCCGTCGGCATTGATGATGCGGTCGCCATCGACGACGACCGCATTGTCGAGCGAACCGCCGAGCGCCAGTCCCGCTGCGCGCAGCTGCTGCACGTCCTCGATGAAGCCAAAGGTGCGCGCGCGCGCGATCTCGCTGCGGAAGGCGCCGTTCTCGAGCGATACGAAATATTCCTGCCGGGCGATGGCCGCGGCGTCGAAGTCGATCTCGCAGCTGACCGAGAAGCCGCTGCTCGGCGAGAGCGATGCCATGGCCTCGTGGTTGCCGACCGCGACATGCTTCAGGACCTGAATGGCGGACCGGCGCACGTTCTGCTCGACGAACCCCGCGCAGTCGAAGAGGAACACGAAGGGTGCCGCACTCCCGTCCATGACGGGCACTTCCGGGCCGTTGAGCTCGACGACAAGATTGTCGATATGGCTGCCGGCGATCGCGGCGAGGAGATGCTCGACCGTGCCGATCCGCACCTCGCCGGGCATGGCGGGCGCTTTGGCGCCGAGGGTGGTGCACATGCGCGTGTCGACCACGTGGCGCCAGGTGGCCGGGATGCTCACCCCGCCGCCGCCCAGGTCGGTGCGCCGAAATATGATGCCGGTGTCCGCTTCGGCCGGCAGGAGGGTCATGGTGACCTTCGCGCCGGAGTGCAGGCCGATCCCCGAACAGCTGATCGGCGTCTTCAGAGTCTGTTGGAGAATCTGCTCCTCCCCTCGCTTCACAGAGCAGCCGTGCCTTTGCGTCTCCCCGCTCCGGCTTGCTCCGGATATTGCTCGGCTCGGTGTTCGAGTGCTTCGGGGTCTCTTTAGCAACCCACCCCGAAGCACTCAAATCACCTTTTGTTACGGAATATTTCCGGAAAAGGCAGAGCTAATTCAGCGACTTAACCTCCATCAATTGGCCTGTCGACGGAGGAAGGCGGGGATTTCCAAGAGGTCGTCCTCGCTCTTCGACGCAGACAGCCGGTCGGCCGGATCGAGCCCGCCGAGACGCGGTTGCACGGGCGCTGGTGCCTCGGGCTGCGGCTCCGCCGGCTTGCGTGCCCCACCCGTGACGCGCGTGAAGATGTTGGCCATCCCTCGGCGCGCGCGGCGCGGATCGGGCTGCGGCTGGAGCGGGCCGCTCGCCGTTGCCGCAGCACCCAGGGCGCCGGCCGGGGCCGGCTGAGCCGCCGCAAGCGGCTCGCCCTGGGGCGGGTGCTCGACCGGCCGGGGTGCCAGGAAGGGCTGGTCGAGCTCCATCGGCTCGCGGTCGGGACCGGTCGCCGCCGCGGGCGCGGTGGCGGCAACCGCGAGCGCCGCGGGAGCGGCCGGCGCGCTCGCGGCCACGACCGTGCCCGCCTCGAGGGTGCGCGCGGCCGCGCGTGCCACCTCGGCGGCAGGCGAGGCCGCCGTGGCCGCCGCCATGCGCGGCGCCGGCCGTTCGCTCACCAGCACGGGCCGCGCCGGCTTCGGCAGGCTCGCCGCGGCGCCGTCGATGCCGGTTGCCACGACCGAGACGCGGATGTGCCCGTGGAGCTGCTCGTCGAAGGTCGAGCCGAAGATGATATTGGCCTCGGGATCGACCTCGTCGCGGATGCGGTTGGCGGCCTCGTCGACCTCGAAGAGGGTCATGTCCATGCCGCCGGTGATGTTGATGAGCACACCCTTGGCCCCCTTCATCGAGACGTCGTCGAGGAGCGGGTTGGAGATCGCCGCCTCGGCGGAATCGAGCGCTCTGCGCTCGCCCTCCGCCTCGCCCGTGCCCATCATCGCCTTGCCCATTTCGCTCATGACGGTGCGGATGTCGGCGAAGTCGAGGTTGATGAGCCCGGGCATGACCATGAGGTCCGTGACCCCGCGCACGCCCGAATAGAGGACGTCGTCGGCCATCTTGAAGGCGTCCGCGAAGGTGGTCTTCTCGTTGGCGACGCGGAAGAGGTTCTGGTTCGGGATGATGATCAGCGTGTCGACGAACTGCTGCAGCTCCTCGATCCCCTGATCGGCGATGCGCATACGGTGCTGGCCTTCGAAATGGAAAGGCTTGGTCACCACGCCGACGGTGAGAATGCCGCGCTCGCGCGCGGTGCGGGCGAGCACGGGAGCGCCGCCCGTGCCGGTGCCGCCGCCCATGCCGGCGGTGATGAACACCATGTGCGAGCCGTCGAGATAGTCGAGTATCTCCTCGAGACCCTCCTCGGTCGCCGCGCGCCCTACGTCCGGACGCGAGCCGGCGCCGAGGCCATGGGTGACGTTGAGGCCGAGCTGGATGCGGCGATCCGCCTTGGAGAGCGAGAGCGCCTGGGCGTCGGTGTTGCAGGCGAGGAACTCGACGCCCTCGAGATTGGCGGCGATCATGTTGTTGACGGCATTGCCGCCGGCACCGCCCATGCCGACGACGACGATGCGTGGCTTGAGCTCACGCTCCTTGTCGGGTATCGATAGGTTGATGGTCATGGTAGCCTCCGCTTCCTTTTCCGGTCCGTAACAGCCGCCGAGTTTCGGGTTTCGCACGTGCTGACCCCGGCCGCGGCGGCGCAGCCGTCGTTCATAGGTTCTCCCTTAGCCAGTTTCCGACGCGCTCCAGCACGCCGTTGGGCGCGTCGTGGCCGCGACGCGACTGGAGCGAGGGAGCCGAGAAGCGCGTCACCGCGTATTGCAAGAGGCCGGCACAGGTGGCGAACGCCGGACCCGCGGTCGCGTCCGCCAGGCCGCCGATGCGAAGCGGCCGGCCCATGCGTACCTGCTTGTCGAGGACAAGGGCCGCGAGCTCGCGCACGCCCTGCAACTGGCTGGCACCTCCCGTCAGCACCACCCGGCGCCCGGCGGCCTTGTCGAAGCCGTTCGCCTCGAGGCGCGAGCGCACGAGCTCGAAGGTTTCCTCGAGGCGCGGCTGGATGATGCCGACGAGGATCGATTTCGGCACGTGGTTGGGGATCGCGTGCTCGTCCTCGCCCACCTGGGGCACGTCGATCACGTCGTGCTCGTCGGCCGAGGTGGCAAGCGTGCTGCCATAGAGCGTCTTCATGCGCTCGGCATGCACGAGCGGGGTCGAGAGGCCGCGCGCGATATCGCTGGTGACGTGCTGGCCGCCGATCGGGATGCATTCGGTATAGACCACCTCGCCGTCCTGGAAGACCGCGATCGAGGTGGTACCCCCGCCCATGTCGATGCAGCTGACGCCGAGGTCCGTCTCATCCTCGACGAGCGCCGAAAGCCCCGCGGCATAAGGCGAGACGGCGAGCGCCTGCAGCTCGAGATGACAGCGCGCGACGCAGGTCTTGAGGTTGCGTACCGGGCCGGCGCTGGCGCTCACCACGTGCATGTTGACGCCGAGCCGGTCGCCGTACATGCCGCGCGGATCGCGGATGCGGGGGCTGCCGTCGATGACGTAATTCACGGGGATCGAGTGGATGATCTCCCGGTCGTTGCTCTCGTTGTGGAGGTAGCCCTGGCCGAGCGCCCGCCGCAAATCCGTGTCGCCCACCTCGTGCCCGGCGATCGAGACCTCGACCGCCACGGTTTGCGAGATGGGCGATCCGCACGAGAGGTTGACGAAGACCTCGCGGATGGTCTCTCCGGCCATCTGCTCAGCCGCGTGCACGGCACCCCGGATCGACTCCTCGGCGACATCCATGTCGATGATCGCGCCGGCGCGCAGCCCGCGCGACTTTTGGTGGCCGATGCCGACGACCCGGATGTTGCCGTCGCCGTTCACCTGCGCCACGAAGCAGCAAACCTTGGTGGTGCCGATGTCGAGTGCGGCAATGAGACCGCTCTTCGGCTTCGCCAATACTCTCTTCACGGCGTCTCCGCTCCCCTTAGCTGTGCACCATCCGTGCTTATCCAACGCATGCCGTCATCCCCGTGCTTCACGTGTTCTTGCCCGGCTTGCGCTCCCGCTGGGCCGCTTCGGGCGAGAGGCGCACGATGAGCCGGTCGGGCAGACGAAGATCGATCATCACGATGTCGCGGTCGAAGAGCCGCTCCTTCGTCTCGAGTTCGGCGAGGCGGGCGAGTGCCTCCTCGGGATTCGATTCGGGCAGGCGCACGTCGATGCCTTCCACGAGGTGCAGGTTCCAGCGCCGCCTGCCGACCCGGACCGCGGCCTGGACGTGCTTCGCGAGGGAGGGCTGCTGCGCGAGGATGGCGAGGAAGGCGGGAGCGGCCTTGGCGGCGCCCTCGCCCACCACGAAGGGCAGATTGGCGAAACGGCCGGTATCCGCACCCTCGATCACCGTGCCAGCGGTGTCGATGAGTCTGATCTTGCCGCCCTGCTGCCAGAGGGCCAGCGGCGAGCGCTCCGCGAGCTTCACATAGATAAGCTGCGGCCAGCGCCGCTCGACCGAGGCGCTCAGCACCCAGGGCAGCGCCTCGAGCCGCGCCTTGACCGCGCCGAGGTCGACGGCGAGGAGCGGCTCGCCGCGCCGGATGCCAAGCGCCGTGGCGAGGGCTGCGGGCTGGGTCTCGTTGCGGCCTTCGACCATCACCTCGCCCACCCTGAGGCCGAGGGCTGCCGAGCCCTGGATGGCACGCTCGAGGGCGGTCGCGGCGGCTCGCGCGGCGGCACCGCTCTGCCACAGCCGCAAGCCGCCGCCGCCGAGTGCTGCCAAGAGCAAGGCGAGCGCGCCGTAGCGGAATGAGGTGCGCAGCCAGCGCGGCGTCCGGCGATGCCAGCGCGGCCGTGCCGTGGGGAGTGCTGTCGCGTTCAGCGGTCGCATCTCGCGTTCTCCACCATCCAGCTCACCAGCTGGGCGAATGACATGCCGAGATAGGCGGCCTGCTCCGGGACCAGCGAGAGCGGCGTCATGCCGGGCTGCGTGTTGATCTCGAGGAGAAAGACCTCGCCCGGCTCGCCGCGCGTGTCGTCGTAGCGGAAGTCGGCGCGCGAAACGCCGCGGCAGCCGAGCGTCTTGTGCGCCGAGAGCGCATAGTCCATGCAGGCCTTGGCGATCGCGTCGGGCACGGGCGCCGGGATGAGGTGCGATGTGCGCCCCTCCGTGTACTTGTGCGTATAGTCGTAGAAGCCCGCGTCCGGCCGCAGCTCGGTCACGGCGAGCGCCTTCTCGCCCATCACCGTGACGGTGAGCTCGCGGCCGGGGACGTAGCGCTCGACCAGCACCTCGTCGCCATAGGGCCAGCGCTCGCGCCCGAAGGGCAGCGTGTTGTCTCCGCGTTTCACGATGTGCACGCCGACGCTCGAGCCCTCGGCGAGCGGCTTGACCACGTAAGGGCGCGGCATGACGTCGCCCGCGAGCACGCGCTCGCGCGGCACCACCTTGCCCTCCACGACCGGAATTCCCGCCATCCCGAAGAGGCGCTTGGCCATCGGCTTGTTCATGGCAAGCGCTGAGGCGAGCAGGCCCGAGTGCGTGTAGGGCAGCTCCAAAAGGTCGAGGAGCGCCTGGATCGTGCCGTCCTCGCCCCAGCGGCCGTGGAGCGCGTTGAACACCGCGTCCGGACGCGGCTCGAGCGCGTCGATGAGCTTGCGCGGATTGCGCTCCACCACGATCTCGCGCACCGCATAGCCCGCCTCGGCGAGGGCCTGGGCGCAGGCCTTCCCGGTCACAAGAGAGATCTCGCGCTCGGCCGACCACCCGCCCATGAGCACGGCCACCTCCTTGCTCATGTGGCACCCCGCTGAAGCGCGCGTGGACCGGGCTGCGACGGCACGCCGATGATGCGGATCTCCCAACGGAGCTCGACTCCGCTCGTCTCGTACACGCGGCGGCGGATCTCCTCGCCCAGCGCCTCGAGATCGCCGGCGGTGGCGCGGCCGGTGTTGATGAGGAAGTTGCAGTGCTGCTCCGAGACCACGACGCCGCCGCGCGCGAGGCCGCGGCAACCGGCGGCATCGATGAGCTGCCACGCCTTGCGGCCCGCCGCCTGAGGGCCGCTCGGATTGGCGAAGGTGCTGCCCCCGGTGCGGCCGCGGATCGGCTGGCTCTCCGCGCGCGCGTTCTCGATCTCCTTCATGCGGCGCGCGATTGCCGCGCGCTCGCCGCGCTCTGCCTGAAGCACCGCGCTCACGAAGATCCAGTCCTCGGGGAGCGCCGAGCGGCGATAGGAAAGGCCGAGCTCCGTTGGGGCGAGCGCGTGGCTGCCGCCGCTCGGATCGAGGGCTTCCGCCGCCACGATCACGTCCTTGATCTCGCGGCCGTAGGCCCCCGCATTCATGCGCAGCGCCCCGCCGATGGACCCGGGGATGCCCGCGAGGAACTCGAGGCCGGCAAGGTCGGCGTCGGCGGCGGCAACGGCGACGTTGACGTCGAGTGCCGCGGCACCCGCGCTGAGCCGCTCTCTCTCGACGGCGATGCCGGCAAAGCTGCGGCCGAGCCGCACCACGACGCCCGGAACGCCGCCGTCGCGGACCAAGAGGTTCGAGCCGACGCCGATGACGGTGAGCGGCACGTCCGCGGGCTTGCCGCCGAGGAAGCGGGCGAGATCGTCGCGGTCGGCCGGCTGGAACATCACCTCTGCGGCACCGCCCACGCGGAAGCGCGTGAGCCGCGCGAGGGGAGCAGCCTCGGTCAATCGCCCGCGCACCTTGGGCAAGCGCTCGATCAGACGGGGCGCATGCTTCTCGAGCGCCATCATCCCTGCGCTCCATTGCGCCGCTTGGCGGCATTCCCCGTACGCTCGGCGAAGATGGCCGCGAGCTGGTCGGGAAGTGCTGCCGCCCATTGCGTGATGCTGCCCGCACCGAGGCACACGACCACGTCGCCCGGCTCGGCGAGCTCGGCGACGGTCTCTGCCAGTGCCGCCGGATCCGGGAGTGCTAACACCTTGCGGTGGCCGTGGCTCCTCAGGCCCTCGACGAGGGCGTCACGGCTGGCCCCTTCGATGGGCGTCTCGCCGGCCGCATAGACGTCGGCGACGATGACGGCGTCCGCCTCGTTGAAGCAGGTGCAGAACTCCTCGAAGAGATTGTGAAGGCGGGTGTAGCGATGGGGCTGCACCACCGCGATCACCCGGCGCTCGCAAGCCGTGCGCACCGCGCGCATGACGGCCGAGATCTCGACCGGATGGTGGCCGTAATCGTCGATCACGCGGATGCCGCCGACCTCGCCGGTCACGGTGAGCCGGCGCTTGACGCCGCCGAAGGAGGCAAGCGAGGCGCGGATCTTCGCCTGCTCGATGCCCATCTCGTAGGCGATCGCAATCGCGGCGAGCGAATTCTGCACATTGTGCTGGCCGAGCATGGGGAGGACGAGGCCGTCGAGGCGAAGCTCGGCGCCGCGGAAGCGGTCGTTGATGTGGACGTTGAAGCGCGCCCCCTTGGGCCCGAGCTCGATGTCGGTCGCGCGCACGTCGGCCTGCGGGCTCATGCCGTAGGTGATGATCTTGCGATCGGCCACGCGCGGTATGAGGGCCTGCACTTCGGGATGATCGATGCAGAGAGCCGCGAAGCCGTAGAAGGGAATGTTCTGGATGAACGAGGCGAAGCCGTCGCGCAGCTTGTCGAAGCTGCCGTAGAAGTCGAGATGCTCGGGGTCGATGTTGGTGACGACGCAGATGGTCGCCGGCAGCTTGACGAAAGTGCCGTCCGACTCGTCCGCCTCGACGACCATCCAGTCGCCGCTGCCGAGCCGCGCGTTGGTGCCGTAGGCGTTGATGATGCCGCCGTTGATCACGGTGGGATCGAGGCCCGCCCCGTCCAGCACGGCGGCGACCATCGAGGTCGTGGTGGTCTTGCCGTGGGTGCCGGCGACCGCCACCGACCATTTGAGGCGCATGAGCTCGCCCAGCATCTCGGCGCGGCGTACCACCGGCATGAGGCGCGTGCGCGCGGCGCTCACCTCGGGATTGTCCGCCTTGATCGCCGAGGACACCACGAGCACTTCGGCGTCAGCGAGGTTTTCCTCGCGGTGGCCGATCACGATGGGAATGCCCATGGCGCGCAGCCGGCGCACGGTGGCGCTGTCGGCGATATCGCTGCCTTGCACCTTGTAGCCGAGATTGCGCAGGATCTCGGCGATTCCGCTCATGCCGATGCCGCCGATGCCGACGAAGTGGATGATCCCGATGTCAAGCGGTAGCGTTCTCATTCGGCGGCCACCTTGAGCGCGTCGTTGTTGCCGTTGGCGGGCAGGAGGCGCTCGACAAGTGCCGCGAGCCGGTCCGCCGCATTCGTGCGCGCGGCGGCCGCGGCCGCCTTGGCGGCGCTCGCCAGCGTCTCGGGCATGGCGATCAGTTGGGCGAGGCGTTCCGTGAGCTTCGCCTCGTCGAACATGCGCTCGGGGATGAGCCAGGCCCCGCCCGCCGAGTCGATCGCCTGCGCGTTCGCCATCTGGTGATCGTCGATCGCGTGCGGGTAGGGCACGAGGATCGCGGGCCGGCCGATGGCCGCGAGCTCGGCGCAGCTCGAAGCCCCCGAGCGGCAGATGACGAGGTGGCAGGCCGCAAGCCGTTCGGGCACGTCGGAGAAGAAGGGGGAGACCTCGGCCTCCACGCCGGCGCCGCGATAGGCGGCCTCCACCCCCGCCTGGTCCTCGGACCGGGCCTGATGGTCGACCTTGAGCAGGCGCCGGCGGTCGGCCGGCAGGCGCTGAATGGCACCCGGCACGACGCGGCTGAACACGCGCGCGCCCTGGCTGCCGCCGAGCACGAGCAGGCGGAAGCGCTCGCCGGCGCGGAGCTTCGGGTACGGCTGGCCGGCAAGTGCCGCGATTTCGCCGCGCACCGGATTGCCCGTCAAGACCACCTTGCCGCGATCGGCTTCGCGAATGCCTTTCGTGTCCGCGAAGGAGGTGGCGATGAGCCGCACATGGGGAGCGATCAGGCGATTGGCGCGCCCGAGCATCGCGTTCTGCTCGTGGAGTGCGGTCGGCACCCGCGAGAGCAGGGCTGCGCCCATGGGCGGGAGCGCTGCGTAGCCGCCGAAGCCGAGGACGGCATCGGGCTTGGCGCTCGCAATCAGGGCGCGGGCCTGGAAGAAGCCGAGGCCGAGGCGGATCGCGGCATGGCCGCGCTCGAGAAGGCCGCGACCGGCGATGCCGCCCGCGGCGATCACGTGCACCTCGGCGGCCGCGAACTTCTCCGCATGGGCGGCCCCGCGGCCGTCGATGACGACGACCACGCGGTGGCCGCGCGCGGCGAGCGCGCGCGCGGTCGCCACTGCCGGAAAGATATGGCCACCGGTGCCGCCGGTCGCGAGCATGACGGTGCCGGGCTTGGCGCTCATCCGAGCCCCCCCGGCCCGACGCGCTTGCGCGTCAACGCCAAGACCATGCCCATGCCGAGTGCCAACGCGAGGAGCGACGATCCGCCGTAGCTGATGAAGGGAAGCGTCATCCCCTTGGTCGGCATGAGGTGCAGCTCGGAGGCCATGTTGACGATGGCCTGGAGCCCGAACTGGATGAGCAAGCCCGAGCCGGCAAGGAGCACGAAGAGGTTCTGCTCCTGCAGAAGGCGCCCGATGCCGCGCAGGACGACGAAGGCGAAAAGCGCCACGATGAGCAGGCAGGCGAAGAGACCGAACTCCTCGCCCGCGACGGCGAAGACGAAGTCGCTGTGCGCATCCGGAAGGTGGAGCTTGGCGACTCCCTCGCCCGGGCCGCGGCCGAACAGGCCGCCGTTGGAGAAGGCCTCCATGGCGCGCTCGACCTGGTAGCTGTCGCCCGTCTGCGGGTTGAGGAAATGATCGACGCGGCTCGCCACGTGGGGCAGCAGGATGTAGGCAGCGACGAGGGCTGCGATCCCGAGCGTCGAGAACAGCACGACCCAGAATGCGCGCAGGCCGGCGAGAAAGAATTGGGTGAACCATACGGCCGAGACCACCACGACCATGCCGATGTCGGGCTGGGCGACGAGCATCGCGGCGATGATGCCGTAGAGCAGGATGGCGACGAGATAGCCGGGGATTGCCTGTCCCTGGCGCTGGGCCGCGAACATCCAGGCGGCGACGACGGCGAAGGTCGGCTTGACGAACTCGGAGGGCTGGAGCGACAGCCCGGCAACATAGATCCAGCGCTTGGCTCCCTTGATTTCGGTGCCGATGAAGGGCGTCAGCGCAAGCAGGGCGAGCGCTATGACGAAGATGAGGACGGAAACCCGCCTCACGCCGCGCGGCTCCATGAGCGAGACCGCGAGCATGATGACGAGCGCCAACGGCAGATAGACGAGCTCGCGCCGCACGAAGAAGAGCGAGTCGTAGCCGATGCGTACGGCGACGGGCGGACTCGCGGCGAGCGTCATGATCGCGCCGATGAGGGCGAGCACCGAGACGGCCACGAGCAGCCATTTGTCGACGGTCCACCACCAGCGGCCGATGACGCTCGTGTCCGTGCGCGCGACGGTGAGGCTCATGGCGCGGCCTCCGCCGGATGGGGATGCTCGCGCCTGCCGGGAAGGGCTGCGACGAGCGTCTTGAACGCCTCGCCGCGCGCCTCGAAATTGGCGAACTGGTCCCAGGACGCGCAGGCGGGCGAGAGCAGCACGACCGCACCCTCGCGGCACTCGCGCCCGGCGTCCCGGCTCGCCGCCTCGAGCGCCTGAGCGAGCGTGTGCGCGACGGTGAAGCGGACCTTGCCCGCGAGCGTCTTCGCGAAGGTCTCCGCCGCCTCGCCGACGAGATAGGCGTGCGCGATGCGGCCGAAGTGGGGAGCGAGCGCCTCGATGCCGCCCTCCTTGGCACGGCCGCCCGCGATCCAATAGACGCGCTCATAGCAAAGAAGCGCCTTCGCGGCGGCGTCCGCGTTGGTTGCCTTGCTGTCGTTCACGTAGCGGACGCCGTCGATGACGGCGACGAGCTCCTGGCGGTGCGCGAGTCCGGGAAAGCTGCCGAGGGAGGCCGCGATCACCGTCGGATGCACGCCGGCGGCCCTGGTCGCGGCGTAGGCGGCAGCGGCGTTCTGCCAATTGTGGCGGCCCGGGAGCGCAGGCATCTTGGCGAGATCGGCGACCTCGCTCCTCAGGCCTTGGGTGTCGTCGACGAGCCGGCCGTCCGAAGCGTAGACCCCGGCGGCTACGGGCGCCTCGGCCGATATCGGCACCACGCGCTGCTCGGCCCGCGCCGCAAGCTCGTCGTAGATGGCGCGCGAGGCCGCATCGTCGACGCCGATCACGGCGGTGCGGGGCGCGGTCTGGCGATGGAAGATGCGCTTCTTCGCCTCGATGTAGCCGGCGAGCCCGCCGTGGCGATCGAGATGGTCCGGGCTGATGTTGGTGAGGACGCCGATGTCGAAGGTTATCGAGAGCGTCAACTCGAGCTGGTAGGACGACATCTCCAGCACATAGATGCCTTCCTCGTCGAGGGGCTGGAGCTCAAGCGCCGGCGTGCCCAGATTGCCCCCCGTCTCGACGCGGCGCCCGGCGAGGCCCAAGATGTGGCCGACGAGGGCCGTCGTGGTCGACTTGCCGTTGGTCCCCGTGATGCCGATGTAGGAAGCGGCGCGCTGGCTTCGCGCGAGCAGCTCGACATCGCAGATGATCTCGAGCCCGGCCGCGCGCGCGCGCGCGGCGATCGGATGGGGCTTGGGGTAGGTGTGCGGAATGCCCGGACTCCAGACGATCGTGGTCGCCTCCCGCAAGTCTTTCTCGTAGAGATCGACGAGCGGGATGTGGGCGGCTTCGGCTTCGGCGCGCCGCTCGGTGCTGTCGTCCCACGCCCACACTTCGGCGCCGCTCGCCAAGAGCGCCTTGGCGCTCGCCATGCCGCTCTTGCCGAGGCCCATGAGCGCCACCGGGAAGCCGGCGAAGGGGAATACGTCGATCACCCGCTCACCTCAGCTTGAGCGTCGCGAGGCCGGCGAGCGCCAGGATCGACGCGATGATCCAGAAGCGGATGACGATGGTCGCCTCCTGCCAGCCCTTCTTCTCGAAGTGGTGGTGGAGCGGCGCCATGCGGAAGACGCGCCTGCCGGTGAGCTTGAAGGAGAACACCTGCACGAGGACCGACACCGTCTCGAGCACGAAGAGCCCGCCCACGATCGCAAGCACGAGCTCGTGCTTGGTGACGACGCTGACGGCGCCGAGCGCGCCCCCGCACGAGAGCGAGCCCGTGTCGCCCATGAAGACCATGGCCGGCGGAGCGTTGAACCAGAGGAAGCCGAGGCTCGCCCCCACGAGCGAGCCGCAGAAGACGGCGAGCTCCCCCGCGCCGGCCACATAGTGAAGCTGCAGGTAATTGGCGAATACCGTGTTGCCGGTCACGTAGGAGATGAGCCCGAACACGGCGGCAGCGATCATGACCGGCCCGATGGCGAGCCCGTCGAGGCCGTCGGTCAGATTGACCGCGTTGGACGCCCCCACGATCACGAAGGCGGCGACCGGGAGGAAGAACCAGCCGAGCGGGAGAAGGATCGCCTTGAAGAAGGGCACGACGAAGCCGGTGTTGAGCGGAGCCGGCGCGTGGTAGACGAACCAAGCGCTCGCGAGGAGCGCGATGATCACCTGGCCCGCGAGCTTGACCCGGCCCGGCAGCCCGCGGCTCGAGCGCCGGCTGAGCTTGAGATAATCGTCCGCGGCCCCGATCGCGCCGAAACCGAAGGTCACGAACAGCACAAGCCAAACGTAGCCGTTGGTGACGTCGGCCCAGAGCAGCGTGCTGAGCGTGATCGCCGCCAGGATGAGCACTCCGCCCATGGTGGGCGTGCCCTTCTTGCTGATGAGATGGCCCTCGGGGCCGTCCTCGCGGATCGGTTGACCGGAGCCCTGCTTGTGCTTGAGCCAGGCGATGAGATGCGGCCCGAGGAGGAAACTGATGAGAAGTGCGGTAGCTATCGCACCGCCCGTGCGAAAGGTGATGTAGCGAAAGAGATTGAAGGGCTCGAACCTTTCGGCCAGCGGGGCGAGGAGGTTGAACAGCATGCGGACCTCCTAGCCGTTGACGGCGCTCGGCAGCTCGTCGAGCGCGAGCAATGCTTTCACCACCTTGCCCATGCGCGATCCGAGCGAGCCCTTGACCGCGATCACGTCGCCGGGCCGGACCGCCGCAACCAGCAACTTGGCAAGCGCCTCGGAGCTCTCCGCATGCGCGCCGCGAAGGGCGGGCGGCAGCGCGCGGTTGAGTGCCGCCATCAGCGGGCCGGCGGTGAAGACGAGGTCGATGCCTGCTGCGGCGATGGGCCCGGCCAGAGAGGCATGCAGAGGCGATGCTTGAGCGCCGAGCTCGAGCATGTCGCCAAGTACCGCGATGCGCCGGCCGCCTTTGCCCGGTTCGGCCGCGGCCAGCACGTCGAAGACGGCGCGCATTGAGGCGGGCGAGGCGTTGTAACTGTCATCGATCAGCTCGCAGCTGCCGCTTTTGAGGCGGATGCGGTGGCGCCGCCCGCGTCCTTTGAGGGCCGCGAGAGCGGCAAGGGCTGCGGCGGCGCGCTCCACATCGGCGCCGAGTGCAAGGGCGGCCGCAAGCACGGCCAAGCTGTTGAAGGCCCAATGCCTGCCCGGCACGCCGACGCGATAGTCGAGCTCGCGGGCGCCCACGCGGGCGACCACGTCGCTCCCGCCAGGCGAAGGCTTCCAGGAGATGAGGCGCACCTCGGCCTCGGGATGGGCGCCGAAGCCGATGACGCGCTCGATGCCCGCGGCACGGGCACGGTCGAAAAGCAGGGGAAAGAAGGGGTTGTCGCGGTTGAGCACGGCGATGCCGCCGCGCATGCCGGCAAAGATTTCGGCTTTCGCCTCCGCGATGTCCGCAAGCTGGCCGAAGAACTCCAAATGCACGGCCTCGACCGTGGTGATGACGGCGACATGCGGGGAGACGAGACGCGAGAGCGGGGCGAGCTCGCCCGGATGGTTCATGCCGAGCTCGAAGATGCCGTAGACCGCGTCCCGGGGCATGCGGGCGAGAGAGAGCGGAACGCCCCAGAGATTATTGAGGCTGGCGGCGCTCGCCGCGGTCTTGCCCTGACGCTCGAGCGCGAGCCGCAACGCCTCCTTGGTGCCGGTCTTGCCGACGCTGCCGGTGATCGCGACCACCTTTGCCGCCGTGTGCGCGCGCGCGGCAGCAGCCAGGGCTTCAAGCGCGCTCTGCGTGTCCGCGACAAGGACGAGCGCCTGTGCTTCGCAGCCCTCGGGCACGCGCGCCACCACCGCGGCGGCGGCACCCCGCGCGAACGCCTGGCGCACATGGTCGTGGCCATCGGCCCGCGGCCCGCGGATGGCAATGAAGAGATCGCCCGCCTCGAGCGTGCGGCTGTCGATGGAGACGCCCGTGGCGGCGAAGCGGGCGCTTGCGCGGCCGCCGGTCGCAGCCGCGACCTCGTCCGCGCTCCAGAGCGGAGCCGAGGCGCCTGTCATGGGCTCTTCCCCTCGAGCCGCAGTGCCGCCTTGCGCGCGACCTCGGCGTCGTCGAAGGGCAGCATTTTGTCGCCGACAATCTGCACGCGCTCGTGGCCCTTGCCGGCGATGAGGAGGATGTCGCCCGGCCCGAGCTCCCGGACCGCGGTCTCGATCGCCTCGGCGCGGTCGCCGATCTCGCGCGCGCGCGGACAGCCGGCGAGCACTTGGCGGCGGATGGCGCCGGGATCCTCGCCGCGCGGATTGTCGTCGCTCACGATGACGCGATCGGCGAGCCGGTCGGCGATGGCGCCCATCTGGGGCCGCTTGCCCGCGTCCCGCTCGCCGCCGCAGCCGAAGACGACGTGGAGACGCCCTTGGGCGAGCCCCCTGAGCGCCTCGAGGACGGCCGCGAGCGCGTCGGGCTTGTGCGAGTAGTCGACGACGACCGAAGCGCCGTTGCCGAGGCGCGCCACCAGCTGCATACGCCCGGGCGCGCCCTGCACGTGGGCGAGCGCCGCCACGGCCGCGTCCACGTCGCCGCCGAGCCCGATGACGAGACCGAGGGCCGCGAGCAGATTGCTCGCCTGGAAGGCGCCGAGGAGGGCCACGCTTGCCTCGCGCCGCCGGCCGGCGAGAGTGAAGCTGACGGTCTGCCCCAGCGCGGTTGCCTGGACCTGCTCGAGGCGGAGCGTCTCGCCCTTGCGGCCATAGCTCAGCACGCGATGGCGCCGCGCGCGGCAGATCTCGACGAGGGCCGCATATTCGGGAACGTCGGCGTTGAGCACGGCGGGGCTCGAGGGCGCCAGCATTTCCGCGAAGAGGCGGCACTTCGCGCCGAAGTAGGCCGCCATGGTCGGATGGTAATCGAGATGCTCGCGGCCGAGATTGGTGAAGGCGGCCGCGCGGATCTCGACGCCGTCGAGGCGATACTGGTCGAGCCCGTGTGAGGAAGCCTCGAGCGCCAGGTGGTCGATGCCGGCGGCGGCGAGCTCCGCGAGCTCCTTGTGGAGCTGGATCGGATCGGGAGTGGTGAGGCTCGCGTAGTGCTGCATTCCCGGGGCGACGATGCCGAGCGTGCCGAGGCTTGCCGCCTGAAAGCCGAGCTCGGTCCAGATTTGGCGGGTGAAGCACGCGACCGAGGTCTTGCCGGCGGTACCCGTGACCGCGGCGATCGTGCGCGGCTGGCGGCCGTAGAAGCGCGCGGCGATGAGCGCCAGGCGCCGGCGCGGATTGGCATCGGCGATGAGTGCGATCGCGGGCTCCGGCAGGCTCACGCCGGGCTCCGCGAGCACGGCCACGGCGCCGCGCTTGATGGCGTCCCCGATGAAACGGCGGCCGTCGGTCCTGCTGCCGGGGAGGGCGGCAAAGAGATAGCCCGGCTTGACCTGCCGCGAGTCCGCGGTCAAGCCGAGAATGTCCAGCTCGGCGCGTGCTGAGTTGTTCGAAGCGAGTGCTGCGGGCCCGTTCATCAGCTCAGTTAAGCGCAAGCTTACGTTCCTGCGGGTTGATCTGCACCCAAAGCGCTTTCTCCACGTCGGGGTCCTTCTCGTCGACGGGCATGACGCCGAGGATGGGGGCGATACGCTGGACGACGCGGTTGACCACGGGGACTGCGGTCCATCCGCCGGTCGCGTAGCCGTGGGTCTTCGCCGTGCCGTGCGGCTCGTCGAAGAAGGCGAGCACGATGTATTTCGGCTTGGTGATCGGAAAGGCGCCGACAAAGGAGCTGAGCAGCTGCTTCTTGGCGTAGCCGTGGCGCACGGCCTTCTCGGCGGTGCCCGTCTTGCCGCCCAGGAGATAGCCCGGGATCGCCCCCTCCTTCGCGGTGCCGTCGGTCACGACCAGGCGCATCAGGCGGCGCATCTCGTCCGAGGTCCGCTCGGAGATGACGCGCACGCCCGATGCGCCTTCGCCCGCCCGGCGCTTGAGCAAAGTCGGGTCGTGAAGGATGCCGCCGTCGACCACGGCAGCGGTGCTGGCCGCCACCTGCAGCGGCTCGACGGAGACGCCGTGGCCGAAGGCGATCGTCATGGTGTTGATGGGCCGCCACAGGGCGGGGTACTCGGGCGTGCCCGTCTCGCTGAGCTCGATCTTGGAGGGGGAGAGCAGGCCGAGCCGCTGGAGGAAGCGCTCCTGAACGGCACCGCCGACCTCGAGCGCCATGCGCGCGGCGCCGATGTTGGAGGAGTACATGAAGATTTCCGGCACGGTGAGCCAGCGCCGTTTCGCGTGGTAGTCTTCGATGGTGAAGCGGGCGATATGGAGGGGCTGGGTTGCGTCGTAGCTCGAAGTGAGCTTGGAGGTCCCGGTCTCGAGTGCCATTGCCGCGGTGAAAACCTTGAAGATCGATCCCATCTCGTAAACGCCAAGCGTCACGCGGTTGAAGCGGGCATCGTCGCTCGCCTCGGCCGCCTTGTTGGCGTCGAAGTCGGGAAGCGATACGAGCGCCAGCACCTCGCCGGTGCGGGCGTCGAGCACCACGCCGCCGGCGGCGTGCGCGCGAAATTCCCGCATGCCGTCGAGCAGCTCCTCGCGCAGGACGTGCTGGATGCGCAGATCGAGCGAGAGGACGAGCGGAGCGCCGCCTTTCGAGAGCGTGTCCTCGAAGTGGCGCTCGATGCCGGCCATGCCGTGATTGTCGACGTTGGTAAAGCCGACGACGTGCGCGGTCAAGACCCCATGCGGATAGACGCGCCGCTCCTCGCGCTGGAAATAGAAGCCGGGGATGCCCAGGCGATTGACCTCATATTCCTGGCGCGGCGTGAGCGAGCGTTGCAGCCAGACGAAGCGGCGCTCGCTCCTCAGCTTGCCGACGACCTCCGCCATCTTGAGCTCGGGAAGCACCGTGACGAGCTGGCGCGCCGCCGCCTCCGGATCGCGCACCTCCTTGGGATCGGCGTAAAGCGAGGCCGTGGTCAGACTCGTGGCAAGCAGCACACCGTTGCGGTCGAGGATGTCGGCGCGCTCGAGGGGCAGGTTGACCGGTCGGTCGGCGCGGTCGAGCTGCGGCTCGCGGGGCTGGCTGATCACCGTGACATCGACGAGGCGGAGCGAGAGGGCGACAAAGGCGATGGCGAAGAGGGCCGCGAGGAGCACGAGGCGATTGCGGCCGGTCTCGAGCATCTCTTTGTAGGCGCCTTCGAGCCGAACCGGGCCGCCGTTGTAGGCGGCATCGTGGTGGGGATGGCACGGATGCTTGCGCCGGAAGGTGATCATTGGGTTTCCCTCGCGAGAGTGACCCGATTGCCCTTGGGCGGCTTCGGCCGCGCCACGGGCACGGGCAGGGACGGGCTTGCCGGCTGAGCGGCATTCGGCCCCGCGTCGGCGCCGTCGCCGCGCTCTGCCAGCGCGTCGAAGGAGCCGTATTGGCTGCCCTCGAGGGGCACCATATCGAGGTACTTGCGGGCCAGCGCGTCGATGCGCTCCGGCTCGTTGAGATAGCTCCACTCGGCCTTGAGCACGTGGATGGCCTCCTCGTCCGCGAGGATGTCGCGGTTGGCCTTGGCCAGGCGCTGCTCGAGCCCCTGCACCTGGAGCTTGAGCTCGTAGACCCCAAAGCCGAGGCCAAGCACCACGCAGAGCCAAAGCCAGACCGCACGGCGCATCATCAGGCCGCCTCCGCGCACCAAGGCGGTGCCTCAGTGCGCTCCGCCGCGCGCAAGCGGGCCGAGCGCGCGCGCGGGTTGGCGGCGAGCTCGGCTTCGCCCGGCCGGATCGGCTTCTTGGTGATGAGACGGAAGCTCGCCGGGCACTCGGGGCGCTCGCCGGGGAGGAGACGCGAGCGTACGCGGCCCACGGCACTGCGGCTCTTCATGAAGCGCTTCACCCGACGGTCCTCGAGCGAATGGAAGGCGACGACGGCGAGGCGACCGCCCGGTTTGAGTAGACGCTCGGCGGCCGCGAGCCCGCGATCGAGCTCGCCGAGCTCGTCGTTCACCTCGATGCGAAGCGCCTGGAAGGTGCGTGTCGCGGGGTCGATCCCGTCGGCGCCCGCGCGCACGACGGTGCGCACGATGGCGGCGAGTTGCCCCGTCGTCGCGATCGGCTCCTTGGCGCGCGCGGCGACGATGGCACGCGCGACCTGGCGCCCGAAGCGCTCCTCGCCGAAGTCGCGAATGATGCGCGCGAGCTCGCCCTCGGCCAGGCGATTGACGAGCTCGGCCGCGGTCGGGCCTTCTTCGCTCATACGCATGTCGAGCGGGCCATCGGAGCGGAAAGAGAAGCCGCGCGCCGGCTCGTCGATCTGCGTCGAGGAGACGCCGAGGTCGAGCGCCACCCCGTCGACGGCGTTCACGCGGTGGTCTTCGAGGAGGCGGTCCATCTCGCCGAAGCGGCCCGCGAGCACGGTGAGCCGGCCGCGGTAACGGCGCGCCATCTCGGCCCCGCGCAGAGCCGCCGAGCGGTCGCGATCGATGCCCCATACGGTGCAGCGAGCGGCCTCGAGGAGGGCGCGGCTGTAGCCGCCCGCGCCGAAGGTGCCGTCTACATAGATGCCGCCGTCGCGCGGGGCGAGAATTTCGAGCACCTCGCCGAGCAGCACCGGGACGTGGCCGCCCGGCACCCCGCTCGCAGCGGTCGAGAGCGCCTCGGTCACGGCTCGCCTCCGCCGCTCTCGCCGCCGGAGCCGCCCTGGAGCCCTTTGGGCGGCCGCACCTTGAGCGTCATGTTCTCGCGCAGGGCCCGCTCGCGCGCCGAGGCGGCAAAGACCTCGCGCGCTTCGGGCTGCCAAATCTGAAAGCGCGGCCCCTGGCCCACGAAGGCGGCCATCTCGCCGATCCCGGCATGCTCGAGGAGGGGAGCGGGCAGCAGGATGCGCCCCTCGGAATCGAACGGAAGCTGATGGGCCTCGGCGAAGATCGTCGCCGCGAGGGTATCTTGCTGGGCCGAAAAAGTGTCGATATCCTGAAGGCTTAGGGACATCTGCTCCATGAAGTCCATGGCGCAGCATTCAAGTGCCTTGTGCTTGTAAGAAGGGAAGGCGACGATGCCGGCGAAACTCTGCCCCGCTAGCGCGGCACGGAAGCTCGCCGGCACGGAGACACGCCCCTTGCGGTCGACCTTGTTAACGACTGTCCCCACGAACAGCGCCATGCCGCCCCCACTCCGACCGCCCCCGCGGTCAGACCCCCCCACAAAGCGACTGCCATGGCCCACTGAGGCAGCCTATGCAATGTGGGATAGTATGGGATATCATGGGACTATATGGGCGTCAATGGATTTTCACAGTAAATCCCTGGTTATTCTAGAAGTTTTCCGCAGCTCGATTTGGGACAGGCAAGGTGAAAGAAAATCAAAATCTGGTCTTTCTGGGGGCATGGCCCACTATCTTTCGCTAAATTGCGGCAAAACTATGTTCTTCCTTTGTTCCAATTGCGGAACTTCTAACTGAAGCTCGGCTTGCAGCGGCCGAATCGAGAGCGACTGCCGGTGCCGTGGCCTGCGCTCGGGCTGCGGGAAAGAAAGAAATGCCAGACGGCCTGTAAGCCGGGTTCTGTCCCTGCAGTACTGCAGGGGATGGCCATTCATCTGGGACGCCCGTTGCCGGGCGCCTCGCGCGACCGACCCGGACGGCGGCGTGGAAACCCGCCTGCCCCCCTACCTCTCGCGAAAGAGGAGGCGGGCGGCCGTCCCTACTTGGTCTTGCTCCCGGTGGGGTTTGCCCTGCCGCCCCCGTCGCCGGGGGCGCGGTGCGCTCTTACCGCCCCGTTTCGCCCTTGCCGGCACCTCGTCGGCTGGCCGGCGGTTTGCTTTCTGTGGCACTGTCCCTGGGGTCGCCCCCGCCGGGTGTTACCCGGCACCGCGTTTCCATGGAGCCCGGACTTTCCTCCCCCCGCGCGAGCTTGCAAGCGGATCACGCGGAAGGCAGCCATCCGGCCGTCTGGCCCCATAGAGGTAGGCTCTGAGGCTAGCGGGAATCAAGCCTCTCGGCGCGCTCTTTGAGGTCGAGCAGGTGGTAGAGCAGACTTTGGCTCTGGCCATCGGCCTTGCCGTCGACGAGGGATGGGCGGAAATGACGTTGGAAAGCGGCGACGACCGCCTCGGTCAAGGGATCGTAAAGCCCGCTCCCCTCGACCCCGTAGCCGTAGCCGGCGAGCGCCAGCTGCAGTTGCACCACCGCCGGCCCGGACGTGCCGCTCGTCAGCATCTCCGCCTGGGGCGAGACACGAAAGCCGGCCTTGGGCCAGAGGCCGATGCCGCGTCGCGCGAGCTGCCTCCAAGGGAAGCGCTCGCCCGGGTCCTGCTTGCGCAGCGGAGCCACATCCGAATGCCCGAGCACGCGCGCGCGCGGGATGGGGTGGCGCGCGAGGATGTCCTTGGCGAGCGCCTCGAGCGCTCTGATCTGCGCCTCGGGAAAATCGCGATAGCCGAACTCGTGGCCCGGGTTGACGAGCTCGATGCCGATCGAGC
Source organism: Alphaproteobacteria bacterium (assembly GCA_052143835.1). Classification (GTDB taxonomy): domain Bacteria; phylum Pseudomonadota; class Alphaproteobacteria; order JACZXZ01; family JACZXZ01; genus DASPPM01. Next base: position 22,035 of record JBKQRV010000136.1, read on the forward strand.
GCGAATTGATGTCGCGCGCACCCGCCCAGAAGCTCTCGCCCGCGTGCCAGGCCCGTCTTTCCTCCGCGACGAGGCGGTGGCAGGTGCCGTCGTCGTCGATGAGATAATGGCTGCTCACTCGGGCAGCCGGGTCTGAGAGGCGCTCGAGCGCCGCACCGGCACTCCGCATGCCCGTGTAATGGAGGAGGAGAATGTCGATCGGCCCGCCGCCCACGCGCGCGTCCCAATTGGGCGAGGGCCGCTCGAGGATCGCCTTGGCGCTCATGGCCGCCGCATCGAAGTCGAGATCATGGCGCGAGCATCTTAACAGATGGGGGTGCCGAGACGACCGCGGTTGGCGCCCCTTGCCCCCCTACCGTCCCCGGAGTAGATGAGGGGAGCCGTGCGCCTGCCGGTGCCGCGGGAGGGGAGAGGAGGAGAGGAGAGGAAATGTCGGTCCAGCCGAAGATCGCCGCCGAGCCGAGGCTGCCCACAGCCGCCGCCCACGAGCTCAAGGCGTTGCTCGGCGAGCGCTTCACCACGGCGATGGCGGTGCGCCAGCTTCACGGCAAGGACGAGTCGAGCTTCCGTCCAGCACCACCCGATGCGGTCGCCTACGCGCACTCGACCGAGGAAGTGAGCGAGATCGTCAAGCTCTGCGCCCGGCACAAGGTGCCGGTCATCCCCTTCGGGACCGGCACCTCGCTCGAGGGCCACGTGCTCGCGATCCACGGCGGTCTTTGCATCGACGTGAGCCAGATGAACAAGGTCCTGCGCGTGAGTGCGGAGGATCTCGACTGCACGGTCCAGGCCGGCGTCACGCGCAAGCAGCTGAACCAGTACATCAGGGACACCGGGCTCTTCTTCCCCATCGATCCCGGTGCCGATGCCTCGTTGGGCGGCATGGCGGCGACGCGCGCCTCGGGGACGAACGCGGTGCGCTACGGCACCATGCGCGAGAACGTGTTGGCGCTCACCGTGGTGCTGCCCGACGGACGCATCGTGCGCACCGCCAGGCGCGCGCGAAAGTCGGCGGCCGGCTACGACCTGACGCGCCTCTTCGTCGGCTCGGAGGGAACCCTTTGCGTGATCACCGAGGTGACGCTGCGCCTCTACGGCATTCCCGAGGCGATCCTCGCCGCGGTGTGCCCGTTTCCGAGCTTGGACGCGGCGGTGCGCACGGTGATCCAGACCATCCAGATGGGCATCCCCATCGCGCGCATCGAGCTCATCGATCCGCACGCGATGCGGGCGATCAATCGCTACTCCAAGCTCGATTACCCCGAGTCCTTCACGCTCTTCTTCGAGTTCCACGGCAGCGAGAGCGGCGTCAAGGAGCAGGTGGAGACCGTGCAGGCGATCGCCGGCGAGCGCGGGGCCAACGACTTCCGCTGGGCCGCCCGTCCCGAGGACCGCAGCAAGCTGTGGCAGGCCCGGCACGATCTCTATTTCGCCTCGCTCAACCTGAGGCCCGGCTGCCGCGGTCTCTCGACCGACGTGTGCGTGCCGATCTCGCGGCTCGCCGACTGCATCCTCGAGACCTACGACGACATCGGCAAGGCGACAATGCCGATCACGCTCGTGGGCCATGTGGGGGACGGCAACTTCCATCTCCTTTTCCTCATCGACCCGGAGAGCGAGGCCGAGCGGCACGAGGCGGAGACGCTGAATGAGCGCATGGTCATGCGCGCGCTCGCCATGGACGGCACCTGCACCGGCGAGCACGGCATCGGCATGGGCAAGATGGATTTTCTCCTCGCCGAGCATGGCGAGGCGGTGAGCGTCATGCGCCAGCTCAAGCGCGCCATCGACCCGGACAATTTGATGAATCCGGGCAAGGTGCTGAGGATGTAGCGCGGCCCCTTGTGCGCGGGCAAAGAGGGTTTGCCCGCTCGAGGCATCCGGCGGCTCTTGCGGCGCGAGTTCGCCATAAAGTCGTCACAAGGCTTCCCTAGCATCCGGGCGCGCTCATGGCGAGCGTAGGGCGCGCGGCCGCGTCCCGACCGACTTCGGCGCGAGCGGAGCCGGAGACGGGGCAAAGCGTTTTCGCTGCGTCGGTTTTGCGTCAATCTGCGGGTCGGGCAAGGGCGGCCCGTTTCGCCTGCTGGCCGGGATTAAGAGGCGAGCTCGGGAGTCGCCAGACGTGAAGCATCTGCTGACCGGCCTCGGCATCTTGGTGGCGCTGCTCATAGCAGGCGCGCTGATCGCCCCGAGCTTCATCGACTGGAATCGCTACAAGGGCGAGGTCGCCCGCCGGGTCGAGGAGGCGACCGGGCGTCCGCTCGCGATCGAGGGCAACGTAGCGCTCGCCATCCTGCCGACGCCGCGGCTCTCGGTGAGCGGCGTGCGGCTCGCCAGCCTGCCCGGATCGGCGAGCCCCGACCTGCTGCGGCTTAAGGCGCTCGAAGCCCATGTCGCCTTCGCCTCGCTTCTCGCCGGTCGCATCCAGATCGAGAGCCTCGCCCTCATCGAGCCGCAACTCAACCTCGAGCGTCTTGCCGACGGGCGCGGCAACTGGCAGTTCGCTCCCGTTGGCAGCGCCGGCGGTCCTGCCGCCGCAGACTTCGCTCCGGCGCCGCTGCCCTCCTGGCTGCAGCTCGACCATGTCACCATCGAAGACGGCGCGGTCAGCTACCGTGACGCCAAGACGGGAAGGGTGTGGACCCTCGGCCAAATCAACGGCGGGCTCAACGCGGGCTCGCCGAGGGGACCCTTCCGCGCTCAAGGTCGCGCGCTCGCCGGCAAGCTGCCGGTCACCCTCGACGCCTCGCTCGAGCGGCTCGGCGGCAAGCGGCCCGCGGCCGTCGGGCTCAGGGTCGGCATCACCGGCGCTCAGCTCGATTTCAGCGGAAGTGTCGCCGACAGCAAGGATGGGCCGGAGTTCTCCGGCAAGCTGCGCGCCTCGAGCCCCGATCTCAGCGCCGCCGCCATCGGCCTCGGGTTCGCGGAGCTTGCTGCGCTGCCGGCCTTCAGCCAGAGCCTGGCGTTTGACGGCAACCTGAGCATGAGCGGCCAGAAGCTCGTGCTGAGTCAGCTCTCGCTTCGGCTCGGCGAGAGCGAGGCAAGCGGCAGCATCACCTACGAGCCCGGCAGCATCGGCCGCGCCGCGGCCACGCTGTCGCTCACTCGTGTCGATCTCGAAAAGTGGCTTGCGGGCAATGCGGCGCCCGGCGCCGGACAGGCCGGTGCCAAGGGCGAGGCGGGGAAAGCGGCAAGTGCCGCACCGCTCTCCTTCACGCTTCCGGACGATCTCCAGGCGACGCTCGATGTATCGCTCGACGGCGTGCTCTACAAAGGCGGCGTGGTGCGCCAGATTCGCTTCGGTGCTGCGCTCAACAAGGGCGAGTTGGCCTTGACGCAGCTCGCCGCCGAGCTGCCAGGCGGCTCCGACGTGACGCTCTATGGCGCGCTCAGGACGCCGAAGGGCGCGCCCGTATTTTCCGGCAACGTCGAGGCCGCCTCCGACAATCTGCGCGCGCTCTTCGACTGGCTCAAGATCGACGTGGGCGGCGTGCCGGCCGAGCGGCTGCGCCGGCTCTCGTTGAACTCGGCGCTGCAGTTGACGCCGAGCCAGCTTCAGTTGCGCGACGTCGATGCCGTGCTCGATTCGTCCCATCTGGCGGGTGCCGCCACAATCCTTCTGCAGGAGCGGCCGGCCTTCGGCGCGAGCCTCGCGGTCGACCGCTTGAATCTCGACGCCTACCTGCCGCAAGCGAGCGAGACGAAGCCCCAACCCGGAGAGCCGGCGGCGAAGGAGCAGGCCAAGCCCGCAGTGTCTGGCGCGGCGGCAGATGCAGCATCCGGCGATGCCTTGCATGTGCTCGACGGTTTCGATGCCAACCTGCGCGTGCGCGTGGACGAGCTCACCTTTCGCGGCGAGCCCATTCACGGCATCCAGCTCGATGCCACCGTGCAGAGCGGTGCCCTCATGTTGCGCAACATCAGCGTCGACGACCTCGCCGGACTCAGGGGTAAAGCGACGGCAAGCCTTACGGGGCCGGATGGCGGGCGGACGCTCGACGCGTCGTTCGATCTGAGCGACGCCGAGCTCGCGGACTTCCTGCGCTTTGCCGGTTGGAACCCGCCGCTGCCGATCGATGAGCTGGGAGCCGCGGCACTCAAGGGCCATGTCTCGGGTGCCTTTGACAAGCTCGCGATCGAGCTCGAGGGCGGCCTCATGGAGGGCACATACAAGCTCGCCGGAACGGTCGGCATCGGCACCGCGGGAGCCTTTTACGACCTCGACGTGAGCGCCACGCAGCCGCATCTCGCGCGTCTCGTGCGCCTGCTGGCGAGCGAGCAGGAGGTGGGCGAGCTCGGCACGCTCGAGCTCTCCGGACATGTGAGCGGCGACGCCAGCAAGATCGCGGTGAGCGGCCTCAGGAGCCAGTCGGGCTTGCTCGCCGCCACGGGGGACATCAGCGTGGCGGGGGTTCGCCACGAGGACAAGCTCGCGGCAAACCTCAAGCTCGCGACCCCACGCCTCGGCACCCTCCTTTCGCACGCCGGTGCGAAGATGCCGACGGATCTCGACCGGCTCGGTCCGGCCGAGGCCGAGGTCAAGATCGACGGCGACCGGAGCGGCTACGCGCTAGACGGCAAGCTTGCGGCGGGCGGCGGCTCGCTGCACCTCGCGGGCAAGCTCGCCGCGACCGACGCGGGTCCCAGCTACGACGTGACGGTCGATGCGGAAGAGCCCGAGCTCGCGACGCTCTTGCAGGCATTCTTGCCGGACTACCGGCCGGCGAGCCAGAAGCTCGGCGGCTTTCAGTTTCACGCCAAGGTAGGGGGAGACCGCGAGAAGCTCGATCTCTCCGAGCTCCAGGCCAAGCTCGGACCGGTCAGCGTGTCGGGCACGCTCGCTGCAACGCTTGCGGGCGCGCGGCCCAAGCTCAAGGCGCTGCTCGAGGCGAGCGCCATCGAGCTCGATCCCTTCCTGCCGGCAGGCGATGGCGAGCGCGGGCAGAACCGGCGGCCGCGGGGCCAGGCGGTGACCGGTCAGAGCACGCGCTGGTCGACCGCGGCCCTCGATCTCGCATCTCTCAAGGAGGTGGATGCCGATATCGGCCTTTCCACGCCCGAGCTGACGTACGGGCAATATCGCATCGAGGACGCGAAGCTGGCGGCGACGCTGGACAATGCGGTTCTCAACCTAGCCGAGCTCGGCGGCAAGCTCTATGACGGCAACCTCAAGCTCACCGGCACGCTCGACGCGCAGGCGGAGCCCAAGGCGAGCCTCTCCCTTCGTGTCGACGGCGCCAAGCTCGGCCAGGCAGGACTCAAGCTCGGCTCGGTCAAGCTCAAGGATGGCACGCTGACGGCTTCGGCGGATCTCGCGACGAGCGGAGAAAGCGAGCTGGCACTCGTGCGCGGGCTCGAGGGCCTGGGTGCGCTCAAGATGGAGGGCGGGGTCATTCAGGGCTTGAATTTCAACGCCATCAACGCGCGCCTCGCCAAGGCCGGGGGTGGCGCCGACTTGATCGCGCTGGTGCAGGCTGCGACGTCGGGCGGGGAGACGAAGATCACGCGTCTCGAGGGCACGTTCGACGTCAAGGACGGGGTTGCCGAGAACAAGGACTTGATGCTCGAGGCGGACGGCGCCAGCGCCAAGGGCGAAGGCAGCATCGACTTGCCGCGCTGGTACATGGAGTATGAGACGGCCTTTACCCTCATGGCCGCCGAGGAGGCCCCGCCCTTCCTCATCAAGCTCAAGGGCGCGCCCGACGAGCCGCGCAAATTCCTCGACGCCAACGCGTTTCAGGAATGGTTCAGAAAGCGCGCGGCGAGTGCCGCCACCAAGGGCCCGCGCAAAGGTGCTGCAGAGCCGGCGCATCCCGGGGAGTCCTCCCCCGATGCCATCATCAACAGCATCCTCAAGGCGCCGAACAAGGCGCCCTAGCCCGCGCCACCGCCGCGCTGCCGCGCTTCCAGCACATGGACACGGATGGCGCTCGAGAGGTTGTCGGCGCGGCCGCGGTCGATCTCCTCGATGAGCGCGTTCAAGGAGATGCCCCGCTCGGCCGCCATCTCCTTGAGTGCCGACCAGAAGGCAGCCTCGAGCGAAACGCTCGTGCGGTGGCCGGCGATGGTGACCGAGCGCTTCCGCAAGGAGCCGCTCACCCGCGCGGTCCCAACATGCTCTTCGGCTGAACCCAGCGCTCGAACTCCTCCGCCTTGACGAAGCCGAGCGCCACTGCGGCCTCCTTGAGCGTGGTGCCCTCGGCGTGCGCCTTTTTCGCCACCTTGGCCGCCTTGTCGTAGCCGATGTAGGGGTTGAGTGCGGTTACCAACATGAGCGATTGGCTCAAGAGCTCGGCGATGCGCTTCTCGTTCGCCTGAATACCGCGGACGCAGTTGTCGGTGAAGCTCACGGCCGCGTCGGCGAGGAGCCGTATCGATTGCAGCAGATTGTAGATCATCACGGGCTTGAAGACGTTGAGCTCGAGATGGCCATTCGAGCCGGCAATGGTGATGGTGACGTGGTTGCCCATGACCTGTGCCGCGACCATGGTCATCGCCTCGCATTGGGTGGGGTTCACCTTGCCGGGCATGATCGAGGAGCCCGGCTCATTCTCCGGAAGCGCGAGCTCGCCGAGCCCTGAGCGCGGTCCCGAGCCGAGCAGCCGGATGTCGTTCGCGATCTTCATGAGCGAGCAGGCGAGCACGTTGAGGGCCCCCGAGGCCTCGACGATCGCATCGTGCGCGGCGAGCGCCTCGAACTTGTTCTTGGCGGGGAGAAAGGGAAGCCCGGTGATGCGGGCGAGCTCCCGGGCGAAGCGCTTGTCGAAGCCGCGCCGCGCATTGAGCCCGGTGCCGACGGCAGTACCGCCCTGCGCCACGCGATAGAGCCGCGGCAAGCAGTCGCGCACCCGCGCGATGCCGTTCTCGATCTGCGCGGCGTAGCCCGAGAATTCCTGGCCGAGGGTGAGCGGGGTCGCGTCCTGGAGATGCGTGCGGCCGATCTTGATGATCGACGCGAACGCGCGCGCCTTGTCGTCGAGCGCCTCAAAGAGATGCTCGAGCGCCGGGATGAGCCGGCGCTCGATCTCGATCGCGGCGGCCGCGTTCATGGCGGTCGGAAAGCTGTCGTTCGAGGACTGGCACATGTTGACGTGGTCGTTCGGATGCACCGGGCGCATGCTGCCGAGTGCTTGGCCCAGGAGCTCGTTGGCGCGGTTGGCGATGACCTCGTTCGCGTTCATGTTGCTCTGGGTGCCCGACCCGGTCTGCCAGACGACGAGCGGGAAATGGTCTGCGAGCGTGCCGTCGATCACCTCCTCGGCGGCGCGCACGATCGCCTGGCCGAGCTTCTTGTCGAGCGCACCCAAGGCCATATTGGCAAGCGCTGCCGCCTTCTTCTCGAGCCCGAGTGCTGCTATGAGGGGGGCCGGCATGCGCTCGCCGCCGATCCTGAAGTTCTCCAGGCTGCGCTCGGTCTGGGCACCCCAATAACGATCCGCCGGCACCTCGATGGGTCCCATGGAGTCCGTCTCGGTCCGCGTCCGTGCTTTCGCTGCCTTCGCCATGGCCCGCTCTCCCGTCGCCGATTGGTTGTTGGCTTTTACCATGGGCCGTCATCTCGACCAATCAGCTTGCCGGCATTGCACGTGCGTCGGAACTTGAGTGCTCTAAAGCAATTTCACGGTGAGTCGAATCGCCACCCCCTCACCCCTTGACGCCGCCGAACATGCCACTGGCATGTTCGGGCCAAGCGTCCAGTGGACGCTTGGCAGGCCTAGGCGAAGCGCTCAGAAATCCGGCTTAAAGCGGGGCCCCCGGCCGCGGTGCTTCTCCGCAGCGCCTCTCGGCTTGGCGCTTCTCGGCTTCTTCTTCGCATTGAAGCGCAGGCCCGCCTCGTGCGCTTTCCGCGCCCAGCGGCAGAGCGCGCGGCCGTCCTCGAGGAGCTCGGCCGGCACCTCCCAGTAGGGGAGCGCTATGGTCTGTCCCTTGCGTCCCTCGTAGGTGATGGGCCCGAGGCCGCGCCGCTCGAAAGCGCCTTTGGTCTCTTCGTCCGCCTTGAGGAAAAGGGCGCCATCGAAGACGAGCGCGAAGATCGTCCCTTCGAGATAAAGGCCGTGGCCGCCGAACATCCTGCGCGCCTCGACGGGACCGAGCGGCAGCATGAGGGCGAGAAGATGCTGGATGAGGCGATCGCGGCGCGGCACGGCTTGTGGCCGATCTTCGGTGTCGGGCTCGCGCGCCCTTACCGCGCGTTGCCGAGAAAGAAGTCGTTGCCCTTGTCGTCGGTCACGATGAAGGCGGGGAAGTTCTCGACCTCGATGCCCCAGATCGCCTCCATGCCGAGCTCGGGGTACTCGAGCACCTCCACTTTGCGGATGCACTCCTTGGCAAGCCGCGCGCCGGGTCCGCCGACCGAGCCCAAATAGAAGCCGCCATACGCCTTGCAGGCGTCCACAACCGCCTTGGAGCGATTGCCCTTGCCGACCGAGACGTAGCCGCCGCCGTTCTTCATGAGGAGCTCGACGAAAGAGTCCATGCGCGCGGAAGTGGTCGGCCCGAAGGAGCCCGAGGCGTAGCCTTTGGGCGTCTTGGCGGGCCCCGCATAATAGATCATGCGCTCCTTGATGTGCGCGGGCAGCCCTTGGCCGCGCTCGAGGCGCTCGGCGAGCCGCGCGTGCGCCAAGTCGCGCGCCACCGCCATGGGACCGCTCAAGGCGAGCCGCGTGCGCACGGGGTAGCGGCTCAAGGTCTTGCGGATCTCGGCCATGGGCCTCGCCAAGTCGATGCGCACGACCTCGCCGCCGATCTCGTCCTCTCCCGGCTCGGGAAGATATTGCGCGGGGTTGGTCTCGAGCTCCTCGAGGAAGATGCCTTCGGCGGTGATCTTGCCGAGCGCCTGGCGGTCGGCGGCACAGGAGACGCCGATGCCGATCGGCAGGCTCGCGCCATGGCGCGGCAGGCGGATCACGCGCACGTCGTGCACGAAATACTTGCCGCCGAACTGGGCGCCGATCCCGAAGCTTCGCGTCAGCGCGTGGATCTCCTCCTCGAGCGCGCGGTCGCGGAAGGCGCGGCCCTGTGCATTGCCCTCGCTCGGCAAACCGTCGAGGTAGCGGCAGCTCGCGAGCTTGACCGTCTTGAGGTTGAGCTCGGCCGAGGTGCCGCCGATCACCACGGCCAGGTGGTAGGGCGGGCAGGCGGCGGTGCCGAGCGACCTGATCTTGCCCTCGAGCGACTTCAAAAGTGCGGCGGGCCTTAGTGCGGCCGGCGTCTCCTGGAAGAGGAAGCTCTTGTTGGCCGAGCCCCCGCCCTTGGCGATGAAGAGGAAGTGGTACTCGTCGCCCTCGGTCGCGTAGATGTCGATCTGGGCGGGCAGGTTGCTCCGCGTATTGGCCTCCTCGTACATGGAAAGCGGCGCCATTTGGCTATAGCGCAAATTGGTCTCGCTCCAGGTCTTGAAGATGCCGCGCGAAAGCGCCTCGCCGTCGTTGGCGCCGGTGAAGACGCGCTCTCCCTTCTCGCCCATGACGATCGGCGTGCCAGTATCCTGGCACATCGGCAGCACGCGCCCGGCGGCGATCACCGCGTTCTTGAGGAGGTCGAGCGCCACGAAGCGGTCGTTGTCCGAGGCCTCGGCGTCGTCGATGATCTTGCGCAGCTGCGCGAGGTGACCCGGACGCAGAAGATGGGAGATGTCGTGGAAGGCCTCGGCGGCAAGGCGCGTCAACGCCTCCGGCGCCACCTTCACCATGCGCTGCCCCTGGAAGGAGGAGGTGCTCACATAGTCGGCGCTGAGCTTGCGGTAGGGGGTCTTGTCCTCGCCGAGCGGGAATAGCTCCTGATAGAGGAAATCCGTCATGGCACCCTTACGGCGCTCGATCCGTGTGGAGGCTCGGGTGCCGCCAATATCACTTCTTGCGGAAGGCGTCGAGGGCGACCACTTGGCCCGGCCTTTCGCCGCCTTCGTCCGCCGGCGCTCCGGGTGCCGTGGGCGAGAGCGCGCCCGCCAGCACTTCGCCCTTGAATTGCAGGCCGAAGCGCACCGAGGGATCGACGAAGCCCGTCAGCGCCGCGAAGGGGACGCGCAGGCGCTCGTGCGCCTTGTTGAAGCTGAGCGTGACCTCGAAGGCGTCCTCGTCCACCTCGAGACCCCAAAACTGATGTTGGAGGACGATGGTCATCTCCTCCGGATATTGGGCGCGCAAATGCTCGGGCAGCACCACGCCGGGGGCTGCGGTGCGGAAGGTGACATAGAAATGGTGGTTGCCCGGAAAGCCGTTCTTGGCCACTTGGGCCAAGGACCGGCGCACGACTCCGCGCAAGGCGTCCTCGACCATTTTGTCGTAACGGAGCGGTCCGCTCCTCGTGGCCATGCGCTTCCCCCGGTTCCGTGACGCCCTCTTGGCGGGACGTGAAGTGGAGGGCTTCTGTTGCCAGGCGCCCTCCGGACCCCGCCCCGGCGTGCGACGGCCGAGGACTTTAGAGCTAGGCTAACCAGCCGCCCTTAGGCAGCGAGGCGAGCCTCCGCGTAGTTGTCGTTGGCAACTATGCTATGGCCCGATAACGGCGGAACCATGCCGGGCGAAGATCGCACCTTTAGCCACGCGTCGATCCTATTTCGCCCCCATCGCTGCCCGAGCCCGCGGGCCAAGGCCTGTTCGTGAATGGTGGAGGCGCCGGGTACTGCCCCCGGGTCCGCTGTGGTTATTGCGTACGACGTTTATCGCCATAGCCGAGTCGCCCCGGCGTCTCTGAATATAGGGATGGCGGGGCCGCTTGAAAAGCGCCTCCGAGCACGCCACAGCAATTAAGATCCGAGCCCCCGCCCGGCGGCTGGACAATGATTTGGGGCTTGCTAGGATGGACCTACGACATCTTGCTGATGCCGCGCCGGACGATTGCTCGGAGCCGCCGGCGGCCGCCAGGGAGACGATGATGCCCCTAAGCCGGGAGCAGCAGGCCGAAATCGACGCCCTCCGCGCCGGCCTGAGCGAGACTCGCCGGGCGAGCGTGCCCGCACTCGAGGAGATTCTCTATCAGCCGATCGCGGTACTCGACCACGGTTTCGTCCGCGTCGTCGACTATATGGGCGACGATGGGGCGGTGGTGCAGGCCGCCCGCGTCTCCTACGGCAGGGGCACGCGGAAGGTCTCGGAGGATCGCGGTCTGATCAACTATCTCATGCGTCATCGGCACACCACCCCCTTCGAGATGTGCGAGATCAAGTACCATGTGAAGCTGCCCATTTTCGTGGCGCGGCAATGGATCCGCCACCGCACCGCCAACGTCAACGAGTACTCGGCGCGTTACTCGATCCTCGACAAGGAGTTCTACGTCCCCGCCCCCGACCAGCTCGCGACCCAGTCCCGCAGCAATCGCCAAGGGCGTGATGCCGTGCTCGAGGGCGAGGAGGCGAAGCGCGTGCTCGATCTTTTGCGCGAGGACGCGGAGCGTTGCTACGCGCATTATGTCGAGATGCTCAACGAGGACGAAGAGGGCCGCATCATCGACGCGGGCCGCCGCGGCCTCGCGCGCGAGCTCGCACGCATAAACCTCACGCTCAACGTCTACACCCAGTGGTACTGGAAGACCGACCTCCATAATCTCCTGCATTTCCTCTCGCTCCGCGCCGACGCCCACGCGCAGTACGAGATCCGCGTCTATGCGGAAGCCTTGCTGGAGACGGTGAAGCGCTGGGTCCCGCTCGTCTACGAGGCCTTCGCGCAGTACCGGCTGGGCGCCACGGCGCTCTCGGCGGCCGCGCTCAAGGTGGTGCGGCGGCTCCTCCGCGGCGAGAAGGTCGAGCAGGCGGGAAGCGGGCTTAGCCCGCGCGAGTGGCGCGAGCTCATGGCCACGCTTGGGCTCGAGGGCTGAGCGCCCGCGCCTCGCTCTGCCGAGACTTGCGGTGCCTCGTTACTGGATGACGATGCGCGGCGCGCGGCGCGCCATCTCGCCGAGCGCTTGCCCGGCCTTCTCCCAGACGCGCGCGGCGATTTGCACGTAGACCTTGGCGTGGGCGCTTTCGGGATGGGAGATCACGATCGGCTGGCCGCCGTCGGAGGTCTCGCGGATGACGATGTCGAGGGGGATCTCGCCCAAAAACTCCGTGCCGAGCCGCTCCGCCTCGCGCCTGGCGCCGCCGTGGCTGAAGATCTCGCTGCGCTCGCCGCAATGGGGGCAAAGGAAGTAGCTCATGTTCTCGACGATGCCGAACACGGGTACGTCGACCTTGCGGAACATGTTGAGGCCTTTGCGCGCATCGAGGAGGGCGATGTCCTGGGGGGTGGAGACGATCACCGCACCCGTGAGCGGCACCTGCTGGGCGAGCGTCAGCTGGGCGTCGCCCGTGCCGGGAGGCATGTCGACCACGAGCACGTCGAGCTCGCCCCAGGCGACGTCGCGCAGCATCTGCTGGATGGCGCTCATCACCATGGGTCCGCGCCAGATCATGGGCGTGTCCTCGGCCACGAGGAAGCCCATGGACATGCAGACGACGCCGTAGTTCTCGAGCGGCTGCAGCGTGCGGCCGTCGCTCGTGCCCGGCCGCCCGGAGATGCCGAGCATGCGCGGCATCGAGGGACCGTAGATGTCCGCATCCAAGACGCCGACGCGCAAGCCCAGCGTCTTGAGCGCCAGCGCCAGGTTGGCGGCGGTCGTCGACTTGCCCACGCCGCCCTTGCCGCTCGCCACGGCGACGATGGCACCCACCCCCGGCACCATCGCCTTGCCTGAAGCGGGCGCAGCCGAAGTGCCGCCCGGCGCGCGCATGGGCGCCGGCCGTGCTGAGGAGGCCTCGCGTTCGGCCGTGAGCACGGCCGTCACCGAGGAAACGCCATCGAGCTTGAGCACGGCCGCCTCAGCGGCCTTGCGCAGGGGCTCCATATGAGGGCCTCGCTTCGCGTCCACGTCGATCGCGAAGCCGACGTTCCCCTCCCGCACGACGATCCCGGAGACCATGCCGAGAGTGACGATGTCGCGCTTGTGCTCGGGCTCGATCACGGTCTTGAGGGCGGTCAAGACCTGCTGCTCCGTGACGCCGGCCATGCTTGCAATCTCCGCTCTTCGGCCAATATTCGCTGGGTCCGGTACCGCTTTGGTTTGCACGGCCTGCCCGGCTGTCATATAAGGCCATCTGGCTTCTTTGCAAAGCCGCGGGTCCGGGCCCGTATGACCCGAAATCGGTCTTGAGGAATTAGCATATGCCGTGGAGCAATCAAGGCGGTGGCGGCCCGTGGGGCGGCGGCGGCGGTGGCGGCGGGGGTGGTCCCGGCCCGTGGGGGCGCGGTCCGTCCGGGCCGCAACAGCCCAATCTCGAGGATATCATCCGCAAATTCCAGGATATGCTGCGGCGCTGGCTGCCCGGGGGTGGGCGCAATACGCGCCTGATCCCGATCTTCATTCTCATCGCCCTCGGCCTTTGGATGCTCACCGGCCTCTACCGCGTGCAGCCCGACGAGCAGGGGGTCGCGCTCATCTTCGGGCGCTGGGCGGCGACGACCGGACCCGGGCTTCATATCAACGTGCCGGCCCCGATCGGCCACGTCTACACGCCCAAAGTGACGCGCGTGAACCAGGTCGAGATCGGCTTTCGCACGGGTGCCGAGACCGGCCGGCCCGGCGTGATTCGCGACGTCGAGCAGGAAAGCCTCATGCTCACCGGCGATGAGGACATCATCGACATCAAGGCGGTGGTGTTCTGGGTCATCAAGGACGCGGGCCAGTATCTCTTCAACATCCGCAACCCCGAGGGCACGGTGAAGGACGCCTCCGAGGCGGCCATCCGCGAGATCATCGGGCAAACGAACTTCGAGACCGCCTATACCCAGGGACGCAAGACCATCGCCATCGAGGCGCCGAAGCTGATCCAGAAGATTCTCGACAGCTACGGCGCGGGCATTCAAATCACCGAGGTGGCACTCCAGGCGATCGATCCACCCAAGGAGGCAAAGAACGCCTTCCTCGACGTGCAGACCTCGCGCGAGGACAAGGAGCGCGCCATCAACGAGGCGCAGGGCTACCTGAACGAGGTGACCCAGAAGGCCCAGGGCCAGGCCGAGCAGATCACCAAGGCCGCGGACGCATACAAGGCCGAGCGCATCAACCAGGCGAACGGCGACGCGCAGCGCTTCCTCCTCATCTACCAGCAGTACCAGCAGAACAAGGAGGTGACCACGCGCCGCCTCTATCTCGATATCATGGAGAAGATTCTGGGCGGGATGAACAAGGTGTTGATCGCCAAGGATATCGGCGGCTCCGGCGTGCTGCCCTATCTGCCGCTCGACGAGCTCGTCAAGCACGAGCCGCACCCCGCACAGCAGAAGGGAGGCCAGCCATGAGCCGCGGCGTCCTTCTCGGCGCGGGAATCGCGATCCTCGTCTTCCTCGTCGTGGGCTTTTCCGCGATCTTCACGCTCGAGCCCTGGCAGCAGGCGCTGGTGCTCCAGTTCGGCCGCGTCATCCGGCCGGTCGACCAGCCAGGCCTCTATTTCAAGCTGCCGCTCATCCAGGCGGTCACTTACTATGACAAGCGCGTGCTGGACCTCGATGCCCGCTCGCCCGACGCCACCACGCTCGATCAGAAGCAGCTGCAGATCGATGCCTACGCGCGGTACCGCATCGTCAATCCGTTGCTTTTCTATCAGTCGGTGAATAACGAACAGGGTGTCGAGGCTCGGCTCGGCTCGGTCATCAACTCGACGCTTCGCAATGTGATCAGCGACGTGCCGCTCTTGACGCTTCTGACGCCCGAGCGCGGGGCGCTCATGCAACGCATCACGCAGGTCGTCGACGGCCAAGCCAAGGCCTTCGGCATCAAGGTCCTCGACGTGCGCCTCAAGCGGGTCGATTTGCCGGAGGCGAACATGCAGGCGGTGGTTCACCGCATGCAGACGCAGCGCGGCCAGGAGGCGCGCAAGATCCGCGCCGAGGGCGACAAGGAGGCGCGGCGCATCCATGCGGACGCGGACATGCAGGAGCGCGTGATCCTCGCGGAGGCGCATAAGCAGGCCGAAATCGTGCAGGGGCAGGGCGACGCCGAGGCCCAGCGCGTCTACAACGAGGCCTACGGCAAGGACGTGAACTTCTTCAATTTCTGGCGCTCGTTGCAGGCTTTGACCGTGGCGCTGCCGAAGGACACGACCACCTATGTGGGTCCGCCCGAAGGCGATTTCTTCCGCTACTTCGGCCATATGAATGGCGAGGCGGGTGCCGCGGCACCGGGAGCCGCCCTGGCCAAGCCGTAGCCGGGCGTGATCGCGGCTTTTCCGAGCGGGTGGGCTGCGTGGCCGATTTCCTGACCGCCCTCGGCCTTGTCCTGGTCATCGAGGGCGTGCTTTACGCGCTTTTTCCCGGCACCATGAGACGCATGATGGCGCTCATGATCACCCAGCCGCCGGTGGCCGTGCGCGCGGCGGGGCTCGCAGGGGCGGCACTAGGGGTGGTGATCGTCTGGCTTGTGCGCGGCTAAGCCCAAGGACCGCGCCGCGAGGTGCCAACCGCCGCCTGCGCAATTGCCTTGACCCTGGCGTGCACAAGCGGCAAATCATTCCCCAATCGCCACATTGGGATCATACTGCGAGCCGAGGCATGCGCGCCTCCGGGCGGGTCCAAGAGCAACGGAGAGAGACACGTGAATGAAGTCATAGGACGCTCCACGCCCGTGCGGGCGGGGGTTGGGCGGCAAGGTCGGGGCGGCAGCGCTCGGGTTTGGCTCGTTCGGGTCGTGGCCGTTTCGGCCATGCTATGGAGCTATGGTACCCACGCCAAGGGGGCGCCCGACAGCTTCGCGGACCTCGTCGAGAAGCTGGTTCCGGCCGTCGTCAATGTTTCGACCACGCAGACCGTCAAGGGGCAGGAGCAGCCGGGAGTCGAGGTCCCGCAGTTTCCGCCGGGCTCGCCGTTCGAGGAGTTCTTCAAGGAGTTCTTCGATCGCCAGCAGCGCGAGCAACAGGCCCGCAAGGTGACGTCGCTCGGCTCGGGCTTCATCATTGAGCCGGCCGGCTATATCGTCACCAACAATCACGTGATCGCAAACGCGGACAAGATCACCGTCATCCTCGAGGACAACGGCAGCACCAACCTCGAGGCCAAGGTCGTGGGGCGCGACAGTAAGACCGATCTGGCGCTGCTCAAGGTCGAGGCGGGTCACCCGCTTCCATCGGTCAAATTCGGCGATTCGGACAAGGCGCGCGTGGGCGATTGGGTCGTGGCCATCGGCAATCCCTTCGGTCTTGGCGGCACGGTCACCGCCGGCATCGTCTCGGCGCGCGCGCGCGAGCTCAACTCCGGGCCCTACGACGACTACCTGCAGACCGACGCGGCCATCAACAAGGGCAATTCGGGCGGGCCCATGTTCAACATGGCGGGCGAGGTGATCGGGGTGAACTCGGCGATCTATTCGCCGACGGGCGGCAGTGTCGGCATCGGCTTTGCCATTCCCGCCTCGCTCGCCAAGCCGGTGATCGATCAGCTGCGGAAATTCGGCCGTACCAAGCGGGGTTGGCTCGGCGTGCGCATACAGACCGTCACCGAGGAGATCGCCGAGACCATGGGGCTGCCGAAGCCTACGGGGGCGCTCGTTGCCAGCGTGAACGCCGGCGGACCCGCCGATCAGGCGGGCATTCAGGCAGGCGATATCATCGTCAAGTTCGACAGCAAGGACGTCCTCGACATGCGCCACCTGCCGCGCATCGTGGCGGAGACCGAGATCGGCAAGAGCGTGCCGGTCGAGATCATTCGCAAGGGCGCGCACCGAACGGTCAGCGCCAAGGTCGGCGAGCTCGAGGAAAACGAGCAGGTCGCAAGCGCGCCGGCGAAGGAGAAGGAGAAACCGGCCGCACCCGCCAAGGAGCAGAAAGTCGAAGGCCTCGGCTTGTCGTTGGCTCCGATCAGCGCGGAGCTGCGCGAGCAGTTCGAGATCGGCTCCGAGGTCAAGGGGGTGGTGGTGACCAAGATCGCCGAGGGCGGCGGTGCGGCCGAGAAGGGATTGAAGCCCGGCGACGTGATCGTCGAGGTCAATCAGGAGGAGGTCTCCTCGCCCACCCAGGTCGCGAGCCTCGTCGACAAGGCCCAGCAGTCCGGCCGCCGCTCGGTGCTGCTGCTGATCGAGCGGGGCGGCGACATCCGCTTCGAGGCGGTGCGCGTCGGCAAGAAATAGGCGAGCCCGGCCCTTCGCCGTCCGTCACTCTCGCGGCTCGATTCCCCACCTTGGGCAGGAGTGGTCGCGCGCATGCGCCTTATGCGCGTGCCGCCGAATGCGAAGGATGCCTACGTCACGAACTCTTCCGCACGGTAGCCCTGGAAGAAGAGGACGGCCGTGAGGTCGTTGTGGTCGACCCGCGCGCGCGCGGCAGCGGCGACGGCAGGCTTGCCGCGATAGGCCACCCCGAGGCCGGCCGCGGCGATCATCTTGAGGTCGTTGGCGCCGTCGCCTACGGCGAGCGTCGCGTGAAGCGGGATGCCGTGCTCCCCCGCGAGCCGCTCGAGTGCCGCGAGCTTGCCGTCGCGGTTGATGACGGGCGGGATGACGCGCCCGGTCAAGCGGCCGTCTCTCAGCTCGAGCCTGTTGGCCTCGTCATGGTCGAAGCCGACGAGCTCACGCACGCGGCGCGAGAAGAAACGGAAGCCGCCCGAAATGAGCGCGGTGAAGGCGCCCTCCTTGCGCATGGTGCGGACGAGGGTCGCCGCACCGGCTGTGACGACGACGCGCTGCGACGCGCTCTCGAGGGCCGCTTGAGGGAGGCCCTCGAGCATGGCCACGCGCTCCACGAGGGCGGCCACGAAGTCGAGCTCTCCCAGCATCGAGCGCCGGGTGATCGCGGCGACCTTGTCCTTGACGCCGGCGAAATCCGCGAGCTCGTCGAGCGTCTCGATGCCGATGATGGTCGAATCCATGTCGGCCAGGAGGAGCCGCTTGCGGCGTCCCTCCGCCGGCTGGGCGAGCAAGTCGAGCGGTGCTGGAGCAAGTGCTGCGCGCACGGCCGCTTCCGCGACCTGCCAGCCAATGCCTTCGAAGGGGAGGTCGACGGCGGCACCGCGCGCGAGCCAAGTGGGCGCGCCCACGCGCGCACCTCCTTCTTCGAGTGCCGCGTGGGCGCGCGCGAGCATGCTATTGTCGATGCCGTTCGACGGCGCGCCCGCGACCAGGGTCAGTACGTGCTGCATTGCGATATGAATTTGTGCACATGCGAATTTACGAGCATGCCTTGCATCGTCGCAAGCCCGCTCGCCACAGACGGGCGCTTTTGGGACGCCTTGCCTCGAGTTCGCTTGTGAGCAAGCCTGTCCTCGTCGTGGCGGGGCCGACGGCCAGCGGCAAATCGGGCTTGGCCCTTGCCGTCGCCGAGGCCATGACGGGCGTCGTCATTAACGCCGACAGCATGCAGGTCTACCGCGAGCTTGCCGTGCTCACGGCACGGGCCGGAGCGGCAGCGCTTGCGCGTGCCCCGCACCGGCTCTATGGCATCCTCCCCGCGCACGAGCCTTGCTCCGCCGGACGCTGGCGGAAGCTGGCGCTCGGCGCGATCGCAGAGGCCCATGCCACGGGCCGCCTCCCCATCGTCACCGGCGGCAGCGGGCTCTATATCCAGGCGCTCGTCGAGGGGATCGTCGCCCTGCCCGAGGTGCCGCAGGACATACGCGAGAGCGCGCGCGCGCTCTTCGAAAAGCTCGGAGCCGAAGGGTTTCACGCAGCCCTTGCCGCGCGCGACCCGCTCATGGGCGCCCGCTTGCGGCCGCGCGACCGCCAGCGGCTCATTCGCGCCTGGGAGGTGCTCGAGACGACGGGCGAATCGCTTGCGGCCTTGCAGGAGGAGCACAGCGAAGGTCCGCCAGCTGAGCTCGCCTTCGCCGGGATTGTTCTGGAGCCGCCGCGCGGCGCGCTCTATGCGGCGATCGAACAACGCCTCGACGCCATGATTGCGGCCGGCGCCACCGCGGAGGTGGCGAGCCTCCTGGCCCTCGGGCTCGACCCGCGATTGCCCGCAATGAAGGCCGTCGGCGTGCCCGAGCTGGCCTCGTATCTCCGCGGCGAGCTCTCCCTCGAGGAGGCGGTTCGTCGCGCCAAGCAGGCGAGCCGCCGGCTGGCCAAGCGTCAACTCACCTGGTTCCGTCACCACCGGCCAGGGCGCGAGGTCCTCATCGTGAAGGAGGCCCTTTCCGCGCAATTTTCGGAAAGTTTCAATGGGGGAATCTTTAATTTTATTCGTCAAACCTGTTGACCGAGGCACATTGACCGTCTAGTTTGCCACTCCCCGCGACCCCGAGTCGGGCCGCGAGCGGGAGCTTTGGGGTCTTGCGGGCTTCGTCGACTTCGTCCTTACGACGGCACGAAGCCGCATCTTGGAGGCATTAGGCGATGTCGGCGCTCGATACGACCGGAGCGGATGTAGTCCTCAAAGTCCTTGTCGATCAAGGGGTTGAGGTCATTTTCGGCTATCCGGGCGGGGCCGTATTGCCGCTTTACGATGCTCTATATAAGCAGAACGCGCTGCGCCACGTGCTGGTGCGCCAGGAAGGTGGCGCCGTCCACGCGGCCGAAGGCTACGCACGCTCGACCGGTCGGACGGGCGTGGTGCTGGTGACCTCGGGACCGGGGGCGACCAATGCGGTGACCGGGCTCACCGACGCGCTGATGGACTCGGTACCGCTGGTGTGCCTGACCGGGCAGGTGCCGACCCATCTCATCGGCAACGACGCCTTTCAGGAGGCGGATACGGTCGGCATCACGCGTCCCTGCACCAAGCATAACTACCTCGTGAAGCGGCCCGAGGATCTCGCGCGCGTCATGCACGAGGCCTTCTACGTGGCGCGCTCCGGACGGCCCGGCCCGGTCGTCGTCGATCTGCCCAAGGACATTTTGCAGGGTAAGGCGAGCTATGCCGGACCCGAGCGCGTGCAGCACCGCAGCTACAAGCCCAAGCTGAAGGGCGAACGCGACGAGCTCGAGCGCGCGGTCGAACTCATGATTTCGGCCAAGCGGCCGATCGTCTATTCGGGCGGCGGGGTGATCAACTCCGGCCCGGCGGCAGCACAGCTCCTCGTGCAGTTCGTGCACATGACCGGTTTTCCCTGCACCAACACGCTCATGGGCCTGGGCGCCTTCCCCGGGACGGACAGCCAGTTCCTCGGCATGCTCGGCATGCACGGCACCTACGAGGCGAACCTCGCCATGCACGACTGCGACGTGATGATCGCGATCGGCGCGCGCTTCGATGACCGGGTCACCGGCAAGCTCGCCGACTTCTCGCCGAGCGCGAAGAAGATCCAGATCGACATCGATCCCTCCTCGATCAACAAGAACGTGCGCGTCGATCTGGGCATCGTGGGAGACGTCGCCCATGTGCTCGAGGACCTCATCAAGCTGTGGAAGGCGAAGCAGCGGCGTCCCGACCAGAAGGCGCTCGATGCCTGGTGGAAGCAGATCGCGGAATGGCGCAAGCGCGATTGCTTGAGCTACAAGCAAGGCGAGGGCGTCATCAAACCGCAGTACGCGATCGAGCGGCTTTACGAGCTGACCAAGGGGCGCGAGCCCTACATCACGACCGAGGTCGGCCAGCACCAGATGTGGGCGGCGCAGTTCTTCAAGTTCGACAAGCCCTTCCACTGGATGACCTCGGGCGGGCTCGGCACCATGGGCTACGGGCTCCCGGCGGCCGTGGGCGTGCAGGTGGCGCACCCCGACGCCCTGGTCATCGATGTCGCCGGCGAGGCATCGGTGCTCATGAACATCCAGGAGATGTCGACCGTCCAGCAGTACCGTCTGCCGGTCAAGCTCTTCATCGTCAACAACCAATACATGGGAATGGTGCGCCAATGGCAGGAGCTCCTGCACGGCGGGCGCTACTCCGAGAGCTACATGGACTCGCTCCCCGACTTCGTGAAGCTGGCCGAGGCCTTCGGTGCCGTGGGCCTGCGCGCCGATAAGCCGGCCGAGGTCGACGATCTGATCAAGGAGATGATCGCGACACCGCGCGCCGTGATCGCCGACGTGCGGGTCGATCCGACCGAGAACTGCTTCCCCATGATCCCGGCCGGACGCGCGCACCACGAGATGATCCTCGGGCCCGAGGACAAGGCCGGCAAGCCGGCGACCGAGGAAGGCATGGTGCTTGTCTAGGTGCTGAGCGGGTCATGGCAATAAGCCAATTCAGAGCACGGGGAGCGGGTGCGGCCGTGGCGGAGCGGATCGAGCGACACACGATGGCGGTCCTGGTCGACAACGAGCCGGGCGTGCTGGCGCGCGTCATCGGTCTCTTCTCCGGGCGCGGCTACAACATCGAGAGCCTGACGGTCGCGCAAGTCGAGACCGAGGAGAACCTCTCGCGCATCACCGTGGTCACCTCGGGCACGCCCATGGTGATCGAGCAAATCAAGAACCAGCTCGGACGCCTGGTGCCGGTGCGCAAGGTGCACGACCTCACCGCAGAGGGTGCCCACATCGAGCGCGACCACGCCCTCATCAAGGTGGTCAACAGCGGCGAGAAGCGCGTCGAGTCGCTCAGGATCGCCGACATCTTCCGCGCCCGCGTCGTCGACAGCACGACGAAGTCCTTCGTCTTCGAGATGACCGGCTCGACCGACAAGATCGATGCTTTCATCGCGCTCATGCGCGAGCTCGGCCAGATCGAGATCGCGCGTAGCGGCGTGGTGGCGATCGCCCGAGGTGTGGCCACGATTTAGTATTTTGGTGCCGACATTGTCATCGCGAGCCAAAGGCGAAGCAAACCACATTCCGACATGCGACTGCGGATTGCTTCGTCGGCTTTGCCTCCTCGCAATGACGAACTGAAGAGGGAATCCGTCATGCGCGTTTACTACGACAGAGATGCCGATGCGAGCCTGATCAAGGGCAAGAAGGTCGCCGTGGTCGGCTACGGCAGTCAGGGCCACGCCCACGCAATGAACCTGCGGGACAGCGGGGTCTCGGACGTCGTCGTCGCCCTGCGCGAGGGCTCGGCGAGCGCCGTCAAGGCCAAGACGGCAAGCTTCAAGGTGCTGGCGCCCGCGGCGGCCGCCAAGTGGGCGGACGTCGTCATGGTGCTCACCCCCGACGAGCTGCAGGCGAACCTCTATCGCGACGATCTCGGGCCCAACATGAAGAAGGGAGCGGCCCTCGCCTTCGCGCACGGCTTCAACATCCACTTCAGTCTGATCGAGCCGCGCGCCGATCTCGACGTGTTCATGATAGCGCCGAAGGGGCCGGGCCACACGGTACGCTCGGAATACGTGCGGGGCGGCGGCGTGCCGTGCCTCCTGGCACTTGCCCAGAATGCGAGCGGAAACGCGCTCGAGTTGGCGCTCTCCTACGCCTCCGCCATCGGCGGCGGGCGCGCCGGCGTCATCGAGACGACTTTCCGCGAGGAGACCGAGACCGACCTCTTCGGCGAGCAGGTGGTGCTTTGCGGCGGGCTCGTCGAGCTCATCAAGGGCGGCTACGAGACGCTCGTCGGGGCGGGCTACGCGCCCGAGATGGCGTATTTCGAGTGCCTGCATGAGGTGAAGCTGATCGTCGACCTCATGTACGAGGGCGGCATCGCCACCATGAACTACTCGATCTCCAACACCGCCGAATACGGCGAGTACCGCTCCGGCACGCGCATCATCAACGAGGAGGTCAGGGCCGAGATGCGCCGCGTGCTCGCCGACATCCAGTCCGGCCGCTTCGCGCGCGACTGGGTGAACGAGTGCCAGGCCGGCCAGCCGAGCTTCAAGGCCATGCGCCGCCAGCTCGCCGCCCATCCCGTCGAGCAGGTGGGGGCCAAGCTCAGGGCCATGATGCCCTGGATCGCCGCCAACAAGCTGGTCGACAAGGCGAAGAACTGAGCCCCTCGCTCTGCCATTCTTCGCAATAGGCGCCTCCCTCCCCGGCAACGGAGAGCGAAGGGCCGCCCATTCCCTCTTCCGAGCGCGGGATCGAGCCGCCAAGCGGAGCGACGAAGCGGGGTCCGCGTCACAACTTCGTGCCGCAACCGTCTTAGCCTTATACGTCGGTCGGCAAGGCACGGACGGACTCGCATGTCGAACAATGTCAACAATCCCCCTGCGTTGGTCCCGCAAGAGACCGCGGCTTGGTGCTTCGCCGCGGCCGAGCTGATGGCGCGGAATTTCTACAACCTTGCGACGCCCACCCAGTACGCGATTGCGCGCGCAAGCGTAATGCTTCTCGTGGAAGCGCAGGCACCGCCCACGTATGCGCAATGGAGCCAGGCCACAGAGGACGACCTGGTGAACAACCAAGACGAGAATGGTGGAGCCAATCGTCAAAGCCAACGCGTTCAGCTCGTGCGCAACGCATACGGCGCGATCATTCCCGCGGCGATTCACGGTCAAATGACCAATGACTATACCGAGCTTCAATTCAAGGCGGACATCGACGACAGCGACATTGTCATTATTGGCAACGCGATTCACTATTACGTCGTTTACGGCTACGACGATACGGATCCGAAGAACTTCACGTTGCGCGTCCGCGATCCTTGGCCCCGGAATGTTGGCGGACAGCGTCAGACGATTCCGCATAGCGAACTCGCAACCTGGAACAATCGCGTCGTCATCCACTTCTGATTGACGGAGCTCGGCCGGGCGGCGTTCCTCAGCACGGGCACCTTCACGTCACAAGACTGCGCTTCCGAACGTCAAAGGCTGGATGATACGGGAGTCCACGCGCCGTGTCGGACACCTACGGCAAGCTCTTCAAGATTTACCTCGAGCCTTACACGGCACGGGGCGGCAGTTTTCATACGGATCAGACGGCTCGAGCGATCGGCAAGGCCATCGACCAGTTCGGCTCGCTGTGCGGAGAGGCCGACCGGCTCATGACGCGCTTGGCCGGCGGCGAGTACCCGAACGCCGCGGACTTCAAAGCGGACGCGGAAAGCGTGCTGCGGCAGCTCAAAGCGCAGGCTCAGGCGCTCGCCCAGCTGTTCGAAACGGCCAAGACCAGCGACCGCACCAAAATTGCCAACATGGCGGTGCTCAGCCAGCGCGCGGGGCTCGCCGCCGCCAGGCGGCAGCAGGACGCGGATGCCAGCCTCCGTGCCAGCCTCGACGGCCTGGTTGTGCAGGTGCAAAGCGATTTTGCGCAAGCCGAACCGCCTTCCCCGCCGTCGCCGCCGCCATCTCCTCCTCCGCCTCCCCCGAACGGCAACGGAGCGCTGCCCCGGCTCGACGCTGAGCAGCTCAAGGCCAAGCTGGAGGGACGCGCGGCGAAGGGGCCTGATGCCGTCTCCGAAGAGATCGACAGGATCAGCGGGCAGGGCAGCGAAGGCTTCACGCTGAAGGATTAAGCGCAAGCCGAGACCGGCACAAGCGATTCGGGATTTGGGCCATGAGCAAGCAGACAGCCAGAGCCTCTCGCGCGGAAGACATCGACGATCGTGACGAGATAGCTCTGGCGATCCCCGCGGCGCTCAGGAAGCGCTTCGAAAGCTTGCTCGGCTGCAGGCTCGATACCGTACGCCTCAAGGTGGGATCGGAGCCGGCGCGGCATGGCGCGCTCGCCTGCGCTCGCGGAGAGACGATCTTCATTCTGCCAGGATTGTTCGATCCCGGCACTGGGCGGGGCCTCGAGCTCCTGGCCCACGAGCTCGCCCACGTGATCCAGGCGCGCGCCGGAAGGGTGCCCCCCTCCGGCGGCACAGGGGCAACGGTTGCGGATGCGACGCTCGAGTGGGAGGCCGTGCGGCTCGGACGTCACTGCGCGGCGCGGCTGATGCCCGGCGCGGGCTGTGATCCCGGCCTGCCGGCGAGCTTCCGGCCGGCGGAGACCGTCGCGTCGCCTGGCGGCGCGCGGGGGCCGGCGGTCATGCAATGCCTCACCTCCTCGCTTGTGTCCTACGCGGACTTCGTTGTCGACACCTGGCAATATCTGACCCGGCGGCAGACGGACGCGGTGCCGCTGCGGAATGTGCTGCATGTCCTTTACAACAATGCAGCTGACTATAATCCGGGTGGCGTCGCCGACAAGGCTCCCCTCGTCGGCATGGACCTCTATGCCGCGCTCGCCGGATACTGCGGCGCTTTTCAGGGCCGCCGGGCGAGGTTGCAGATCGGCGATCCGTGGCCCGACGTGAGCAACGACATCGCCGCCTATGTGGCCTATTACAACGCCGTCGTGAATCAGCAGCGCCCGACCTTGAACGTTCGCGCCGAGCGCGTGGCGACTACCTACCTGCACGTCTACCCCAACGCTCAGGTGCTAGGCGATTGGCGCATCGGCATCAACGTCGAGCCGCGCAGCATGGCCGCGGCGGCGGCGGCGTTGGCGCCGCTCCTCGATCGCTTCGCCGATATCGATCACATGAAATTCCTTGGTTCCGGCGCGGCGGACAAGGCCGATTCTGTCATTGTTTATTTGCGCAAGACGGCGGCGTACAACGAGTTGCGGAACGCCGTCCTCGCCGCAGTAAACGGTCTCCACCTTCAGCCGCGCTTCGGCGCAATGTGGAACGAGATCGCGCCGGGCGTCGCGGAGGCGGCGGAACCGCCCGCCGGCAGCTTCACCGAATATCGCTGTGTCGCGATCTACGTTGCATTCCTCGCCTATTCAGAAGTGGCCGGGCCGCACAGCTTGGGCGATTTCGTCGACTTCTTGAACGTGGTGTTGCCAGCATTCGGCATCAATCCGGCAACACCGCACATGCAAGGCGCGCGCGCCCGGCAGGACCCCAACTTTCCCGCCTATTGGGACGTGTTCGTTTGGCTCTATCGGACCTGGACCCGCTGAGCGCCGGAGGCCGCTCAGTCGCGGAAGTTCACGAATTGGAGGGGCTGTGCGATCTTGAGGCCGCGGATGTGGGCGATGGCCTCCTGGAGATCGTCCCTCTTCTTGCCGCTGACGCGCAGCTCATCGCCTTGGATCGAGACCTGTATCTTAAGCTTGCTGTCCTTGAGCTCCTTGACGAGGCGCTTGGCAAGCTCGCGGTCGATGCCTTGCTTCACCACGATCTCTTGTCGCAGCCTGTCGCCCGAGGCGCGCTCGGCGTCCTTGAACTCGAGGGCCGAGGGATCGACCTTGCGCCGGACCAGGTGACCCTTGAGCAATTCGTGCATCTGCTTGAGCTTGAGCCGATCGTCGGCATGGAGGGTGAGCACTGCCTCCTGGCGCTCGATCCTGCACTGCGAGTCCTTGAAGTCGAAGCGCGTGGCGATCTCGCGCGCGATGTTGGCGAGCGCGTTGTCGACCTCATTGAGATCGGTCTTGGACACGATGTCGAAGCTCGGCATGGCCGCCTCCGCAAAGAGAGCTCATTCCTAAATGACGGCGCAGGGGCCGCAAAGCAATCCATAAGGAGCGAGGAGCCGGATCAGCGCGCCAGGCTTTGCGTCAGGAGCTCGAGCGCCGCCGCCGCGAACGCACGCATGTTGGCGAGCCGGTCGGGCTTGCCGGTCTCGAGCGTCGCCGTGCGCTCAACCGCCCCCGCGACGGCGAGGCACGCGTGCCCGGCGGCGTCGCCGTAGCGATTGCCGCTCGGTCCCGTGGCACCGCTCTCGGCCAGCGCCCAGTGCGCGGAGAGCCGCTCGCGGGCCGTGCGCGCGAGCAAGAGCGCGTAGGGCTCGGTCGCCGGCCGCATGCCCGCGAGTGCGGCGTCGGGAATTTCCAGCAATGCGCCGCGCGCGCTTCGGGTATAGACAACGGCACCGCCGAGAAAATAGGCCGAGGCACCGGGAACGGCGAGGAGTGCGGCCGAGACGAGACCGCCGGTCGACGACTCCGCAACGGCGATGGTCTCGCCGCGCGCCTTGAGGAGGGCGGCGGCCTTTTCCGCAAGGGGGAGCAGGTCATTCATGACGCTTTGCCTTCCTCGTTCATAGCTGGCTGGGTGGGCGCCGCGCAGGGAGAGGCGCAGAGTGTTCGGCGCGGCAAGGAAGCGCAAGGGGTCTCTGCCAGATTCGCCGGGCCACTATCCTTGGGCCGACTCGCAAGCCGCGAAATCGGTGCGAAGTCAAAGCCTTGCACCTCCTTGCCGGCTCAGCACCGCGGGGCGCGAACCGCTGCAAACAGGTATTAAACGGGCACAAAGGCCTTGCGGGCTTTGGCCGAAACATCGTAAAGATAGCCCGCGCCTTGATTCTCAAGCGTTTTTTGCCCGAATCACGGCGTTGGACATGAGGATTGCCAAGCGTTCCCAAGGGCCTAGCCCCTGGGGAGGGCCCCGAGAGAGCGAATGGACCGCAGTCGAGCCATCTTCTTCTTCTTCTCTGCCGGCGTGCCGCTTGCGGCGCGGCTCCCTTCGCGTGCCCTCGACCTCCTTTCCCGCCGGCTCCTCCGTGGTGGCGCGGCACTCCGACTTAGCTGCCCCTGAGCGTCGTCCCGGGATCTCACCGGGCGTTCAGGGGAGAAAGATCGGCGTGCGCTTGCATCATGTTCAAAGCGGAGGATCCAGACCATGACCAGTAGCTCGAACCGCGTCGTCATATTCGACACCACGCTGAGAGACGGCGAGCAGTCGCCCGGCTGCTCCATGAACCTCGAGGAGAAGCTGCGCGTGGCGCAAGTGCTTGAGGAAATGCGGGTCGACGTCATCGAGGCCGGCTTCCCCATCGCGTCCAACGGCGATTTCGAGGCCGTGCGCGAGGTGGCCAAGGTGATCAGGACCTCGCGCGTCGCCGGGCTCGCGCGCGCGGCGCGGCGCGACATCGACCGCGCCTGGGAGGCCCTCCAAGGCGCCGCGCGTCCGCGTCTCCACACCTTCCTCTCCACCAGCCCGCTCCACATGAAGTACAAGCTCCAGATGGAGCCGGAGCAGGTCCACGAGGCGGTGGTCGACAGCGTGAGCTACGCCCGCAGGCTGTGCGACGACGTCGAGTGGTCGCCGGAGGACGGCTCGCGCACCGAGCACGATTTTCTCTGCCGCTGCGTCGAGAGCGCGATCAAGGCGGGGGCCGGCACGATCAACATCCCGGACACGGTCGGCTACGCCGTACCGGAGGAGTTCGCGGCCCTTATCGCCATGCTGATGAACCGCGTGCCCAACATCGACAAGGCGGTCATCTCGGTCCATTGCCATAACGACCTGGGGCTCGCGGTCGCCAATTCGCTCGCCGCCGTGAGGGCGGGAGCGCGTCAGGTCGAGTGCACCATCAACGGCATCGGCGAGCGCGCGGGCAACGCCTCGCTCGAGGAGATCGTGATGGCGCTGCGCACGCGCCACGACGCGATGCCCTACACGAGCGGGATCAAGACCGAGCTCATCACCAAGGCCTCGCGCCTCGTCTCCACCATCACCGGCTTTCAGGTCCAGCCCAACAAGGCGATCGTGGGCGCCAACGCCTTCGCGCACGAGGCGGGCATCCATCAGGACGGCGTGCTCAAGAACGCCCAGACCTACGAGATCATGACGCCGGAGTCGGTGGGGCTCAACCGCTCGACGCTCGTCATGGGCAAGCATTCGGGCCGGCACGCCTTCCGCGAGAAGCTCAAGGAGCTGGGCTTCGAGCTCGGCGACAACATGCTCCAGGAGGCCTTCCGCCGCTTCAAGGAGCTGGCGGACAAGAAGAAGGACGTATATGACGAAGACATCATCGCCCTCGTCGACGACGAGGTCGGGCGCAGCAAGGACCACATCAGGTTCGTCTCGCTCCAGGTCGTCTGCGGATCGAAGGGGCCGCAAACCGCCGATCTCGAGCTCGAGATCGACGGCACGGTCAAGCTGGCGCATGCAACCGGGGACGGTCCAGTCGATGCGACGTTCAATTGCATCAAGAAGCTCGTTCCCCACACCGCCCGGCTGCAGCTCTTTCAGGTGCAGGCCGTGACCGGAGGCACCGACGCGCAGGCCGAGGTGACCGTGCGCCTCGAGGAAGAGGGCAAGACGGTGAACGGTCAGGGCGCCGATACCGACACGCTCGTGGCGTCGTGTCGCGCTTACGTCCACGCCCTCAACAAGCTGCTGATCAAGCGGGAGAAGACCGAGCCTGCGGCACTCTCGGCTTGATCGCGACTATTCGGACCGAGAAATTCGTGATACGCCAGGGCCTCTCACCCTGCCGCCGCTTCGCGATGGGATTGAGCCGCAGAGCGGTCAAGGCCGCGAGGCGGGTCGATGCAAGCGCGAGGCGGGCGGGTGAGGGGTTAGTCGCGATTTTGAGAGCCGGCACTCGATACCCGGTTCGGGAATAGAAGCTCGAGGAAGTGATTCGTATGTTCTCAAGAATACTGGGCATGTTGTCCGCCGATATGGCGATCGACCTCGGCACGGCGAACACGCTCGTTTACGTCAAGGGGCAGGGCATCGTGCTCAACGAGCCCTCGGTCGTGGCGATCGCCGAAGTGAAGGGCAAGAAGCATGTGCTTGCCGTCGGCGACGAGGCCAAGATGATGCTCGGCCGCACGCCCGGCAACATCACCGCGATCCGTCCCTTGCGCGACGGCGTCATCGCCGACTTCGAGGTCGCCGAGGAGATGATCAAGCATTTCATCCGCAAGGTGCACAATCGCCGCAGCTTCGCGAGCCCGCAGGTCATCGTCTGCGTGCCCTCGGGCTCGACGGCGGTCGAGCGCCGCGCCATCCAGGAATCGGCGGAGGCGGCGGGCGCACGCCGGGTCTACCTCATCGAGGAGCCGATGGCGGCCGCGATCGGCGCGGGCCTGCCGGTGACCGAGCCCACGGGCTCGATGGTCGTCGACATCGGCGGGGGGACGACCGAGGTGGCGGTGCTCTCGCTCGGCGGCATCGTCTACTCCCGCTCGGTGCGCGTCGGCGGGGACAAGATGGACGAGGCCATCATCGCCTATATCCGGCGCAATCATAATCTCCTGGTGGGCGAGGGCAGCGCCGAGCGCATCAAGAAGGAGATCGGCTCCGCCTGCGGACCGAACGAGGGCGACGGCAGCTTGATGCAGATCAAGGGCCGCGATCTCATGAACGGCGTGCCCAAGGAGATCCTCATCAGCGAGCGGCAGATCGCCGAGAGCCTGGCCGAGCCGGTGAGCGCCATCATCGAGGCCGTCAAGGTGGCGCTTGAGCACACCGCCCCCGAGCTCGCCGCCGATATCGTGGACAAGGGCATCGTGCTCACCGGCGGCGGGGCGCTGCTCGGCAACCTCGACCACGTGCTGCGCCACGCGACCGGCCTGCCGGTCTCGATCGCGGACGACCCGCTCTCCTGCGTGGCGCTTGGCACCGGGCGCTGCCTCGAAGAGATGAAGACGCTGAAGAACGTGCTCATCTCGCCTTATTAGTGCTATATTTCAACGGGCGAAGGGCGGTTACGCCGGGCTGCCGGCGTAGGGGACCTTTCGGCGGATCAGGGCGCTCAACGAAGGGCGAGGGACGTGAAGCCGCGTGGCGGTTCGATCATGCGCTACGCAGCGCCGCTCAAGGCGGCGGCGCAGCGCTTTGCCTTCCTCATGCTGATCGCGGGTGCGGTCGGCCTCATCATTCTCGGCAAGGCCGATGCCATCCTGATCGAGCGCCTTCGTGTCGCGGTGACCGACGCCTTCGCCCCCATTCTCGCGGGCCTCGCCCGGCCGATGGCAACCGTCGAGCACGCGATCGACGAGGTGCGCGCGCTCGTACATTTGCGCTCCGAGAACGAGCGTCTGCGGCAAGACAACGCCGAGCTCAAGCGCTGGGAGCAGCTGGCGCGCGAGCTCGCGGCCCAGAACCAAGCCTTGAGAGAGACCCTGAATTTCGTGCCGCACAGCGAAGAGCGCAGCATTACCGGACGCGTGATCGCGGATTCCGGCGGTGCCTTCGTGCGCAGCCTGCTCGTCGACGCCGGCACGCGCGACGGCGTCGCCAAGGGCCAGGCCGTGGTGGTGGGCCAGGGCCTCATCGGGCGCATCGCCGAAGTGGGCGACATCTCCTCGCGCGCACTCCTCATCACCGACCTCAATTCGCGCATTCCGGTGGTCGTCGAATCGACGCGCGACCACGCCATCCTTGCGGGCGACAATACCGACCTGCCGCGGCTCCTTTATCTTCCGCCCAACCTTTCGCTGGCGCCCGGCACGCGCATCGTCACCTCGGGCGACGGCGGGGCGTTCCCGCCGGGTCTGCCGATCGGCACCATCTCCTCGGTCGGTGACGGCGGCGTACGCGTGCAGCCCTTCGCCAACTGGAGCCGGATCGAGTACGTCCGCATCATCGATTACGGCCTCAAGGGCATCCTGGGCCCGCTCGATCCGCTGCCCGCCCCCGTCCGCGGCAAACGCGCGGCGCGGCCGTGATCGCGGTGCTTGCACTCCAGCTCGACCGCGCGGCGCGCAGGCTGTTTCCTTTTGCGCTCTCAGCCCTTCTTGTCGTCTTGAGCGTGGTGCCGCTGCCGGTTCCGGGTTACGGGCTCGTCGTGCCCTCCTTCGCGCTGATGGCGGTCTATTACTGGGCGATCCATCGGCCGGATCTCCTGCCGGCGCCGGCGGTCTTCGTCCTCGGGCTGCTCGAGGACATCCTGACGGGGGCGCCGACCGGCCTCAACACCCTCGTCCTCCTCCTTGTCTACGGCGTCATGCGCAACCAGCGCCGGCCGTTCCTCGGCAAGCCCTTCGCGGTCATGTGGTTCGGCTTCTTCGTGGTGGCCCCCGCGGCGAGCTTCGCTCACTGGCTCTTCGCCTCGGCACTCGCCGGCCGGCTCGTTCCGGCGCACACGGCCTTCATCCAGTGCCTGCTGACGCTCGCACTCTATCCGTGGCTGACCTGGCTCTTTGCCGCCGGCCAGCGCGCCTTCCTCAGGCGCAACTGAGCTCCCGATGCAGCTCGATCAATTCCAGAGCAAGCAGTTCGGCCGCCGTGCCGCCTTCGTCGTAGGCGGCAAAGTGGCGCTGCTCTCGGCCCTCGTCGCCCGCATGTACTATCTCCAGGTCCTGCAGTCGGAACGGTATCAGACGCTTGCCGAGGACAACCGCATCAATCTGCGCCTCCTGCCGCCGCCGCGTGGGCGCATCCTCGACCGCTTCGGGCGGCCCGTGGCGCTCAATCGGCAGAACTACCGCGTCGTCATCGTGCCGGAGGACGCCGGCGACCTGAGCGCCACCCTCGACCGCCTGGCCAAGGTCGTGCCCTTGGCGGATGCCGAGCGGCGCCGCGTGTTGCGCGATGCCGAGCGCAATCGCCCCTTCGTCCCGATCACGGTGCGCGAAAACCTGAGCTGGGAGGAGTTCTCCCGCGTCGAGGTCAACATGCCCGATCTCGCGGGCGTGCGCACCGAGGTCGGCCGCATCCGCGATTATCCTTACGGCCCGTCCTTCGCCCACATCGTGGGATACGTGGCCACGGCGTCCGACAAGGAGCTCGATGGCGATCCGCTCCTCGAGCTGCCGGACTTCCGCATCGGCAAGGCGGGTGCGGAGAAGGTCTACGACTTGGCATTGCGCGGCTCGGTCGGCACCTCGCAGGTCGAGGTGAACGCGCGGGGCCGGGTCATCCGCGAGCTCGCGCGCGACGAGGGCGAGCCGGGCAAAGACGTGACGCTCAGCATCGACTTCGGCCTGCAGCAGTACCTTACCCAGCGCATCGCGAATGAGCGCAGTGCCGCCGCCGTGCTCATGGACCCGCACTCGGGCGAGGTGCTGGCCATGGCCTCGACCCCGAGCTTCGAGCCCAACGAGTTCAACGAGGGTCTTTCGGCCGCGCGCTGGCAGACGCTCACCAGCGACCCGCTTTCCCCGCTCACCAACAAGGTGATCGGCGGACAGTATCCGCCGGGGTCGACCTTCAAGGTGGCGGTGGCGCTGGCGGCGCTCGAGTCGGGCGCGACCACTCCGAACACCAAGTTCAATTGCCCGGGCTACCTCGAGCTCGGCGATACGCGCTTCCATTGCTGGAAGCCCCAGGGCCACGGCCTGCTCGACATGCACGGCGGCATCAAGAACTCCTGCGACGTCTACTTCTACGAGACCGCTCGGCGCACCGGCGTCGATCGCATCGCCGAGATGGCGCGCCGTCTCGGCATGGGGGCGATAACCGGCATCGATCTCACCGGCGAGCGGCCCGGCCTCATCCCGACGCGCGCGTGGAAGAAGGCGACGCTCGGGCAGGCCTGGACGCAGGGCGAGACGCTCGTCACCGGCATCGGACAGGGTTTCGTGCTGACCACGCCGCTTCAGCTCGTGCTCATGCTCTCGCGCGTGGTGAACGGCGGCAAGGCGGTGGTTCCGCGCACCGTGCGCAAGCCGCCCGAGGGCGGCCTCATCCAGGCGAGCTTCGCGGAGGGCGAGCCGCCGCCCTCGCTCGGCATTGCCGACGCCTCGCTCCAGGTCCTCTTGAGCGGCATGAACGCGGTCGTCAACGAGGGCGGCACCGCGCACGGCGCCCGCATCGCGCAGTCCGGCATGGAGATGGGCGGCAAGTCCGGCACCTCGCAAGTGCGCCGCATCACCGCCGCCGAGCGGGAGCACAAGAAGCGTGGGCCCGAGGACCGGCCCTGGCGCGAGCGCGACAACGCGCTTTTCATTGCCTACGCCCCCGTTTCGGCGCCGCGCTATGCCTGCGCGGTCGTCATCGAGCACGCGGGGAGCGGCGGCTCGATCGCAGCAGCCCCCATCGCCCGCGATCTCCTCATCGAGGCGCAGACGCGCGATCCGCTCTCCGGCAGGCCGAGCGAACCCTTGGCCGGGCGCGGCAAGCAAGAGGTGCCGAGCTGATGGCAAGCCTCGGTCACATCCGCGGCGAGGTGCGCATGTCGCTTGCCGAGAAGCTCTGGCAGGTGAACTGGAGCCTGGTGCTCCTTGTGGCCCTCCTCTGCGGCATCGGTTTCGCCATGCTTTATTCGGCGGCGAACGGCAGCTGGGATCCCTGGGCGTCGCGCCAAATGATCCGCTTCGGGGTCGGACTCGTCCTCATGCTCGGCGCGGCACTTGTCGACATTCGCCACTGGATGCGCCTCGCCTATCCCATCTATTTCGTGGCGCTCGTGCTCCTCGGCGCCGTCGACGTGGTGGGGGCTGACGCCATGGGGGCGCAGCGCTGGCTCGACCTCAAGGTGATCCAGCTGCAGCCTTCCGAGATCATGAAGGTGGCCCTCGTGCTGGCGCTTGCACGCTACTTCCACGGTGTCGGTCCCGAGCAGATCGGGCGCATCACGGTCGTCTTCGTCCCGCTCCTCCTGGTGGTCGCCCCGGTGTTCCTGGTCTTGAAGCAGCCCGACCTCGGCACCGCCATCATGCTGCTGGCGAGCGGGGGAGTGCTCTTCTTCTTGGCGGGCGTGCGCCTGTGGAAATTCGCCGCCGTGCTGGTGGCGGGGCTCGCTGCCGTGCCGCTCGCCTGGCATTTTCTCCACGGCTACCAGAAGGCGCGCATCCTCACCTTCCTCGATCCGGAGCGCGATCCGCTCGGCACCGGCTACCATATCCTGCAGTCCAAGATCGCGCTCGGCTCCGGCGGCATCCTCGGCAAGGGCTTCCTCGAGGGCACCCAGAGCCACCTCAACTTCCTCCCCGAGAAGGCGACGGACTTCATCTTCACCATGCTGGCGGAGGAGTTCGGCATCATCGGCGGCCTCGCGCTCCTGAGCCTCTATGTGCTGCTCATCGTCTACGGGATCGCCGTGGCGCTGCGCGCGCGCAGCCAGTTCGGACGCCTGCTCGCGATGGGGATCACCGTCACCTTCTTCCTCTATGTCTTCGTCAACATCGCCATGGTGATGGGGCTCATTCCGGTGGTCGGCGTGCCGCTCCCGCTGGTCTCCTACGGCGGCACCGCCATGCTCTCGATCCTCTTCGCCTTCGGCCTGGTGATCGGCGTCTACGTCCACCGCGACGTCCGCATCGGCCGCCGCGGCGTCGAGAGCGGGCTCTGAGGCGGTGCTTTCCGGCGCCGTGGTCAGCGCCGCACCCGCCGCCGCCGGGGCGCGCATCCCGCGGGCGAAGCCTATCGACAAGCCGGGAGGGCTTTGCTATACCCCCTCGCTCCCACGCTTCGGGGCGCATAGCTCAGTTGGTAGAGCAGCTGACTCTTAATCAGCGGGTCGCAGGTTCGAGTCCTGCTGCGCCCACCAATCCCTTCCGGCAAGGCATTCGCCAAGGCCCAGCGGATTTGTCGCCGGCGCCGAGCGTGGTGGCAGGCGAGCCGTCTTCACGCTTTGCGGCCTCCTTCTCCACATCCGGCGCGCGACGAATATCGGCGCACGCCCGATGAGCCGTTGGCGGCGCGACCGCCGAAGATCGGCGCAGAAAAACCGGAGCCGCGCGAGGCGGCTCCAGGGAGGTGCAAGCGTGCGCCGTGGCGGTCGGGGCCCGGGACCGCAACGCCTTCCCGACAGGCGTGCGTCCCGCGCCCGGTCACGATCGCTGCATGGGGCTCACGACGGCAGCCCGCTTATCATGCCGCCGCTGCATCCACGGTCGTCGTGATGGGCTGTCCGAGCGGACGTCCCACGTCGGTCACGTCGGCGCGCAGAAACGTGGCCATCGCATAGCGGCGCGGGGCCGTCAACAGCATGAACTCGGTCAGCGGCAGCTCGCCATCCGGCTGGTAACCGTCCGAGGGCCGGTTTCGCCATACTCCGAGCTCGGCCCCCGCGAAGCCGTAGATGTTGTAGGTGTAATTGCGGGCGACCGGCCATTCCGCTATGCCGATGAGCCAGCTCCAACGCCAATGCACCGCTGCCCAGATGTGAAGAAGACGCATGAGCGGCCGCACGACGGTACCATTGGCTTGATCGCGATCGACGCAGACCGACAGCGAGACCACCACCGGACAGGCCTCGATCAGGCGTGCCGTGGGGGCGGTGACCACGCAGCGCTCGCGCTGCCGTGCCATGCCCGGCACATCGTCGTAGTAGAAGCGGAGGGAAGTCAGCTCCTCCGCCAGCGTCGTCTCGATCCATTTGAGGCGTAAGCCGGCGGAAGCCACCGGATTGTCGCCTCGGTAGAGGAACATGGCGAAGAAGTTCGTCTCGTTCAGGACGCTCTGGTAGGCGGGATTCACGATTTGGAAGAGGTGCATGCGGTCCTTGCGCGCCTCCTGGAAGCGAACAAGGTGAGCGACGTCGTGCGTGGCCCTCGGTTCCAAATCCAACTGCTCGAGCGCGCGCACGAGCGGCGGAACCAAAGTGCGGGAGGCCAATCTGTGTGTGTCTCTATCGATTCCCTGTCTGGTGAAGCGGAAGTATTGTTGATAGTGGTCCATGGCTTTTCAACCGTCGTTTGCTAGCGGGATCTCTTTGATAATCTCGGTGGTTGTAAGAACCAGTTGCGCGCCGTCGCGGTCCGCGGGGTCCGCGAGTGCCAAGCGCAAATATTCAAGGCCACGACCATCGATCGACACGACATTGTGATAGTAAGTTCCTTCCGGCTCCTCAACCGCACCGAGAACGTGAAGGCGCACCATCTCGGCGTAGCGGAGGTCCGCGCGCTCGCGGAGGTTCTTGCCCATGACGGTGGGACCATAAGATCGGAACAATCCGTGGTGCGTTCCCACCCAAAGGGACGTGACGTTGTCGCCCTCGACACGGAACAATCCCGAGAAATCGAGGAGGCCCAAGCGCGCGGCGACTTGCGGCAGCCGTCCTGGCTGACGCCCTGCCAGACGCGTGGCGCCGAGCAAGGAGCCGATGCGCTTGCTCTTGATGTGGTCGAGGGAAAGGCGCTCGGTCCGCCATTTGAAATCTCTACGGCGAGGCCCCATGCTCGGCAGTATTTCCAGCGCCGCGAGCGCGGATGCGACGTTCGGGTGCGTCGCTTCGATCCACCGCTCGTCGACCTCCACGCGACGCCGCACCGACGTGATGGTATGCTGCTCGGCTAGCAGCCATTCATAGGCGCGAGTCGCCGCGACGCCATCGACGGCAAGATCGTTGTATGCCAGCGTCACCGACCGGTCTGCCCCTAGCGTAATGGCAATCCATCCCAGATTGCGCATCACGTAGGAGGGCTGATCGGCGGGATTTTGCTTCGACAGTCCGAGCTTGCGCCGCGCGAATTCCGCATGCCCTGCCGGAGCATGCTCGATGTCGCCGACGTCGGTTGCCCAATACCAACGATCTCCCACCGCCTCGCCGGCAAGCTTCACCATAATGCGCTCGAGGAGCTTGGGAAGCGCGCCGTCGAGATTTTTTTCTGAGGCACTCTCCCGTGCGCGCTCGGCCAAGTCGTGCCGCCCCGATCTTCTCAGCACGAGCTCGAGCACCTCGGGATAGCTGCCCGCAAGCCTCACGAGATCGTACCACGCCTTTGGACAACTTCCATGCCGATATCGCCCGATGGTCGTCGGATGCCGGTCGGTGATCGGAGCGAGGCGCTTGTTCGCGCCATAGCCATTAGCAATGGAGCGAAGGATATTCGACATGGCGCTGGCGAATTCCTCGGCTGGCGCGAGCGTGCCATCGCCTCTCTTTTGCTCCGATGCGGCGCGTTTTTGCTTCAATTGCGTGTTGGCCATCGTTTGCCTCCTGGCCGGTCCTTCGCCGGCACGTACCCGATAGCTGAAGTGATAGGTAATAGTACGAGGTTATGGCCGAGTATGTACAATGCATTTTTGCTCTGGGCGTAATCTTGAGCCCGGCGATTTCTTGGCCGCCTGGCTGGCAGGGCGAGGGTGGAGCTGGAATTTGCCTGCGACGACCGTGTTCTGGCGGCCCCGTGGCCGTATCTTCGACCGCCATGATGAGGCTTTAGGGGGCGAATACGAGAGGCCCGCAGGATGTGTATTAGACGGGACTCTCCACTATGGAGCGATCCATCAACCGCTACTCCGCGGACGGTCCCTCGCCCACGCGGCGAACCTTCTTGCTGCGCTCGTTGGTCAGGACTGAATGCTGGACCACCTCGATCCGCACCGGCACCTTGAATTTCGCGAGCCGCTCCAAGCAATAGAGCCGCAGCCGCTGAGCAGCCGCCTCGGCGTCTTCTCCCCGCGACAGCGATACGCGCGCGCAAACCGCCTGACCGAGCAAGGGATGGCGCCGGCCGAACACAGTAGCCTCAACGACCCCTTCCGCACCGAGCAGCACGTTCTCGACCTCGGCCGGGAAGACCTTCTGGCCGCCCACGTTGAGAACCTCGGAGGTGCGGCCGAGAAACCGGACCATGCCATCGCGCATTTCGACCATGTCCCCGGTATTCATCCAACCGTCCTCGTCGATCGGGCTCGGCGCATTGAGGTAGCCAACCATATTCGACTCCGACCGGATATGCAGCACATTGTCCACAATCCGGGTCTCGAATCCCTGCCCGCCGAGGCGCAGCCAGAGGGACTGCCGTTCGGGAGATCGCCAATGCAAGACCCCGAGCTCAGAGAGGCCATAGGTCTGCTTTAGTTCGACATTCGGCAAAGCTTCGCCGATCCACTTAAGCGTTGCCTCCGGCATCGGCTCCGCTCCATAAGTGATGAGCCGCAACGACGACAGGTCGTGGAGCCGCCAGGTACCGGACGCACGCAGCATGTTGAGAAAGGTTGGCGTAGTCGGCAAGAGCGTGGCGCGTGCCGACGCCACAGCCCGCACACAATATCGGGCGTGCGTTGCGACACGCAAATGCCGACTCCTCCATAAGCTAAGCACGCCATGAGCGTGTTGATGCCGCCGAAATGGTCGATCGACAGGAACAAAATTGTGCGCCAGCCAGGACGCCTGACGGCGAATTTGCCGAGCACCCGGTCGAAGTCGTGAAGGATTCCTTTTGGTCGCCCGCTAGAACCGGAGGTGAATACGATCAATCCGGGGTGGCCCGTGGCCCGGAAATGCACGATAAGCCCATTCTGCGCAGTAGCGCCGAGCGGCTCGACGGACGCCCCGGCGCGATCGAGGTTGTCGTTGAACCGGATCAGCCACTGGGCGCCCGAAATCGCCAGCAAATCACCCAGCTCTTGTTCGGCGGCCAGCGTTAGGGGAAGCGAGATTCCTCCAAGGCGCATAGGCGCCAACATGAGCGCTATGGTGTCCGGGGCGTAATCGCCGGTGAACGCGCATACCGTGCCCGCGCCGAGGCCTCGCTCCAACAGGTCCCGCTCCCACGCGGCGACGCGGGACAAGAGGCCGTCGAAGCTGATTTCCGCGCCGTCGCGAAAAAGGGCGGGGTCGCCAGCGCACGCCGTCATCCGCTCGAAGAGCATTCGAACATGTGATGCGCTATCGAGGCTCACCCACGCGCCTTTCAGAGACGCTTGGGCCGCTTCCATCAGGCGCCGACCCACTCCGCGAGGTGGCTCACAATCTTGTCGACGGAACCGAACTTATCGAGCTCGTTGTCCGCGATGGCGATCTTGTAGTGGTCTTCAACAGCCATCGGGACTCTCGTGTAATCAAGCGAATCGAGGCCGCTGTCGAGGAGGGCGCGGCTATGATCGCTGAGATCGGGATGACGGGGCCGACAGGCCTCGAAGATCAATCTAACGACGTTATCGCGAATTGTCGTCATGCAGCTCTCCTCGGATTTCAGCGCCGCCGTGCGACGCTGCCGCAGCGCAGGCCCTCATGCCACCGTCTGGAGGTCGCCTGAAGGTGCGAATGGGACACGCGGGATTGCCCATTTCCACGGTACGCGGCGGCGCGTCCTTCGTCGCTTCGGAGCCGATACCAATCTCGGCCTTGACGGCAACCATCGACAAGGGATGCCGCACGGCCGCCCAGCGATGGTCCGGAATACCGGGGCTCCGGTGCCTGCCCTCGCGCTCGGGCATCAATCCGACGCTTTGGAGCGCCCACACCAGCGCCCCCTCCTCGTCGAGCTCGCGCCAATCTTCCAGCCGCCCAAGCACGGGAAACCCCTAAACTGACACTCTCCGGATGACCAGCGATTCGGCGAGGTGATGAGCCAATTCGCCCTTACGGACAAGCCGCTTTGTGGGCGCTGACCGCCTCAAGACCGGCGAAACAGCGATCGTGGGGTTCATCCGAGCATTGTGGCGCTCGCCCTGCTATTTCCCCGATGGTTCGCCCGATCTAGCCGCGGCAATACACCCATCCTTTCATCCTTCGGGCAACGCGTGCGGAGCGTAACGATAAGGGACCTCTGTGTATGAGCTCGCTCGGTAGGTTGGAATTTCATGCGTTGCCGCGATTTCGCCCTCCATTCGACCAAGGGATGCGTGATAAAACCGGCCGAGAACCGCGGAAGCGGGCGCGGCAGGCCGCCTCCGGCCGAAGCTCGAGGAACGGGCGGGATGGATCTGACGCATTCGGACGATGTTGCGGGCGAGCCGCGTCTCGAGACAGGCGCGCTCTTCCTCGATTCTTTGCCCGGCCTGCTCCTGGTGGTGCTCCTGCTCGCATTCTTTCTCTTCTTCATCTATCCCAACGTGCTGCAGGGCGAGCTCATCGATACGGACAGTTACATGCATGTGGTGCGCCTGCGCAGCGTACTCGCCGATGGCGGTTGGCATGGCGGCTTTCTCTCCCGCGACAACGCTCCCTACGGCATGGTGCTCCACTGGAGCAAGGCCTTCGACCTGATCTTCCTCGCGCTGGCCGCGCCGATCGCGGCCCTCGCCGGCTGGAACAAGGCGTTCGCGGTCGTGGCCCCGGCGATCGGGCCGCTTTCCCTCGTCGCCCTCATACTAGCGGCGGTGTGGGCGACGCGGCCGCTCACGGATGCGACGGAGCGGCGCCTGCTCGGCATGGTGATTGCCGTCACGCCGC
The DNA here is from genome assembly GCA_052143835.1 of Alphaproteobacteria bacterium. Classification (GTDB taxonomy): domain Bacteria; phylum Pseudomonadota; class Alphaproteobacteria; order JACZXZ01; family JACZXZ01; genus DASPPM01. The sequence continues at coordinate 62,489 of JBKQRV010000136.1, forward strand.
TCGCCGTCAATTACGGCTTGGTCGGCTGCGCCACCTATCGTGTCGAGATCGTGGCGCTCTTGGCGCTCTTCATGGGCCTCGTGCTTCGCACCGTGATGCAGCCGCAGGCACTCCGCCATGGCGCCGCCGCGGGGCTGGCCGCCGCTTTCGCTTTCTGGCTGACCACCGAGGCTTTCTTCGTCGTCCCCATCGGCATGTTGCTCCTGGGCCTGGCCTGGGTGCGCGAGGGCGGCGCGCTCAGCCGTGCCAGCCTGGCATGTGCCGCCGCCTTTGCCCTTGGCCTTGCGCTGATGCTGGCATTCGATCCGCCTTTTGGCGGCTGGCTTCGGCCCGAGCTCGACAGGCTATCCGTGGTCTATGTGGCCTTCGGCGCCCTCCTTGCCCTCTTGTCGGCAGCGCTGGCCGCGGCGCCGCAACGCCGGGAGGCTTGGCGCCTGCGCCTCGCCGTCGGCCTGGCGGGAGCGTTGGTTGCGGCCGCATGTCTCGGGGCGGTCTTTCCCGATCTCTTGTCGCCCGAGCGCACCGTCTACGGCGCCGGTCTCGAGGTGGATTTTTGGAGCAAGATCGAGGAGGGCAAACCGGCCTTCGCCAATCTGAGCCGGGGTGTTCTCTTCATCGGCGGGCCCGCCATCGGTCTCGTCGCGGCCCTCCTCATTGCGAGCCGGGAGCGCTCGGTGGCAGCGCGCGCGGCCTGGGGCGCCTCGGCACTCGCCCTTGCCCTCCTCATCGTGCCGGGCGTCCTCCATACGCGCTTCGCGATCTACGCCGAGGTGGCCGCGGCACTGCCGCTCGCGGTGTTGCTGACGCGGCTTGCCGGTCTCTTCGACCGCGTGCCCCGGCTCGCCTTCCGGCTCCTTGGCCGCGCGCTCGCGCTCACGCTGATCCTTCTCGGCCCCGTGCTGGTCGCGAGTGCCATCGTCGCCGCGAAGGGAGTGACGGCGTCCCCGCCTCCCGATTGCGCGGTGCGCCGCGTGGCCGCGGCGCTCAACGACGCCGCCTTCATGGGCGGCAGCAACCTGATCATGATGACCGAGCCGGACCAGGCGCCGGAAACGCTCTATTGGACTGGAAACCGCGTCGTCGCCGGACCTTATAACCAGAACGTCCAGGGACTGCGCGACGTCGTCGATTTCATGACCAGCGAGGACGACCGCGCTGCCTACGCCATCTTGGCGCGCCGGGGCGTTGCCTATGTCATGACGTGCAATTGGCCCGTGGCGGTGCGGAAGGCGACAAGGCCCGGCACGAGGATGCTCGAGGATCGTTTGGCACGAGGCGCGCCGCCCGCGTGGTTGGTGCCGCAAGCTTGGCCCGCCGGGATCAAGAGCGACCTGCGGCTTTTCCGCGTGGCTCCGGCAGCGGCGCCCGGCTGATGTCATGGCGCCGCCCGTGTCAAACGAGGACAGCCGCGACAAAAGCCGCAGCATCGGCAAGGCGATGATGGAGGATCGCGATCAACAAGCGGGGGTGACGCCGAGGCTGGCGCTGCACGGCATCAGCAAGCGCTATCCCGACTGCCTCGCCAACGATCACATCGATCTCGAGGTGCTGCCGGGCGAGCTCCACGCGCTTCTCGGCGAGAACGGTGCGGGGAAGAGCACGCTCGTCAAGATCATCTACGGTGTCGTCCACGCCGACGAAGGAACCACGTTCTGGGAGGGCAAGGCCGTCAAGATCTTGAGCCCCGCCTTTGCCCGGCGGCTCGGCATCGGCATGGTGTTCCAGCATTTCACGCTCTTCGAGTCGCTGACCGTGGCGGAGAACATAGCGCTCGGGATCGACGACAGCGGCGAGATGAGGGCGCTCTCCGAGCACATTCGCGCGACCGCGCATCACTACGGGCTTGCATTGGACCCCGAGCGCACCGTGCACGACCTCTCGGTCGGCGAGCGTCAGCGCGTCGAGATCGTGCGCTGCCTCATGCAGGCGCCGCGCCTGCTCATCATGGACGAGCCCACGGCGGTGCTGACGCCGCAGGAGGCCGAGCGTCTCTTCGCGACCCTGCGTCAGCTCGCCGCCCAAGGCTGCAGCGTCCTCTACATCAGCCACAAGCTCGACGAGGTGCGCTCGCTCTGCGAGCGCGCGACGGTCTTGCGCGGCGGCCGGGTGAGCGCCGAATGCGACCCGCATAGAGAGACCACGGGCTCGCTCGCGCGCATGATGGTGGGGAGCGAGGTCGTTGCCGCCGCGCATCCGCTTCCGCACGCACTCGGCCCCGAGGCGCTCGTCGTGAACGGACTCCGCCTTGCCGCAGCCGATCCCTTCGGCAGCGATCTCAACGACATCCGGCTCTCCCTCCGCGAAGGCGAGATCCTGGGCATCGCCGGGGTGGCGGGCAACGGGCAGGCCGAGCTCCTGCTGGCACTCGCGGGCGAGCGCCTGGCGCCGGCACCGGACGACGTGCGCCTCCTGGGCGAGCCCGTCGGCCGGCTCGGCCCGGCCGGCCGGCGCGCGCGAGGGCTCGCCTTCGTGCCCGAGGACAAGCTCGGCCGCGGTGCCGTCTCGGAGATGAGCATGGCCGAGAACACGCTGCTTACGGCCTATCTCGGCGGCCTCGTCCGCTGCGGCCTCATCCGCTTCGGCCGGGCGCGGGAGCTTGCCGAGCGCATCGCGCGCGACTTCAATGTCGCGGCGGGCAGTGTCGACAGCCCGGCTGGAAGCCTCTCGGGCGGCAACCTGCAGAAGTTCATCGTCGGGCGCGAGCTTCTGCAGCGGCCCAAGGTTCTCATCGCGGCGCACCCGACCTGGGGCCTGGACGTGGGCGCCAGCTTGACGATCCACCGGGAGCTCGTGGCCCTCCGCGATGCGGGAGCGGCCGTGCTCGTCGTCTCCGAGGACCTCGATGAGCTCTTCGAGATCTGCGACCGCATTGCGGTGATCAGCAAAGGCCGGCTGTCGGCGGCGCGGCGCGTCGCGGAGACCACGAGCGAGGAGATCGGTCTTCTGATGGGCGGGCTCCCGGACGAGGAGCGCGCGGGCGGGGGCCATGATGCTGCCTAGGCTCGAGCAGCGCGCCGAAGCCTCTTGGGCCGCGCGTTATCTCTCGCCGTTCCTCGCCGCGGCGCTCGCTTTGCTCTGCGGCGGCTTGCTCTTCGCGAGTTTGGGCTACGACCCCCTCGTTGCCTTCCACGCCTTCTTCATCAAGCCGGTGAGCTCGCTCTACGGCCTCGGCGAAGTGGCGCTCAAGGCCTCGCCACTCCTCCTGTGCGCTCTCGGCCTTGCCGTCGGCTTCCGCTGCAACGTGTGGAACATAGGCGCCGAGGGTCAGTTCACCATGGGTGCCATTGCCGGTGGTGGCCTGGCACTCGCCTTCCCCCACGGCAGCGCCATCTGGCTCCTCCCCGCCATGATCCTCGCGGGTGCGCTTGGCGGCATGGCCTGGGCGGCGATCCCGGCCTTCTTGAGGACCCGCTTCAATACGAGCGAGATCCTCACCAGCCTGATGCTGAGCTACGTGGCGCTTCTTGTGCTGAGCTACCTCGTGCATGGGCCTTGGCGCGATCCGGCGGGCTTCAACTTCCCGCAGTCGCGCCAGTTCGAGGACGCAGCGCTCTTTCCCATCCTCTTCGCGGGCACGCGCGTCAATCTCTCCTGCGCGCTGCCGCTCGCTGTCCTGCCAGCCGTCTGGGTGCTGCTCGAGAGGAGCTTCATCGGCTTCCAGATCAAAGTGGCGGGCCTGGCACCAGCGGCCGCGGCCTACGCCGGATTCAAGGAGACGCACCTCGTCTGGCTCAGCCTGCTCTTCGGGGGCGCCTTCGCCGGCATCGCCGGTGTCGACGAGGTGGCGGGACCGATCGGCCAGCTCCTGCCGAACATCTCGCCCGGCTACGGCTTCGCCGCGATCATCGTCGCCTTCCTCGGGCGACTCCACCCGCTCGGCATCCTCTTCGCGAGCCTGCTCATGGCGCTCATCTATTTAGGCGGGGAGTCGGTGCAGGTGTCGCTCGGCCTGCCGCTCGCGGTGGCGGGCGTGTTTCAGGGCATGCTGCTCTTCTTCCTGCTCGGCTGCGATATCTTCGTGCGTTACCGCTTGCGCTTTGGCCCTGGCGCCGCCGCGGTGTCCTCGCCATGAGCGAGCTCGACTTTTCGGCCGCGGTGCTTGCGGCGACGCTCCGGGCCGGCACGCCGCTCGTGCTCGCAGCCCTCGGCGAGCTGGTGACCGAGAAATCCGGCGTGCTCAACCTCGGGGTCGAGGGCATGATGCTGATGGGAGCCGTGGCCGGCTTCGTCGCCGCGGCGGCCAGCGGCGATCTGGCGCTCGGCATCGCCGCGGCAGTCGTGGCAGGTATGGCGATGGCGCTTTTGTTCGGCGTGCTCACGTTGACGCTCCAGGCCAACCAGGTCGCGACCGGCCTCGCCCTCAGCATCTTCGGCACGGGCTTGAGCGCCTTCCTGGGTCGCGGCTACGTGGATGCGACCCTTGGCGGCCTGACACCGCTCGCCATCCCCGGCCTCGCGCAAATCCCGCTCCTCGGTCCCGTGCTCTTCGACCAGGATATCCTCGTCTATGCTTCCGTCATTCTCCTCGTCGCGGTGCATCGCTTCCTCTCGAGGAGTCGCTTCGGGCTTGTGCTGCGCGCGGCCGGCGAATCGCCGGATGCCGCGCATGCGCTCGGCTATCCGGTCATCCGCATCCGCTATTGCGCGGTGATGTTCGGGGGCGCCATGAGCGGGCTCGCCGGCGCCTACCTCTCGCTCGCCTACACGCCGATGTGGACCGAGAACATGAGCGCCGGCCGCGGCTGGATCGCGCTCGCGCTCGTCGTCTTCGCCACCTGGAAGCCGCTCCGCGTGCTCCTCGGCGCCTACATCTTCGGTGGCGTCAGCATCCTGCAACTCAATATCCAGGGGGCGGGGTTCGCCTTCCCGCCCGACCTCCTCGCGACCTTACCCTATCTCGCGACGATCGTCGTGTTGGCGCTCATCTCGCGCGACGTGAGGCGTATCCGCCTCAACGCGCCGGCAGCACTCGGCAAGCCGTTCCGGCCCCAGACGTGAGGGGGCGGGCGCGCAGGCGAGTGCGGACGAGGAGAGGGGCGCAGAAGATGAACGGAATGCTCAGCGCCGACATGGCACTCGTGAGGGTGCTGCGGGCGGTCGCACCGCTTTTTTGCCATGCCGTATCTCTTACACTCAGGACGCGCGGAAGGAAGTGCTAGGCGCCGACTAGGCATCAAATCGCAATCTTCGTCTCAATCGCATCATAATCGGCGCGCACGCCGTCCTCGGTCGCGTCGAGAAGCCCGGCGGCCGTCAGGGCTTGGACATCCGCATGGACGTTGCTGTAATCGCGCCCGAGCGCCTTGGCCAGGGCGCGGACACTGGTGACTTTGTGGCGGCGAACATATCGTAGTAGCTCCATTCGCTTGCCGGTCAGGACACGGGTCAGGGTGTCCCAGTTCTCGAACACCAGATGGCGCTCATGGAATGTCTCTCCGCGCTCGGCACGGTGCCAAGCGTCAACGAACCGGCGCGACGCTTCGTCTTCCATCGCGCCGCCGACAGTGATTTTCACATTGCTCATCTGCCACCTCGCACTGCGCGCACATCGGACCAAAAATCGGCCATTAGCTGCTCAACCGTACTAAACGCATAGGCTGCCTCGGCGCCCTGAAAATGCCGGTGATCGCCTTTGCCGCGTTCGTTGTCGTAGCCAATCTCCCGGACACCGGTGCGGCCGTAAAAAAGAGAATATTTCAGACCGTGTGTTGAAGGTGAAACCGGCGATGGAACGCGCCACAGCACCATTTCCACGATCGCACCATCGTTATACTCGATGCGCTGATGGAACAGCAGCTCGGCCTTCATCGCGCACCCATAATGGTCTCAAATACCATATGGTGTCAATGACCATATCCGTTCCCGGTGGACTGCACAAGGGAAAGGCCGACGGCAAGATAACAGGGACGGGTAGGCAGCCCATCCGGGAAACGTCCGTTCAATCCCCCACCCAATCCCGTCTCCCGGGGGGAACAGAGCCGCAGAAGCGAGAGCGATAAGGCGAGCACGCGCCCTTGTCGAAGGCGCCGGGGATTTCCGGACATCGGATCACCAATGCGCTGCTTGCTTGACAGCCCGGCGGCTGTTGGGGCTAAAATTGTTCGTACACGAACAATATGGCGGCCGGCGGGAGGCAGGAGGATGGGCGATTATCTCCGCCCGACGAGGCTCGAGGAGGCGCTCGCCGCTCTTGCCGAGAAGCCGCGCACCGTGCTCGCCGGCGGCACGGACTTCTATCCTGCCCGCGTCGGCCGCCCGCTCGCCGACGACGTCGTCGACATCACCGGGCTTAGGGCGCTGAGCGGCATCCGCCGCGAGGCCGGAGGCTGGCGCATCGGCTGCCTCGCCAGTTGGAGCGAGCTGATTGCGACGGCGCTGCCGCCCGCCTTCGACGGCCTCAAGGAAGCGGCGCGCGAGGTGGGGGGCGTGCAGATCCAGAACGCGGGAACGCTTTGCGGCAACGTCTGCAACGCCTCGCCGGCGGCGGACGGCGTGCCCCCGCTCCTCGTGCTCGACGCCGCGGTCGAGCTTTCCTCGCGCGGCGGCACGCGCCGCTTACCACTCGCCGACTTCATCGTGGGGAATCGCAAGACGGTGCTGCGGCGGGACGAGCTCGTCACCGCACTCCTCGTTCCGGAGCCCGCAGCCACGGCGCGGAGCCGCTTCCTCAAGCTCGGCGCGCGCAGCTACCTGGTCATTTCGATCGTCATGGCGGCGGCCGTCGTCGTGGCGGGCGAGGACGGCCGCGTCGCCTCGGCACGGCTCGCCGTCGGCGCCTGCTCGCCCGTAGCACGGCGTCTCGAGGCGCTGGAAGCGGCACTCGTCGGCCGGCCGCTCGATGCGCGGCTCGGCGAGGTAGCGCAGCCCCCACATTTGGCGCCGCTCGACCCGATCGACGACATCCGCGGCACGGCCGCCTACCGCCGCGATGCGACCGTGACACTCGTGCGCCGGCTGCTGAGCGGGCTCGGAGGGGCCGCATGAGCCCGCGCCAGCCGCTCTTGAGCTTCGAGGTCAATGGCCGTCCGGTGTCGCTGCGCACGGAACCCGTACGGCGCCTCGCCGACGTGTTGCGCGAGGAGCTCGGCCTCCTCGGCACCAAGGTCGGCTGCAATGCCGGCGACTGCGGCGCCTGCACCGTGCTTGTCGACGGCGCGCAGCTGTGCGCCTGCCTGACCGCCGTCGGCCAGGTCGCGGGCCGCAGAATCACCACGGTCGAAGGCTTGGCCCGAGACGGCGTCCTCAATCGACTGCAGCTTGCCTTTCATCGCCATGGCGCCGCCCAGTGCGGCATCTGCACGCCTGGAATGCTGATGGCGGCGAGCGACCTGCTCGCGCGCAACGCGAAGCCGGACGAGGCGGCGGTGCGCGATGCGCTCGGGGGCGTGCTGTGCCGCTGCACCGGCTACCGCAAGATCGTCGAGGCGGTGCTGGCGGCCGCCGACGGCGTCGCGCAAGAGGCCGACGTGACGCCGGCCGCCGGCGAGGCGGTCGGCGCGCGCCTCGCCAAGACGGACGGCATCGCCAAGCTCACCGGCGAGGAGCGCTACGGCGACGACGTGGCGCCCGCCGACGCGCTCTGGCTGCGCGCGGTGCGCTCGCCCCACGGGCACGCGCGCTTTTCCATCGGGCCGCTCGAGCCCCTCCAGCGCCGCTACCCGGGGTTGCTTCGGGTGCTCACCGCCAAGGACGTCCGCGGGCAAAACCGTTTCGGCATCTACCCTGTCAACAAGGACCAGCCGGTCCTGGCGGAGGGCGTGGTGCGCTTCCGCGGCGAGGCGGTCGCGGCTCTCGTCGGCGACGGTCAAACGATCGCGCAAATTGCCGACGAGGAGGTGCCGATCCGCTGGCAGCCGGAAGCGCCGGTGATCGGCATCGCGGCGGCGCTGGCACCGGGTGCTCCGGCACTTCACGCGGGCCACCCCGACAATGTGCTGGTGCGCGGCCTGGTGCGGCGCGGAGATACGGCGGCGGCCTTCGCCGAAGCCGCGGCCGTGGCCGAAGGCCGCTTCGAGACCGCCTTCGTCGAGCACGCCTATATCGAGCCCGAAGCCGGCTATGCCCGGCGCGTGCGCGGCACGGGCGGGAAAGACCGTATCGAGATCCACACCTGCACGCAGTCGCCTTACATGGGCCGCGACGAGCTCGCGCTCGTGCTCGGCCTCGAGCCTGGGCAGGTGCGCATCGTGCCGACGGCGGTCGGCGGCGGCTTCGGCGGCAAGCTCGACATCTCGCTCCAGCCGCTCATCGCGACCGCAGCCTGGCTTCTCGACCGCCCGGTCCGCGGCGTCTACACGCGCCCCGAATCGATGGCGGCCACGACGAAGCGGCATCCTGCCACGATCACGGCGCGCTTTGCCTGCGACGCGCACGGCCGTCTCAGCGCCGCCGAGTTCCACGGCGACTTCAACACCGGTGCCTACGCCTCCTGGGGCCCCACGGTCGCGAACCGCGTGCCCGTCCATGCCACCGGGCCTTATGCCGTGCCGGCGGTAATGGCGACGACGCGGGCCGTCTACACCAACGAGACGCCCGCGGGCGCCTTCCGCGGCTTCGGCGTGCCCCAGGCCGCGATCGCGCATGAGGCGCTGATGGACGAGCTCGCAGAGCACCTCGCCATGGATCCGCTCGAATTCCGCCGCCTGAATGCGCTCAAGACCGGCTCCGTGACCGCGACCGGGCAGAAGCTTGCGGCGAGCGTCGGCCTGCTTGCCTGTCTCGACGCGCTCGCGCCGAAATGGCGTGCGGCGCGCGCCCGCGCCGAGGCCTTCAATGCAAATGGCGGCGTGCGCCGACGCGGGGTCGGCATCGCCTGCATGTGGTACGGCATCGGCAACACCTCACTCTCCAACCCTTCGACCATGAAGGTGGGGATCGACCGCGAGGGCCGGCTCACGCTCTACAACGGCGCCGTTGACATCGGCCAGGGCTCGAACACCATCATGGTGCAGATCTGCGCGGATGCGCTGGGCGTCGCCGCCGGCAAGTTCACGCTCGTGGCCGGCGACACCGATCTCACGGCGGACGCCGGCAAGACCTCCGCCTCACGCCAGACCTTCGTCTCCGGCAAGGCGGCACAGCTCGCGGGCGAGGATTTGCGCCGTCAGATCCTGCGCCTCGCCAATGTCGGGCCCCAGGCGGTGATCGCGCTCGAGGGCGCCACGATCGTGGTGAGCGACGGCGGGGTCCGACGTGCGATCGAGCTTGCCAAGCTGCCTGCTCAGGCGCAGGGCGACGTGCTCTCCGGCAGCGGCCATTTCGATCCCCCCACGACCCCCCTCGACGAGAACGGCCAGGGTGCCCCCTATGCCAGCTACGCCTTTGCGGCGCAGATGGCGGAGGCCGAAGTCGATCTCGAGCTCGGCACCGTCAAGGTGCTGCGCATCACGGCAGCCCACGACGTGGGCCGCTCGATCAACCCCACCCAGGTCGAAGGCCAGATTCACGGCGGCATCGCCCAGGGGCTGGGGCTGGCGCTCATGGAGGAGTTCATTCCGGGGCGCAACGAGAACCTGCACGATTATCTCATCCCGACGATCGGCGACGTGCCGCCGATCGAGATCATCCTCATCGAGGATGCCGAGCCGCTCGGCCCCTTCGGCGCCAAGGGGATCGGCGAGCCGGCCCTCATCCCGACGGCCCCCGCCATCCTGGGCGCGATCCATCATGCGAGCGGCGTGCGCATCCGCCGCGTGCCTGCGACCCCCGATCGGGTGCGCGCGGCGCTCCTTGCCGCGGGACGAGGCGGAGCGGGCGGCGCCGCGGGGAGCACGGGAGGAAAACGCCATGACTGAGGTCGCAACCGGCGCCAACTCCGCAAGCGAGGGCGCCATCGTCACCTGCGATGCCTGTCCCGTGCTCTGCCGCATCCGGCTTGGCCGCACCGGCGCCTGCGACCGCTACGGCAATGTGGAGGGCGTGCTGACGCGCATGGATCCCCTGGTGCTGGCGGAGAAGGTGATCGACCAGGAGGGCGAGCTGGTGCCCTTCCTCGCCAACCCGGAATGGCAGGGCGGCATCCTTTCGCCTTCGCCCCAGCCGGCGCGCCGGCACTTCCTCACTGGCATCGGCTCGGGCACCACCTATCCCGACTACAAGCCGGCGCCCTTCATCGTGGCGAGCCAGCACGACGGCGTCGACATGGTGACGGTGGTGACCGAGGGCATCTTCAGCTACTGCGGCGTCAAGCTGAAGATCGACACCGACCGTTACGTCGGGCCGGAGCAGGCGGCGGTGCGCGCGGACGGCGAGCAGGTCGGCCACGTCACCACGGCCGAGTACGGCTCGCAGATGCTGGCGATCGGCGGTGTGCGTCACCTGACCGGCGGCAGCAAGAAGGAGGGCGTGGTTGCCTGCCGGACCATGCTCGAACTGTGCAACAAGCAGCCGGTGGCCTTAAGTGTCGACGGCGGCGCTACCCTCGAAGTGCAGGCCGGCCGGCCGCCCGTCATCGACGGCGTGGCGGAGGAGCGCATGCGGGTCGGCTGCGGCTCGGCCACCATCGGCATCTTCGCCAAGCAATGGCATGGCCATGTCGACGAGGTGGTGGTGGTCGACGATCACATCACGGGCGTCTTGAGCGAGCACCAGGCCGGCCGCTTCCTCGAGCTCAAGCCGGCCGGCATCCGCGTGCGCGGCCGGCGCTCGACGCCCGGGCGCTACTTCCAGGTGGCGAACCCCGGCAGCGGCTGGGGCGGCACCGACGTAAGCGAGCCGCTCTCCATCATCGAAGCGATCGATGCCAAGACGGCTTGGCCGGGGCTGCGCCTGCTCATGGTGAGCACGACAGGGGAGGACGCCGAGTATTTCGTGCTCGACGACGCGCTCAAGCCGGTCAAGGCGGTGATGCCGGAGGTAGTGCGCAAGGTGGTCGAGCGCATCGGCGAGAATTGCGAGCCGGCGCTCGTCTCCGTGCTCTTCATGGCCGGCGCCGGCGGCTCGCTGCGCGCGGGCGTCACCGAGAACCCGGTCATGCTGACACGCTCGGTCAAGGCGGCCCTCACCCGGGTGACCTCGGGGGGCGCTCCCGTCTACGTCTGGCCCGGCGGCGGCATCACCTACATGGTCGACGTGATGCGCATGCCCGACAAGGCCTTCGGACATGTGCCCACGCCGGCGATCGTGGCCCCCATCGAGTTCACCTTGCGGCTCGAGGACTACCGCGAGCTCGGCGGCCACATGGCGAGCGTGCGGCGGCTCGAGGAGGTCGGCCGCGTCGATCGTCTCCGCGTGAGCGCCTGGCATGAGGGCAACCCCTGGCCGCTCGACCCGCAACCCCCGGTGCGGAGAAAGGCCGGCTGATGGCCGAGACCTCGGCATCTTTGAGGAGGCTCGAGTCCGGCGGCCCTTCCGCGGCCCTCTTGCCCGACGGCCGCCGCCTCCATCTGCAGCACGGCCCCATCGATCTGGTGATCGAGGCGGCGGGGAGGGCGGAGGAGGTCGCGCGCGCCTATGCCCAGGCGTGCGCGTGCTTCCGCGACCTGCTCGCGACGCTGGTCTCGGAGCTTCCGCTCTTGCAGACGCCGCTCGGCAGCGTCCGTCCGCAAGCATCCGGCCCGGTCGCGCGGTGCATGGTGGCGGCCTGCTGGCCTTATCGCGCGGCTTTCATCACGCCGATGGCGGCGGTGGCGGGGGCGGTCGCGGACGAGGTGCTTCGAGCCCTCGTTGCCGGCCGCGAGTTGGCGCGCGCCTATGTGAACGACGGCGGCGACATCGCCTTTCATCTCGCCCCGGGCGAGAGGCTCTCTGCCGGCGTCGTCGCGGACGTCTTGCACGCTTCGCTCTTCGGCACCCTCGAGCTGACGGCAGCCATGCCGGCGCGCGGGATCGCCACCAGCGGGCGCGCGACGAAAGGAGCGGGCGGGCGCAGCTTCTCGCTCGGAATCGCGGATTCGGTGACCGTGCTGGCGCGCGACGGGGCTGCCGCCGATGCGGCCGCGACGGTCGTCGGCAATGCGGTCGATCTCGACCATCCGGCGATCCGGCGCCGGCCTGCCTCGGAGATCGATCCCGCGAGCGATCTCGGCGACATTCCCGTGACGGTCGACCTGGGGCCGCTCGAGCCGGCAGCGGTGAGTGCTGCCCTTGCGCAGGGCGAGGTGCTGGCGCAAGCACTCATCCGGGCTGGACAGATCGAGGGTGCGGTTCTTACGTTGAGGGGGGCTTGTCGCGTCGTAGGCGGCGATGGGCTCAGGCTCCAAGCGCCGGACGCCGCCTAGGACGAGGGAGGTTGATGTTGCGATGACTCTGTCGCGGATCCGCAAGCTGATCACCGTGGTCGAGGAGACCCGCCGCGAGATGGGCGAGGCCGTCGAGCCGCCGACGCGCAAGGCGGCGGCGATCGCGGTGATCGAGAACCCCTGCGCCGGGCGCTTCGTCAAGGACTTGGAGGCGCTCATCGCGATCGGCGAGGAGCTCGGCGGCCTCTTGGGCCAACGCGCGGTCAAGGCCCTCGGTATCTCTGCCGGCCAGGCGGAAAGCTACGGCAAGGCGGCCGTGGTGGGCGAGGGGGGCGAGCTCGAGCACGCGGCCGCGATCCTCCATCCCCGCCTCGGCAAGCCGTTGCGCGAGGCGGTCGAGAAGGGGGCGGCCCTCGTGCCCTCGGCCAAGAAGATGGGGGGGATGGGGACCGCCATCGACGTGCCGCTCGGCCACAAGGATGCCGCCTTCGTGCGCAGCCATTTCGATGCGATGGAGGTGCGCGTGGCGGATGCACCCCGCGCCGGCGAGATCCTGGTCACGGTAGTGGTGACCGATAGCGGCCGCCCGCACCCGCGCGTGGGCGGTCTCACCAAGGAAGAGATCAAGGGCGTGGACGGCCTGCGCTGACCGCGCGGTGGCCCGCTTAATCAAAGGAGGAGGAGAACATGGCGGAAGCCCAGGCGCCGGCAGCGGCCGGGAAGCTCGTCATCCGCAACATCGGGCTTCTATTGTCGGGCGATCTCGCCAAGCCCGTGCTCGATGCCGACACCGTCGTCGCGGAGGGCGGGCGCATCACCGCCGTGGGCAAGGCGAAGGACGTCGATACCGCGCGCGCGGCCGTGACGATCGACGCCAAGGGGACCACGGTCGCTCCCGGGCTCATCGACAGCCACGTGCATCCGGTGTTCGGCGACTGGACGCCGCGCCAGTCCCAGCTCAACTGGATCGACAGCTTCCTTCACGGCGGCGTCACCACGATGGTCTCGGCCGGCGAGGTGCATCTTCCCGGACGGCCCAAGGACGTCGTCGGCCTGAAAGCGCTGGCGATCACGGCGCAGCGCGCCTTCACGGGCTTCCGGCCCAGCGGAGTCAAGGTGCATGCCGGAGCGCCGGTGCTCGAGCACGGCATGGTCGAGAGCGATTTCAAGGAGCTGGCGGCGGCGGGCGTCACGCTTTTGGGCGAGGTCGGGCTCGGCGGCGTCAAGGGAGGGGAAGAGGCGCGCCGCATGGTCGCCTGGGCGCGCAAATACGGCATCAACAGCACGATCCACACCGGCGGGCCGTCGATCCCCGACTCCGGGCTCATCGACAAGGACGTGGTGCTCGAGGCCGATGCCGACGTGATCGGCCATATCAACGGCGGCCACACGGCGCTGCCGATCGAGCAGATCCTCGAGCTTTGCGTGCGCTCCAAGCGCGCCATCGAGATCGTCCATAACGGCAACGAGCGCGCGGCCCTTTTCGCGCTGCGCACGGCGCGCGAGATGCGCCAGCTCGAGCGCGTAATTCTCGGCACCGACAGCCCGGCCGGCTCGGGCGTGCAGCCGCTCGGCATCCTGCGCATGATCGCACTGCTCTCGAGCCTCGGCGAAGTGCCGCCCGAGCAGGTGTTCTGCATGGCGACCGGCAACACGGCGCGTCTCCGAAAGCTCGATTGCGGGCTGATCGAGGTGGGCCGTGCGGCGGATTTCGTGATCATGGACCGCGCGCAGCACAGTGCCGGCAAGACGCTCCTCGAAAGTGTCGCGGTCGGCGACATCCCCGGCATCGGCATGACCGTCATCGACGGCGTCGTGCGCTCGGGCCGCAGCCGCAACACCCCGCCCGCGACCGTGATGCCCGAAGTGGTCGCAGTATAGCGGCACCGCTTGAGACCCGCCCGCCATGGCCCGCGCTTTGAAGCGCCATACCTCCGTTGCCACCGAGCGCGCGCCAAGCCGAATGGCCGGCTACGCGCTCGAGGCGCAGATCGGCTTCGTGCTGCGCAAGGCGCAACAACGCGCGACGGCCATCTTCGCGCGTCATTTCGGCCGCCATCAGCTCACGCCGACGCAATGGACGACGCTCGTCCGCATCCAGCAATACGGCAGCCTGTCGCAAAACCATCTTGGACGCCTGACGGCGATGGATCCCGCTACCATCCAAGGGGTCGTCAAGCGCCTCATCGAGCGCAAGCTCGTCACCCGCATCGCGGACCCGGATGACCGCCGCCGCAAGCGGCTCGGCCTGACCCAAGCGGGGCAGCGCCTCGTGCGCCGGCTCGTCGCCAACGCCTTCAAGGTGAGCCGCGACACGCTGCGCCCGCTCGCGAAGCGGGAGCAGGCCCTTGTCCTCGCTCTCTTAGAGCGGCTTGGCTAGCGCGTGGTGAAGAACTCCCTCTCCCGCTTGCGGGCGAGGGGTCAGCGTCCGAGCCGCGTCGGCGGCATAGACGCCGCCGGCGGTAATCACGAAATCGACGCGACCGTCGCTGAGCGCCTTGAGGCACTCCTGCGGCGAATTGACTATCGGCTCCTCGTGGACGTTGAAGCTGGTATTGACGAGGACCGGCAGGCCGGTCAGCGCCTTGAAGGCGCTGAGGATGTCGTAATAGAGCGGGCTCTCGTGGCGCTCGATGATCTGCGGCCGCGCCGTGCCGTCGACGTGAACGACGCCTGCGAGACGCTCGCGCCACTCGGGCCGCACGGCGCAAGTGATGGTCATGAAGCGGCAGGCATAAGCGTTGACGGGTGAGATATCGAAGACATCGCTCGCGTCCTCCGCCGTGACGACGGGGGCGAAGGGCATGAACTCGCTGCGCTCGAGGCGCTTGTTCAAGTCGTCGTTGATGGCGCGCTCGGCCGGGTTGGCGAGGATCGAGCGGTTGCCGAGCGCCCGCGGCCCGTACTCCATGCGGCCGAGGTAAAGCGCACCCACGAGCCCGCGCGAGAGCAGCCGTGCCGCGGTCTCGGCCGGCGGTCCCGGAAGCTCGCGTGCGCCCGCGCCCGACAAGGTCTTGCTGCTCTCGGCGTCGTAATCGCGGCCAAGGGACACGCTCTCGAGGCGATAGCGCCGCTCGAGCCAAGTGTTGAGCCCGTCGCGCTGAAGGAGGAATTCGAGCGCGCCCCCGGCCGCAAGCCCCTCGTCGCCCATCGCGGGGAAGATGAAGACCTCCTCGACCCCCGTCGCCTCGGCCATCAGGCGGTTGAGGCGCACATTGGCGAACACGCCGCCCGCAAGTGCCAACCGGCGCCCGCCCTCCCGCTGCAAGAGGCGCCGGACGGAGAGCAGCATATAGTCCTCGAGGAGCTTCTGGATCGAGGCGGCCATGTCCTCCCGGCCGACCTTGGCCGCCATGCGCCGGATATCGCGCGCCATGGCGCCGTAGTCCCTGTAGTCGCTGTCGATGCGGCCGGCGTCATCGACGCGGAAATGCCGGGCCATCTCCTCGTAGAGGACGGGCTGGCCGAACGCCGCGAGGCCCGTGAGCTTACCTTCGTGGCGCAGCATTCTGAAGCCGAGCGCCGAGGTCGCGAGACCATAGGCCATGCCCAGGCTGTCGATGCGTCGCGGCTTGAGCAGCTCGCGATCGTCGCCGAAGAGCGTGCGGAGCTGTCCCGAGGCCAGCCGGCGCACGCTATATTGGACGTTGTCGCCGCCGCCGTCCGCCGTGTAGACGAGGGCGTCGTCCCACTCGGTGAAGAAGAGTGCGGTAAGCGCGTGCGCGAAGTGGTGATTGCAGAAGTATAGCGCGACATCGGGCCGAAAGCCGAGCTCGGCGCGGAAGCGCTCGCGGTTGAGGAGCTTGATCGCCTCCGGCTCCTCCCGCGCCTGCATCTGGCCCTCGATCGATTTCGGGCGCTTGGCGCGCCGGTCGGGCAGATGCATGCGGATTTTCTGGAGAAGGCCCCAACGCAGGAGCGCGCGCGGGAAGACGCCGCGCGTCATGGCAACCACGTCGACCTCGCGGCGCGTGATGCCGCCGATCGCCAACACCTCGTCGATGGCCGCCTCGGGAATGCCGTCACCATCGCCTTTGACGCGCGTGAGGCGCTCCGTCTGCACCGCCGCGACCAGCCGGTAATCGTCGAACAGAACGGCGGCCGAATCGTGCCACGCCGGGTGAATACCGAGGATCAACAAGGGCCTGTGTCTCCGCCGCGATGCCGAGCTCGCCTCGCCCTAGTACCGACTTTCGCGAGTTCGTGATTCGCCGCAGGCGAATCACGAGCCGCGAAATCGGTACGTCAGTCAATAGTTTGTACCCGCGCCCGCTGGCCCGCGCCTTTGGCGCGGATCAGCGGCGCCGGGTACTAGTGCCAGGCGCAAGAGCTAGACGAGCAAAATCGCCGCGTCAATTGATCTCTCGCAAGAGGGCCGCTCGCGGGCCATCGGGGAAAGCCGCGAGGGCCGACATTTGGCGTTGGCGCCTCGCTTTGATAGGCTTTAATAATGCCGTTGCCGCGCATCGCGCTTGAGCCTTCGAGGAGGACCGATGGCAGCCAAGGCATTCGCATCCCAAGCCGATCTCGCCGAGAAGCGCGAGAGCTTCGTCAAGCTCGCCGAGAACGCCTATTGCCTGACCGCCGAGGGAGACCCGAACACCGGCGTCATCATCGGCGACGACGGCGTCATGGTGATCGATACCCGCGCCACGCCGGTCATGGCGGAGGACGTGATCCGCCACGTCCGCAGCGTGACCGACAAGCGCATAAAATACGTGCTGCTCACCCACTATCACGCGGTGCGGGTGATGGGGGCTTCCGCCTACAAGGCGGATTACGTCATCGCGAGCCGGGGGACCAACGAGCTCATCAAGGAGCGCGGGCGGCAGGATTTCGAGAGCGAGGTGCAGCGCTTCCCGCGCCTCTTCCGCGCCGTCGAATCGGTGCCCGGACTCACTTGGCCGAACCTCGTCTTCGATGCCGAGCTCACGCTGTGGCTGGGCAAGACCGAGGTGCAGCTGAAGCATATCGGCAAGGGCCACTCCAAGGGCGACACCATTGCCTGGCTGCCCAAGGAGCGGGTGCTCTTCTCGGGCGACCTGGTGGAGGAGGGGACGACCCCTTACTGCGGCGACGCCTACCTCAAGGAATGGCCCGCCACACTCGAGAAGCTGCGCGCCTTCAAGGCGGAGAAGCTGGTGCCCGGCCGCGGCGATGCCATGATGACGGCAGCGGCCGCGGACAAGGCGATCGCGGCCACGGCCGGCTTCCTGCGCGACATGCGCCGTCACGTCGAAAGAGGTGTGGCCGCGGGCAAGGGACTCAAGGCGGTGTTCGAGGAGACGAAGAAGGCGCTCGAGCCGAAATACGGCAAGTGGGTGATCTTCGAGCATTGCCTGCCGTTCAATGTCTCGCGTTGCTTCGACGAGACGAGCGGGGTCGTCGATCCGCGCATCTGGACCGCCGAGCGCGACATGGAGATGTGGAAGACGCTCGAGGGCTGACGCTGCGGCGGCCGGCACCTCGTCCGGGGATGCCATTCTTTTAGAAGGGAGCGGTGGCAGAGGATCGCTCGATGCCGACCAACCGACCGCCGTCAAGCTCCCTACCCGAGCCGGCGCGCGTGCTCCGTCTGGGCGTCACGGGGCACCGGCCGAACCGCTTGCCCCCGTCGGCACTCCCGCGCTTGCGGCGTCAGACGGGCGAGGTCGTCGCTCTCTTGGAGAGCATCGCCGGCGAGGCCCAGGCCGCGCACGCCGAGGCGTCGAGTGCCGGGCGGCCCCTCCTGTTGCGCACGCTCTCAGCACTTGCCCAAGGGGCCGACACGCTCGTGGCGGAGATCGCGCTCGAGCGCGGCGCCGAGCTCGAGGCGCCGCTGCCTTTCGCGGTCGCCGAGTACGAGCGCGATTTTCCCGCCGGGCCCCCGCGGGAATGCTTCCATCGCCTGCTCGGCCGCGCGGCGAGGGTAGTCCCCCTCGACGGCACCCGCGAGCGCGAGGCTGAGGCCTACGAGGCCGTGGGCCGCCTGGTTGTCGAGCGCTGCGACGTGCTGCTCGCGATATGGGACGGCGAGCCCGCAGCCGGACCGGGCGGGACCGCGTTGATCGCCGCCTATGCCCGGGAACTCGGCGTGCCAGTCATTTGGATTCATGCGGCGAGGGAGCGGCCTCCCTGCCTGCTCGCATCGGATGCCGGGGCCGCGCGCGAGGCGATGCCGATCGAGGCCCTGCGCGGATGGCTCTTGACGAAATTGGCGTCTCCGCCTCGCTAGCCGCCTCCCTCGGCGCCCGGCAATGTTCTTTGCGTGCGCGATCCGATCGGTGGCCGGCTGCAATCCGCGGCTTATATTTGGAGGCCAAACTAATGTGGCCTAGAATACCAGGATGAAGGAGGACGAACGTGACGGCGATCACCTCTAAGCCTCGCTCGGCTTCAGAGCGGCCGGTGCCACGGATCGAGAGTCTTCGCTACCACTCCGGCTTCGGCAACGAGCACGTGAGTGAGGCGCTACCGGGCACGCTGCCCGAGGGGCAGAACTCGCCCCAGCGCCCACAGCACGGACTCTACGCCGAGCAAATCTCCGGCACGCCCTTCACCGCACCGCGGGCCCAGAACCGACGCTCCTGGCTCTACCGCATCCGCCCGGCGGCGATGCACGGCAGCTTCCGACGCATCGACAACAAGCGGCTTCTAAGCGCCCCCTTCAGCGAAGTGGCGCCGTCGCCCGACCGACTGCGCTGGGACCCGCTTCCCTTTCCCGCCTCGGCCAAGGACTTCGTCGACGGGCTCGTCACCATCGCCGGCAACGGCGATGTGAGCGCGCGCGCGGGCGTCGGCATCCACATCTATTGCGCGACCGCCCCCATGCGCGCCCGCGTCTTCTACGACGCCGACGGCGAGCTCTTGATCGTGCCCGAATGGGGGCGGCTGCGCCTGGCGAGCGAGCTCGGCGTCCTCGGCGTTGCGCCCGGCGAGATCGCCGTCGTTCCGCGCGGCGTCAAGTTCCGCGTCGAGTTTCCGGACGGCAAGGCGCGCGGCTATGTCTGCGAGAATTACGGGGCACACTTCCGCTTGCCCGAGCTCGGCCCCATCGGCGCCAACGGCCTCGCCAATGCGCGCGACTTCCTCTATCCCACCGCCGCCTTCGAGGACCGCGAGGAGCCGACTGAAGTCGTCGCCAAGTTCGAAGGCAATTTGTGGGCAGCCGACTTCGATCACTCGCCGCTCGACGTGGTCGCCTGGCACGGCAATTACGCGCCCTACAAGTACGATCTCGCGCACTTCAACGCCATCGGAACGGTGAGCTTCGACCATCCCGATCCCTCGATCTTCACGGTGCTCACCTCGCCCACGAGCACCGCCGGCACCGCCAACTGCGATTTCGTCGTCTTTCCGCCGCGCTGGGCGGTGGCGGAGCACAGCTTCCGCCCACCCTGGTTCCACCGCAACTGCATGAGCGAATTCATGGGCCTCGTGCGCGGCGTCT
The DNA here is from genome assembly GCA_052143835.1 of Alphaproteobacteria bacterium. Classification (GTDB taxonomy): domain Bacteria; phylum Pseudomonadota; class Alphaproteobacteria; order JACZXZ01; family JACZXZ01; genus DASPPM01. Next base: position 82,097 of record JBKQRV010000136.1, read on the forward strand.
ACGATGCCAAGGCCGAAGGGTTCCGGCCGGGCGGCGCCTCGCTGCACAACTGCATGTCCGGCCACGGCCCCGATGCGGCGACCTTCGAGCGGGCGAGTGCGGACGAGCTCAAGCCGCATAAGATCGCCGACACCTTGGCCTTCATGTTCGAGACCTTCCTCGTCATCCGCCCCACGCGCGCGGCACTGGAGAGCGAGGCCTTGCAGAAGGATTACGATTCGGTCTGGCTCGGTTTCAAGAAGCTGTTCAAAGGCTGAGCGCCGTGCCGGCCCTCGACGAGACGCACGATCCCACGCGGCGGAGCTGGGTCGCCTCGGCCAACGGCGAGAGCGCCGACTTCCCCATTCAGAACCTCCCGCTCGGCATATTTCGCCGGCGCGCCGCGAGCGAGCGGCCGCGCGGCGGGATCGCCATCGGGGACCACATCCTCGACCTTGCGGCGGCGCATCGGGCGGGCCTTTTTCGAGACAAAGCCGACGAGGCGGCGTCTGCGGCAAGCGAGCCGACGCTCAACCGGCTGATGGCGCTCGGGCCCGCGCACGCCTCGGCGTTGCGCCGCGCGGCCTCGCGGCTCCTCGCCTCAGGCGTCGAGGACGAGGCTGCGCGCCGCAAGAGCGCCGAAGCCGCCCTCGTGCCGATGGCGGATTCGGAGCTCCTCTTGCCCGCCGCGATCGGCGACTACACCGACTTCTACGCCTCCGTCTTCCATGCGACCAACGTCGGCAGGCTTCTGCGCCCGGACAATCCGCTTTTGCCGAACTACAAATGGCTGCCGGTCGGATATCACGGCCGTGCCTCCTCGGTGGTGCCGAGCGGCACACCGGTCAGGCGGCCGCAGGGACAGGCCAAGGGCCCGGGTGAGGAGGCGCCGCGCTTCGGCCCCAGCCGCTTCCTCGATTACGAGCTCGAGCTCGGATTTTTCGTCGGCCCGGGCAATGCGCTCGGACGGCCGGTAGAGACCGCGGAGGCGTCCGAGCACATCTTCGGGTTTTGTCTCCTCAACGACTGGTCGGCGCGCGACATCCAAGCCTGGGAGTATCAGCCCCTTGGCCCCTTCCTCGGCAAGAGCTTCGCGACCACGATCTCGCCCTGGATCGTCACGCAGGACGCCTTGGCGCCCTTCCGCACCGCAGCCTTCGCGCGTCCGGCGGGCGATCCAGCACCACTCGCCTATCTCGCTTGCGCCCGCGATGCGGCGGAGGGCGGCATCGATGTGACGGTCGAGGCCTTCCTCTCGACGGCGCGCATGCGGCAAGCGGGCGTTCCGCCGGAGCGCCTGAGCCGCGGCAATTTTCGCGATATTTACTGGACCGTAGCGCAAATGCTCGCGCACCATACCGGCAACGGCTGCAATCTCAATCCCGGCGACCTCGTTGCCAGCGGCACGGTCTCCGGCCCCTCGAGGGAGAGCTGGGGAAGCCTTCTGGAGATCACCTCGCGCGGCAAGGAGCCGATAAGTCTGCCGGGCGGGGAGACGCGCGGCTTTCTCGAGGACGGCGACGAGGTCGTCATGCGCGCCCATTGCGCGCGGCCGGGCTTCGTCGCAATCGGCTTCGGCGAGTGCCGGGGTATCGTGACGGCCGGGGCGGGCAGGGACCCATGAGGATGCCAAAGCGCAAATCGAGCGCGCGGGAAGAGCCGGCGCGCGCGGGTGCCGGAAAGCGGCGCCGGGCCAAGCAGAGCCGCGGGCCCGACGGTAACTCCGGCGTGATCTGGCTTGGCACGGAAACCGCGCGTCACCGCGACCTCTATGCCTGGTTCCTGACGCTCTCTTGGCGGGCGGTCCTGGCGCTTCTGGCCGGTGCCTATATCGTCATCAATCTTCTCTTCGCGCTCCTCTATCTCGCCGAGCCCGGCAGCATCGCCAACGCGCGGCCGGGCAGCTTCGCCGATGCCTTCTTCTTCAGCGTCCAGACGATGGCGACCATCGGCTACGGCTCGCTCGCCCCCGCGACATTGTTCGCCAACCTGGTCGTCACCGCGGAGACGGTCGTCGGCCTGCTGTCGTTCGCCCTGATCACCGGCCTTCTCTTCACCCGCTTCTCGCGCCCGAGCGCGCGCGTGCTCTTCAGCGACGTGGCCGTCATCGCACCCTTTGACGGCGTGCCGGCGCTCATGTTCCGCATGGCCAACGCGCGCCGCAACAACATCCTCCAGGCCGAGGTCCGCGTAACGCTCCTGCGCCGCGAGGTCAGCCCCGACGGAAGCGAGATGCAGCGCCAGCGCGACCTCAAGCTCGTGCGGCACCAGAGCTCGTTCTTCGGACTCTCCTGGACGGTCGTTCACCCGATCGACGAGACGAGTCCGCTTTACGGAGAGACGCCCGACTCGTTCCGCAAGTGCGAGCCGGTCATCGTCGTCCTCCTCGCCGGCACCGACGAGACGCTCAACCAGACAGTGCATGCGCGTTTCGCCTACTCCGCCGAGCGGGTCTTGTGGAACCGCCGCTTCGTCGACGTTCTCGCGCGTGCGCCCGACGGCCAGCGCATCATCGACCTGACGCATTTTCACAAGACGCAGCCGCTCGAGGCGCACCCGAGCGAGGCGGCGCCGGCGCCGGGCCGGCCTGAGACACGCGCACGGCATGCAGGCGATTGAGGAGACGGATCATGGCAAGCATTCAGCCGCTCCCCACGACGATTACCATCGGCGGCGACCTCACGGTCAAGCGGCTCGGCTTCGGCGCCATGCGCTTGACCGGCCGAGGCATCTGGGGCTATCCGCCCGATCGTGCCGCGGCTGTCGCCTTGCTGCGCCGCGTCGTCGAGCGCGGCGTCGATTTCATCGATACGGCCGACTCTTACGGACCCGAGACCAGCGAAGCGCTGATTGCCGAGGCTTTGCATCCCTATCCAAGGGGTCTCGTGATCGCGACCAAGGGCGGACTCGTTCGTCCCGGCCCCGAGCGCTGGGAGGCGGATTGCCGGCCGGCTCACCTGCGCCAAGCGTGCGAAGGCAGTCTCAGGCGGCTCAAGCTCGAGCGCATCGACCTTTACCAGCTCCACACGATCGATTCCAAGACAGCACTCGAGGACTCGGTCGGCGCGCTCGTCGAGCTGCAAAAGGCAGGCAAGATCCGCCACATCGGTCTTTCGAACGTGACGGTCCAACAGCTCGCCCGGGCGCAGAAGCTGGCGAAGATCGTGTCCGTGCAAAATCGCTACAATCTGAGCGACCGGAGCCACGATCCCGTGGTCGATGCCTGCACGCGCGAGGGGCTCGCTTTCATTCCCTGGTACCCGCTCGACGCGGGCACACTCGCCCGCACGCAGAAAAGCCTCGCGGAAATCTGCCGGCGGCATCATGCCTCCGCATCCCAGATCGCACTCGTGTGGCTGCTGCACCGCTCGCCCGTCATGGTTCCCATTCCCGGAACCTCCTCGCTCGCGCATTTCGAGGAGAATCTCGCGGCCGCCGACATCCGCCTCTCGGGCGATGAAGTCGCGGCGCTGGCGCGGAGCTAGAACAGGCCTCGAAGTCCGGCATGCGCCGCGGAGCCGCCCGTTGGAAGATCTTGACGAATGTAGTCAAATATGACTACATTTCGTTGAATGGTCAGGGATTCGCGCCCGATTTCATGGATCAAGGCTGCTCGACGGGATTTCGAGGACTTTCCTCAAGATACGCAAATCGAAGTCCGCCGCGCACTGGCCGTGATTGCGGAGGGTGGACATCCGAACACCGCCAAGGCGCTGAAGGGGCTCGGCTCGGGCATTCTGGAGCTTGTCTTGCGCCACCGCGGAGACGCATTCCGCGTCATTTACGCGCTTCAGGCCGGCCGGGACATTTGAGTGATCCACGCCTTTCAAAAGAAGGCAAAGACCGGAATCAAGACACCGCGACAAGAAATCGATCTGATTCGTGCACGGTTGCTTAGACTAAAGGAGATCCTAGAATGACCCGCGAGAGAGTCGACGTCGTTCGCGGCAGCGGCAACATCTTCCGCGATTTCGGCGACGCCAACGCCGATCTCGAGCAGCTACGCGCCATTCTGGCAGCCCGCATCATCCGTGTCCTCGACGAGCGGCGCTTGACCGTTCGCAAAGCCCAGCAGATCACCGGGATCGCCGCCGCGGACTTTTCGCGCCTCCGGCGCGCCCGGCTCGGCCGCTTCACCGTCGATCGCCTGATCACCATTCTGGTCCGGCTCGACCAGCAGGTGGACGTGACCATCACCGTCCGCCGGCGAAGCCGCCGTCGGCCGCTTTTCAAGGATCAACCCGGCGCTGCACCGACGTGAGGGGTACAGGCGGGCGTGGAAATGTGGTCACGTCCCCACCTTGAGCGGACTCACGAGCGCGCGGAGTGCGGCGATGGCGCTCAAGGCCGTGATGCGCCCGGTGCGCGGGTTCTCCTCGGAGGGCACGTTCTCGATCTCCATCGAGAAGCGGGCGCTATCGGCCTCCACCTCGATGCGGTGGATGTTGCGGCTGAGCCCCGGGTCGGCCCAGATCTCGAGCCGGGTCTCGTCGGGGCCGATGCCGGCGAGGCTCAAGGCCGCGGCCACGTTGACGTTCGCCGGGAAGCCGCGCGCCCCCTCGCGCGCGCTCCCATCGAAGACTTTGAGCGGGCCGTTGAGCCCGTCGAGCGAGATGCCGCGCTCGACGAGGTAGGGTGCGCCCTCGAGGCCTCGGGGCGGCTTGCGCGTCACCATGCGGGCCGAGCGGATCACGCCTTCGGCCGCAGCGCGCACGGCATCGAGGCCGATGAGCGCACCCGTCGGCACGAGGATGCGCGCGCCGCGTTCGCGCGCGAGCTCGACGAGCTCCGGATGCGAGAGGAGCGCTCCCACGGAAAGCGGCATGAAGATGCGCCCGGCCTCGAGCGTGGGCCGCGCCACCTCGAGGAACACGGCGGCCGGAGCGCATTCGAGCACTACATCCGCCGTGGCCGCGAGCTCGCCGAGCGGGACCACCGGGACGCGGGTGCTGAAGCCGGCCATGCGCTCTTTCGCCTTCTCCCGGTCGCGCGCGGAGACGGCCGTGAGGCGCAAGCCCTCGATGCCCGCATCGAGCCGCCGGGCGACGGCCGAGCCGATCGCACCGAAGCCGCCGATGGCGACGCGGAGCGCTGCGCGCTGCGGCTGAGAATGGGGTCGTGATGCTGCTTCGGTCATGGCACCGGCGGCGTCGCGATGATGATTTCCGATCTTATGGGGAGAGAGAGGCCATTGCGACCGGTTTTTCCAAGGTCATGGAGCAGGGGAACGCCGGTCTACCAGCGAGCGCTCACGGCTCGCTTGAGTGTATCGAGGAAGCCATGCTTCTATGGCTGCCACGGGTTCGATCGAAGCGGCGGGAGGAGGGTGTCGTGAGGTATCCGCTGCGAGGGCAGCTAGCACTCATCTTTCGCTTGGCGGTTCTGCTCCTGCTACCTGCAGCGCTGCTGGGCTGCTTCGGCACGGAAGAGGAAATATTCGGACCCGGGGAGGCCCATTTGCTGCCGGGTCTTGAAGGTCGCTATGGCTCCAGCGACGGCGCGCTCACCATCTTCCGCGTGCCGGACACCAACGATTACCGCTTCATCATGGTTCCCAAGGACGACAAGCCGGGATCGGGCCAATTCCGAGTGGTGGAATTGGGCGACCGCGTCAAGCTTGTCGAGGCGCATCTCGATAACGAGCCGGCGAACCGCTTCTATCATGTTTTATTCGAGGCGACCTCGAGCGGCGGCCGCATCGTCAAGCTCGAGCGCCTCGATCCCGACGAGGAAGACGCCAAGGCCTTGGCTGCGCAGGTCGCGGTGCGGATCGACGGTTCCATGCTCGTGGGGCCAAGGCCGGCCATCGCGCGGTTTCTCTCCGGACTCGCCGGCGTCCGGCTCGCGAAGGGCGAGGACGGCGTCTTCTCCCGCACAGACTGAACGCGAGCGAGCGCTTTTGCCGCAGTCTACTTGCGCGGGATTTCGTAGCTGAAGGGCGTCAGGACCTCGCACCCGCCCTCGGTGACGAGCACGGTCTCGCTGCACACGGCGCCGCCGAGCCCTGCTACTTTGAGGTCCGGGATGAGATGGAAGACCATGCTCGCCTCGAGCACGGTTGCATCGTTTTCCTTGATGCTCTGGATACGGCCCTCGCCCCAATCGGGCGGATAGCCGATTCCGACCGAGTATCCGGTCCTGTGCTTGAAGGCCTCGGCGAAACCGGCCCGCGCGATGAGGTCGCGCGCGGCGAAGTCGACGGCGCCCGCGCTCGCCCCCGGCCTCATTGCCTCGCGCGCGGCGGCGAGGGCCTCGCGCGAGACCTCGGCCATGCGGGCGAGGCGGGCGTCCGGTCGGCCGACGATGACCGTGCGGGAGATCATGGCATGGTAGCGGAGATAGGCTCCGCCCATTTCCATGTAGACGCAGTCATCCGGCTTGATCTCCCGGCGGCCCCAGGTCTCGAACGACAGCCCGGCCTCGCTGCCGGCGACGATCTGGAAGGAGTGCCCGAGATATTCCGAGCCGGCCGCGATGAGCGCGCGCGAGGCCTCGGCCGCGATCTCATGGTCGTGGATGCCGGCACGGGTCGCCGCGAGGGCCGCGGCGAGGGAGGCCGTCGCGGCCTTGGCCGCGCGCCGGATGCAGGCGATCTCCTGCGGTGACTTTCTGAGCCGCACGGCCTCGATGAGCCCCGAGCCGTCGAGGAGCTCGGCGCGGCGGAGCCGCTCGCAGATGTGCTTGTAGTGAGCGACCGAGAGAAACCAGGCGTCGTTCTGATTGGCGATGCGCATGGTCTCGAGCTTGTATTGCTTGAGCACGCGGAAGGTCGCCTCGGCCGGACTCGAGAGGTCGTCCCAACCCTCGACCCGTTCGAGGCACGAGGTGAGCAGCACCTTGTCGAGGTTGAGCGCGCGCGTCAGGAAGACCATCTCGCCTTCGAGCGGAATGATCAGGACCTGATAGGTGAAGTAGCCCATCGAGTCGTAGCCGGTGAGGTAATAGATGTTCTCCGGGACGGCGGTGATGAGGACCTCGATGCCCTCAGCCGCCATGCCGCGCCGGACGGCCTCAAGACGCCTCGCGTATTCCGCGGGCTCGAAGGGAAGCGTCGGCTTTGTCATTGGCGGCCTCGGTAGCGACGGCGAAGGGTGGGACTGCTTGCGACATGGCGAGCGCAAGCTGAGGGGACAGGTGGGCTCAGCTTGGACGAAGCGTTTCCCGCTGGCAAGCCGCTCGCCGTCAGCGGACGCGCTTTTTCGGGAAATACACGCGCATGCCGTCGAGGATCGTCAAAGCTTGATCCCGCTCGTGCGCTGGTCTATCTAGCCGGCGGTTCGGCGCGCGGCAGGCGCGCCAGGGGTTGAGCACCGCATGGCGATGTGGGACCGCATCTGGATCAATCTTCGGCTTGCCACGCTCGAGCCGGGCGGCGAGCCCTATGGCGCCATCCGCGACGGCGCGATCGCGGCTGCGCAGGGGCGCATCGCCTACGTCGGTCCGCGCGCCCAGCTGCCCGATCGGCCCGAAGCGCTCGCGCGCGAGGTGATCGACGCCGGCGGGCGCTGGATGACGCCCGGCCTCATCGACTGCCACACGCACATCGTCTTCGCGGGCAACCGGGCCGAGGAGTTCGAGCTCCGCCTCAAGGGGGCGACCTACGAGGAGATCGCGCGACGGGGCGGCGGCATCCGCTCGACGGTCGCCAAGACGCGCGCCGCCTCCGAGGAGGCGCTCTTTGAGTCGGCACGCGACCGTCTCAAGTACCTGATGGCGGAAGGCGTCACCACGGTCGAGATCAAATCGGGCTACGGGCTTTCCACGGAGAGCGAGCTGAAGATGCTGCGGGTGGCAAAGCGCCTCGGCCGCGAGCTCGACCTCGACGTGGTCACGACCTTGCTTGGCGCCCACGCGCTGCCGCCCGAGTACGAGGGACGGCAGAAGGAATATGTCGAGCTCGTCTGCCGCGAGATGATCCCGGCCGCAGCCGAGGCCAAGCTCGCCGATGCCGTCGACGCCTTCTGCGAGCGCATCGCCTTTACGCCCCAGGAGACCGCGGCGGTGTTCGAGGCGGCGCGCGAAAGGGGGTTGCCGGTCAAGCTCCACGCCGACCAGCTTTCGGACTTGGGCGGCGGCGCGCTCGCCGCGCGCTTCGCGGCACTCTCGGCCGATCACCTCGAGTACAGCTCGGAGGACAGCATCGCCGCCATGTCCCAAGCCGGCACCGTCGCCGTGCTGCTGCCGGGAGCCTTTTATTTCCTCGGCGAGCGCCGTTTGCCGCCGATCGAGGCCTTGCGGCGCCATCGCGTGCCCATCGCGCTTGCCAGCGACTGCAACCCCGGCTCCTCGCCGGCGCTCTCCCTCCTGCTCATGCTCAATCTCGCCGCCACCCTCTTCCGCTTGACGCCGGAGGAGGCGCTCCTGGGGATCACGCGCCACGCGGCGACCGCACTCGGGCTCGGCCGCGACCGCGGCCGGCTCGCGCCGGGAATGAAGGCCGATTTCGCGCTGTGGGACATCGAGCATCCGGCCGAGCTCGCCTACTGGATCGGCCGCAATCCTTGCGCCGGCGTGGTCAAGGACAGCGTCCCGCTCGTTCGGCCTTAGGGGTTTCACCACGGAGACACGGAGAGCACGGAGAAGGATTTGAAGAATTAGCGCGGGGGTCGCGAAGCATGCGCGGCGGGCGCGACCAAAGAGCAATGTCTTCTCCGTGCTCTCCGTGTCTCCGTGGTTAACCCGCTCTATTGCCGCACTAGGCAAGGCACCGGCTGTTGACGCAGAATGAGCCCTGGATCGGAGGATGAGAGATGGTGGAGACGGCAACGGTCGGGACGAAGAAGTCGGTCACGGAGGTAGTCGGGCGCTTCGCCGAGCGCGAGCCCTTCAAGGAGGCGGTCGAGGAGCTGCTCAAGGCCGGCTTCGAGCGCAGCGACCTATCGGTGCTCGACAGCCATGATTCGCTTTCGGCCGCCGAAGGCAGGAACGAGGCCTGGCGGCGCACGCTCGCCGGCCTCGTCGGCGAGGCCAAGTATCTCGAGCCGATCACGGCCGCGGGCCTCATCCTTCTCGCCTCGGGTGCGATCGGCGCTGCAATCGCCGGCGCGATTGCGGCGGGGCTCGGCGGCATGGCCGCATTCGAGCTCCTGAGCGAGGTGCGCGCCACCCCGCACACGCGCGAATTCGCAACCGCCCTCGAGCAGGGTGCCGTGCTGCTGTGGGTGCGCGCCGAGAGCCCCGAGCGCCGGCAGCTCGCGCGCGACATCCTGACGCGCCACGCGGCCGCCGACGTCCACAGCCACACGCGTTAGGCCATTCAAGCCGATTCCTACCCCGACGCTTGGCACCCAAACCAAGGAACGGAGAGACCCTTGCCCCGCATTTCCGGAAAGCGCGCCTTCATCGAGCTCTTGAAGCAAGAAGGGGTCAAGTTCCTCTTCGGCAATCCCGGCACGACCGAGCTTGCGCTCATGGATGCGTTCGCGGTCGAGAACGAGCTGCGCTACGTTCTCGGCCTCCACGAGGGGGCCGTGATGTCGATGGCCGACGGCTATGCCCAGGCGAGCGGCACGCTCGCGGCCGTCAACCTCCACGTCGCCCCCGGCCTCGGCAATGCCATGGGCATGCTCTATGACGCGCAGAAATGCGGAGCGCCCATCCTGGTGACCGCAGGCCAGCAGGATCAGAGTTTCAGCGTGACCGAGCCGTTCCTGTGGGCCGATCTGCCCCCGATCGCGCGGCCCTTCGTCAAATGGTCGGCTGAGGTGCGCCGGCTCGCCGACCTGCCGCGCATGGTGCATCGCGCCGCCAAGACCGCATTGGCACCGCCCACGGGCCCGGTCTTCCTTTCCCTTCCGGGCGACATTCTCAATGCCGAGGACGACATCGAGCTCGGCGCGCCGACGCGCGTGGCCCCGAGCACGCGCGCCGACGCCCAAGCGATCGAGGCCGCCGCCGCCCTCCTCGCCGCGGCGGAGCGTCCGGTGATCATCGCCGGCGCCGCGGTCGCGCAGCGCCGCGCGCATCGCGAGCTCATCGAGCTTGCCGAGCTCATCGGCGCTCCTGTTTTCGCCGAGGGGGTGGCCAATACCGCCTCCTTCCCGGCCTCCCATCCGCTCTTCCGCGGCACCGTCGCGCGCCTGGCGACATCCTGGCGCGAGGCGCTTGCCGAATTCGATCTCCTCTTCTCGGTGGGGGGCGATCTCTTCACGCTCTCGCTCCCCTCGGGCGGCGAGTCCGTTCCGGCGGGGCTCAAAATCATCCACCTCGACATGGACGCTTGGGAGCTCGGCAAGAACTACAGCGAGGAGGTGGCCCTCCTGGGCGATCCGGCGGCGACGCTCCCCGAGCTCACGCGCGCCGTGGACGAGCGCATGAGCGCCGACGCGCGCGTGCGTGCGCGTGCGCGCCTCGAGGGGGTCAAGCGAACGGTTGCCGCCGAGCGCGCGGCCATCAAGGCGCAGGCCAAGGCCGCGGCCGCGAAGGCGCCCATTCAGCCCTTGGCGCTGCTTGCAGCACTCGCCGAGATGCTGCCGGCGGATACGGTCGTGGTCGACGAGACGCTCTCTTCGGGGGCGGGCCTGCGCCGGCTTCTCAAGAGCGACGATCCGCAAAGCTACTACGGCTTGGGCGGGGGCGGCATCGGCTGGGGGCTGCCCGCCGCGATCGGCGTCAAGCTCGCACTCCCCGAGCGTGCCGTGGTGGCCCTTATCGGCGACGGTAGCGCCATGTACAGCTGCCAGGCGCTGTGGACGGCGGCGCATTACCGCATCGGGGTCGTCTTCGTCATCTTCAACAACCGCTCCTACCGCATCCTCAAGCAGCGGGTGAACGCGCTCAAGGGCCACGCGGCGCAAAGCGACATCTATGTCGGCATGGACCTCGTCGATCCCGCGATCGACTACGTCGGCCTGGCGCGCGCGCTCGGCATCAAGGCCGAGCACGCCGAGACCACGCCCGAGACGATCCGGCTCATGGAGGAGGCACTCGCGAGCGGCGCGCCCGCGCTCATCGACGTCGCCATCGATCCCGCCTTCAAGCCGGTGTGAGGCGCGTCAGAGGCCAAGACTGCGCGTGCGCTTCGCTCGACGGGGCGCTTCGCCGAGCCTATGCTTGGTCTATGGCTGAGACGCCCGAAAACCTTGTGCTTGAGCATCTTCGTGCGATCCGCGCCGACCTCGCGGGCCTGCGAACCGATATGCGCGAGGTCAAGGTGCCGCTCGGCATCCTCGAGCAGCAATATGCCAGCCTGTCGCGGCGCCTCGATCTCGTTTATGAAGGCGTCGAGCGGATCGAACGACGGCTCGAGCTGACGTCGGCTCCCTGAGGGCGACATACACGCAGCCGCTCCGTCGCGAGCTCGCGCAACCCACTCATGGCTTGTGTCTTCTCAGCCGAGCAATCCTGCCGCTTGCGCGATCGCGAGGAGGCCGCGGGCCGTCGCATCCGGCTCGGCCAGGCGACCTTCGATCCCGCGCTCTTCAAGTGCTGCGAGATAGAGACGCGAAAGCGCCGCCTCGCCGATCAGTTCGACGCAGAGCGGCCTGGCGCCAAGCCGTGCCGAGACGGCGGCGAGCGCCTCGTCGATCTCGCTGCCGATGAGAAGCCCCGAGAGATAGGAGGCGATCCCCGTTGCGGGCAGCTCGTCGAAGAGGGCGAGGCTGCGCGCGCTGAAGAGCTTGTGGAGGAGGGCGCCCGCGGCCGGCGATGCATCGGCGGCGCGCGCGAGGCCGCGATGGAAGCTTCGCGTATCCTCCACCTCGCCCGCCATGAGCCGGCCGAGGATGCTCTCGGCCTTGAGCACGGCATAGAGCTCGCCGGTCATGAAGGTGGCGAACCAGACGATACGCCCCGCCTCCGCGATCGCCCATTTGCTGTGCGTGCCCGGCAGTACGAAGACCGTGGGCCCGGCGCGGTGAACGTCGTCGAGTGCCCCCAGCATCTGCGTCTCCTCCCCGCGCATCACGTCGGGGGGTGCGGCTGCGGCACGATAGACAACGCCCGGCACGATCGCGAGGCGGTGGCCGTTGCGGCCTGCGACCGAGACGAGCCCCTTCGCAAGCTCCGCCAATCCGGCCGGGGCCCCGGCATAGGGCGCCTCGCGCCAGCCTTGCCGGCTGCCGATCATGCCGCAGGCGATCGCCGGCAGCTCGGGATGGCGCGCGAGCCAGGCGCCGGCGATCTCCTCGAGCACGGCGGCGAAATCGCCGTCTTTCACCTGGAGGATGCCGCGCGGTGCGCTCAGGCGCTCGACGACGGTTCCGTCTGCCGCCACGAGGAAGGCGCGCAGCGAGGTGGTACCCCAGTCGAGGGCGAGGAGGGCAGGGGCTTTTTCGGCGGTCATGTCCCAGGGCCTGTGGTTGCGCGTCGGCGCCATTCTAGCACCCGTCGAGCCCGGCGCTGCGGTTGACTCCGTGCGGCGCGGGCGGTAAGGTTCGCCGGCAAACTAAGAATATTACGGGAGGAGACAAATGATTCGCAGCTTGATATGCGGAGTATTGATCGGATCGTTTGTCGCGATTACTTCCTCCGCTCGCGCCGCCGACGCGCCTTCGGAAATAAAGCTCGGCACGCTTTACGCCTCCTCGGGCAACTTCGCCAGCATCTCCATGCCCGTTCACTACGGGCTCAAGCTGTGGGCCGACGCGAAGAACGCGGAGGGCGGGGTGTTCGTCAAGACCTTCAACAAGAAGATTCCGTTGAAGCTCGTGGAATACGACGACCAGAGCAACACGGCGACCGCGGCGTCGCTCTACAACCAGCTCATCACCCAGGACAAGGTGGACATCCTGGTCTCGGATTCGGGCTCGGTGCTCACCTCGGTCGCGGTCCCCATCGCGCGCGACCACAAGATGCTGCTGATCGACCAGACCGGCACCGGGGCCACCTTCTTCACCAAGGACAATCCCTACATCGCGCTGATGTCCGATCCGGTCTCGACCATCTGGCCCAAGTACGTCGCCGACTTTCTCACCAAGGACGGGCCCGCGCTCGGCATCAAGCGCATCGCCATTCTCTACTCGACCAACGATTTCACCGGCACGCAGGCGAACGCGGTGCGCTCCTTCATCAAGGAGAGCAAGGCGCCCGTCGACATCGTCTACGATCAGGGCGTGCCGACCAACACGACGAGCTACACCGTCCTCATCAACAACATCAGCGCGACCAATCCCGACGCCGTGGTCGAGCTCGGCTATCCCAACAACGACATCTCGTTCCTGCGCAACCTCGAGGACGGCGGCATCAGGTTCAAGTGGCTGTTCGCGATCTATCCCGGCCTCGAGACCGAGCTCCTCGAGAAGAATGTGGGCGTCAAGGGCCTCGAGCACGTCTTCACCTACGTGCCCTCCTCGGTGATCGAGTACAAGCCCGAGTTCGGCATGTCGCTCGCCGAGTTCCACGCAGCCTGGCAGAAGAAGTATCCCGACGCCAAGGTCGAGTTCGGCTTCAACTCGGTCGCGGGCTACACGACGGGGCTGGTGCTGGAGTCGGCCCTCGCAGCCGCGACCAGCCTCGATCAGCTCGAGCTCAGGAAGGCGATCTTCAGCCTCTCGGGCAAGCTCAAGACCATCGACGGCACCTTCGAGCTCGACGAGATGGGTGCCCAGATCGGCGAGATCACGCCGCTCGGCCAGATCGAGTCCGACGGCAAGGAGGGCCTCAAGTTCGTCGTGGTCTACCCCCACGAGGTGGCGACGGGGAAGCCGGTCTATCCCGCGAAGTGAGCGGCGGCGAGGCGTGTTCGCTCCCGCTCCAATGCGAGCGAGCGCTAGTGCCAACTCTCGCAAATTCGAGCGTCACCCCCACCCCCTCGATCCGCTTTGCGGCTCGAGCCCCCTTCGAGGGAGAGGGGGACTTTGTTGCCATGCCACGCACTTCCCCTCCCCCCTTGAGGGGGAGGGTTAGGGTGGGGGGTGTATCAGGTACCCGTGATTCTGAGCGCTAGCGATGCTCGAGTACACGCTTCTCGCCGGGCTCCTGTTCGGTCTCTATTTCAGCCTGGTCGGGCTCGGCCTCAACCTCACCTTCGGCGTCATGCGCATCGTCAATCTGGCGCACGGCGATTTCCTGATGCTGGGGGCCTTCGCGGCGTTCTGGCTCTTCAATCTCGCGGGCGTCAACCCGCTCGTCTCCGTCTTCGTGATCCTCGCCGCCTTCGCGCTCGTCGGCCTGCCGCTCTACTATGTCTTCGTGCCGCGGCTTCTCACCGCCAAGGATCCGGAGATGCTGTCGATCATCCTCTTCTTCGGCCTCTCCCAGGTGATCGAAGCGCTCACCACCATCGCCTTCGGGACGAGCGAGCGCTCGATTCCCGGCAACGTGCTCGGCAGCGGACCGGTCAGGCTCCTCGGCCAGAGCTTCCCCGCCGCCTGGGTCGTGAGCGGCATCGCGAGCGGCCTGGCCGTGCTCGGCATCTATCTTTATCTCTACCGAACCCGCATCGGCTATCTGACGCGCGCCGTGATGGTGCATCGCGAGGAGGCGTTGGCGACGGGGATCGACGTGCACAGGGTCTCGGCGATCGCCTTCGGCATCGGGCTCGCGCTTGCCGCCACGGCCGGCGTGTTCGCGCCCTTCATGCTCGGCAGCGTGACGCCTGCGATGGGCGTCGACATCAACATCACCTCCTTCGCCGTGATCGTGGTCGGCTCGCTCGGCAATCCGCTCGGCACGGTGCTCGGCGGCATCGTCTACGGCATCTCGCTGATGTTCATGCAGAGCTACTTCAGCTCCTGGGCCAATCTGCTCCCCTATCTCCTCCTCATCTTCATCCTTCTGGTGCGGCCGAGCGGGCTGCTTGGGCGGCAGGTGCGCCGTGCCTAGGGCACTCAGCCACGCGCTCCTCGTCCTCGTGCCGGTGGTGGCGGCCGCCGCACTCCTGCCGTTTCTCTACTCGAACCAGCTCCTCCTCTTCAATTTCGTGGTGTTCTTGACCTTGGCGCAGGGGGTCAACGTCATCTACGGCTTTACCGGCTACTTGCCCTTCGGCTACGCGGGCTTCTTCGGCACGGGCGCTTACGGCTTCTCGCTCGCCGTCATCCATCTTCACATGACCCCGTTCCCCGCCCTCGGCGCGGGTGCGCTCGCGGCACTCCTCCTCGGCCTCCTCTTGACGCCGCTCCTGCGCCTCTCGGGCGCTTATTTCGCCATTGCCAATCTCGCGGCCTCGCTCGCCGTTTTCCAGATCGTCTCGAACCCGAACCTCCAGGACATCACCAACGGCCCTTACGGCATCAGCCTTTCGGGCGTATTCAGCCCCAATCTGAGCTATGGCACGGCGGTCGCCTTCATGGCCTTGACGCTTGGTCTCGTCGTCTATCTGCGCAACTCGCGCTTCGGGCTCGCGCTCCAGGCGATCCGCGAGGATGCGATCAGCGCCGGCATGGCGGGCATCAACGTGGTGCGCGGGCGCGTCATTGCCTGGCTCTTGAGCGCGCTCGTCGCAGGCCTCATCGGCGGGGTCTTTGCCTGGTACGTCTCGGTCTTCTACCCGGAGACCGTGTTCAGCCCCGATTTCAGCATCTTCGCCATCGTCTTCGCGCTCTTCGGCGGCATTGCTACCGTTACCGGGCCGATCCTCGGCGTCGTCATTCTCTACGGAATCTACAACACGATCGGCATCTCGACGCCGCAATATTTCCAGCTCATCTACGGGCTGCTCATCGTGGGCCTCGTGCTGTTCCTGCCGAACGGCCTCGTCTCGCTCTTCAGGCGCTGGGGCATCGATGTCCCTTGAGCGCACACACGCCGCCGCCGCCGAGCCGCTCCTCCGCGTCGAAGGCCTGGTCAAGCGCTTCGGCGCCTTCCGCGCCCTCGACGGGCTCAATTTCCATCTCATGCCGGGCGAGATCCTCGGCCTCGTCGGCCCCAACGGCTCGGGCAAGACCACGTGCATCAACGTCATCTCGGGTCTCTACCCGCCCGACGGCGGCACCCTCGTCTACGCGGGCCGCGAGATCGGCGGACTCAAGTCCCACCGCCTCGTCCATCTCGGCATCAACCGTACCTTCCAGGTGCCGAAACCGTTCCTCACCTTGACGGTCAAGGAGAACGTCGAGGTGGCGGCGACCTACGGCGGGCGGAATGGCGCTGCTTTCGACATCGCCGGCTTGCTCGCCTCCCTCGAGCTCGACGGCCAGGCAGCGCGGCCCGCCGCCGAGCTCAACAGCGTGCAGCAGAAGATGCTCGACCTCGCGCGCGCGCTCGCCACGGGCCCGCGGCTCCTCTGCGTCGACGAGCTCGCGGCCGGGCTCAACCCGGCCGAGCTCGACCGCGTCGCGGAGCGGCTCAAGGCGCTCGCGCGCGGGGGCGTCGCACTCCTCGTCGTCGAGCATCTCATGGGCTTCATCGACCAGGTGACCGACCGCGTCATCGTGCTCAATGCCGGACGCGAGATCTTCGAGGGCGTGCTCGCGGATGCGGTCAAGGACCGCCAGGTCGTCGAGGTGTTCCTGGGGACGGAAGATGGCGGCTGAGCTCTTGGCGGCAAAGGCACTCGAGGCCGGCTACGGCCGCGTCCAGGTCCTGTGGGGTGCGGGCATTACCGTCGCCGAGCGGCAAACCGTGGTGCTGCTCGGGGCCAACGGGGCCGGCAAGACGACCTTGCTCAAGGTGCTAATGGGCCTCATTGCGGCTTGGCGCGGCGACATCCGCTTCCGCGGCGAGGACATCACGACGCTGCGCACCGACCGGCGCGTGCGCGCGGGCATCGCCTACATGTCGGAGACCGGCTGCTTTCCGGGCCTGAGCGTGGACGAGAACCTCCGCATCGGCGGCCAGTTCATGGCGGCGGCGGCGCTCAAGGCGCGCATGGCCGAGCTCTACGCGATCTTTCCCGCCCTCGCCGAGCGGCGCAAGGCGCTCGCGAGCAGTCTCTCGGGCGGCCAGCGCAAGATGCTCGGCATCGCCAAGGCGCTCGCCGGAGATCCCAAGCTCCTCGTCATGGACGAGCCGTCGGCGGGACTCTCCCCGCTCTTCGTCAAGGAGGTGATCCGCGTGCTCGTCCAGTTCCGCGGCAGCGGGCTCTCGCTCCTGATCGCCGAGCAGAACGTCAAATTCCTCGAGCTCGCCGACCGAGTCTACACGCTCGAGGGCGGGCGCATCGGTTTCGCCGGCTCGGTTGCCGCCATGCACGAGAACGACGCCTTGCGCCGCGCCTATTTCGGGCTCAAGTAGCGCCACTGTCCTATGTCATGCGGGGTGCGCGATGACTGTCATGCCAGATCAATCTGCGAGCGCGGCGCACGCTGAGATCGCGCGGCTTCGCGAGCTCGAGACTTATAGTCCGCCGGGTCACAGCGGCACGCTCAACCGCCGCCTCGTGGGCTCCGGCTTCAACGGCCGCTTCGAGCTGGTGCATGGCACGCTCGAGCCGGGCGGGACCGCCGAGCGGCACAAGCACGCGCTCGAGGCGCAAGTCGTCTACGTGCTGGCGGGCCGCGCGCGCGTGAGCCTCGGCAAGGCGGCGGCAGAGGAGTGCGGGCCCGAGACGGTGATCCGCATTCCGCCCGGGGTCGAGCACGAGGTGGTGAGCCTGGGGCCCGAGGCGCTTGAGCTCCTCATCGTCTACAGCCCCCCGCTCGGCGCCGGGCGATGAGAGCGCTCCTTTCCGGCGTCCGCGTCGTCGACCTCACCACGGTCGTGCTCGGGCCCTATGCGACGCTCATGCTGGCCGACCTCGGCGCCGAGGTGATCAAGATCGAATCGCCGGCGGGCGAGATTTGCCGCGACATCGATGTCTCGCGCCACCCAGGCATGGGCCCGTTTTTCCTCAACCTCAACCGCAACAAGAAAAGCGTGATGCTCGACCTCAAGCAGGCCGAGGATCGCGCGGCCCTCCTTCGCCTCGTCGAGAGTGCGGACGTCTTCGTCCACAACATGCGCCCGGCTGCGATCCGCAAGCTCGGCCTCGATTACGCGACCCTCGCGGCGCTCAATGCCAGGCTCGTCTACTGCGCCGCCTGGGGCTTCGGCGAGGACGGGCCCTACGGCAATCTCCAGGCCTACGACGACGTGGTGCAGGCGGCCTCGGGCCTGGCGGCACTCAACGGGCAGGACGGAGTGCCGCGCTACATGCCGACCATCATCGCCGACAAGGTCACCGGCCTTTATGCGGCGAATGCGATCCTGGCGGCCCTCCTGCAGCGCGAGCACACGGGTGCGGGACAGTTCATCGAGGTGCCGATGCTCGAGTGTCTCACCGCTTTCGTGCTCGTCGAGCATCTGAGCGGCGCCACCTTCGATCCCCCGCTGGCACCTCCCGGCTACGTCCGCATGCTCGCCCCCGAGCGGCGGCCCCATCGGGCCAAGGACGGCTACATCGCCATCCTTCCCTACATGACCGACCATTGGGTGCGCTTCTTCCGCCATATCGGGCGCGAGGATCTGGCGAGCGACGAGACCGTGCTCGATCCCGAGAAGCGCAGCCACGCGATCGGCCGGCTCTATGCGGTGGTCGCCGAGGCGGCACCGCGGAAGACCCGCGCCGAATGGTTCGCCGAGCTCAAGGAGCTCGAGATTCCCTGCATGCCGGTGAACACGCTCGAGGACCTCCTCGCGAACGAGCATCTCAATGCCGTCGGCATGTTCCGGCGGGTCGAGCATCCGAGCGAGGGCCGCCTCGTGAGCGTCGATTTTCCCGTGCGCTTCTCGAGAGCCCCGCCGCACGCCGACCGGCCGGCACCCCGGCTCGGCCAGGATAACGAGGAGGTGCTGGGTAAGCGCGTCGACGCCCCAGCCGCCGCGCCGACGCCCGAGGCGGGGCGCCATGAGGCGAAGCCCATTTGAGCGAGCCTAGCGGAGAAGCGTTCGCTCGGCCGGCGAGGCGCCGGTGCGAAACGCTCCTCCTCACCCGCTGGCGAGCGCGTTGGTCTTGGCCGCCATGATGAAATCGTTCTCGTGCAGGCCCTTGATCTTCTTGGTCTGCCAGGAGACGGAAGCCCAGCCCCAGCCGAAGCCGATGTCGGGATGGTGGCCTTCGCTCTCGGCGAGCGCTCCCACCTTGGCGACGAAATCCATGGCCTCCTTGAAATTCTTGAAGGCGAAGCGGCGCTCGAGGCGGCGGCCGTCATCCACGAGCGTCCAGCCCGGCGCCTCCCTGAGATAGGACTCGGACTGGCTCTTGCCGAGCGGCGGGATGCCGCCTCGGCACGGGGTGCAGGTCTTCGCCGCAAGCGCGCTCGTCATCCTAGTTCCTCCCGGTCTCGCTCTCCCTCTCGCATCATATAATGCCGGGAGCGCGCGGCGGCGAGCACCCCTAGCGCCGCCCGGCTCGCTTCTTCCGCGCGACCGCGTCCGCGGTGACGCAGAGCATCTCGAACATCAGGTTGGCGGCGTTGAGTGCCGTGTGCCCCGACGGATCGAGGGGTGGCGAGACCTCGCAGACGTCGCCGCCGATGATGTCGAGCCCGACGAGGCTCCTCAGCATGACCTGGCTGTCGCGCATGCTGAGCCCGCCCGGCTCGGGCACGCCGGTCCCGATCGCGTAGACCGGATCGAGGCCGTCGATATCGAAGGTGATGTAGGTCGGGCCATCGCCCACGGTCTTGCGGATCTGCTCGATGACCTTGGCGCGGCCCATCGCCTCGTAATCGTCCATGGTGACGATGCACATGCCTGTGTCCTGGCCGTAGCGGAGGTCGTCGTCGCCGTAGCGCGTGCCGCGCAGGCCGATCTGGATCATACGCTTGGGGTCGATCAGCCCCTCCTCGACCGCGCGGCGGAAGGGCGTGCCGTGGTTGACCTTGTTGCCGAGGAGCTCGTCGAGGGTGTCGCCGTGGGCGTCGAAGTGAATGACGCCGACGGGTCCCTCCTTCGCGATGCCCTTGAGGATCGGGTAGGTGACGGTATGGTCGCCGCCCGCTGAGATGGGGGCGACACCCGCGGCGTGGATTCGCTCGAAGAACGCGGTGATCGACGCGATGCTGCCCATGAGATCGAGCGGGTTCACCGGCGCATCTCCCACGTCGCCCACGTTGCAGAGCCGGAAGGGTGCCAGGCCGTTCGTCGGGTTGATCTGGCGGATGAGCCGCGACATCTCGCGGATTTGCGCAGGCCCCTGGCGCGAGCCGGCGCGGAAGGTGGTGCCGAGATCGAAGGGGACGCCCACGAGGGCGATGTCGAGGGCGCTCGAAATCTCGACCGCCGGCGTGCGCATGAAAGTGGCGATCGCGGCAAAGCGCGGGACGATGGCGGAATCGAGCGGCTTCAAATGCGGAGCGTCGTTCATGGGGCCTCCGTGCGTGAGCCGGAGCCTCGGCTGCAGGGAGGCGTGGGTCGAGGCACCTCACCGCTTGCGGGGCCGCCGCGGCTCCGCGCTCAGTCCTACACCCGCGTACCGGCGGCCGCCAAGGCTGTACGCGCCGGGAAGGCCAATCCGCCCCCTTCTCCCGCGCCGCCAAAATTTTTTCGCCGAATCCCCTTGAACGATCTGCCGATTTGCCTAAATTGGAGCCGACTGGCACTCCTCGTGAGAGAGTGCTATCAGGGAGAAACCTTATATTTTCCAGAGAGTTGGAGGTAGGACATGAAGTTCAGGCCACTCCATGACCGCGTGGCGGTCCGGCGGCTCGAGCAGGAGGAGCGCTCGGCAGGCGGCATCATCATCCCCGACACGGCAAAGGAGAAGCCGATGGAGGGCGAGGTGGTCGCCGTGGGCCCGGGCGGGCGCAACGAGAAGGGCGAGCGGGTGCCCCTCGACGTGAAGCCCGGCGACCGCATCCTGTTCGGCAAATGGTCCGGCACGGAGATCAAAATGGACGGCGAGGAGCTCCTCATCATGAAGGAGTCCGACGTCATGGGCATCATCGAGAGCCCGAAATCGGCCAAGCGGGCCGCCTAAGAAGGAGAGTAAGGAACCATGGCAGCCAAGGACGTTAAATTCGGCGGCGACGCCCGCACGCGTCTGTTGCGCGGCGTCGACATCCTCGCCAACGCAGTCAAAGTGACGCTCGGTCCCAAGGGCCGCAACGTCGTGCTCGACAAGTCGTTCGGCGCACCGCGCATCTCCAAGGACGGCGTCACCGTCGCCAAGGAGATCGAGCTCCCCGACAAGTTCGAGAACATGGGCGCTCAGATGCTGCGCGAGGTGGCGAGCAAGACCTCGGACGTGGCGGGCGACGGCACCACCACCGCGACCGTGCTCGCCCAAGCGATCGTCAAGGAGGGTGCGAAGGCGGTGACCGCCGGGATGAACCCGATGGACCTCAAGCGCGGCATCGATCTCGCGGTCGAGAAAATCACCGACGAGCTCAAGAAGCGCTCGAAGAAGGTCTCGACCAACGAGGAGATCGCGCAGGTCGGCACCATCTCGGCGAACGGCGAGCGCGACATCGGCAACATGATCGCCGAGGCGATGAAGAAGGTCGGCAACGACGGCGTGATCACGGTCGAGGAGGCGAAGTCGCTCTCCACCGAGCTCGAGGTGGTCGAGGGCATGCAGTTCGACCGCGGCTACGTCTCGCCCTACTTCGTCACCGACGTCGACAAGATGCGCACCGAGCTCGAGGATCCCTACATCCTGATCCACGAGAAGAAGCTCTCGGGCCTGCAGCCGATCCTGCCGCTGCTCGAGACGGTGGTGCAGACGGGCAAGCCGCTCCTCCTCATCGCCGAGGACATCGAGGGCGAGGCGCTCGCCACGCTCGTCGTCAACAAGCTGCGCGGCGGCCTCAAGGTCGCGGCCGTCAAGGCGCCCGGCTTCGGCGACCGCCGCAAGGCCATGCTCGAGGACATCGCCGTCCTGACCAAGGGCGAGGTCATCAGCGAGGAGCTCGGCATCAAGCTCGAGAACGTCAAGCTCGACATGCTGGGCCGCGCCAAGAAGGTGGTGATCACCAAGGAGGAGACCACCATCGTCGACGGTGCGGGCAAGAAGTCGGATATCCAGGCCCGTTGCGGCCAGATCCGCCAGCAGATCGAGGAGACCACCTCGGACTACGACCGCGAGAAGCTGCAGGAGCGGCTCGCCAAGCTCGCGGGCGGCGTCGCCGTCATCCGCGTGGGCGGGGCGACCGAGGTCGAGGTGAAGGAGCGCAAGGACCGCGTGGATGACGCCATGCACGCGACCCGCGCCGCGGTCGAGGAGGGCGTGTTGCCCGGCGGCGGCGTGGCGCTTCTCTATGCAGGCAAGGCGCTCGACGGCGTCAAGGGCGAGAATTCCGACCAGCAGCACGGCATCGAGATCGTGCGTAAGGCGCTCCAGTCCCCGGTGCGCCTGATCGCCGAGAATGCCGGCGTGGACGGCTCGGTCGTGGTCGGCAAGCTCCTCGACCAGAAGAGCGCCAACCACGGCTTCGACGCCCAGAACCTCGAGTATGTCGACATGATCAAGGCGGGCATCATCGACCCGACCAAGGTCGTGCGCTCGGCACTCCAGGACGCGGCCTCGATCGCCGGCCTCCTCGTCACCACCGAGGCCATGGTCGCGGAGAAGCCCGAGAAGAAGACAGCCCCGCCGATGCCCGGCGGCGGCATGGGCGACATGGATTACTAAGCCAAGCCGACGATCGCTAACGACTGCCGGGGCCGCTCGCAAGAGCGGCCCCTTTCTTTTGTGTGCAGGAGATATTGCCGCTCTTGGCGGCGCAGATCCTTCGCCGGCCAAGCCGACAAGGATTGCAGCTCCCGAGAGCGCTTCAGCCCCTAAACCGCCTCTCTCGCCTTGAGCGCGTTCTTGGGATTGAGGTGGCCGGGAAGGCGGAAGGCAACCACGAGGGCGATAAGCGCCAAGAGGGTCGCGATCAGATAGACGTCGTGAAGCGAGGCCGCCATGACGTGGGCGACGCGGTCGACCACTGCCGGATCGATGCCCGCGCGGAGTGCCGGCTCAAGCATGCGATTGACGACGTCGGTATCGACCCCTGCCTGGCGCACCACCCCGTAGTTGAGCATGGCGCCGAAAAGGGCCGCCCCCATCGCCTGCCCGACCATGCGCATGAAGATGTTCGAGGAAGTGGCGGCGCCGCGCTGGCGCCATTCCACGCTCGTCTGCACCGCGACCACGTAGGTCGAATTGGTGAAGCCCATGCCGAGGCCGATGACGAACGAGCCCGCGGTCGCGAAGAGGGGCCCGAGCTCGGGAGTCAGAAGGGCCAGCAGCACGCTGCCGAGCACGAGGATGAGCGAGCCCACGATCGCGGTGAGGCGGAACGAGGTCGCCACCATGAGACGGCCGCAGAGCGTGCTGGCGATGGGCCAGCTGATCGACATGGCGGCGATCGCCAGGCCGGCCGCCGTCGCCGAGCGGCCCATGACCCCCTGCACGTAGGTCGGCACGAAGGTGGCGGCCCCGATCATCACCGCTCCGGTGATGAGCTGGCCGAGATTGCCCGTCGCGATCACCCGGATGCGCCAGAGCGAGAGCGGCATGATCGGCTCGAGCACGCGCCGCTCGATGCGGAAGAAGAGGGCGAGAAGGGTGCTAGCGGAAAGCACAAGGGCGGCGACGACGCCATACGGCAGGATGGCGCCCTGGATCAAGGCCAGCATCAGCGCCGTGGTAGCCGCGATCAGAAGGAGGGCGCCCATATAGTCGATCTGGTGGGTCTTGTGCAGTTCTCCCTCGTCGAGGAAGAGGGCGAGTAGGGCGACCGTCACGGCGCCGACCGGCAGATTGATCCAGAAGACGAAGGACCAGCCGATATGCTCAACGAAGACGGCGCCGAGTGCCGGTCCGATCACCGCCGAGATGCCCCAAGCGCTCGACAGATAGCCCTGCACCCGGGCGCGCTCCTCCGGGGTGTAGATGTCGGCGACGATCGTGGTGGCGATCGGTTGGATGGCCCCGGCGCCGAGGCCTTGAAGCGCACGGAAGAAGATGAGCCAGAGCATGCTCGGGGAGAACCCGGCAAGCAGCGAGCCCAAGAGGAAAAGGGCCGTGCCAGCGTAAAGGGAAGGCTTGCGGCCGAAGATGTCGGCGAGCTTGCCGTAGATCGGCGCCGAGACCGCCTGGGTCAGGAGGTAGATTGCGAAGACCCAGCTGAAGAGCTGGAAGCCGCCCAGGTCCGCGATGATGGTCGGCATGGCGGTGGCCACGATGGTGGCCTCGACCGCGGCCATGAACATGGCGAGCATGACGGCGAGGAGAACCAGGGGGCGGCGGGTATGGGGACGGCTGGCGGGGCTTTCGCTCAAGGCTCTGACCGGGAGGGCGGGCGATGGCACTGGCCTAGCCTTTACGGCAGGGCGGGCGCCGCCGCAAGCGGCGGGTCGCCCGACTGTGCCGAGAAGGCACCAGGAAGGGAAAAGTCGGCCGCCGCGTAATACTTGCGGCGATGAAGTGGAAATCGAGCCTTGAAATCGGCGTAATATTGTATTCTAAAGAGCAGACGCTGTGTTGGGGGCGGGCAATCCTGGAAGCATGCCGGCGTGATCTGGGTGTGTGGAGAGATGGCATTCCGTTTCGACATGGCTGCGATGCAGTGACCAACGTCGCGATCGGGGTCCGCGTCGAGGGGTCCGGACGGGCCCAGCGAGGCAATTGACGCGCGAGACGATCTCGCCGGCGGGCACCCCGAGGACGCGATGATGCCGAGTAGTTGAGCCCATGCCGAACCGCCGTGCGCTTCTCCGCGGGATGATCCGGCTCCGCCGGGCCATCGAGAACGACCAGCTCCTCCTGGTGCTCCTCGCGCTCGTCATAGGCGCACTCGGCGCCTTCGGAGTCATCGGCTTCCGCGGCCTCATCAGCCTGGTCCAGCTTATCGCCCTCGGCTTCGACTCCCCCCACGTGCTGGATTTTGCCCGCACATTGCCGTGGTGGCGCATTCTGCTGGCACCTACGCTCGGCGGCCTCTTGATCGGCCTCTACGTCCGCTACGTGGTGCCGGGCCGCCGGCCCCAGGGCGTGCCCGATGTGATGGAGGCGGCGGCACTTCGCGGCGGCCGCCTCTCCTTGCGGGCGACGCTCGCGGGTGCGGTTGCCAATGCGGCCTCGATCGGGGTGGGCGGATCGGTCGGCCGCGAGGGCGCGGTCATCCATCTCGGCGCCACGATGGCCTCCTGGCTCGGCCAGCGCATGCGGCTGCCGCCTGCAATGCTGCGCACGGCCCTCGGCTGCGGGGTCGCCTCCGCGGTGGCGACTTCCTTCAACGCGCCCATCGCCGGCGTCTTCTTCGCGCTCGAGGTCGTGATCGGCAATTACGCCATCAGCACCTTTGCCCCGCTCGTCGTCGCCTCGGTGATCGGCACCGTGATCAGCCGGCTCTACTACGGCGATTTCCCCTCCTTCATCCTGCCCCAGTACCAGATCGTCAGCCCTTGGGAGTTCTTCGCCTTTGCCTTGCTCGGCATCGTCTGCGCGATCGTCTCGCTGAGCTTCATGACCTCGGCCCAGCTGGTCGAGCGCGTGGTCGAGCGTCTCGCCATCCCCCGCTGGTTGCGTCCGAGCTGCGGAGGCTTGTTGCTCGGCATCATCGCCATCGCCTTCCCGCACGTCTTGGGGGTGGGGTACGATTCGATCGACCAGGCGCTCTTCGGCACGCTGCCGCTCTGGCTCATGATCGGCCTGGTGGTGGCCAAGACCGCCGCGACCTCGATCTGCATCGGCACGGGCTTCGGCGGGGGAGACTTCAGCGCCTCGCTTTTCCTCGGCGCCATGACCGGCGGCGCCTTCGGTCTCGTGGCTTCCCAGGCCATGCCCGATTTCGCCTCGAGCCACGGCGCCTATTCGCTCGTCGGCATGGGGGCAGTGGCCGGTCCGGTGCTGGGAGCGCCCATCACCACCATCCTGATCATATTCGAGATGACCGGCGACTACGCCATGACGCTCGCCGTGATGATCGCGGTGGTGATCTCCTCCCTGATCGTGAGCGAGACCTTCGGGCGCTCGATGTACATGGTGAAGCTCGAGCATCGCGGCATCAACCTGAGGGGCGGACGCGAGATCAGCATCTTCAGCTCCATCCCGATTGCCGATCTCATGCGCCGGGCCTACACCTCGCTGCCGCCCGAGGCGCCGATGAGTGCTGTGGTCGAGGCCCTGCGCACAGCACCCTACGGCCTCGTCTTCGTGGTCGACGAGGAAGGCCGGCTCAAGGGCGTCATCAGCGTCGCCGATCTCGCCCCCATGGCCGACAGCGTGATCCCCGGCGGCGTACCGGTGATCGCAGCCGACATCGCCGATCCGCATCCGGTCTACCTCGAGGCCGGCGACGATCCGCGCCGCGCCATCCGTCTCATGGAGGCGCGCATGGGCAGCCACCTGCCGGTGGTGCGCGACAAAGAAAGCATGCGCATGGTCGGCGTCGTCGACGTGCACGAGCTGGTGCTGGCCTATCACAAGGCGCTCCTCGAGGCCCGCGCGGAGGAGCGCGGCGAGGTGCAAAAGCGGCGCCACGCGCCGGCCCGCCGGCACGCGCATCGGCCGCCGCGGACGGGCAAGCCCGCCCCCGCTGCCGCCGACTCCGGTACCAAGCCGGAAATTCATCGCCCCAAGACCGCCTGAAAGGCTCAGCGGCTCCGTGAGGTGGCGTTCGGAGCAAATTGAACAGTTTCGATATGTGTTATACAGATAATTGACATTTATCTGTGAGAAAATTAGATTGCGAATTTGCAGCGGCTTGGTGTTATTTGATCCTCGCCGAGCTTGGTTCGAGTGCGCGAACCCGCGGGATTTGACGGGCAGCTTGCAGCCGCGTGAGCCCTGCTAAAGCGCCACGGACGACCTCCGTGGGCCCGAACACACGGCAGATTGAGAGGCGAGCCCATGGACGTCTACCCTCTCTTTCTGAAACTCGCGGGCCGGCCTTGCCTCCTCGTCGGCGGCGGAGCGGCGGCACTGCGCAAGGCCGAGCTCTTGCTTCGGGCCGGTGGGGTGCTGACCGTCGTCGCCGAGCGGCTCGTCCCGGAGCTGCGCGCGGCAGCTGAGGCGGGGAGGATCCGGCATCTCGCGGGCCCGCTCTTGCCGGCGCATTTTTTCGGCCAAGCCCTCGCCGTCGTCGCGACCGAGGAGGAGGCACTTGCCCGCCGCGCGTCCGCGTTGGCCCAGGCGGCCGGCGTGCCGGTCAACGTCGTCGACCGGCCCGAGCTTTCGAGCTTTATCGCACCCGCCCTCGTCGACCGCTCGCCCGTGCTCGTCGCGATCTCGACGGGCGGGGCCTCTCCGCTTCTGGCGCGCGAGATCAGGCTTGCGATCGAGAGGCTCCTGCCTTCCGGCCTTGGCCGTCTCGCCGGCCTGGCGCGGCAATTCCGTGCTGCCGCCAAGGCCGCGATCCCGGGGGCGGTCGCGCGGCGGCGCTTTTGGGAGCGTTGCCTGAGGGGCCCGGTCGCGGATGCCATGCTCGCGGGCGACGAGGCGGGCGCGCGCGCCGCCATGGTAGCGCTCATCAACCGCGCCGGGAGCGCGCGGGGCAGCTCCGGCATGGTTTACCTCGTGGGCGCCGGGCCGGGCGACCCGGAGCTCCTGACGCTTCGCGCCCATCGCTTGTTGGGCGAGGCGGACGCGATCGTCTACGACCGGCTGGTCGACCCCCGCGTGCTCGAGCGCGCCCGGCGCGACGCGGAGCGCATCTATGTCGGCAAGGCCAAGGGCCGCCACGGCTTGAGCCAGGACGGCATCAACGCGCTCCTCGTCGAGCTCGCCCGGCAAGGTAAGCGCGTGGTGCGGCTCAAGGGCGGCGATCCATTTGTCTTCGGCCGCGGGGGCGAGGAGCTCGCAGCCTTGCGCGCGCGCGGCATTGCCGTCGAGGTCGTGCCGGGCATCTCGGCAGCGCTCGCGAGAGCGGCTCAAGGCGATGCCCCAGCACTCGCGGCCAACGCCTGAGGAGTCCCCAATGAGCCTCGAGATCGTCACCGCCAACCGCCTGAACGACGGCCGCACCGTCTATCTCCGAGAGGGCGACTGGAGCGAGAGCCTCGAGGACGCGCAATTGGCCGGCAGTGCGGCCGCGGCACAGGCCCACTGGGCGGCGGCCGAGCGCTCGGCCGCGGCGAACGAGGTGGTGGCGCCCTACCTCATCGAGGTCGTCGAGGAGAGCGGCCGCTTGACGCCCGCGCGCCGGCGCGAGCGCATCCGCGCGGAGGGCCCAACGGTCGCCGCCGGCAGCGACCAGCGCACGAGGGAGATCGCCTGAGCCATGTACCGCTACGACGAATTCGACCAGCGCCTCGTCGACGAGCGCGTCGCCCAGTTCCGCGACCAGGTGGCGCGGCGGCTCTCCGGCGAGCTCAGCGAGGAGGAGTTCAGGCCGCTCCGGCTCATGAACGGGCTCTATCTGCAGCTCCACTCCTACATGCTGCGCGTCGCCATTCCCTATGGCGTGCTCTCCGCGCGGCAGCTCAGGAAGCTCGCGCGCGTCGCCAGGGTCTATGACAGGGGCTACGGCCATTTCACCACGCGCCAGAACATCCAGTTCCATTGGGTGCGTCTCGAGGAGGTGCCCGACATCCTGGCCGAGCTCGCCGAGGTCGAGATGCACGCGATCCAGACGAGCGGCAACAGCCTGCGCAACACCACGGCCGACCAGTACGCCGGCGTCGCCGCCGACGAGATCGCGGACCCGCGCGTCTATGCCGAGATCATCCGGCAATGGTCGACCTTGCATCCGGAGTTCTCCTTCCTGCCGCGCAAGTTCAAGATCGCGCTCACGGGGGGCAAGCGCGACCGCGCCGCGGTCAAGACCCACGACATCGGCCTCTTCATCAGGAAGGACGCCGCGGGCGAGATCGGCTTCGAGATGGCGGTGGGCGGCGGCCAGGGACGCACGCCGTTCATCGCCAAGACCGTGCGCCGGTTCCTGCCGGAGCAGCATCTCCTCTCCTATCTCGAGGCCATCCTGCGCGTCTACAACGAGTTCGGCCGGCGCGACAACCTCTTCAAGGCGCGTATCAAGATCCTCGTGCACGAGCTCGGTATCGAGAAATTCGCCGCCCTCGTCGAGGCCGAGTGGGCCGCGATCAAGGAGGGTGCGCTCACGCTGCCCGAGGCCGAGGTCGCGCGTATCCGTGCCCATTTCGCGCCCCCCGCCTACGAGGAGATCAGAGCGCCGCCAGCCAGCCTCGAGGCCAAGCGGCGTGCCGATCCGGCCTTCGCGCGCTGGCTGCGGCACAACACGGCGGCGCATTTCAAGCCGGGCTATGCCATCGCCAACATCTCGCTCAAGGCGATCGGCGAGGTGCCGGGCGACATCGGCGCCGACCAGATGGAGGCCTTGGCCGATCTCGCCGAGCGCCTGAGCTTCGGCGAGATTCGCGTGACGCACGAGCAGAACCTGGTGCTCCCCCACGTCCGGCAGAGCGATCTCTACGAGCTCTGGCAGGCCCTCGTCCCGCTCGGCCTTGCCACGCCCAACATCGGGCTCGCGAGCGACATCATCGCTTGCCCGGGCCTCGACTACTGCTCGCTCGCGAACGCGCGCTCGATCCCCGTGGCCCAGCGCATCGCCGAGCGCCTCGCGGATCTCGAGCGCCAGGAGACGATCGGCGAGCTGCGCATCAAGATCTCCGGCTGCATCAACGCCTGCGGCCATCACCACGTCGGGCACATCGGCCTCCTCGGCGTCGATAAGCAGGGCGAGGAGTTCTACCAGATGACGCTCGGGGGCCACGCGGAGGAGGACGCCTCGCTCGGTGCGCTCGTCGGTCCCGCCTTCTCGAGCGAAGGGGTCGTCGATGCGGTCGAGAGCGTCGTCGAGACCTATCTCGACGTGCGCAAGCCCGGCGAGCGCTTCATCGACACCTACCGCCGCGTCGGGCTGCAGCCGTTCAAGGATAAGCTCTATGCCGCTCATTAAAGAGGGTGCTGTCGCGGAGGAGCGCTGGCGCCTGCTCGCCGACGACGAGCCCTTGCCCGCCGAAGGGCCCGTCTTCGTCAGCCTCGAGCGCTGGCAGCGCGAAGAGAAGGCACTCCTGGATCGCGCCGGGCTCCTCGGCGTCCGGCTCAAGGCGGGCCAGCACCCGGAAGCGATCGCCGCAAACGTCGGGCGCTTGGCGCTCGTGGCCCTCGAGTTCCCCAAATTCACCGACGGGCGCGCCTTCTCCTATGCGCGCCTGTTGCGCGAGCGTTACGGCTACAAGGGCGAGCTGCGCGCGGTCGGCCAGGTGCTGCGCGATCAGCTCCTCTTCATGCACCGCTGCGGCTTCGATGCCTACGAGATCGCGCGGGCGGATGCCGCCGAAGCCTGCCGCAAGGCGCTCGCCGAGATCAGCGTCTTCTATCAGCCGACGGGCGCCGGCCGACCGCGTCGGCGCGCGGCTGCGTCATAAGGTTGACAGCGCGGCAATGCCCAGCCGCGCGCAAGTGCCAGATCTCACAAATTCGCGCGTCACCCCCTCCCCACCCTCCCCCTTCGAGGGGGAGGGGAAAGATATTGAAGTCGCCCAGATATCCCCTCCCCCCTTGA